>JAIBEY010000017.1 GCA_019459525.1 Prolixibacteraceae bacterium
CGCTGGAATAGGGTTTCCGGTACAATGGAAATGCCGGTCAGTTTTCCGAATCGAAAATCAGATTTGCATTGATTCTGAACAACTTTTTCCTCACCTTTGCTGACCGTTTAAAAGATAAGCTATGTTTCAGGTTATTTGGGAATTGAAAGTAAAATTTAAGGAACGCGAAAAATTCGAACAGTTCTATGATGCAAAAGGCGATTGGGTAAAGTTCTTCAGCAAATCGGCTGACTATTTGGGAACTGATGTTCTCGAAAGCGGCGAAGGCGATGGCATTTTTCTGGTTATTGACGAATGGCAATCGGAAGAAACATTTAACGAATTCGTAAAAAGCCGGAAAGCCGACTACGATCTGCTCGAAGAGAAAGCCAAAACAGCTAGCCGTACCAAAAAGCGGATTTGGATCAACCTGAACGCGGAGGAAGAATAATTAATAATACAAGGTAGAGACACGATTAACCGCGTCTCTACACACAATCGCGTTTCTACCCATAACTATATTCTATGCCCCATTTTACTCATATCCTTTTCGACCTCGACGGAACATTAACCAACCCCCGGTTGGGAATCGGCAATTCATTGAAATATGCCCTTCGCCAGATGCACATTGACGGTTACAGCGACGAACTACTCGAACGCTTCGTTGGCCCTCCGCTTCAGGACGGGTTTAAAAACCTGTTTGGGCTGAACGAACGAAATACCAACCTGGCCGTGGAGCATTTCCGGACTTATTTTGGCGAGAAAGGATTGTACGAAAACATTCCCTATTCGGGGATACAGGAACTTCTCGAAGCATTGCACCACTCCGGCAAGCGGGTTTACGTGGTTACCTCGAAACTCGAAAAATACGCTCAAATGATTATCCGTCATTTTGAATTTGACCGCTATATTGATGATTTACAGGGAGCTGAGGCAACAGGGAAACACTCCGGAAAAGGTCAGTTAATTGCACAACTGATGGAGCGGAACCGTATTTTGCCATCAACCTCTGTAGCGATGATAGGCGATACCCATTACGACATGATTGGTGCCAGGGAGAACGACATTCAGGGCATTGCGGTTGGCTACGGATTTGGAACTCCCGAAACACTCCTTGCCTGCGAGCCCGATTACCTGGTAGAATCGGTTGACGACCTGGCCGAATTGCTGCTGGGTTAAAAGCGAAACACTTTTTTGCTTATCTTGATAGCTTGATTTTTCATCCACCGCTATGGGAAATTTCCAAAAAAGAAATTGGCTTGTAATTCTGAATCCACATGCCGGATCGGGTCGTGGGAAAAAGGATCAGTCGGTCATCCTGAAGATGCTCAACAAATCAGATTTCAAATACGAACTGGCTATTTCCGAATTTCCGAAACACACCATTTCAATTACCATTCAGGCTATTGAAAAGGGGTATCGCAACCTTATCGTTGCCGGAGGCGACGGTACCTTAAACGAAACCGTAAATGGCATCTTTTTGCAATCGGTTTGCCTTCCCGAAGAAATTACGGTTGGGATGATCCCTGTTGGAACTGGTAACGACTGGATAAAAACCTTTGGTATTCCAATCGATTACCAGGAAGCCATAAGAATAATCAGGAAAGGAAATACCATGCGGCAGGATGTGGGCCGGATTACATTCGCAGAAAATGAATCAACAAAGACCTGCTATTTTGCCAACATGGCTGGTTTTGGATTCGATGCCATGGTAGCAAAAAAAACAAATCAGCTAAAAGACAAAGGACGGAATGGTATTTCGCTGTATTTGCAGGCTCTTGGCTCAAGTTTCTGGAATTACCGAACAACCAGAACCCGCATGGTTATTGACGGAAAAGAGATAAATGAATTGTTTTTTTCGGCCAGTATCGGAATCGGTAAATACAATGGCGGAGGAATGATGCAGGCTCCGGGAGCTATTCCTGATAATGGATTTTTCCAGGTTACCATCATACGCCAAATCGGGATATTTGGCATTTTACGAAATCTGGCAGGACTTTATTCAGGCGAGTTTGTGAAAGATCCCCGCGTAACCACACACTTAGCCGGTAGTATCTCTATCAGTTCCGAAAAAAATATTGCCGGCGAGGCCGATGGTGAAATTTTAGGCGATAATAAGTTCGAAATCGACTTGTTTTCTCAGAAATTATCAGTAATTTATAATCCTGAAAAGTATCTAAAGTTTACCTGATTCGTAAATCACACAAAACCTTGCACATGCTAAATTCCAATAATAACATTTTAAAACTTAACGTATGAAATTAGTAAACGAGTTTAAAGCTTTTGCCATGCGCGGTAACGTGGTTGACATGGCGGTGGGTATCATTATTGGCGGTGCTTTTGGGAAAATCGTCAGTTCGGTTGTTGCCGATGTAATTATGCCACCAATCGGGCTTTTGCTCGGTGGTGTTAAATTCACCGACCTGAAGATTGTACTTAAAGATGCGATCCTTGACCCAACCGGTGCTGTTACAACCCAGGCGGTTTCTATCAATTACGGAAATTTCATCCAAACAACGGTCGATTTTCTGATCATTGCCTTTGCCATTTTTATGATGATTAAAGCCATGAATAGTTTAAAGAAGAAAGAAGAAGCTCCGGCAGAAGCCCCCGCTCCTCCTCCACCAACCAAAGAAGAAATTTTGCTGACTGAAATCAGGGACTTACTTAAGCAGAAGTAACTGAACAACTCATAAAAGTATCCGGAATTGAAACACCGGCTATTTGACACAATTTTTCAGGAAAGACGATTCGTGCTTCGGATCGTCTTTCTTCGTTTCTGTCCGGTGTAAAAAACAATCCGGCTAATTTTGATCCTCAACACTTTTTTACGACTTTTGGTAATCCTCAACTTTTTAAAGTCAACCCATGATAATTCCTCCATATTTACAGCCCGGCGACCGCATCCGGATAGTATCGCCAGCCGGAAAGGTGCAAAAAGACAAAGTACTCCCCGGAATTAAGTTGCTGCAAGACGAAGGTTATGACGTGGTGGTGGGGAAGCACGTTTTCGATAAACATTTTCAATATGCCGGAACAGATTTGCAACGTGCCGCCGACTTTCAGGAAGCCATTAACGACCCCGATGCCAAAGCGATTATTTGTGCCCGGGGCGGTTACGGAACGGTTCGGATTATTGAGAAAATTGATTTTTCGCCTCTCCTGAAAAACAACAAGTGGATCATTGGATTCAGTGATATAACCATACTTCATACCGTACTCAACAAACTGGGTTTGGCCAGCATCCACGGCGCCATGCCCGGATTTTTCGTGGAGAACAAAAAGATGACCCGCAGTTTTTTGAGCCTCATGGAATTGATTTCTACAGGAAAATCGCAGTTCGACATAAAAGCCCATGAGTTAAACCGCAACGGAAGTTGCACCGGCGAACTAGTTGGCGGAAACCTATCGCTTATTTACAGCCTTCAGGGAACACCCTGGCAGCTCGAACCCAGGGGAAAAATTTTGATCATCGAAGATTTGACCGAATACTTTTACCACCTCGACCGCATGATGCAAAACCTCCGTTTGGCTGGACAACTAAAAGATTTGGCAGGATTAATTGTTGGTGGGTTTACCGAAATGAAAGATAACGACAGCCCTTTTGGCAAGTCGGCTTATGAAATTATTATGGATGCCGTTCAGGATTACCATTTCCCCGTTTGTTTCGATTTTCCGGCTGGGCATATTCCAAAGAATCTGGCCTTGATGTTGGGCAGCAACTACCACCTCGACGTTGCCGGAAGCTGCAAATTAACACGACAAATGCCATGAGCAAAGCACACGAGCTGGGGCGTAAAGGAGAAGAACTGGCTGTTGCCCATCTCCGGTCGATTGGTTATAAGATACTGGCGATAAACTGGTTTTCAAATCACCTCGAACTGGATATTGTTGCAAAAGATGGGGATGAGCTCGTAATTGTTGAAGTAAAAGCCCGCGGAACCGACTCGTATGAACACCCTTCGGAAGCCGTATCAAACAAAAAAATCAGGTTTTTAGTAAATGCGGCCGAAGCGTTTATTTTCGAAAACGATATCAACTGCGATACCCGGTTTGATGTGATTTCGATTATTTTCTTCGGGAGAGATTTTGAGCTGGAACACTTCAAAAATGCATTCTACCCACCGGTTGGATAAAAAGTTGGATTATAATCCTTCCTGATCTGGTTAATCGTAACCTATTACTTCGCCTTAATAAATCAGGTATTTATTAAGAATGCTTAATAAAGTCTCAATTTTAATTGGCTTGGTAATAAATTCGTTACACCCGCTTTCCACGGCACTGTCGTGAATCGTTGGCAGCGCATTTGCTGTTTGAATAATAACCGGCATTTCAGGATTAATCTCCTTTATTCGGGCAGTTGCATCAATCCCATTCATTCTCGGAAGCCGAACATCCATTAAAACCAGATCAATCTCACTGTTTTCCTGAATCATTTCAATAGCTTCCACTCCATCTTTTACAAAAAACAGATTGGCACGCGTTTTCTTTAAGGCTTTTTCGAAGAAGAATTGATTAATACCCTCATCCTCAACAACAAGTATTGTCTTCCCGACAAAATTATACTCCATAATGTGCTGAACTTAGGTGGAATTTGAAGTGTTACAAAGTTATTAAAAAACCAATACGGGCAACATCTGACATCAAGATAGTTGCATACGGCAATAAAATTCCTGTTGAATTTTACCAGTTAAAATCCGGCAACGAGAAAGCTTATTTCTGTGTTGCCGGATTCTAAAATATAAAAACGAATCGATAGGATCAAAATCAGAAAGTGCCGTCAAGCGTCTGGATTTCAAGCACACCCATGAGTTTATCCCTGGCAATTGTGGTTTCCAGCCCGATCTTAACGGGTTGTCCCGGAATTAAATCGAAATAATTATCACTAAAGAAACCTTCCTGGTCGCCAAGCGACAGGTATAAATTCTTGGCCAGTTTATCAGTGGTCAGTGTAATTTCGAAACCGCCATCAACATCAAGCAACTCATATTTTACTTCAGGCTTCGGAAGTAAAAGGGTCTTGATTGGTCTAAAATACATCGTGTTTTGCGACAGAATTGTATTGTTTTCAACCAGCTCTACTACGAGAAATTGCTTTAAGGCCTGCACCGTTCGCATAAACTCAACGGTTTTAGCCGCAAAAAAAGTATTGCTCGAATTGGCTGGAACCGTAACATCTCTCGTATCTTTCCAGACCTCGTTACCATCAAAATCGAGCACTTTTACAACCAACTGTGCCCTGATTTCGGTCAGTTTATCGTTTATCACGTCAACTTTCAGCGAATCTTTGTCGGTATAAGGCGACACTAAAACGGGCTCAAAGCCTTTTTTTGCAAAATACTGCAAAGCCTTCCAGCGCTGATAATAGTCGGTCGAACTCCACGAAGCCACCGGCCAGCAATCGTTAATCTGCCAGAACAAACTTCCCATACAATACGGTGCCGCACGGCGGTGACCTTCGAGTGCAAATTTTATTCCTTCGGCCTGGAGCACCTGGTTTACATACAAAAACGATTCAAAATCCTTTGGCTTTTTGTAATCCTGAAGCATGTAGTATTCAATGGTCCCATTTCCGATAGACGAACGCTGGTGCGATTTCATAACCTCCGAAAAAATGTCATAATCGGTAGGAGTAGCATATTGTTTCACCGTTTTTAGTTCTGGAAACGATTGAAACCCATATTCGCTCATAAACCGGGCAAGGTGAGTGGCATAATTTTTAAACGGTTCTTTTCCCCACCAAACGCCCCAATAGTGTTCGTCGCCATTGACCAAATCGGCTGGAACTCCCATTCCTGAAGAAGGAGATGAATCCCAGTAACTTCGCGACGGATCGTTTGCGGCAACGGCATCGGGCAGGATATGGTGAAAAATATCGGTGTACGATTTCCAGATTTTGTCAGCATTTTCCTGACTTTTTGCCTCTTCCTTTTGTTTCCATCCCCAGCCAAACCACGCTGCTAAAATCTCGTTGTTTCCGCACCACAGTGCAATACTTGGGTGGTTTCGTAATCGCTTGATGTTGTCGGTTGCTTCCTGTTTTACGTTATTCAGGAAAGCTTCGTCGCCGGGAAACATGGCACAGGCAAACATAAAATCCTGCCAAACCAGAATCCCGTTTTCGTCGCACAGGTCGTAAAAACGATCGTATTCGTAAATTCCACCACCCCAAACGCGTAGCATATTAAAATTCGAAGTTTTAGCAGTCTGTATCACGTTCTGATACATTTTATCGGTTACACGAGCCGGGAAAACATCGTTGGGAATATAGTTGGCCCCTTTCATAAATACCGGAACGCCATTCAGTTTAAAATAAAACGAAGTACCTGTTGAATCCTGGTCACGAACCAACTCCAGAGTACGGATACCCATTCGTTCAGTCTTCTGGGTTACCTGTTTACCAATGGCTAGTTTACCTGTAATAATGTATAAATTAGGCTCGCCCAAACCGTTCGTCCACCAAAGTTTCGGACGGACTATCTTAAAATCGACCGAATAAGTTGAGATTCCTTCTGTTAATTTGACATTCACCTTCGCCAGTTCAACGCCACTCTCTTCAATGCTTAAAACTGCTTCGTTTGCAGCACTGGCATCAATTTCGAATACCGCAGTCATTGCTGCCTCTTGCTCCGAAACCTGGTTTTGTTTTAGCTGAAGGTTCTCGATGCGTGCTTCGTCCCAAACGGTAAGGTAAACCGGACGCCACAATCCGCTTGAAACTAACCGTGGCCCCCAGTCCCAGCCAAAATGATACCCGGCTTTACGGGTATAAACCGACACCAATTTACCTTCAGGCACTTCGCCGTTTACGGCCTGATCGTTATCCGAAACCGGAATAACGTACCCATTAGCATCATATTTTTTAATCCCTTCAGTAATTGGCGATCGAAATAAAATGAGCAGTTCGTTAGAGCCAACTTTAACGTGAGGTTTTACATCAACCAACCATTCGCGAAACATATTATCGGCAGAAAGCACCTGATTTCCATTCACAAACACATCGGCATAAGTATCCAGCCCTTTAAAGTCAAGCGCAATTCGGTCGCGCGCTGCTGTGGTCTCGTCGATCGTAAAAAAGGTTTTATATTCCCAGTTTACCTTGTCAATCCATTGAAGGTTGTGCTCGTTTAGCCTGTAAAAAGGATCTTCTATTTTACCATTATTCAGTAAATCGGTATGAACGCATCCCGGAACCGTTGCGGGCAACCACTCCTGTGTATCAGCCTGCCGGAATGTCCAGCCACCTGAAATTTCGGTTGTTACCATTAAATGTGGGTTCTTCTTCTGGCAGCCAATCAATGAAAATACGGAGAGGCTTGCCAGCACCAGAATTTGAATTCTACTCATGTTTTGTTTGTTAGTAAATTTAGAAACCCAAATCTCGGGAAAATTACTGAACCCCGAAATAGGGGAAAACCGGCAGAAGAAAGCTTTTTTAATGATTCAGCCTGATCAATTTAGCGATTCATTTATCGAAATGAAACATTCCTTTTAATTACTGTACCTTTGCCAAATGACAAATCCGATTAAAAATCAAACGAATATTCTGGAAAAGCTGAACATCGAAAAACTTAATGCGATGCAGGAAGAGGCTCAAAACACCATTCTTTCCAGTCCTGAAATGGTATTGCTCTCTCCCACCGGAACTGGTAAAACGCTGGCATTCCTGTTGCCAATCCTGGCTGAACTAACTATTGATTGCGATGAAGTTCAGGCATTAATTGTTGTTCCTTCACGCGAGTTGGCCATTCAGATAGAACAGGTTATCCGGGAAATGGGTACCGGATACAAAGCCAATGCCGTATATGGCGGCCGGGCTGGCTCGAAAGACAAATCAGAAATCAAACACCGGCCAGCTATTTTGATTGGTACACCCGGAAGAATTGCTGATCATTTGCGAAGGGAAAATTTCTCTGCCGAATTTATCACCACACTTGTACTCGACGAATTCGACAAATCGCTTGAAATCGGATTTGAAACAGAAATGAAGGAAATACTGGCACTGTTGCCTAAAGTTCAGAAAAAGATACTGACTTCGGCTACCCAGGAAGCCAAAATTCCCGGTTTTGTGGGACTAAAAAATCCAATTATCCTCAACTTTTTGGACCAAAAGACATCACAACTTACCCTTAAAACAATAGCTGCAACTTCGCAGGATAAACTCGAAACCCTGGTTGACCTGCTTTGTCATTTGGGGAACCAGCCCGGAATTGTTTTTTGCAATTTTAAAGATACCATTCAGGAAGTGAGCGATTTTTTGACTAAAAACAACATTGATCACGGTTGTTTTCATGGTGGAATGGAGCAAAAAGACCGCGAACGGGCACTCATCAAATTTCGAAACGGAACCCACCGCCTGATTGTTGCAACCGACCTCGCAGCCAGAGGAATCGACGTTCCGGAGATTAAATTCATTATTCACTTCCAACTTCCGCTAAAAGAACATGAATTTACCCACCGAAACGGACGCACAGCCCGAATGTTTAGCGACGGAACGGCCTTTATTCTGAAGGGAAAGAATGAAATTTTGCCTGATTTTACTGAAAATGCCGCAATGGAAGTACTGAGCGAATCGCCCAAACCTTCGGCCTCACCCTGGAAAACCCTGTTTGTTTCTGGAGGCAGAAAAGATAAAATTTCGAAAGGAGATATTGCCGGATTGTTTATGAAACAGGGCAAACTCGGCAACCATCAGATTGGAACCATCGAAATAAAGACTGATTGTACCTTTGTTGCTGTTCATGCTTCTGAAGTGAATCGGCTGATTTCGTTGGTGGACAACAGCAGGTTGAAAAGTAAAAAAGTTAGGGTAACTGTAGTCGAATAGCACAATAAAAAACCCGATACCAAAATCTGGCACCGGGTTTCATATTTCAAGGTTATATCCTGATCCTTTTTAAATCTTAGGCAACGCCCACGGGGCCCGGTATTCTGGCACCAAAAACTTGTTGGCTTCCTCATCGTTAATGAATTGGCTTTTTTCGGCATCCCAATACAAACGATGACCAGTGCGCAGGGCAATATTTCCCAGGTGAGCCACACGGGCGGTATTGGCTGCAATGGCAATGCTTGCATTCAGGTTGCGGTTGCGGTCTTTCACGCCTTCAATAAAATTAGCCATGTGGTAGTCGAGTCCTTTACCGGTTCCTTTCTGTAAAGGTACCCGTTCAATCAGGTCGGCATTTTTCTTGCGCTCCGGAATAACTTCCCATCCATCGCGATCGACCACCAAAGTACCATTGTTTCCTACATAACCAACACCATGGTTGCGGCCATAATAGCCTCCATCAATGCCGGTTCCGTGGTCCCAAAGCATGGTGTGCCCATCGAACTCGAACAAAGCCTGCAAAGTGTCGGGAGTTTCGGCAGCATCATCCGGATACGCATATTTTCCACCCATCGACATCACCGATTTCGGCGAAGGATCGCCCATCCCAAACAGACCATAATCTATAATGTGTACTCCCCAGTCGGTCATTAAACCACCGGCATAATCGTAATACCACCTGAAATTAAAGTGGAAACGATTGGGATTGAACGGGCGTTTTTTTGCCGGCCCGAGCCAGAAATCGTAATCAACGCCTGCCGGAGCTTCTCCATCGGGCTTTACCGGAACTGGCTCCATCCAACCCTGATAAGCCCAGGTACGAACGGTGCGGATTTTACCTAGTTTACCGGATTTAACAAAGTCAACTGCGGCCATCCAGTGCGGATCACTTCGTTGCCACATGCCCACTTGCACCACGGTTTTGTACTTGTTGGCGGCACGCTCCATGATGTTTATTTCTTCAATCGAATTACCCAGCGGCTTTTCGCAATACACATCTTTTCCTGCCTGACAAGCTTCAACCATTGGCAAACAATGCCAGTGATCGGGTGTGCCAATGATCACCACATCAACATCTTTGTCTTCGAGCAACTTGCGATAATCGCTGTATAATTTAGGTTTAAAACCCTGCGCTTTTTCGGTTTCAGCGGCACGTTTATTTAGCACATTACTGTCAACGTCGCAAATAGCAACGCATTCGGTATTCTTTTGGCGGAGGAAAGCTGCCAGATCGGCAAATCCCATTCCGTTGATTCCAATTACGCCGCAACGAAGTTTATCGTTGGCGCCCACGCATGAACTCATTGGAATTGGCATGGTAGCAGCCAGACTAAGCCCCACTGCCGCGGTGGTTGTACTTTTAAGAAAATTACGTCGGTTGGTCATTATTCGTTTTTTTGATTTCAGTTTTTAGATATTCGATGATAGATTCAGAAACCAGGTTGAAGGCCAAACTTGAAACCTGAACCCTGCAACTTGGAACTTCTGCTATTTCTGCATGGCGTCGTCAAAAGCCACGTCCGAAGGATCGAAGTCGCTGTACCGAACAAAGTCGCAAGCTTCAGAAGCACCGGCTTCGCGGTTCATGCCGCTGTCTTCCCATTCCACCGAAAGTGGTCCGGCGTATTTGATGTCGTTTAAGGCACGAATAATGTTTTCGAAATCAACTTTTCCGCGGCCCAAACTCCTGAAGTTCCAGTAGCGACGATTATCACCAAATTCGGTATGTCCACCGAAAACGCCAATATCCATCGGGTGTTCGCTCCAATAAGCATCTTTCATATGAACATGGAAAATACGGTCGGAGAATTCGTAAATAAATTTCACGTAGTCAACACCCTGGTATCCGAGGTGGCTCGGGTCGAAATTGAACCCGAATGCCGGATGATAATTGACTGCTTTCAGCGCGCGGCGGGCTGTAGCAATATCAAAGGCAATTTCGGTTGGATGTACTTCAAGTGCAAATTTGACACCCATCTTCTGATACTCGTCCAAAATCGGGATCCAGCGTTTGGCAAAATCTTCATAGCCTTTGTCAATTCGCTCCTGACTTACCGCCGGAAATGAATACAACATATGCCAGATCGAGCTTCCGGTAAAACCGTTCACCACATTCAATCCAAGCATTTGAGCTACTTTGCCGGTTTTGATTACTTCGGCAGCAGCACGTTGACGGACTCCTTCCGGATCGCCATCGCCCCAAATGTAATCGGGTAGAATCGATTGGTGACGTTCATCAATCGGATCGCACACACACTGCCCAACCAGGTGTGTTGAAATGGCAAATAACTGAAGATCGTATTTGGCGAGCGTTTCTTTGCGCGCATCGCAGTAAGCCTGATCGGCTTTATCAATTTCCATGTGATCGCCCCAGGTGCAAAGCTCAAGGCCATCGTAGCCGAACTCCAGGGCTTTTTCGCAAATGGTTTCAAAGGGAAGGTCGGCCCATTGTCCGGTAAATAAAGTTACTGGTCTGCCCATGATATTTTTGAATTTAATGTTGTAATTAAGAATGTTGCGAGATACGGGTTGAGTGTTTCGGGTAAAAACTCGTAACTCGAAACACGAAACTATTTAAAAGGAACCCATTTTACATCGTCGTTGTAGCCAGCTTCAACCACGGTATCGATGAACTGCATTCCGCGGACACCATCTTCAACGCCCGGATAATCGAGCCATTCCGGTTTTGGTTGCTCGCCGTTCATTTTAGCCCGAAGCGTAAACGAGAAATTGCGGTAAATGTTGGCAAAAGCCTCCAGATAACCTTCAGGATGTCCGCCAGGCGTGCGGGTATTGGCTGCCGCAGCCGTTCCCATTGATGTACCAACGCGCAATATTTCGGTTGGTTTGCTGGTCCATTTGGCTATCAAGGTATTGGGTTCGTGCTGTGCCCATTCCAATCCACCTTTGTCGCCATAAACGCGAATCCGGATTGCATTTTCTTCACCAGCAGCAATCTGGGTAGCCACCAAAACACCTTTGGCTCCATTGTCGAAACGAAGTAAAACAGCGCCATCGTCATCCAACAATCGTCCAGGCACAAAAACATTCAACTCGGCACATAACGAAGTCGTTTTTAATCCGGTAATGTATTCGGCCAGGTGGTGTGCGTGTGTACCAATGTCTCCCATAGCACCTGCTTTTCCGGAGCGTTTCGGGTCGGTTCGCCACGATGCCTGTGCATTTCCGGCATCTTCCAGTTTGGATGACAACCATCCCTGCGGATATTCAACAAATACTTTGCGGATTTTGCCCAATTGACCTTCGGCAACCATTTGTTTGGCATGTTTTACCGCCGGATAACCCGAATAGGTATGTGTGAGTGCAAGCAGCAAACCAGTTTCCTGTAATTTGGCCTGAAGTTGCAAAGCTTCGTCGAGCGTGAAAGTGATCGGCTTGTCGATTACCACGTTGAATCCGTTTTCGAGCGCCATCATGGCCGGGCCAAAATGCGCGAAGTTGGGTGTTACGATGGTAACAAAATCCATCCGGTCGCCTTCGGGTAATTTCACCTCATTTTCAAACATTTCCTGATAGGTTTTGTAAACCCGGTTTTCAGGAAGATAATACGATTTTCCGGAGGAGAGTGAAATTTCAGGATTGATACTGAAGCAACCGCAGACCAGTTCGATCTGTCCGTCCATAAAAGCTGCCAGGCGATGAATAGCCCCAATGAAAGCATCACTGCCGCCACCGACCATTCCCATGCGAAGTTTACGATTCATCATTTTAGGTATAATTTAATTGGTTTATAAATTTAGTTTTCCGAATTTTTTAGCTCGATAAAATTAGAAAACTTTTTACAACAGCGTACTTAATTCACCGAAAAACCTACCAGACCAGAATGGGTATTTTTTTAAGCACATTTGTGTTCACTCAAACAGATTCTTATCTTCGGGACGAAAAGACGAAGAAGGCACAGGTAAAGGCAAAGGAGAAAAACAAAAACCGATTAGTTCAGCAAATTCATAAACTAAAACTATACTACTATGGAAAGAAGATCATTTTTACGCAATGCCGCCGGAACAATGGCTGCAATTGGCCTGGCCGGTTCGACCCAAGCATTTGCTGCCGAAGGGAAAACATCAAACGAAGCTCAGTTTAAATTAAAATATGCCCCAGGCTTTGGCACTTTCAAAGAACACGTCGGCGACGATTTGTTTGACCAGATCAAGTTTATGAGCGATCAGGGTTTCCGTGCTATTTTCGACAATGGACTGATGAAAAAAGAGCCTGCCGTTCAGGAAAAAATTGCTGCCGAACTGGCCCGTAGGAATATGGATTTGGGACCATTTGTGCTGTATGCCGACTTCGCTGTAAAATCGATGGTGACTCAGGACACGGCTATAAAAGAAATGCTGAAAAAGAAGATGGAAGAGGGTGTAGAATGTGCCAAACGCACCGGAGCTAAATGGGCATTGGTTGTTCCCGGTCGTTTCGACGAAGGATTGGAATGGGATTACCAGACGGCAAACGTAATTGACAACATGAAAATGTGCTGCGAAGTGGTTGAAAAAAGCGGATTGGTGCTGGTTATGGAACCGCTCAACGCCTGGACGAACCACCCGGGTTTGTTCCTGACCAAGATCCCACAAACGCACATGATTTGCGAGGCTGTTAACCATCCGTCGTGCAAACTGGTTGACGATCTTTACCATCAGCAAATTACAGAGGGAAACCTGATTCCGAATATCAACAAAGCCTGGAACAGCATTGCTGCTTTCCATATTGGCGATAATCCGGGACGCAACGAACCAACCACCGGCGAAATCAACTATAAAAATGTATTTAAGCACATTCACAGCAAAGGTTACGATGGAACTTTGTGCTGCGAACATGGTAAAAGCATCAAAGGAAAAGAAGGCGAAATTGCTTTTATCAAGGCCTACAGAGAAGTTGATTCATTCTGATATACCACACATATATCGAAAAAGGTCAGTATGAGAATGCTGACCTTTTTTAATGCCTCAGGCATGAGATTATTTTCCGGGCTCACATTTTCGTTTTGAGAACAAATTGTTTGTTAAGATGTTAATGTTGTTTCATTAATCTTTACATCTGTAATTTATAAACTGATTGAATATGAGAACTGTTGAGAAAAAGATAGAACAATTTATTTTCTTTAGCCGTTGGTTACAGATGCCCGTTTATTTAGGACTTATTGTGGCATCTTTACTATATGCCATTAAGTTTATGATGCAATTGTGGCATCTTATCACGAATTTCACAGTTTTGAATGAAAATACCATCATGCTATCGGTTTTAGGCCTGATTGATATATCCATGGTAATTAACTTATTGGTGGTTGTATTTATTGGTGGTTACTGGACTTTTGTAAGTAAAATAGAATTTAATAATCATACCGACAAACCGGATTGGTTAACTAAAATCAATGCCAGCACATTGAAAATCAAACTTATTATTTCGCTTGTAAGTGTTTCCGGGGTGCATCTTTTGAAAACATTTGTTGACATTCATAATGTCCCATTGCAAGATGCTTTATTGCAAATTGGCATCCATTTAATATTCCTGATTTCAGCCGTACTTTTGGCTTATACGGATAAAATCATGCATTCTCATGAATCTTCGGCAACACAACACTGATTAAAATTAACAATTGTATTCGTAGCTAAATCCCCAATTCCTTCAACGCAACATAAATTTTGCCTGATTCAAAACCTCGTCCCATGGCGAAACGCATCAGTTTGTTGCGCTTGTCGTACTGATCTTTCGCTTTGATCGTTTTTGCCTTATCTTCCAGCAGTTTCAGGAGTTCATCCGCATAACCCTCCTCTTCAATCTCATCAAAAGCAAGCGCCAGAATTTCCTGATCGATTTTCTTTGCCCGAAGCATAAATTCAATTTTTTGCTTTCCCCAACGATTGAACCGAAACTTATCTTTCACATAAGCACGTGCAAAACGTTCGTCATCAATGTATCTCTCCCTTTTCAATTCATCAATAACCGCTTGCGAATCAACTTCGTTCAGCCCCCAAAGTTTTAGCTTTTCCTGAATTTCAGAAGTGCATTTTTCGGATTGACTACATAAAATTGTAGCTTTGTTGAAGGCTATCTTTTGTTCCTGGCTTAATTCCATTCGTTGAATTTTATCCGAAAGATACAACATCTGCGGATTCGGCAAACGTCGATGAACGTCAAATATGATGAAGGTAAATATTAAGTGAAGTTTAATTCATAAACGTATTCAATAACATATTCGACTTAAAAACATATTTGTTCGAATAAGTTAATTTCCTTTGCAGCAGAAAATAGAAAGTTATGACAAAATTAATTAAACAAGGTTCGCTCGTATCGCTCATGATCCTGACCCAGCTTCTGGCATTTGGGCAGAAGCCTGAGATCCTGACATTTGGTGATGCCTACGAGCGTATGAATATTAATAGTCATGTGTTAAAGCGTGCCAATTTTGAGATAAACGAAAAGGAAGCGGAACGGAAAGCAGCTTTTGGATTGCACGCCCCGCACGTTTTTGTAACTGCCAATGCGGTTCAGATGGCCGATCCACTTACGCTTGACCTGACCCCGGTGCGCGACGCGATTAATCCACTATACGAAATTTTGGGCAAATACGGCAACTTCTCCGGAGTCCCAAACCCTGACCCAAACACCTCAGGCGTGATGCCCACTTTGCCGGATAATATCAGTACCCAGATTTTGAGGACTAAAATCCAGGAAGGGCAAGCCGCAATTAATGCCGCGGAATGGGATAAAATGATCCAGGAAAAACAATTTGCTGCGGTAAATGCAAATTTTATCTGGCCTCTTTACACCGGTGGAAAAATTAACGCAGCCAACAAAGCATCAGCCATTTATGAAGAGGAAGCTGGATTGGAGAAAAGACAAAAACAGGGCGAACTACTGAGCGAACTGGCAACCCGTTATTACGGACTGGTATTGGCAGAACAAGCCTGCAAAGTGCGCGAACAGGTTTCGGAGGCCATGAAAAAGCATCTTTTTGATTCGCAGAAGTTGAGTGAACAAGGACAGATTGCCAAAGTAGAGCATTTACATGCGCAAGTTGCCAACTCCGACGCAGAGCGGGAATTGAAAAAAGCCAACCGCGAGGTAACCATCGTAAAACGTGCGCTTCAAAACACCATGGCAGTGGGCGATAGCAGCGACCTTACGCCAGCCAGCCGACTCTTTATCCTGAAAAACATTGAAGATGAAAACTTTTTCATTGCGATGGCATTGAGAAATAATCCGCAATTGCAGCAAGTTGATTCGAAACGGGAGTTGGCAGCAACGGGCGTGAAACTTGAAAAAAGCAACTATTTACCAACGGTTGCCCTTACCGGAACTTACGATCTGGCCAACAAGGATTTATCGCCTTACGTTCCGGATTGGATGGTGGGCGTTGGGTTAAAGTGGTCGATTTTCGAAGGAACTTCGCGTTACCGCAACCTTCAGGCTGCCAAATTCAAGGAGGATCAGGTGGAACAAGCTGGATTGAAAGCCGAGGAAGATATTAAAACTGTCATTAAAAAGCTTCACCAGCAACTCGGAATGCAGGTGGAACAACTGGAAGAGCTCGACAAGACCCTCGAATTTGCGCAAACTTACGTTGAAAGTCGCGACAAAGCGTTTCACGAAGGACTATCCACATCAACCGAACTGGTGGATGCGAACCTGCTGTTGGCCAAAGTAAAAATTGAGCGGTTGCAAGCCATGTACAATTACGATGTTACGTTGGCAACTTTGGTGCAGGTTTGCGGAAGTCCTGAATTATTTCTGGAATACCAAACAAGTAAACAAGCAGTTACAGAGTCAATTTAAGAATCTGAAGATCTGGTTTTCGGGAGTTTAAACAATGGCAACCTGAAAACAATAGAAACAACAACAATAATTTATTACAAACCCACAATACCATGAACAAAACCAGAAATTTTATTATTGGGCTGTTTTTTACGGCTTTACTAATTTTCCTGCTATATACGACCTGGTTGATTACCCGTCCGCTGCCACTCGAAGTACAGGGCGAGATTGAAGCCACTCAGTTTCGGGTAGCTTCCAAAATTCCGGGAAGGATCGACAGCATTGCCGTGAAAAGAGGTCAGCAGGTTGCCAAAGGCGATTTCCTGTTTTCGATCAGCAGTCCGGAAATTGATGCCAAACTGTTGCAGGTCACTGCTCTCCGCAATGCAGCTCAGGCACAAAGCCTGAAAGCACAGAACGGCGCACAGGCTGAAGATATTTCTGCTGCATACAACTTGTATGTGAAAGCCGAAGCGGCTGCCCGCTTGTATGAAAAGACGTTCACCCGTGTTGAAAACCTATACAAAGACGGTGTAGTTTCGGAGCAGAAAAAGGACGAGGCCGAAACTCAGGCCAAAGCTGGCCGCGAGACAGCCCAGGCCGCCAAAGCGCAATGGGAAAAGGCAGTGAAAGGCGCCCGGTTTGAAGATAAACGTTCAGCCAAAGAACTGGTTAATCAGGCAGAAGGCGGGATTGCCGAAGTTGAAGCTTATCTGGCCGAAACTCAGGCGAAAGCGCCCGCATCGGGAGAGGTGGCCAATATTGTTTCAGAACGTGGAGAGCTGGTCCCAACGGGTTACCCGGTAATTACGCTGGTAGATTTGGCCGACAGTTGGGCAACGCTTTACATTCGCGAAGACTTGATGGCCGATGTGCGCATGGGCAGCGAAATCAAAGCAAAGATTCCGGCTTTGGGCAACAAAGAAGTAATTCTGAAAGTGAATTACATCAGTCCGCTGGCCGATTTTGCAACCTGGACCGCTACCAAAACTTCCGGTGGTTTCGATATGAAATCGTTTGAAATTCATGCAGTGCCTGCATCTCCAATCGAAGGACTTCGCCCCGGAATGAGCGTATTGGTTAACTGGAAACAGTTTAAAAAGTGATCAGTGGTCAGTCTCAGTATGCAGTGAGCCTTGACTTTGGGTATTAGTTATTGAATATTCACAATTGGATATTCTTCTGATTGATAATTTTTTAATGAAGAAAAAACAAAACATAGCATCAAATACAGCGGAAAAGAGTGAATCGTTCTTTCGGAAGAATCCCTTTTTCAGGGTCTTCTTTCGCGAAATCGACCGGATGTCGGGCTCAACGATTTACCTGTTCACCACCCTGGTCGGTCCGCTGATCTCGTTTGTGATTCTGCTATCGATCTTTTCTGATGGGGTTCCGCGAAACCTTCCGGTAGGCATAGTTGATCTGGATCACTCTATCCTGTCGCGGAAAATTACGATGTGGATTGGCGCTTCGCCGGAAGCCGAGATTGCGATGCATTTTCCGAATCAGGAAGAAGCTTACCAGCAGATGGAGCAGGGAAAACTGGATGCCATTGTACTTATTCCGGAAGGAACCGAAAAAGGTATTTTGAAAGGGAGCAGCCAAAGTATCCCGGTTTTTATCAACAACTCCAACATGCTGAAAGGTGGGTTCCTGCAAAAAGGAATTTACAAATCGCTGGCAACTCTTTCAGGAGGAATAAAGCTGCAACTGGCGATGAAAAGCGGCTTGCCCGAACGACAGGCGAAGGCTAAAATCCAACCAGTCAAGCTACAGCAGCATATCCTTTTTAATCCCTTCGGAAATTATTCCTACTTTCTGTTGAGTGCCCTTTTACCATTGATGATTGTTGTTTTCACACTGCTATCGGGAGTTTTTGCTGTCGGTACAGAAGTGCGCGAAGGAACCGGTCCTGATTGGCTCGATCATTCGGCGGGAAGCGTGATTGTTGCCCTAGTCGGTAAGTTGCTGCCTTATACCATTTTGCTTCTTATCGATACGGTGGTGATGAATGTGGTACTGTTTATCCGAATGGGAACACCGCTTCAGGGTAGTTTCGTCTTTATCGTGCTGGGCGAAATAATGATGATCGTGACCTATCAACTGCTTGCAGTTTTGCTGGTTTCGGTAACGGCTAACCTTCGCTTAGCGCTTTCGCTGGCCAGCGCCTATGCCATGATGGCGCTCACTTTCTCCGGATTGACCTTTCCTCAGTTTGCTATGCCAATTGCCGCCGAGGCTGTTTCGTACCTTTTCCCATTCACGCATTGGGTGAAGATATTCATTTCGCAGGCCATGCGGGGCGAATCGCTGATACATGTTGTTGGTCCAATGGCAGCATTTTTTGCATTTATTCTGCTGTCGGTTAGCTTTTTACCACGCCTGAAGAGACTGTTGAAAGAGGAAAAATATTGGGGGAAAATATAACCCGATTTGACGTAGAGACGCGATTGTAGAGACGCGATTAATCGCGTCTCTACGTCAACTAAATAAACGATTAATCATGTTCAAAAAAATATACAGAGGCATTGAAATGACGGGGCAGTTTTACCGCGAGGAATTCCGAGATATTCGCCGCGACAGCGGAGCTATCCTGATTCTGATCGGCGCCCTGATGATCTACCCGATTATCTATTCCATCGCCTACAAAAACGAAGTTGTTCGCGAACTGAAAACCATCATTGTCGATCTGGACCGGACCACCACCAGCCACCAGTTGATTAAGATGCTTGAAGGAGCCGAACAGATTGAAATCGATCATGTTGCTGCAAGCCTGGAGGAGGCAAAAGATGATTTTTATAAAGGACATTCAGGTGGAATCGTGGTAATTCCGCAACATTTTGAAAAAGACATCCTGAATGGGAAACAAACCAATGTATCGGTTTTTGCCGATGGAAGTTATTTCCTGATTTACCGCCAGTTGGTTGCCGGATCGGTAAAAACTGTGGGGACATTTTCCGCCGGAATTGAGATCAAAAAGCTGATGATGGAAGGCAAAACGTACGATCAGGCGATCCAGCAACGCGATCCGCTGTCAGCCGATATTCATTTCTGGTTTAATCCTTCCTCCGGATATGGTTCGTTCGTGATGCCCGGAATCATCATTATTATTTTGCAACAAACGTTGCTGATCGGAATCGGCATGCTGGGCGGAACTGCCAAAGAGAAAAACCGCGACAGCTTTTTGGTTCCTGTTGCCCTGAAAAAAGGCGGAGTTTTTCCGATTTTGTTTGGAAAAACCTTGTCGTACCTCACCATTTACGCGGTTAATTGTGTCATTACAATGATCTGGATTCATTCGTGGTTCAATTATCCCAACCAAGGCAGTTACATCACGGTGCTGATGCTGACTTTACCTTTCCTTTTGTCGGTAATTTTTATGGGAATTACGCTGTCGGTTTTATTTAAACGGCGCGAATCATCGATCATGTTTATGGTTTTCCTGTCGCCCATCGTCGTTTTCCTGAGCGGAATTTCGTGGCCGGCCTCGTCCATTCCTCCGATTGTTTACAATCTGGCTCACCTTTTTCCATCAACCATTATGATGCCAGCTTATCTGCGGGTTCGTAGTATGGGTGTTGGGATAGAGGCCATTAAACACGAATATTTCCTGATGCTTTTGCAGATGTGCTTCTATTTCTGCACAGCGGCCGTGGCTCTGTATTTTTCGGCAAAGCATAATGCGAAACGGATTTTGCCTGATAATACGACGAACTGACTGCGATTAAAACACTGATTTATTATCAATTAATCAGATCATCTATTTCCAATGTAATAGTTGTGACTATTCAATCGGCCCGCATTCAATGTAACCCCATTGCGGAACATTCAGCTTCAGTGTTTGGCCTTCAATTTCAAACGAAGTTATTTTCGGAAGCATAGCTGCCAGTTTTTCCGAGAATTTACTGTCGCAGCAAGCCTCAGTACAGGCTGGAGATTCTACTTTAAGCTGATTGTTTTGCCCAATTGTAAAATTGCCCCCACAACTGTTAATGTCAAGTTTCAGGTTGTATGTTCCGGACTTACTGAAGGTCAGCAAAATCTTAGAATTCTCGTTTTTGGGATAAGCCACCGATTCTATTGACATAAAACCTTTTGCTTCCCAGGTATTGTAAAGCCCCGAATCCAGAGGTTTCCCATCTTCTTTGTTACAGTAAGTAGCGGTAAACATTAAAATTAGTGCAGCCAAAATTGAGATTTTCATATCCTATTTTTTGCAAGATGTAAAAATGTGTTCTGAAGTTGCGTTGAAAATTCCTCATTTTTAGTTGTCCAGCCAGTATTTGAAATCGGGAACACGTTCACGGCTAACCAAAACCTCGACTTCAGGGTCGGGACGAAGTTGTATTTTTAACCGATTGTTGAAATAGGTATGGATTTTTTCGATGGCTTCGGGCTTGACCAGAAATTTACGGTTAATCCGAAAAAATAGCTTCGGGTCGAGCATTTGTTCCAGTTCGTCAAGCGAATAATCGATCGGTAGCTTGTTTTTCGCAAAAGTAACAGCCCAACACATGCCTTCATTGAATAAGAAATAGGCAATATCTTCTACGTTTACCTGTTTCAACTGCTCACCAACCTTAATGAGTAGCCGCTTTTTATACTGGCTGGCTTGTATTAACCTCGAGTAGAGTTGTTCGTACAATTGTTCCTGATTCTGGATCACGTTTTTATGTTGCTTCCTGAATTTCTCAAATGCCATCCGTAAGTCCTGAAAATCAACCGGTTTAAGAAGATAATCAACACTGTTTACTTTGAAAGCCTGAATGGCGTATTCGTTGTAGGCTGTAGTAAAGATTACCGGAATTTCCAACCGCACTTGTTTAAACAGATCGAAGCACGGGCCATCCGAAAGCTGGATGTCCATCAGTAACAAATCGGGATGTGGATGACTCGAAAACCATTCAACTCCCTGTTTGACCGATTCGATAATGCCCAGCAGTTCAATAGTAGGATCGTATCGGCAAATCAGTTTTACCAGATGTTCCGCCGACAGGCTTTCGTCCTCAAAGATCAATACTCTTAAGTTCACTTTTTTTCAGTTTTGGTAGTTTAATGCAGAACGTAAACGATGTTTCTTCCAGTTCAATTCCTTTTTCTGAAATCAGTTCATAGCGTTTGCGTATGTTTTCAAGTCCAATCCCTGACGAACCTTCGATCTGTTCGCGCCGGTTGAGGTTGTTCATTACCCGGATGGAATCGGCATCTTCGGTAATACGCACTGACAAAGGCGATTCTTTTGAAAACCGGTTGTGCTTCACCGCGTTTTCAGCCAGCATTTGCAACGAATTTTTAGGGACAAACGTGTATCTTCTGGTGTCATCGCTAAGTTCGATACTAAACCGTATGCTGTCATTGTGCCTCACTGTCATCAGGAAAATATAGGCATTCAAAAAATCCAGTTCTTGCGAAAGGGGTACAACCGTTTCATCCCTCACCTCAAGCACGTAACGGTAAATTTTCGATAACTGGTTGATGTATTGCGCAGCCAGGTCGGCATCTTTATGAACCAAAGTTGTTAATACGCTCAGGCTGTTAAAAAAAAAGTGCGGTTCAATCTGGTGTTTCAGCGTCTCGAACTGTGATCGGATGTTTTCTTTTTGCAAGCGTTCTGCCATCACTTCGGCTTCCTGCCAGTTTCTGAAATAGAAGATAAACGAATGAAAACCAATGATTATTAAAGATATAATGACCATCATTACGGTTAATTCACGATCGAGAACAACATAGTCAGCCCACAATTTCTCCTGATGGATAAACACAAAAAACAAATTGTAATACAATTCGCCGTATAAAGCGGTGAAACCAATACAATACACCAAAAGCACCACGCCCAGAATTACAAAACGCATGGTTTGCCCGAAATAATTCCTGACCAAGCGGTTGATACGGTTGGTCATCCAAATCCCGGTTTCCCATACCATCCATCCGAAAAAGAGAAAGAACAAATGAAAGAAAATTCCCCGCAAATCATACTGCCAAAGACTAGAAAACGAGCGGTCGTAGAACTTATACAAATAATGCACTCCATTAAGAATCAGGAAAATGGACAAGTATTTCAGAACAATTTCGTTAATCCGGGTTCCAGGTTTCATTTCGCTGTAGTTTTCAATGAATGAATAAAAAATGCTCAGCTTTACTGTAAATAACCATACTGCTCAAACCACTCCAGCGCATCTTCTATGGCTTGGGAAATTGGAGTCTGCGGCATTTGAAGTTCCTGAACGGCCTTGACCGAAGAATAATAATTGTCGGCGCAAAGCAATCGGGCATTCACCGGGTTCAGTTTAGCGGGTTTCCCTATTACGTTTTCGTACAAACTGCCTAACGCCCCGGCTAAATGAACAGATTGACGAGGCATTGGCAGCAATAGTTGGGGTCGTCCGTGTATTAACCTTAATTTGTCAAAAAAATTGTGGTAAGTGAGGTTCTCGTTGGCTAACAAGTAACATTCGCCTGATCGGCCAAGCTTGATTGCATTCACAATGCCATGAGCCACATCGGCCACATGCACAAAATTTTTACCTCCAGGCGGATAAATCATCAGCTTCTTTTGCTGTGCCATAAGGATAATCTGACCCGAACTGGGCCTGGCATCGTATTTCCCCAGCATAAATGTTGGATTTACCACTACTGCCGGAAGCCCACTTCTGCGGAATTCGCCTAAAACGAGGTTCTGCGCCATGTATTTGCTTACCATGTAGCCGGATTTTCCACTCGTGCTGAACGGAGATTCTTCCGTCCCGGGATTTGATTTCGATCCCGGGTTAAACGCATTGGCCGAACTTACAAAAATGAACTTTTCAATTCCCCTGCGAACAGCCTCATCCAAAAGCAATTGGGTGGTATCAACATTCGTTCTTTTATACGCATCGTAATGAGTAGGCCACTGGTTGGTATTGGCCGCCGCATGAACCACCACTTCACAACCCGCAAAAGCCTTCCGCACATCGGCCTGATTGGTAATTTCACCCTTAAACAGTTCAACATCCACTTTTTTAAGCGAGAGCAGGTTGCTGCTTTCGCGCACCATTCCGCGCACTTCGTATCCTGAATAGAGCAACTCACGAACCAGGTTGCTTGCCAGCAACCCGTTTGCCCCTGTAACCAATACTTTCATCTTAATTGTATTATCGATTGTTTTCAATTATGGATTTCCGGAGTTTCCTCAACAGAGATTCGATTTAAAACACAGGCTAATAAGGTTCGTGCCATGGTCGTTTAAATATCTACTGAGGTTAAAAAGTATATGATAATCTGAGTTCGATATAAACAGTAAAAATAATAGACTGAGCAACAGTTCGTTAGATTTGCCGTAGGCAATCAATATCAATAGAAAATGTTACCCACAAGCAAAAATATTGTCCGTAGGACATTAAGATTGTTCAAGGCTGTATATCTCCTAACGGAGAATGGGTATTCAAAATGATTTTATTCTATTGACATTGAACTCATAACGGAGTAAATGTGTTATGTTCTATAATTTTTTATATCGAACTCAGACAATTAAAGTTCGCGCTGTATAACTCTTGAACTTAGCGAAAGCCTTATTCCTGAAGGGATCAGGCTCATCAGGAAAACATTAATCCGGTTAAGGTAGCCTGGAATAATGACCGCTTTTCCGCGAATCAGGTTGTGGACCGAAATACGGGCAATCGCCGAGGCCGAAACCAGAGCCAGGCGACCGAGCGCACCCTGTTTCTGAATGCGGGCTACAACATCGGGATTGGTCATGATTGGTCCCGGATTGACCACACTTACCCTGATGTTTGTATTGCGCAATTCGGCTTTCAACCCTCGGGTAAAGTGGTAGATAAATGCTTTCGAGGCCGGGTAAACAGTTTTGTATGGTAACGGTGCAAATGCGGCCATGCTCGACACATTCAAGATGTAGGCTTTCCGGTGCATTTTTAATTCCGGGATTAAAAGCCTGACCAGTAACGAAGTTGCACGGATATTCAACTGGATTAGTCGGTCGATGTAATCGGTCGGAGTGGTTTCAAACGAGCGGGTACCGCCAATACCAGCATTGTTAATCAGCACATTGACCGAAAAATTGGCAATTACCCAGGCAGCGAGCAGTTCAACCTGTTCTTTGTCGGTCAAATCAATTTCGTAGTGGCAGACTATAACCTCATACTTTCCGGATAGTTGGGCGCACAACTCCGGGAGATTTTCGCCGGGCAACGAAACCAGTATCAGATTCATTTTTCGCCGGGCACATTCAATGGCAAGTTCTTTTCCAAGACCTGTGCTGGCTCCGGTAATAAGCGTGAACAAACTGTTTTTTGTTTCCTGTATTTTCATTGTTTTCTGTATTTCCTGAGGATAAAATAACTGAGATGATAAGCCAAAAAGGCAAATGGTATTCCGAGTAAAAATCCTCCAACTGCGAGGGTTAAAAGAATTTCCGATCCGTGGTGGAAAATTTCGGTTAAAACCCGGAATGAAAATTCAGCAGGGAATTCGAACGATTGTTGGCAACCGGTAATCTGTTTCCCGACCAGGTAATTCAGCCCGAAGAAGAATGGAGCGGTTATCGGGTTAATATTGAAAACCCCAATCCCGGCGGCCAGTTTATTCCATTTCAGGACCGAGGCAATAGCCACTGCAAGAATTGCTTTTACGCCAACCAGCGGCATTAACCCAATGAAAATCCCGAGCGAATAACCACTGGCAATTTGGTGCGGGTCGCCCTCAATTTTTTGAATCAACCGGCCCGCATTTAGTTTGCTGGCCAGCCAATGGCGAACGACTGAAATACTCATCACCGTTCAGCAATTTTTTTCACGTTCACCACGCAGTTAACCATCTCGTTGAATACAAACGGATCGGTTACCCACCGCGGTAAAAATGGCTTCGTCTTCGAGAACATGTAATAGCGCATGCGGGTGTGGGTATCGCCGGTTGATACAAATTCCCAACGGCCTTCGAAATGAGACAATCTCCGGTACTTTCCGTCTTCGGGCAAATAGTCGGGTTGTCCTGAAATACCAATTGTAATGGCATGGTTCTCCGGATTGAGCTTCATTTCATTCCTTGTAACCAGATCGAACCTCAGGGCCGGCAGAAAATTAAACCGCGAATAGGCATACCATTCCGAATCCGAATTTTCGTGCAAAACTTTGTATTCGTCGGCCATCGACAGCCACTCGGTGCCGTACTTTTCGTTTCGGATGATTTGGGCAATTTCGCCCGGAGAGGAATTTACCTGAATCTCGGCATACAGTTCGCGGGCTTTTCGGCCAGGCTCAGCCTCCACCCAACGCTGATAAATAAAAACATCATCATCGTGTTTGCGAAGTTCCCAGTTACTGGCTTTGCCGGAATCCCCAGTCGGGAATGCACTAAAATCTATTGGATTTTCAACAATGCGACTCTTGATTTCAACCGGAGTCTTGGTCAACTCCATTTGGTGTTCCTTCCCGGCAGGTCCTGAACCGGGGGGATGTAATAAAAGAATCAATAAAATAATCATGGCTTTTCTGTTTTTGTTTTCTGAAAAAATTGTTTCTGCAAAGCAAATTACAAATCGCGGAGCCAACAACGCTATAGAAATGAACTGTCGTTCGGGCGTGTTGAATTGTTGTTTTGTATGTTTGAGTTGTTTGCAGGTATTGACAGGAAAAAAACAGGAAAGTTGAATGAGTGGGGTAAAAACAAACAGAGCAGGTGACTTGAAGTCACCTGCTCTGTAAAATATCTAAAAATAACTGATTTGATTACGACAATACCGACATGGCAGCACCAATCAGGTTGGCATTGGCAATACGCGAAATCTGAACAGTAGCGTCAATACCAGCTTCAGCCAGCAATTCTGTTATGGTTGCATTTACGATATTAACGAAGGCGGCATCGTTGGTTTTTACTTTACTCCAGAATAAACTTCCTTCGGCTAAAACCTGAATGGTTTTTATCGACGGATAAGCTGAATTCAGGTTCAGTACCAAACCTGCAATTGATGCAGCTACGAGTTTTGCAGAGCGTTCGTAAATCTGGAATGCAGTTTCAACATAGTCGGATTTGTAATCGGCCGGATTGTTCATCATACGGCTTAAAGCGGCAGCATCAAGGCTTTCGTCTAATCCATCGTTAGGATAAACGGCCCGGAAAACGCGACCCAGGTACATCCCCGAAATAGCTTTTTCGAAACGTTGGAATCCTTTATTGTCCGATTCTTCGTCCACTTTGGCATCAAAAGCAGTGAGGTGCGGTGGATTGTGATTGCCTGATTCGAGATTCACAGGAGTTTCTCCCGACCATCCTTCCATACCTGCAATTTTCGGGATATAATCCGAAGGGAAGAAAGTAGCCATGTTGGTTCCAGTTCCAACGATCAGGCCAATGTACGCATCGTATCCCGGGTTTGCTAACCCGGCAAACAAGCTGGTGATGGTATCATTTACTACTGCAATTTTGCCATTAAATCCGGCATTCAATGTTTCGTTCAGGTATTTTACCATTGGAGCTCCAATGGGTTTGCCAGCCATTCCCGGAATATTTACGCCTTTAGTCCAAACAATCAATTCGGCATCGCCATTTAACATTGGTTGAGCTGGATAAGAAAAGCAATAACCAATCGAAGAATTAGCAGGAAGAGTGAGTTGTTTTATGGTTTCAGCTTCGGAGTTGTACAGATCAGTTTCAGTAAAACCTGCTGTTTTCATCTCCGTAATGTCTTTTTCAGCCAAGCCTGTAATTTTAGTTTCTTCACCTACCGAAACTACGGCAGCCCTGAAGTTGGTACCACCCAAATCAAATACGGTAGCTTCTCCTTTTATCCCGTCCTTTTTCGGATGGATATAAGTGGGCAAACATTTGATTTCGGTACCGTCTTTCTGTAAGCCGGTTTCCACTTTTTGTCTAAGATCGTTGGCAATATCGAGCAGTTGGCCCGTAGATAAAGCAAATGGATTACTCATGTTTTATGTATTAGGTTTGATAAACAATTATGAACGGATAAAAATAGAAAATCCTCTTGCAACTGCAAAAGGACTTTTACGAATATCATATTTATATTTCAATCACTTTCCGATGCGGAATGACATTTTAAGAAGGAATATATTGTACGGTTTGTTGTCGAACAAATTGGTCAGATCGTTCCTGAAATCAAAATTCCCGTTGGTAATGGAATGATTACGGGTTTGCGACCAGACCAGGAAAATCGTTGATCCGGGTTTATACTCCCAACGGACGACCATGTTGGAGAGGAATTCTTTCACATTAAAATCAGGCTGATCAAAACTATAGAGCGGAGTTCCGCCCCGATCAGATACCTCATAAATTTCATTTTCCCCCATATAAGCCAGTTCGTTGCCCGATAACAGGCTAAACCTGTCAAAATAATTGTCGGCCCTTCCATTGGTTATCCGTTTAAATTCGCTGTATTTGCCACTGGCCAGGAACGGTTGCCCCCAGTATTGAATGCTTAAATCTGGTGTAATGTTATAATTTACCCTCAACGAAGCGCTCAGGGTCTTCTGATTAATTCGGGCAAAAATATAGTCGGTTTTGTTGGCATAATCCTGTTGGGTTACATACTGAAGCTCGTCATTATTACTGGTGAAATTCGGCGAAAGGGTAATTTTTAAACTTTTCGAAGGTCTGTATCCCAGGCTTATCCCTGCGTTGAATAGTTTCTTCGAATCTTTAATATTTCCTCCCAACACCATGAATTCCATTTCGCCGGTAAGCTTTTTTTGTTCATTCGAGCCAAAAGCTACCCAAATATTTTTTGTTCCTGACACTTTCAGGGCAGGACCACCGCGCAATTCGGTTGTCGAAAGCCCTTCCCCATTTACATTGGTCCCCATATGGAAATTCCAAAAGTTTTTAAGCTGCGTGTGTATATTTATGTTTCCACCAGGACCAGTCAGTTCTCCGGCGAAATTCCATTCGGTCCACTGATTAAAATTCAGATTCAGGTTACGAAAAATTGAGAAAGGCTCAAAAATACGGTATCCAACCCAAATCACTTCCAGAATATTATCAGCCTGGCGCATGTAGCCCACGTCGTTCAATTCCAGACCCGGTGATTTCCATGCCGTAGCGGCCATAAATTTCAGTTTCCCTCCGTATTTCCCAACTACAATTTTTCCGCCATTACCAGTAAGGCTAGTTCGTGTTGAGTCGAATTCGAAGTGCGTGGCATCCGGTCGTTGAAACCCATGAATCCACGACTTTTGGGTGTTGCTTATCGCCTCTGCACTTCCTTCCACCCGGCTGAAATAGGTGCTGAAATCGAATTCCCAGTCTTTATTATGCCATTTATGCACAAAATCAACGCCTCCGGTTATTGCAGTTTTGTGCAGGTAATCCAATTCATCAGCTTTCAGGTTTCGGTTTACCATCGTAACCATTCCTCCCAAAATCGTATTGCCCTTATCGAAATCTTTTTGCACCCGCCCAATCGAATAATTGGTAAAAGGTTCAATCATTTCTGTTCGCTGATGGCCGTTGCTGATGTGCGCTGTTTCTTCAGAAGTCAGGCTTTCCAGCAGGGCAAGCGACCAACCGTTCTTTGTTTTCCCGGTAATTTTTGCGGCTCCTAAAATGCTTGTAAATTCCGGTGCATCCAGGTATTCGTCATCATTTATTTCCGGACTGTTATGCGGCCTGCGACCAATCCGGCGCGAATAAAACATATTCTCGGAAGCTAAATCGCCATCACCGAACATGAGTGGAAAACTCAGGATATTTTTACCTTCAATAAAAAACGGGCGTTTCTCCTGAAAAAAAGTTTCAAACGAGGTTAGGTTTACCTCAGAAGGATCAGCCTCTACTTGCCCGAAATCAGGGTTAATAGTGAAATCGAGGGTTAGGTTATTGGTCAGTCCCAGTTTGCCGTCAAGCCCCACATCCAACTGATTTTTTTTGCCCGATTGTTTAAACGGGTTTTCAGGTTCTTTCTCGTAACGATCAGTCCGAGCAACCACATAAGGTGTTAAATCGGCAATTTTTCTCGATTTCAGATTCTTTAATCCCTTTAATTCTCCAAATTGCGATACCCAGCCTGACATCTTTTTCGATGATGGCTGCCAAAGGCTCACTTCCTGTTTTCTGAACAGCATTCGGGCGACCTGTAAACCCCATGTTTGTTCGGAGTTTCCTTCGAAACGAAGCTGGGTAAGCGGAATACGCATCTCGGCGTACCAACCCGACTGATCGCGGCTTGTTTTCGCCAACCAAATCGGATCCCAGGTATTGTCTTCATATTCACCGTCGTTGCTGATGATAAAATCTTGCTTGGTGCCAGCCGCATTTACAAAGAATGAAAAAGCAGTGCGCTTGTCGAAGTATGAATCTATTTGAAAGGCCACCAGATCGCCGTCAATTTCATCGCGTCGGGTAAGCCGTTGAACGATGCTGTCGGGACTGGTATCCCAACATTTAAAACCAACATAAATGTAATTTTCGTCGAGTAAAATGGCAAACGTTGTTTTCTGTAGTGGTTTTTTCCCTTCAGAAGGCTCGTGCTGGATGAAATCATCTTGCCATGTTGCTTTTTGCCATGCGGGTTCTGTCAGAATTCCGTCGATTGAAAGATCATTTTTATTGCACTCACCCACATAATATTCTTTTCTGATTTGATTTTGGGCAATTAATGGATAGGTGGTGCACATAAAAAGTACACTAAACAACAGACATCTTGTTTTCATAGGCATGGTTTGGGCATGATTTTATAAACTACAAGACTCCTAAAAATCCTTTTCGTTACAATAGATTGGCGAATTTTCAGAATTAAACCTGGTAAAAGCCCTGCGTGCAGGAACTGAGTTAGTATTTTTCTTACTTCTGCCGGATCTTCTTTTGGCAAAAAAAACTGAGTGAATTTTGCTTTTGTGGAGTACAAAAAAAGAGCTACAACGGTGTCGTTATAGCTCTTTAATAAAATAGGTGTGGAGAATATCGGAATCGAACCGATGACCTTTTGACTGCCAGTCAAACGCTCTAGCCAACTGAGCTAATCCCCCAAAATCTGCGGCAAAGATAAAAAAATATTCTGGTCTGATTTTTGTTTTAATAAAAAAAACAAAAGCTAATTTTACTATTCTCATGAACAGTGTTCATTATCAGTCGCTGACAGATTGAATTTATGCTGAGAAGATAGAACTGGAGATGAAAAAATGGAGGGAAAAAGTAAAACGAATTCATGTCAAGGCAATTCACAAAGACTGAAAATAAGCTAAAATCCCTGATTAAGATGCGGCTCTGATCATTTTTTCAGGAATTATAGATTTTCAGATATCCGGTTATTGCAATTGAAGATTATTTTTTATCTTTAGCCCCTCGATACTAAATGTATTTTCGTTAAAGAAATAAACTAATATCACTTAATTATGGAACTCAAGAAATCACCCAAAGCGGATCTCGAGAACAAAAGGAATATTTTTGTTCAGCTAGGGTTGGTGGTAGCTCTTGCGATCAGTTTGTACAGCTTCGAATCGACCAGCAAGGTTGATCAGGTTGGTTCTTTAGGAACAGTTGCTGACCAAACCGTTGAAGAAGAGATTATTCCAGTAACTCGTCAGGATGAAGTTAAACCACCACCACCACCACCACCACCCAAAGTAGTTGATATGTTGGTGATTGTTGATGACAACACTGAGATTGAAGATGAATTGGAAATTGAAGACACTGAAGCTACAGACAAAACAGCTATTACCGCTGTAATGCAGGTAGCAGAAGAAAAAGAAGAAGAAAAAGAAGAGGCTGCAGTATTTTTCATTGTAGAAGAGATGCCAGACTTCCCCGGAGGTCAATTAGCTCTTCGCAAGTTTATTGCTCAGGCAATTAAATATCCGGTTATTGCACAGGAAAATGGTATTCAGGGAAAAGTGTTTGTTAACTTTGTAGTTAATAAAGACGGTTCTGTAACTGGCGCCAAAATTGCCCGTGGAGTTGACCCTGCGCTTGACAAAGAAGCTTTACGCGTGGTAAACAGCTTACCGAAATGGAAACCTGGGAAACAGGGAGGGAAACCAGTAAGGGTTTCTTATACTGTGCCAATCAATTTTGTACTTCAGTAAAAAGAATTAAATATTTAAAAAATTTCCTGGTTCTGTTTTTACGGAACCAGGATTTTTTATTGGTAACTATAGGATATTATGATTGAGAATTCTCCTGTTATAGAAACTGCTGTTCTGGTTGGACTGATTACACAAAATCAGGATGAAAGCCAGGCAAAAGAATACCTGGAAGAGTTGGAGTTTTTGGCCGATACAGCGGGAGCAGAGGTAAAAAAACATTTTCTTCAACGTCTGGATATTCCTAATCATGCCACGTTTGTTGGCTCCGGAAAGCTTATTGAGATTGGCGAGTACATTAAATCGCATGAAATTGGTACCGTTATTTTTGACGACGACCTTAGTCCGACACAACTTCGTAATATCGAAAAGGCATTGGAATGCAAGGTCTTAGACCGCACGTTTCTGATCCTTGATATTTTTGCCAAACGCGCCCAGACCGCTCATGCAAAAACTCAGGTTGAACTGGCCCAGTACCAGTATCTGCTTCCGCGTTTGACCCGAATGTGGACTCACCTGGAGCGTCAGCGGGGAGGTATTGGAATGCGTGGTCCGGGTGAATCGCAAATTGAAACTGACCGCCGAATTATTCTGGATAAAATTGCCAGGCTTAAAGAACAACTTGTAAAAATTGACAAGCAGAAAGCAACACAGCGCAAAAACCGGGGTAAGCTGGTTCGCGTTGCCTTAGTCGGGTACACCAATGTAGGTAAATCGACCATGATGAACCTGCTTAGCAAGTCGGAAGTATTTGCCGAAAATAAGCTCTTTGCCACCCTGGATACCACTGTTCGTAAGATGGTGGTCGGAAATCTTCCTTTTTTGTTGGCCGATACGGTCGGGTTTATTCGTAAATTACCACATGGGCTGGTCGAATCGTTCAAATCAACCCTGGATGAAGTACGTGAATCGGATATACTGATGCACGTAGTAGATATTTCTCATGCCGGGTTTGAAGAGCAGATTGAAGTGGTAAACCGCACATTAAATGAAATTAATGCCGGCGACAAACCAACAATTTATGTGTTTAATAAAATTGATGCTTTTACATTTGTTGCAAAGCACGAAGACGACCTAACCCAACGGACAAAAAGCAACATCTCTCTGGAAGAATGGGAAACCAGTTGGATGGCAAAAAATAACACGCCGTCACTTTTTGTTTCGGCACTGAAAAAACAGAATATCGAAGAACTGAAGAAAACGCTGTACGAAGAAGTAAAGAAAATTCATATCACCCGTTTCCCTTATAACGATTTTTTATACGATTCAAACTGGATCATAAAAACAGAAGAATAGTTCTGGAATCGTATTGCCAGGTTAAGTTATTATTTTAGGCTCTTGCCGATCGTTCCAAATGAATTGGAAGTCGGAAAACATACAATCAGGTCAGATTTTTTCTGGCCTGATTTTTGTTTTTATTGTAAAGTGATCTGTGGTAATCTCATGAACCGTGTTCATAATCAGCTATTAGCAGACTGATATTTGATCAATTTCATCTTCTCCGTACTCCCTGGAAACAGAATACAAAACTAAACAATGAAAACATTGAAACAATCAAGAACACTTAACTACACTCACCATGGAACTAAAAAAATCGCCCAAAGCAAATCTCGAAAGCAAAAGGATTATTTTTATTGAATTTGGATTAGTCATTGCATTGCTCAGTTGCCTTTTCGGCTTCGAAACCACTTCAGGAGTAAAGCAAGTTAATAACCTTGGCGTCCTGACTGATCAGGCCGTTGAAGAAGTCCTCATCCCGATAATCCAACAGGAAGAGAAAAAGCAGGAACTTCCACCACTACCCAAAATTGCCGATTTGATGCTCATTGTAGAAAACAACACCGAAATTGTTGATGAACTTGAAATCATCGACACCGAAGTGACAGACGGAACGGCTATTTATGCTGAAATGCAAAAGACCAAAGAAACTGAGAAAAGCGTTGATGAGGCCGTTGTATTTCTTTCTCCTGAAGAAAAACCTGAATTTCCTGGCGGAGATGCCGCTCTCCTGAATTTTTTAAGCCAGAACATTAAATATCCGGCGATTGCGGCTGAAAATGGAGTCAAGGGAAGAGTTACCGTTAATTTCGTGGTAAATAAAGATGGCTCAATTTCGGACGCAAAAATACTTCGGGGAGTTGATCAGGCACTTGATAAAGAAGCACTTCGGGTAGTTTACAGTATGCCCCGATGGAAACCAGGAAAACAAAGCGGAAAACCTGTTCGCGTTTCATTTTCCGTCCCGATTAACTTTGTACTTCAGTAATACAATTCAGGGAAATGCCAATCTAATTTTTACCAAAACAAAAAGACCTGCCGATCAGCAGGTCTTTTTGTTTCAATTATGTATCTTAAAGTTATTTTACTTCTCCGTTTTTGATTAGCCACTCGGCAATCTGAACCGCATTTAGTGCAGCTCCTTTTTTGATCTGGTCGCCTACGCACCAGAAAGTCAGGCTCTTTGGATTTGAGACATCTTTGCGGATGCGACCAACATACACGTCATCTTTCCCGGAAACGAACAATGGCATCGGGTATTTTTTCTCAGCCGGAACATCTAACACGGTCAAACCTTCCAGTTTTTCCATTGCAGCTTTCACAACTTCAATATCCAGAGCTTCTTCAGTCTCTACCCAAACGGCTTCTGAATGGGCCCGTGCAACCGGAATCCGGATACAGGTTGCGCTTACCTCTGCTTCGGTGTGCATAATCTTTTTGGTTTCCCAGTTCATTTTCATTTCCTCTTTGGTGTAATCATTTTCGAGGAAAACGTCGATCTGAGGAATGATATTCATTGCCAACTGGTACGGAAATTTCTGGATGGTTGGTTCTTCCCCGTTGGCAACCTGCTGAATCTGGGTTTCCAGTTCGGCAATACCTTGCGCCCCGGCACCACTTGCAGCCTGATATGTAGCCACATGAACGCGAACAATTTTTGATAAATCGTTAATCGGCTTCAATGCCACAACCATCTGAATAGTAGAGCAGTTGGGGTTGGCAATAATGTTACGCGGACGGACCAGAGCATCTTCAGGATTCACTTCAGGAACTACCAAAGGAATGTCGGCATCGTAACGGAAAGCGCTCGAATTATCGATCATGATAGCGCCATATTTGGTAATGGTATCGGCAAATTCTTTTGAAATAGATGCACCAGCTGAAGTTAAAGCAATATCAATATCTTTAAAATCGTCATTATGCTTCAGTTCCTTTACAACCAGCTTTTTACCTTTAAATTCGTACTCGTTTCCAGCCGAGCGGCCAGATCCAAACAAAACCAGTTCATCGAGCGGAAAATTCCTTTCAGCCAAAACTTTCAGGAATTCCTGGCCTACCGCACCACTTGCACCTACTACTGCAACTTTCATCTTTGTATTGTATTTATTTGTTATCTAATCTTCTCTTAAACTCTTATTTGGTCATTTGACCAATTTTTGTTAAATTGATATGGATTTTACCAACGGCCAAACTAATGTCGGTTCAAAATTAATGCTTTGCTTTTAATTTTTCTAAAAATGACCAGATTTATTTTTAATTTCTTAAATATAGTTGTCTATTTTTTAACAATCGTAAGCAGAAATACCTTTTGTGCCAATTTTGATCCACTCTATGTTTATCAGGAATCGGAAGTTGTTGCTTTCAAAGATACGCTTAATTCCATTTTTCAGGATGATTTTGAAAATGCAAATTTAACCGGATGGAAACAAACGGGCGATTGGGAGAATTCTGCGATTACGCCCATTTCAGGAACATATTCGCTTAAGCATTTGGTAAAAACCACAGGGGGCACTTCTTCAGTATTTCATTCTGTATTTTCCAATCTCAATACCTTTGATTTCGAGTGGTCTTTCAAGCTTAAAAATGGGAATTGGGATCCTTCATCGTCCAACCGCTTCTGGTTCTATCTGAGCGCCGATACAATTTACCCGGAATTAATCAACGGTTGGGCTGTTGGGGTAAATATCTCTGGAAGTACCGATCTGCTCGAACTTTGGCGAATCCGGAGTGGCAAAGCCGATAGCCTGATCGTTCAATCTGATTTGGACTGGAATGCCTCTACTTTGATAACGATTACAGCCAAACGAACAGCCTGGGGAGAGTGGTCGCTCAATTATCAGAAACCGGGAGAGCAAAAAAGTAAAACTTTTTCAGGAAATGATCGGGCAGTTTCAACCTTCAGCAATATTGGAATCTGTTTTAACTTTACCTCCACACGCGCCGGACAGTTGTGGATCGACGACATTTTGGTCAACCAACTCGAAGCCGGACTTTTTATTCAGCAACTTGCGCTAATCGATTCAAAGACATTAACCCTGACGTTTAATAAACCCGTTAATCCGGCATCAATCCACTCCGGAAATTTTAAACTGACCGACGAAAACAATCAAAATATTCCGATACTCCAGGCAATTCCAACAAAAGGTTCCGACAAATCGATTGATGTAAGTTTTGGGAAGACCAGCGGCGTTGAACTTAAGTTGAGCATTTCAGGGATTTCTGATCTCTCCGGTAAAATTATGGCTCCTGAAATCCGGTCTTTTTCTTATGCTTTTCCTCCGGAAGCTGGTACTATTCTGATCAACGAAGTGCTATTTAATCCCTTTTCAGGAGGAGTTGATTTTGTAGAGCTGGCCAACCTTTCGGAGCAAACCATCCCGGTTCTCCGGTTGAAACTGGCCACCAGAAACGATACGTTGGCGCTGAAACAAATCTACCCGATCAGCACCGAAAAAAAATATTTAAAACCCGGAGCGCTTCTGGTTTGTACCAAAGATCCGGCAATAGTTGCCTTACAATACATCACCAGCAATCCGGAAAGTTTCTGCGCGATGAAGTCGTTTCCATCCTTTTCTGATGATGCCGGAACGGTGATTTTACTGAACGATTCGTTGGAGATTTTGGATGAGTTCAGCTATTCTGCAAAAATGCACTCACCTTTTCTGGCCGACGAAGAGGGCGTCTCGCTCGAGCGCATTTCGCTGGAAAAACTTACTGCCGATCGCAGCAACTGGGCATCAGCCGCCGCTTCGGTTGGTTTTGCCACACCCGGACTGCCCAATTCTCAAGCCGAAAGTAAAATTGAAATTCAGGATGAGATTACACCCGAGCCCAAGGCATTCTCACCCAACGGCGACGGCTACAACGATGACCTCAACATTCAGTTCAAGTTCAGCAAACCCGGATACATTGCCAATGTCCGCATTTTTGATGTGGCGGGAAGACAAGTAAAATTCCTGGTTAAAAATCAGTCACAGGCACAGGATGGAAGTTGGTTGTGGGATGGGAAAAACGAATCAGGACAAAAATTGGGTATTGGGGTTTATATTATTTTAGTTGAAGTTTTTGATCAGGAAGGACATACCAAAACATTTAAGAAAACCTGCACGATTACTGATAGGTTGGAATGATGAACAGCAATTACTTTCTTCTATCTAGCCGCATCCGTGTCATTCGTTCGCGCATTCCGCCGTTTTTCAGAAAATCTTCACCAAGCGACTGTAACTGTTTGAATAACATATAATCGGTCTGTTTGATCATGCAAATAGCCATGTTGGCAATGGTTTCGGGCGGGCGAACTTTCACCAGTTCCATATAAAAAACTGTGTCGTTGTGCTTTCGTCCAAGCTCACACATTTTCAGGAGTTCCACCGAATCGTTTTCCCACTGACGGTGATTTCGGGTGCGCAGGTAGTCCTCGTAATCAACCAGAAGTTCCTGCAAACTCGCTTTGGCAACATTCACCAGCTTAATCTCCATTTCCTTCGAGGTAGCCGAAGCCGCACTTCCTTCCACAATATTTTGCTTGCCCGATCGTGCAGCCTGCACCATTTGGTCGATAGTACGGTCGCCGCGCTGCAAATAAGTTTTGCAAAAATAGTAGGTAATGTCGTATATTGCTTCAGCTTTTTGGTAGGTCAACAGTTTCCGGTAATTCCCGGTTCTTGGCAACAGTGGTTCTTGGTTTTGCTGGCTGTTGTTCATTATGGCAGGTATTTGCTGTTTGTATTGCTTAAAGTCCTTAATGTCTTTAAAGTCCTCAATGACCTTAAGGACTTTAAAATGAAATTACAGCAAGTTACAATTTTCTACTGAAAACACCATTTACTGAATACCAAACTGTAACAAAACATAAAACGTAAATACCAATCATCAAAACCATAATCTCCGCACATGAATCCAACCCTTTTCAAATTAGCATGGCGCGAAACCGTCAGGTCGGCCTACTGGGGCAAAAGCCTGGCCACCAACATCGGACTGGGTTTTCTGGCCTTGTATTTTTCAGCCAGTTTCCTTGTTCTGGGTTTTGCCATTCCCGAAATACTAACCAAAGATTTTCCAGGTGTTGATCCGGTGAGCAAGTTTAACAGCTTTTTGCTGGCTTATTTTGGAATCGATCTGATTATCCGCCAACTGATGCAAAAGTTGCCGACAGTTAGTTTCAAACCTTTATTGTTGCAGAACATTAGCCGCACGAAGATTGCCAATTACCTAATGATTCGCTCGGTGTTCAATTTCTTCAATTTGCTGCCATTCTTCCTGTTGCTTCCGGTCACTTTTATGTTGGTAAGCGACGCACATTCGGGATTGGCAACAGCGGCCTGGTTTTTGGCCATTTTTATTCTGATTTTCAGCAATCATTTTCTGGCCATTTACCTGAAATGGCGGTTCAACGAAGCCGAATACGGGTTCTTTATTTTTCTCGCTGGCCTTGCCGGATTATTTGCCATCAATCATTTCGGAATCGTCGATCTTTCAGGAGGACTGGGCAAACTGCTTGATCTGATTCTAGTCAATCCTGTATTGGCAATCGTTTTTGTTTTGCTTCCGGTGCTGTTTTATTTTCTGAATGTACGGTTCCTACTGAGCCGTATGTTTGTGAATTTGGTTTCAGGAAAACAAAAGGCAGAAAAAGTGAGCGACTACTCCTGGCTCGACAAATTAGGTGAAACAGGCCGTTTTATTGCGCTCGAACTGCGACTGATCTGGCGGAACAAACGCCCTCGCTCGTTAGCCATGATGACTGTTTTGATGCTGGCTTATGGTTTGCTGATTTACAGAACAGAACCAGGCAAACAAGCTCCCGAATTTATTTTTATTCTGGGCGGAATCATCATCGTGGGCATGTTCTCCATTTCGTACGGACAGTTTTTCCCGGCCTGGCACAGCAACTATTTTTCAATGCTCATGTGTCAGCGCCTGAAAATGAAACAGTTTCTGCAATCGTTTTACATGTTGGTAACGGTTGTGTCGGTAGCCTGTTATTTTCTCACATTGCCTTACGCTTTTATGCACACCAAAATTATTTACACCCACCTGGCCATGCTGCTTTACAATCTGGGAATCAATATTCCGCTGCTCTTTTTCATTGGACTTTACAGCAAAAAGCGATTGGATTTAAACCAGTCGTCAGTAATGAATTACCAGGGCGTGGGGGCTGCGCAGTGGGTGGTCGGATTGCCCATGTTTCTAATTCCTATCGGCTTGTTTTATTTGTTTAAACTGGTTTTTGGCGACGTTGGCGCCTATGCCGGACTCGGAGTTTTGGGACTCACCGGCATCCTGCTTCACTCCATTGTTATCGACTTTTTTGCTAAAAAATACCTGAAACAAAAACATCAACTCATTAAAAACTACAAAAACTCCTGATCATGATACAGATACAAAACCTCATCAAAGCATACAACAAAGAAATCGTCCTGAATATTCCTGAACTGACTATCAATCAAGGCGAGATTTTCGGCTTGGTGGGTAACAACGGCGCCGGAAAAACGACTCTTTTTAATTTGATTCTCGACCTGATTACAGCCAGTAAAGGTGAAATTATCAGCAAAGGAATTCAGGTGCGCGAATCGGAAGACTGGAAAGATTTTACCGGAGCGTTTATCGACGAAACTTTCCTGATTGGCTACCTCACCGCCGAAGAATATTTTGGGTTTATTGCAGGTTTGCGCAGGCTGACCAAAGCCGAAACGACCGATTTTTTGGAAAAGTATTCCGACTTTTTCAATGGCGAAATTCTGGGCAAAAAGAAGTTTATCCGCGACTTCTCGAAAGGAAACCAGAAGAAAGTGGGCATCGTAGCAGCTTTGATGGGCAAACCTGAAATCGTGGTTCTGGATGAGCCGTTTGCCAATCTGGATCCCAGTTCGCAATACAAACTCCGGAAACTGATCAAGGATTTTGCAGCCGAAAACGGCACCACTTTCCTGATTTCGGACCACACCCTCGACAACATTGCCGATGTTTCCACCCGACTGATTATCCTCGAAAAAGGTAAAATCGTTCGCGACGTTCCAAAAACCGCAACTACGTTGCAGGAAATTGAAGCTTTCTTTAAACCGGTGGTGGAAGCAGATGTGTTTTAGTAATTTGTTTAACGTCAGGTAATCCTTTACGAAGATGACTAAACCTATAAATGAAGTTTTACCGAGAGAACTACATCCTGAGATTGAAGAAATATTGATAAGGTTTTCTCAATCAATCGATGAGTTTGTCAACTTTGGAACACATATCTTAATTTGGATTATAGAAGATTCAAAAGGCTCTGATGAACAAATGCCATTAACGATGTTTTTTCGAGATATCCTTGAAAAAGCAGATTCAATTTCGACATTAATAAAAAAGTCTAATATTGAGCCATCTAAAGTATTGCTAAGAAGCCTTTTTGAATTAACTCTTTATATTAGATATTTGCTTGAAGATAACTTTCATGATAGATCAATGTCATTTCTTGTTTGGAATTCAAAACGAAAAATAAGAATGTTAAGAGCTTATGACAAGGAAGATCAATCTTATAAAGAAACGCTGAAAGTTATTGGGAAAGATGAATTCTTCTATGATGGTAGCTTTTTGAATGAATTACCTTCAGTTAAACCAGCCTTAGATAATCAATTTGCATTGCTAAAACTTCCCCTATACCAACCTATTGTACAAGAATATGAAAGAACAAGAAAAAAAGAAGGTCAAAATCCCAACTGGTACCGATTGTTTAATGGTCCCAAAAATATGCAGGAACTTGCGTCAAGGATGAACCTTCCTTTTGTATATGAAATACTTTATCGGAAATGGTCGGAAAACGTTCATAGCACTGATATCATTGACGGTAAGATTATTAAAAGTAAAAATTCAAATAAGGAAGATGGAAAAGTTTATGCTGATATCATTCAAATTAATCTTCCAAAAGATGCTCAAGAGGTTGCCACATATACATTACTTTTATTGCTAATGACTTATATAAAACTTCGGGATAAAAAAATAAAAAGTAGAGACAAAGAAATAAAAGAATGGTATATCTCTGTTAGAGAAGAATACCAGTTAATAATCGGGAAAGAAAGATTTATAAATATTGATCTGTAATTACTTGAGAGCTATCAGCAATCACTACTTAGACTTTCAATGATCACAAATTGCTAAATTCCAAACAATCCTTTCAATCTCTGTGTTCTACCCCTAAAATAAGGAATACCGCAACTCCAATGAACTACAAATTCAAACAGATTCTCCTTTTCCTATCCCTCGCCAGCCTTTTCGCCTGCACCCCGCCCCCGCCCGCCATCCAATTGCAATCGGGCGATATTTTGTTTGTCGAAACAACTTCAGGAAAGGTTTCGGAAGCCATTGATCAGGTAACCCAAACCACCGGAGCAACCCATTTTTCGCATGTTGGTTTGGCCGAAGTTTCGGATAGTGGAATTGTTGTGTTGCATGCCAGTCCGGATGGCGGAACCTGCGTGGTCTCGCTTGATGAGTTTCTGCACCCCGAAGGCGATTCGGTAATGGTGGTTGTTTATCGGTTAAAAGCAGAATGGCAAAAAACGATTCCTGCTGCCCTTGCAAAAGCCAAACAAATGTTGGGCAAACCCTACAATTTCAGTTACATCCTATCCGACACGGCTCACTATTGCTCCGAGTTCGTATATCTGGCTTTTGCCGCCGATTCGGTTTTTACACTCGAGCCCATGACTTTTAAAGATCAGGCAACCGGGAACTTTCCTCCGGCCTGGGTGGAATACTATCAGAAAATGGAACTTGAGATTCCCGAAGGATTACCGGGCTGCAATCCGAATGGACTGGCAGCTTCCGGAAAATTGGAACGGATGGGAGAAATCGAATAATATTTCCAAAAAAAAATCAACAACCGGAGACGAAACCGGAAATAATTTACCTAAACAAAATCCAATTCATTCCCACCAACTACGCCAGTCAGAAGCCTTTCTATCAGGCTATTTTACACAACATTTTTTTAATTCAAAAACACAACAATCTAATTATCAGACAGATAAAAACAATACTATTGAAATAGCATTTTATTCGGAGAATAGCGTTTATTCGATAAAAAACTTCACATTTGTAAAACATGAAGGTTTTGTCAATAAATATGAAGTCAGCGACCGACATTAATTTTAGTGAAGCATGGGAATTGTTTATTTCGAAAGGCAATGACGAAGCCTTCTCCATGATCTATTTTAATCACTATGATTTGCTTTATTATATTGGTTTAAAATACTCGTCAGATATCCAGATTATCGAGGATTCGATCCAAAATATTTTCACTTATTTACTTAAAAACAGGAATAAACTCAGGCATGTAACTAATGTTCGCGGGTATTTGCTTAAATCCTTTCGGCGGCAATTATTTCTGGACCTGAAGAAGCAGAAAAAGCACTTCCTCCCCAATGAATGGCCTGAGAACCAATTTGATTATTTTAACAGCACCGAGCAAAACATTACCGAAAAGGAAGAACTGAACGAACTACAACAGGCATTAAGGAAGAGCCTTGGAAAACTGACAGCCAGGCAGCAGGAGATTATCTATCTTCGGTTTGATTGCGACCTGAGTTACGAGGAAATTTCAACTATCCTCGAAATCTCTGTGGATTCATGTTATAAATCGGTCTATCGCTCGATAAAGGCCATCAAAGTTGATGTTGAACAGATGCTCGTAAAAAGCAAAAATATGTTGTTAATGTTTATTTCCCTTCTCAAAAGAAACTTTTCGTAACCTACCTGATTTATTTTACACTCCACGAACAACTTGAATATCAATTCAGAACAAAATAAATCAGCAATACCTGAAAAATACTTTCATTTTTCTGTCCAGATTTTCGAATGGGCAACCTCTTACTTACTAATTAAAAACAACAATGAATATCGATCATTACAAATCGTTTAGTACGGAAGATTTTATTCTGGATGACAACTTCAGCAAATTGACCAAAGGTCAATCGGTTGATGGCATCACACTCGACCAGTTTAAAGCACTTCTTCCAGAAAAAAACAAAGAAATAGCATTCGCTATAGAAATTCGGAATGGATTAACAACAAAGAAAAAAGCCACGTCAACAGAAAGAAAGGCTGAGATGCTGAGTGAGATTCTTCATTCCAGGAAGCATATGTTTATCAGACCGATATTCAGGTATGCTGCTGCAGTTTTGTTGGTCATCGGGTTAGGCATTTCTTCCTTATGGTTGTTTAATTCCCATAATGATATCGAAGATTTTGCCTCTTCAACCAGTATCAAGTCCCAAAATGCAGAACTCATTTTAGCCGATGGGAAACGAATTGAAATTGAAAATGAACAATCGAAAATAGAATATGCAACGAATGGCAGTTCTGTTTCATTAAACGATTCGTCAAAATTAGAGCAGTCGGAACCGGTGTCAGGAAAATGTTTTAACCAGGTAATTGTTCCTTTTGGAAAACGTTCCAACATCTTACTCTCAGACGGGTCAAGGGTTTGGCTTAACTCGGGCTCCAAGATCGTTTATCCGCCTGTTTTTAATGATGTTGACCGTGAAGTATTTCTGGAAGGAGAAGCCTATTTTGAAATTGCCAAAAATGAAAATAAATCCTTTTATGTACGAACAAGCAATTTCAGAGTTAAAGTTCTGGGTACAAAATTTAATGTTCAGGCGTATAAAGATGAAGATGAACAGAGTACGGTATTACTGGAGGGTAAAGTTAACATAGCAAAAAACGAAAAACTTTTTTCAAAGGGAAATGAACTATCTCCAAATCAGAAAGCCACATTTTCGACCTCCAAAAACAATCTGACGATTACCGATGTTGAAAATGCAGAAAATTACATTGCCTGGATTTATGGATACCTGCCTGTGGAAAATCAAGACATCGTTAGTTTATCCAAACGGATTTCGAGATATTACAATGTTGATATTGAAGTTAAAGCAAAAAATGTAAATCTGAGGTTCTCGGGTAAACTTGATCTGAAAGATGATCCTAAACGAATTCTGGACGCATTATCAACCATTTCTAAACTAAAATACAAAGAACAAGGAGATAAATTTGTGATTTATGACTAAATAAAAAAAACCGGCAGACGCTTGCAACATCTGCCGGACGATTATAAACATGCCGCAAGGCAACATGTCTAATTCCCAATTCAAATCTATGAAAAAAAGTGTAATTGACGATTCCTCCGGAAAATGGAGGATGCCAAGAGTTATTCTGCTAACTATGAATCTATTAACAATCTTAATCTTTGCAGGAACCATGGCTGTTTCTGCCAGTGTTTATTCTCAAAAAACGAAGATTGACCTCAAGCTGCAAAATTCTACAGTCGCAGAAATTCTGAAATCGATTGAAGAAAGCAGTGAATTTATTTTCGTGTACGACACCGAGTTAATTAATACTCGTATTGAAAGAAGCATTTCGCTTCGTGATGCCAAGATTGAAACTGTTCTTAACGAACTGTTTGGCAGTAGTTCGATTGCCTTCTTAATTGACGACCGCCAGGTTTTCCTTTATAAAAAGGATGACATGAAACAGCTTGAAATGCTAAAATCAATCATGCAAGCTGGGCAAGCCCAAAAGAAAGACGTTTCGGGAACAGTCAAAGACCGCAACGGGCTGCCAATTCCTGGAGTTTCGGTAGTTGCAAAAGGCACAAGCAACGGAACAATTACCGATTCTGATGGAAAATTCAAACTATCGGTAGCGTCCAATACCGAAACGCTGGTAATTTCGTTTGTCGGGTTAAAAACCCAGGAAGTGGAAATTTCAAAGAAAGCGACCTTAAATGTGGTTTTGGAAGAAGAAACCATTGACGTTGATGAAGTTGTTGTAGTTGGATACGGAACACAAAAAAAGGTAACCGTTGTTGGATCGATCACTACAATTACCACCAAGGAGCTCCGCCAAAGTCCAACAACCAACTTATCAAATGCTTTAGCCGGAAGAATGTCGGGGATGATGGTAAACCAGTTCAGTGGTGGTGAACCCGGCGTTGACCAGAGCCAGGTTTTTGTTCGTGGTATGTCAACCTATAACAACCAAAACCCGATTGTAATTGTAGATGGAATTGAACGCGATTTCCAGTACCTGAATCCTGACGAAGTGGAAACCTTCTCAATCTTAAAAGATGCTTCGGCAACTGCAGTTTACGGGGTACGGGGTGCAAACGGGGTTATTCTGGTAACCACACGACGAGGTAAAGACATGGAAAAAGCCCACGTCACCTTTAAAGCTTCTACGGGCATCTCCTCGCCGATTAAATTTCCGGAATATTTAGGTTCGGCTGATTACGCCATGCTTTATAACGAAGCCCGGTTAAACGACAATCCCAACACGACCTCTGCACTTTTCAGCCAGGCTCAAATTGATAATTACAGAATTGCAAAAGGCGATAACTCCGATGGGTTAGGCTATAATACCAATCTGTTTGACTATGCCTTTAAACCAAGTATGCAGCAAGACTACAGCCTGAATATTCAGGGAGGCACAAAAACGACTAAATATTTCCTTTTGGTAGGCTATATGAACCAGAATGGTAACTATCAGCACACCAATGATGGACCCAACAATACCAATGCGGTGTTTAAAAGGTACAATTTCAGGTCAAACATTGACATTAACATCACCGATGATTTCTATGTGAAATTAAACCTGGGAGGACGAATACAAAACAGGATAGCCCCGGGAACAACAGCTTCAAGAATCATTACCATCGCAAATACGCAACCATCCATTTATCCGGTGATCCTGGAGAATAATGACAATCCGGCAAATGCTGTTTATAATGCCAAACATCCGGAGGGTTTATTATTTGGGTCGCAACTCTACAGGTATAACATTCTTGGGGAATTGGCCTATTCCGGGTTTATTAATGAATATAAAACATTCATGGACGGAACCTTTGCCATGGGACACAAACTTGACTTCATTACAAAAGGGTTAGTTTTTGACGTTCAGTTCTCTTACGACATTCAGGCGGGTAATACAATTGACCGGACCATCCCCCACGAAAGTGAAGGCTACCGGGAATATGGTGGTTACGCCACCTTCTATCCTAAAGATGGAGTTGATGTATTTATGAATGGAGGGCACTATATGGGTGCTTATTCTTCACCACGCCGTACCGACAACAACACCATGAATAATGGTTATGATGCTTCCACTCCACCGCCTCAAAGAAAGAATGACGTGCAGGCAACCTTAAATTATTCCAGAACTTTTGGCCGCCATAATGTTTCGGCCCTCTTGCTTGCCCGTCAATCAAAACGCGTATATCGATATGAGGTACCATTTGCAAACCAGGGAACTGCCTTACGTGCTACCTATAACTACGCCGAAAAGTATCTTCTTGAAGTAAATGCAGCCTACAATGGCTCTGAAAACTTTGCCAAAGGACGCCGTTACGGACTTTTTCCTGCCGTAGCACTGGGTTGGGTAACCAGTAACGAGTCTTTCCTGAAAGATAATTCGCTTATCGATTACTTAAAAATCAGAGGTTCATACGGGCTTGTTGGTAGCGATTTACTTCCGGAGTCATCGAGGTTTGGATACCTGCAATTTTTCACTGTAAACGGAGACAACTACAACTTAGGAACAGACTTAAGCTCAGGTGTTCCGGCCAACGTTTACGAGGGCCGTTTGGCTAATCCAATGTTAACCTGGGAAAAGTCGAGAAAAGCAAATTTAGGTATAGAAACCAGGATTCTGAATAACAAATTAAGCATTAATGCTGATGTTTTCTTTGAACACCGGTACGACATCCTGACACAACCCGGATCAAACGGATCTAAAAATCTTTCGGCAGTTGTTGGTCAAAGTTCCCCACAGCTAAACCTTGGAATTGTTGACAATAAAGGGATGGATATGGAAATTGGCTGGAATGACAAGATTGGAAAAAACTTCAGTTATTACATTCGCCCCAACTTTTCGTTTGCCCGTAATAAAATCAAATTCATAAACGAGGTTGATCGCATCGCTCCCGACGGCACTCCTGTGCCATATGCAAGCCGTACCGGTAAACGTATTGGCGAACAGTTTCTCTATCAATTCGACCACTTTGTAAAAGACCAGGCCGAGGCCGACCAATTAAATACTGCAGTTTACCAGCCCTGGGGTAAGTTAATTCCTGGTGACGTAGTTTATAAAGATCAGAATGGTGACGGTAAAATTACCGACCAGGAAGACCGCATCGCCATGGGTAACCCACGTAATCCGGAGATTCAGTTTGGTATCCCGGTTGGTTTTGCCTATAAAGATTTTGATCTTAGCTTATTATTTCAGGGAGCTACAAATTGCAGCGTTCAATTAACCGATGCTGCTGCATGGGATTTCCCAACCTATGGGCAAGACATTATTGGAAGGGTAAAAACCCTGCACCTGGATCGTTGGACTCCAACAACAGCAGAAACAGCAACCTACCCGGCCCTTCATTACGGCCCTTATCCCAACAACAAAAACTCTAACAGCTCACTATTTCTTGCTGACGCCTCTTACCTTCGGTTAAAAAGTATGGAAATAGGCTACTCTATTCCGGGACATATTTTATCAAAAATTGGATTAACCAAGACCCGTTTTTACATCCAGGGATTAAATCTGGCAACCTGGGATAAGTTATCGAAATACGATGTTGACCCTGAAACCAATACAGGAGGCGACTGGTACCCAATTCAAAGGGTTATAAGTTTTGGAGTTGATGTAACATTTTAATTGAAAAACTATGAAAATCAGAAAATATCTTTTTTTAACAGGCATACTCAGCTTGCTACTATTAACGGCGTGTGATGATTTTCTCGACAGAGAGCCTGACAATCAGGTAACGGAAGAAGTGGCCTTCTCGAATTGGGATAAGGTGAATGGTATGGCGAATAAACTGTACCGCGAAATGCGCGACCGCGACCGTGGAATTGTAACGCTGAACCACTTCTCATTATCAGGTATTACCGACGAGTGCAAAGGAACTAAAGTGGAACAAGCTATACCCGACCAATTTAATTTTGGAAGCTTTGGGCCTTCAATTGGGATGCCTGGTGCGGCCAATGGGATATATTGGAATGATTTATATGGATCGATACGCAAAGTAAATGTATTTATTGAAGGTGTTGAGAAATACAATTCCCCCGACAACCCATTACAGCCCGGAGACCTAAAAAATCGTATTGCAGAAGCCTATTTCATGCGTGCCTATTTCCATTTTCTGGCTACTCGCTGGTATGGAGATATTGTTTACATGGACTATGTTGCAGATTTGGCAGGTGATGTAAATTTCGTTCGTCAGCCGTGGCCCGAAGTACTCAAAAAACTATTGGCTGATCTCGATTTTGCTATTGCAGAATTACCTGCCCGACACCTCGATATTGAATTTGGTAGGGTTGACAAAGGCTCGGCATTGGCCTTAAAGGCCATTGTCCTATACATGAATGCCAGCCCGATGTATAACGGAGGGAAACTGCCTGGTAACGACACCCGTGCTGGTAAAGATACGTATGCGACCTACGATAAAAACAAATGGAAACTCGCCGCAGATGCAGCCAAAGCCGTAATGGACCTGCAAAACAATGGAATATCACGCTACAGCCTCTATCAGGGAAAAGGCAGTGATTATCAGGCTGAAAGTAATAATATGGTTTACGCACGAATCAAGCAAATCTATATTGACCAGACCGCTATTCAAAATGAGTGGATACTGATCATGTCCAACAACAAAGCACAGTCGTGGCAAGGGGACCATATTCCTCCATCTTACGGTGGGGCTGCCCGCTTGCAACCTATTCAGGAGCAGGTAGATGAATATGAATTTATTGGAAACGACGGTTATGGTTATCCGATTTACGATTCGCAGGCAACAGCCAAAGGATATGATGAGAATCTTCCTTACGACAAACGAGACCCACGTTTCTATTCGGATATTATGTATCATGGAGCCACTTACCAGAACAAAGTCATAAATACAGCAACTGGTTCTGATAAAATTGGTGCAAGCAACGCCACCTCAACCGGATATTATTTGCGTAAATTCTTCCATGAAGACTGGAAACGAAGTGGAAACTGGCCTTTGCATTTCCCCATGATTCGTCTGCCTGAAATTCAATTAATCTATTGTGAAGCCATGAACCAATACAGTGGCCCAAGCTCAGAAATTTACGATATCCTAAATAACCTGCGTGCCCGCTCCTTTATGGTACCGATTCCTCCGGGGTTAAATGCCGAAGCCTTGCTCAAATATATCCATAGGGAACGCCGCGTTGAGCTCTTTTATGAAAATAAACGTTATTTCTACTCCCGTTGGAATCTGGAACCAAACTCACCAGCAGAACTGGCGCAGGAAGAAGCTGCAAAAGCATCAGCCAATCCTAGTTTAGTTTGGCCATATGCCAGAACACAAAGGGCAGCTCATGGAATGAGACCTGTGGCAGATCCATCCGGAACATTAGTTGTTGGTGGAGTCAACTATAAAATGGAACGGTTCCTGCTCGAGGATAGAGTTTTCACATCTAAAAACTACTTCTGGCCGCTAACCTCAAGCGAAATAACGAACTGTCCAACGCTGTTACAAAGTCCGAACTGGTAAATAACCTATCACTTTACAAAACAGTACACTTAAAGATAAAACACAACCAACAAACCATCCAACCAGCCCGGATCTTTTCCCATTGAGATTCGGGCTTTTTTTTGATCGAACGAATCCACTGGAAGAACCGGCGAACATTATTGTTTATCTGAAGAAAATATCACAACAATTCCTCGAATTTTAAAATCAAGAGAGAAACACCCTACGGGAAAGAAGGAAGTATATAATTGGGTTAAATTGTTATTTTTGCCTAAATACAGCAATAATACCCGGGGAAAATCTCATGACCGTAAAAAACACCAGTGACATACCATCTTTGTGGGGATCATTTCTTTCTGGTGACGACAAAGCTTTTGCCGGTATTTATCATTCCTTTGCCCCCGACCTCCTTTCGTATGGAAAAAAACTCAGTTCCGACAATAATTTAGTGAGCGATGCCCTTCAGGAGATTTTCCTGGATTTATACCTGAAACGTAACAAATCACACATACCGGTATCCAATCTCAAAGCCTATCTCTTTACTTCGTTAAAAAACACCATTCGAAAAAAGCAAATTCGAAACAAGAGGTTTGAGAACAAGGAAGTAAACGACAAGCTACTCGGCGAGTTCAATATCGAATACAGCTTTCAGGACCAACTCATTACGATGGAGATATCAGAGGAAAAACAGGCCCGTCTCCAAAAGGCAATCATTACACTCTCTCCCGGGCAAAAAGAGATCATCTACCTTAAGTTTGAGCAAGGGCTGGAATATCCAGAAATTGCCCAGCTAATGAGTATTACCATAGAATCAGCCCGGAAGCAACTTTACCGCGCCCTGCTCTCACTCAGACATGTGCTTGACAATGAGGTATTTTTAACCCTATTCACATATTTTAGAAAAAAGATATAAAAATATTGTCCATGTTTATGTACTTAAAGGAACATGTATAAAAGTACTCACCAAGATGGATGATTTTTTAAGATACTTTGAAGACAAAAAATTTGTTCGCTGGGTCTATAATCCAACCCCGGAACTGAATGATTACTGGCAGGACTGGTTTAGCAATCATCCTGAAGACAAAAAAGAAGCTGAATTTGCCCGGCTTGCGCTCTTACAACTCCAATCGCAAAAGGAGAAAGTAAGTTCAGAAAAACTAACTGCCATCTACTCCGGAATTAATGAAGGTATCAATAGCTCCCGAAATAAACCAAGGCCTGCCCGTTACATTCCCCTTTTTGCCAGATATGCTGCAGTAGCCCTGATTTTCCTTTCGTTAGGAGTATTTCTCACCTACCAATTAACCCAAAACAAGTATAGCGAGGCCAAGCGACCTTTACCTGGATCCGCCGGAAACACTGACGCACAACTCATTCTTTCGGACGGGCGGGAAATTGCCTTGAAATCCAAGGAGTCAATAATTGAATACGGTGCTAAAGGAAAAATTGTGATCAATCAAAAAGACACAATTACTAGTACTGCCCACACGGTAAATTCTGAAATGAACCAGCTTATTGTCCCCTTCGGTAAAAATTCGTCGATCAAACTCCCTGATGGCACTCTGGCTCATCTTAACTCGGGTTCGAGTCTGATGTATCCCTCTGCTTTCGATAAGGACAAAAGGGAAGTATTCCTAAGTGGGGAAGGTTATTTCGAGGTTGTTCACAATCCCGGGAAACCATTCATTGTAAAAACAAATGATCTGAACATAACCGCCATCGGAACCATATTTAATGTTTCAGCCTACCCCGCTGATAATATCATTGAAACAGTACTTGTTGAAGGGAAAGTGATCCTGGCCGACAATTCCTCCCTGCCATTTAAAAAAGACTATACTTTAAACCCGAACGAACTCGCCACATTTGATCGCCAATCGCAAAAAACCATTACCAAAGATATTGATGTAAGTCAGTATGTTGCCTGGCACGAGGGCTACCTGAATTTTCAAAGTACCGATTTGAGCCGTATTGTATTAAGGCTGGAAAGATATTACAACATCAAGGTAATTTTAAGTAACCCCATGTTAGGAACACGGAGCATTACCGGCAAACTGGTCCTAAAAGAAGATAAAGACCGCGTGCTTGAAGTTTTAGCGTCCACGGCCCGTGCCGAATTAATTCATATTGAGGAGAATCTGTATCGACTAAAATAATGAAACCGGAAAGAATCCGACCTCTTCCCGGTTTCCAGAAATAAGTTTCAATTGTGTCATTAAAACCTAACGAACAAAGGTATGAAAAAAACGCTAATCGAAGGCCTTCCCTTTAGGGACAGGTCGAACCTAATTCTGAGAAAAATGAAATTGACCACTCTATTTTCATTTTTGCTGTTCCTTTCCAGTTGGGGGACAAGTTTATCACAAACGACCAAACTGAGTCTCCATTTAAAAAATGTTCCTGTTAAAGAATTTATTCAACAAATTGAGGATCAAACTGATTTTTACTTCTTGTATCAGGATGATGTTTTTACTGAAGGCCAAAGAGTTACGATCAGGACCAAAGATGCCTCAATCGAATCCATTCTGCAAGAATTGGCTGACCAGGCTTCTATTCAATGCCAGATTATTGATTTACAAATCGTGTTATTGCCCAAAGGGAAACACAATACCCCGGAAGCAATAGAATCGGTACTTGCCAGCCATGCACTACAAAAGAAAGAAGTTTCGGGAACTGTCAAAGACCGCAACGGGCTGCCAATTCCTGGAGTTTCTGTAGTTGTAAAAGGTACAAATGTGGGCATCATTACCGATTCGGATGGGAAATTTACCCTCCAGGTCGCGATGGATGCCAAAACACTGGCGTTTTCATTTGTCGGGATGAAAACACTGGAAATTGATTTGAAGAATCAGAAAATCATTGACGTGGTGATGGAAGATGAATCTACTGATGTTGATGAAGTGGTTGTGGTTGGTTATGGAACACAGAAAAAGGCCAGCGTGATAGGCTCTGTTGACCGGGTTGAAATCAAACAACTTAAACAGCCATCCAGGACTATCAGCTCCTCCCTGGCCGGACGTTTAGCCGGTATTATATCTGTTCAGTCATCAGGTGAACCCGGTTATGATGAGGCATCATTCTGGATTCGCGGGGTGAACACCTTTGCCGGAAACTCAACGCCGTTGGTTTTGGTTGATGGCGTTCAGCGTTCGATGGACAATATCGACCCCGAAGAAATTGCCGATTTCACCATTTTGAAAGATGCCACCGCAACCGCCATTTATGGGGTACGCGGTGCAAACGGGGTAGTCCTGATTACGACCAAGAGAGGGACCTCCAAAAAACCTTCGGTTAACTTTAAAGTCGAAAACAGTTTCACCCGACCGCTCCAGTTGCCTGAGTTTGTTGATGGGCCAACCTATATGAGGTTGCACAACGAGGCCAACCGAAACATGGGGCAGATTCCCCTGTTCTCGGAAGATCAGATCCAAAACACTGAAAAAGGCACCGATCCCTATTACTATCCCAACGTAAACTGGATGGATGAGCTAATTAGCCCAATGGCTACCGGACAAAGATCGACCTTAAATGTATCAGGTGGGACTGAAACCGTACGTTACTTTGTATCCGGCGCTTTCCTGAATCAGAACGGGATGTGGAAAAGATTTCAGGAAAACAGTTACAACAACAACACCAACCTGAAACGTTATAATTTCCGTACCAATATTGATATGGACATTACCAAAACCACGGTGGTGTCGTTGCAGATCGCCGGAATTTTAGAAGATCGAAATTATCCAGGGGAATCAGCCGGTACCATATTCACATGGATGCTCGATACCCCACCAACTAAATTTCCGCTTAGGTATCCCGATTCAAAAAAGATTGCGGGCATCCCGTACGGACAAGGGCGCAATCCATACCAGTTACTGGCCTATTCCGGGTACAGCACCGAGCATCATGCAACGATGCAAGCCAACATTAACCTGAACCAGGATTTAAACTTCATTACGAAAGGATTAAGGCTTCGTGGAACATTTGCATTTGACTCATATACCAACGCCAATATCAAACGTGCGATGAGCCCCCGGCCATATTTAATTGTTCCGTTTGGATATGATACCGAAGGAAACCCAATACTAAAGGATGAAAATGGGAATTATAAATACGTTGATCAGGAACCATCAAGCGCATCGTACTCGTTTAACCTGAACAGAACAATCCCTACACCCTATACTGACCGTTCGATCTACATTGAGTCGTCAATTAATTACAACCGGGCCTTTGGCAGGCATGATCTGGGCGCTATGGTACTTTACAATCAGGGCGATAAATCGTACCCCACGGTTGGCGATATATATGAATCGGTTTCAAAAAGAAATCAAGGTGTTACCGGACGTGCCACTTACGCCTGGAGCGGCAGGTATTTTGCCGAGTTCAACTTTGGGTACAATGGATCCGAAAATTTTGCCAAAGGAAAACGGATGGGTTATTTTCCCTCATACGCGATTGGATGGGAGCCTACCAAAGAAAACTTCATGGGCCCGATCTCCAGGTATATTCAGTACATGAAAATAAAATTGTCGCACGGGAAAGTTGGGAACGACCAGATATCAGGCAAACGATTTGCCTATATTACCAGGGTTGCCTCAACATCAACCAATGTTGGTTTTGGTACCAACAACGGTTATGGATATGGATCAGGAGGAGGCGTAAACATCACCTACTTCGGGAATATGGATGCATCCTGGGAGGTGGCTACCAAATCCGATTTGGGACTTGAAATTAATTTCCTGAACCATTTCAAATTGCAAACAGACCTTTTCTACGAAAACAGGACAGACATCTGGACTGAACTTGCTTATGTTCCCGATATGTTTGGATATTCGCAAAAACCTTACGGGAACGTAGGTGAAATGGAAAATAAAGGAATAGACGGATTCCTTGAATATTCCAGACAGATCAATAAAGATTGGGCAATTAACCTTAAGGGAACATACACTTTCGCGCAAAACAAAGTCCTCGCTACCGGCGACGAAAAACCAAAAGAAGCCTATCAGTCAAAAATCGGGCAACCGCTTAACCGGATGTTTGGTTATCTATCTGAAGGTTTGTTCCTCGATGAAGCTGAGATCCTGAATAGCCCGGACCAATCGTCATTAGGAATTGCAAAACCTGGCGACATGAAATTTAAGGATGTAAACGGCGATGGAAAAATTGACCCCAACGACCAGGTATATATGGGATACAGCAACATTCCTGAAATTACCTATGGATTGGGCATTTCGTTGACCTATAAAGGGTTTGATTTTTCAGTGTTGCTTCAGGGAGCTGACCGTGTATCGTTCTTTGCCTCACCAACTCCATTTATTGAAGCATATAAACGAAATGTATGGAAATACATTGAAGAAAGCAGGTGGACACCCCAAAACCAGGACATCAATGCGACATTCCCCCGGCTCTCCATCGGATCAGGGAATGGCGGTAACTATCTAAATTCCAGCCATTGGCTTCGTGATGGCAGTTACATCCGTTTAAAACAACTGGAATTGGGTTATTCATTACCTAAACACGTATTGCAGAAAATAAATATCAAAGGAGCCCGGGTATATACAAACGGGTTAAACTTACTCACTATCTCCAGTTTTAAATGGTGGGATCCCGAAGCCAGAAACAGTACAGGTATGTTCTACCCTGCGCAGCAAGTGGTTAACCTTGGTTTAGATATTAACTTTTAATTTTTACTGAAATGAACAAAGCAATTATATTTCTGCTGGTTCTGGCAATTACCGGACTGGCATCATGCTCAAAATATCTGGATCAGATTCCTGATGAAACATTAAAAGAAAGAAACCTGTTTGATTCGAAAGACGACATGATTAAGGTCTTAACCCAGGTTTACGCCTATTACGAAAACCCGATTGAATTTAGGGATAACATTGGGATGGCGTCTGATGAGGCAGACTACAACTGGAGCAATTATTCTCCAAATTACAAAGACAATGGGGCCTATTCCCCTTCAAACCCCATATATGACCGCTGGGGCGGAACCTACCAGAGCATTCGTACCGCACTTTATTTTCTGAACCGGATTGATGAATGTAAAGATGAAAAACTCACCGAACAGGAACGGACCTGGTGGAAAGGTGAAGCTGAATTCCTGATTGCCTACTATTATTTCCAGCTCCTTACCAATTATGGCCCGGTGCCAATTGTCGATAAGGTTTACAGCGAAACCGAAATGATTGAACTGCTCAAAACCGGAGTCCCCCGGAATTCATTTAACGATGTGGTCAAATATATCGATGGAATGCTGGTAAAAGCGGCAGAAAAACTGGATCCTATTTATGCCATCCCCGACCGGGCAGGCCGGGCCAATATCACTTCAGCAAAATTTCTCCGCTCGCGCCTGATGCTTTATGCCGCAAGCCCTCTTTATAATGGGATGCAAATACCCGGCGGAAAAAAATTATTGGCAGACATGATGATTAAAGACAACAAAGGCGATAACCTGCTAAATGATAATTTCGACGCTGAAAAATGGAAAACCGCTATGACTGTTACCGAAGATGCCATTGATTTTGCAAATAAAAATTACTTTCTGATGATGGAAGGCGTTGCAACAGGCAGAGACCAGGGATTATACCGGTACAAACGATTGTTTACCTATCCCCGTGGTGGCGAACCCAATAAGGAAAACATTTTCTACAAGCAAAATTACGGGACCGGCGATTTTAACTCCCATGCCCTGCCAATCAGTTGGTCGAGATATACCGGAGTGTGCCCAACGATGGAGCATGTTTCTGAGTATTTTATGGCCAATGGATTAATGCCGGAAGACGATCCTGAATATATGGCTGCAACAGGTTTTGAGCCTTACGAAAAAGATGGATTTAACGTTAATCTGTACAAAAAATTCAAAAAACGCGATCCACGCTTCTATGCCAATATACTTTTCCCCGAACAATATTCTTACGCCATGCTTGATGCGAATACGGAAAAATTTGATGCCAAATGGGCTGGCGATACCGACAATAAACTCTTGTATTTCCGTCCGTATTATTCAGGTCAGGACGGCTTCAAGTTAAAACCAGGCCGCGATTTTTGCACCACCGGATTCCTGTGCATCAAATACATGCCTGTTACCGGAAGCAAATCAAACCAGGGCGACAACGGAATTAGCATCTTCAGATACACCGAATTGTTGCTGAACTATATTGAAGCAGCAACCGAATATGCCATTGCCAAAGGACAAGATCCGTTTACCACTTATCCAAAAATTCAACTTTACTGGGACCATATTCGGAGTAGGGTTGGAATTCCTTCGGTAATAGAAGCTTACCAGAAAGCCGGTATCGCCATTACTCCTTCCAAGGCGCGTGAGTTAGTTCATCGGGAACGAAATGTTGAACTGGCATTTGAGGGGCATCGCTATTTTGACAACAGAAGATGGTTAATCGCTGAAAATGAAGGCGGGCCAAAGCACGGATTTAACATCCAGAAAGATGGAAACGATTTCTGGGATCCGACTTACGTATTCGAAACAAGGTATTGGGATCAGAAAATGTATTTCAACGCCATTCCCCAGGTTGAGCTGAACAAAAACATTGGCCTTACACAAAATCCAAGATGGTAACAATTAGTAATTTAGAAATCTTATGAAAACAAAATTAATCTATATTCTTTTTGCCCTTTTGCCCTTCCTGTTCGGTATATCCTCATGCAAGGAAGACGATGGCGATACAACACCCCCAAGCCCTGTTGACAATATTGTAATCACTCCGGATTTTGGCGGATTTAAATTGTCCTGGCAGAATCCGACCGACGTTGATTTCCGCTATGTGGATCTTTCGTACACCGACGCTTTAGGAAATCTATGGAGTAAAAAAATCAGTCAATACGGGAACAGCACCCAGGTTGCGGGTTTGACTGAAGAAAAAGATTACACGTTCAATTTGGTCAGTTACGACAAATCGGGCAACGCCTCCGGAACAAAAACAATTAGCGGGAAGTGCAAAACGCCACCGTTTTTAGTTATTGCCCAAGAGTTGGTGGTAAACCCCGACTTTGGTGGGATCAATGTAAAATGGGGTAATACCTGCGGGAAACAAGTGGCTGTAATGGTCCAATATAAAGACAACAACGGGGCAAAACAAGTACAAACCACAGTTTCAAACAAACCAAATGATGTACTTTTTGTGTCAGGGTTGCAGGCTAAATCTCAGGTTTTCAAAATCACTGTTTCCGATTCAATAGGCAATGCCGGGCCAACAAAAGATTTTAACTTAACCCCGCTTGCCGAAAGCCTGATTGAAAAAAACGGCTGGGAAGTTGTAAGTTTTTCTTCAGAAGAAGCTTCGGGCGAAGGTACATCAAACGGAAGGGTTATCCATGCCATCGATGGTAACATTAACTCATTCTGGCATTCTCAATGGGCTGGCGGAACACCCCCGTATCCGCACTGGTTTATCATCAACATGAACCAGACGGTAACGATCAGCCGTTTCGAATGTTACCGGAGACAAGGTGATTCCGGCGGTCCTGATAAAATCAAGTTTTACACCAGTATGGATGGTCAAACCTGGACCGATCTGGGTGAAAACGCATTTAACCGGAATGTCAATACGGCCCAGAGCTACCGGATTTCTTCGAACCCGGAGGCTCGTTACTTTAAATTTGAAGCCACCGCCGGCCCCAATACATTCTCTCATTTAGGGGAGATCAATGTCTTCGGATCGGCCAAATAGCCAATTATCCATATAGCTTCACTACCTGATTTAGTTTCAGCAATATTTTGGATGGGGAACCCGGTTACGGTTCTCCATCCTTTTTGTGCAAACATCGAACTCCGGATAAAAAGAAAAACATTGAAGCGATAATCCCGATTTTGATCATTGTTTGTTTCGAAAATTGAAATAAAATTGCACCTTTCGGATATAAAACAGTAGATCTTACAAGCTGAAACCTAAAGATTCATATACAATAAACTATTAAACCAACACAAATGGCATCAAACAGAAGGGATTTTCTCCGAAACACGTTATTGGGAACCGGTATGCTGGCAACCGGACTGGCTGGCCATGCAGCATCTGCCAATGCAGAAACAAGCGCCGGGCGGAAAGGTAAAAATCAGAAACAGCGTTTCAACATGTGCGGTTATGCTGCACCCAAACTCGACAAAGTACGAATTGGTTTTGTTGGTTTGGGTATGCGTGGCCCGGGTGCTGTAGAGCGAATGTCGTACATCGACGGAGTTGAAATTGTAGGCTTGTGCGATCAATATGACGACCGTGTTGAAGCCATGCAAAAGTTACTTGAAAAACAGGGGCTTCCCCGTGCCAAATCGTACTCCGGATCGAAAGACGCATGGAAAACCATGTGCGAAAACCCGGATATCGACCTGATCTACATCACCACGCCTTGGTCATTGCACACCCCGATGGCTGTTTATGCCATGGAGCACGGAAAACATGCGGCCACTGAAGTTCCGGCGGCGGTCACCATCGACGAATGCTGGCAACTGGTTGAAACTTCGGAGCGCACCCAAAAACATTGTATGATGCTCGAAAACTGTTGTTACGACTTTTTCGAACTGCTGACACTGAATATGGCCCGTCAAGGCTTTTTTGGCGAAATTATTCATGGTGAAGGCGCATACATTCACGACCTGCGCAGCCTGAATTTTGCAAAAGAAGGCGGGTATGCTGAAATGTGGCGCCTGAAAGAAAATTACAGAAACGGAAACCTCTATCCGACACATGGGCTGGGCCCTATCTGCCAAATCATGGACATTAACCGTGGCGACCAGATGGAATACCTGAGCTCGATGTCGTCAGCCGATTTCCATATGGCGGCCATGGCTAAAGAATTAGCCGCCAAAGACAGTTTCTTCAGCGAATTTGATGGCAAGTCGTTCCGCGGAAATATGAACACAACCACCGTTAAAACATACAAAGGCCGCACGATCATGATTCAGCATGACGTTAGCAGCCCTCGCCCCTACTCACGTATCCATTTGGTAAGCGGGTCGAAAGGAGTTGCCTGTAAATGGCCAGACCCGGCAAGGATTGCAACCGGTCACAGTTGGTTAAAAGATGAAGAAATGAAATCTCTGGAAGAAAAATATACGCCCGAAATCGTGAAACGGATTGGCGAAATGGCTAAAAAAGTAGGTGGTCACGGCGGAATGGACTTTATGATGGACTGGCGGCTGATCGACTGCCTGCGCAACGGGTTGCCACTCGATCAGGATGTTTACGATGCTGCACTTTGGAGCGCCATTGCACCGCTGAGCGAAAAATCGGTAGCTAACCGATCCAATTCGGTTGATATTCCCGATTTTACCTGTGGTTCGTGGAAAACCAATACTCCGGTTGAACTGACACTAAAAGGAGGAGGGACAACGGGGGTAAAAGCCTCGAAAAAAACAGAATCTGACAAACAATTAGGAATTTAGTTTATAAAAAAGAGGCTGAACACCATGCGGGTTCAGCCTCTTAAATTTATGGGTTTGCTTATGCGAAAGCCTAAGTATTAAAAATTAGCTTTACCGGTATCCCACCATAAACGGGTAGCAATATCGTCTTTAGCTCCGGTTCCCATTTTAGCAACAGCATCAGCAACACCTGCGGTGTTACCTGTTCTTTCTGCATTCACGAAAGGCATACGTTTGATCCATTCGTTGGCAGGAATAATTCCCCAATCGGCATTACTGTCATTCTTATAAACATTGGGGATTTTGGGATAACCTGTTCTGCGGAAATCAGCCCATGGTTCGTTCGGATTGAAGAATCCGGCAATCCATTTTTGGGTAATGATTTTTTCAAGCTTTAATTCTTTTGAATCAGCTTCGTTCCATTTAACTGTAACCGTTGAACGGGAAATAAAATCATTCACTGCTCCGGTAGCTTTCGGATCGTTGTAGTCAATTGGTTTGCTTGTATCGTCGGCCAAATAAGCATCAACACCACCGGCACCCCAGTCAGCAAAAGATAATTTAATACCATTTTCATAATTGGTTTTGGCATCGCCTGCACCAGCCCAACCTCTCAGGCTAGCTTCAGCAAGGTCGAAATACACTTCAGATGCGGCAAGATAATTCCGTTTGGTTATCGTTTTGAAGCTTTCGTTGATCATCGAGAAATTAGAATGGTCGTCTTTCGCAACCAAAGACGCGCCATTACGAATTCCTTTGTATGGGAATTCAGGATGGTCAGAATACAATGAAGCATCGGTTGCTGGCTGGAAAAACTTGGAAATACGGTTGTCTTTCAATCCAACCAGGAACGATTCCATTCCGGCAGACATACGGGTATCGCCCCACTCAAAACAGATGATAGACAAATACAATTTACCTCCATAAAGAGAAACTGCGAAATTATCAGCATTGGTTAAAATCAAACCAGCAGGATCGCTAATCGCCTTTTCGCCCTGGGTTTTTGCCAGTTCAGGAGCAACTTTTGAAATACGGATAGCTAAACGTAAACGCATGGAGTTAACAAGTTTCGCCCATAGTTTTACATCTCCGCCATAGCTGGCATCAAATTTCTTCATCCCTGCATAATCCTTATTGGCAGCGAATACGGCCTGAATTTCGTCAAGCTGGCTGAAGAACTTATTGTATAATTCTGCTTCACTATCGTATTTAATAGTCGATTCGGTTGATCCGTAATTGGAGTAGATTACTGGCCCGTGATAGGTAGTAAGCCTGGACATTCCAAGAATTTGGATCAGCTTTGCCCATGAAGAGAAGACCGTATAACCACCTTCGTCAGCTTTTTCAATTACCCTTCTTGCAGGCGCCATTAAACTACCATAAATGCGGTCCCAGTAGGTGTTCCACCGAATGTAGTAGGTTGTATTATTAACCCCGCTGGCAAATGGTGTTGGGGTTGCCATGTAGTCGGCAAACGATTCTGCTGCCAGGTTTTCTTCAATCTGATGGCCAAAAATATTACCCAGCATAGAAGGGTAAAAAGCGCCGATGTGGTTAAAGTCCTGTTTCAGCGATTCGTCGCTTATTTCGTAAGGATTTTTATTTGCCTCTTCAAATTGATCGGTACATGCATTCGCAAAGAATGCTACCATTAATAAGAATATGATTTTTTTCATGGTATCAATGTATTAGAATGTGATTTTTAAGTTGAAGCCAAATGTTCTGGTAGAAGGCACATTGAAGTTATCCAAACTTTGGGAATTCAAGTCAGTACTCATTGTCAACTCCGGATCAAAAGGAGCTTTTTTATAGAGGAAAAACAAGTTTTGCCCTACCGCTGAAATTGATGCAGCTTTGATTGGCAGATCAAGTTTTTTCACATCCAGGTCATAAGAAAGCGCAAATTGTGTTAAACGAATATTTGTTCTGTCGTAAACATATTCTTCAGAAATACCATTCCTATCACCTACAGTAGTATAATATAATTTGGCATCAATTTTAGTAACCGGAGTGGTTCCCTTAATAGCGTTTATTTCAACACCGCCATTATCGCGGGCTTCTCCTGAACGTTTACTTACGCCATATCCGTCGAGCATCGCTTCTGTCTGGCTGAAGGCCTTTCCACCAATCTTGGCATTGATCAGGAAATTCAGAGTGAACTGTTTGTAATTAAAGCTGTTGTTCCATCCTAAACTAAATTTAGGCTCAAGGTTACCCAAATACTCCTGTTCGGCTGTTTTAAGTGGTCTTCCGCTAGTTTCATCCAGCATAATCTGGCCACTGTCATTCCTTTTGAACTTGTAACCATACAAATCACCGAAAGAACCACCTGCAATTACATAAGTTACATATCCCTCAGAGCTGCCGTATTCAATTTTTTTGTCAGCAAATTCAGGAACTAATTCAACAATCTCATTTTTGTTTTTCGAGAAGTTCAATGCGGTGTTCCATCCAAAATTGTCAGATCTTACAGGCTCTGCGTTCACGGTGATTTCAACACCCTTATTTACAATCTCACCGGCATTGATATAATAGTACGTGTATCCGGAACCTGAAGGAGCAGGTAAGGTAATGAACTGATCCTGACTGTTGATGTTATAATAAGTCAAATCGAGTCCTACCCTGCCATCAAAGAATTTCCAATCGGTACCCAATTCCAAACTTCTGAGCATTTCAGGTTTCAGGTTGGTAAATGGTTTTTGCGAAGTCCAATCCATACCATTGTTACCGTTTATTGTGTTTAAAGGGCTAACCCGGTTAAACGGCACTTCGTTGGCCACGGTACTGTGCGAGGCCCTGACTTTGGCAAAACTTACAAAATCAGGCATTTCAAACATTTGTGTAAGGATACCTGACAAACCAATGGCCGGATAAAAATACGAATCGTTTCCTGTTCCGGCCAGGGTTGATGCCCAGTCGTTACGGCCTGATAAATCGAGGAATAACATATCTTTATAACCGATCTGGGCATTCGCAAAAATAGCTTCTTTGATTATCTTTCCGCTATAGATTGATTTTACCTGAACGTTTGTTGGCAGGTTCTGGAAATTGAACACGTTTGGATAGAGCAGGCTGTTGGTGCCATTGTCAACACTCACACCGTTTCCATATACCGATTTCTGGTAGCTGGCACCTAAAACGCCATTCAGGCTAAAATCACCGAATTTGTTCTGATAAGTGAAAATACCATCGGTATAAATTAACTCGTCATCGTATTTTTTGTAATTCCATCTTCCGTTTTCAGAAATGTTTGTAGAGTTACCGCCTGCATAGAATCTTTGTTCGTATGATTTTTCGGCGTAATCGTAACTTCCGCGAGTCTGGAATTTCAGGTTTTTAGTAATCTCATACTCGGCAGTGATACTGGCAATAACCCTTTTAGTTAAGTCAGTTTTGGGTTGGTTGTTGATCAGCCAGTATGGGTTCGATTGATGGTGATCGGAAACAAACCAGTTTTGAAGGTTCATATTCCTTTCGGGACTAAATACCTCATAATTTTCTTTGTATGAAGCAAAATCCTTATCGCGAGGGAAGAAATACAAACCAGTCAGCGGGTTCAGATAATAACCTGCTGTATTACGGTTTTCTGATTTCTCTGAAGTCAACATCACATTTGAACGAATATTAAGTTTGTCGTTCAACAATTTGGTTGATTGCTGAAAGGTAACGTTGTTCTTCTGGTATTCGTTGTTTGGAATCACACCGGTGGAAGACGTATTACCATATGAGAAATAGGCGGTTGTTTTTTCGTTTCCTCCACTTATTGATACGGTATTAACCAGGTTAGAACCAGTCTGGAAAAAATCTTTCACATAGTCGCTTGCATAGTTTCCTTTGGTACTTGACCAGCTTTCTTTTGCCCCGCCTTCGCTACCATAGTCGAATTGCAATTCGGGTGTTGCAATAATACTTTCGAAAATAGTACTTGAGCTAAAACTAACACTGGTTTTTCCAGCTTTCCCTTTTTTTGTGTTAATCATGATAACACCATTGGCACCCTGGCTACCGTACAAAACAGCAGCGTTCGAACCTTTCAGGATACTGATGCTTTCGATATCTTCAGGGTTAATTTGAGAAAGCCCGTCACCTTCGTCAGTTCCTCCCCACATGCCCGATTGATCTCCTTTGCGGTTGACCATTGGAATACCATCGATAACATATAACGGATCGCTTGACTGGCTCAACGATTTATTACCCCTTAAAACCGTTTTGGTTGAACCGCCGGCACCCGAAACACTTTTCTTGATTTCGAGCCCGGCAGTCTTTCCGCTCAAACTATTCATGAAGTTGATATCTTTAGCCTTTAACATTTCGTCGCCAGTTACTTGCTGCGAAGAATAAGTCAGTGTCTTTTTGTCGCGCTGGATACCCAAAGCAGTAACCACCACCTCATCAACCCCAATGGTTTCGCTAACCATCGAAACATTGATTTCAGCTTTATCTTCAATGGCTACTTCCATTGCCTTCATTCCTACAAAAGAGAAAGCCAGGGTATTCCCTCCTGTCGGCACTTCTAAAACATAGCGTCCATCAATGTCCGTAATTGTACCGGCATTGGTTCCTTTTACGAGTACCGACACTCCGGGAATGGATTCGCCGCTTTCATCGGTTACTTTACCTTTTACTGATTTTTTTTGCTGTTCGGCCTGTGCCGAATTCGTCCCTGTTACCTGTCCGGCCAAAACCTGGTTCCCAGAAAAAGTAACAAATAACAACAAAATACTGATTTTCAAAAGCTTTAATGTCCAAACCCTGCATCCCGCAAGAGGGACAAAAGATTCACAATTGTTGAATTTTTTCATAAATTTGGAAAATTTGTAATTAATAATGTTGCTTTCCGCAATGTTATTTCACTCATGTCGGAAGGTGTTGCTGCACCTTTCGGCATTTTTTTTCAAACAAAGATTTACATAGGCATACCTTTTACTTGATTCGTGTAATTAATATTTGATTATCAACGTTTTCAACTTCAACATTTACAATTTCTGCTATAATTTCCAAAACCTGACTGGCCGAATTTTTCAGGTCGAGATAACCCGAGAATGTTAATTTCGCCAGTTCCAGATCGTTCAACTGTATGGATACATTGTAATACCTCGATATTTTTTTCAGGATTCCTCCCAGCGGTTGCTTCTCACAAACAAAATAACCATCGCGCCACGATGTGTATTGTTTGGTATTCACTTTACTCTGCAAAACCGAACCTTTCTGCGGATCGTAAACGGCCAGCATCCCCGGAACCATGATCTCTTTCGACCGGCTAAAAAGAGCATTGCTTTTATAGGTCAGTTCAACCGAACCGCTTTCGAGTATGGTACTGGTTGTACGATCATCTTTGTAACTGGTCACATTAAAAACAGTTCCCAACACTTCTACTTCCACATCGGTAGTGATTACCAGAAACGGATGCCTCGGATTGTGACTAACCTCAAAAATGGCTTCCCCTTCCAGATAAACCTCGCGCTTCCCGGGGGCAAAACGGGCCGGATAAATCAATTTCGATCCTGAATTCAACCAGATGGTGCTGTGATCTGAAAGCGTGATCTGTGCCCGCCTTCCGAATGGAACAATAATGGTATTCATCACGATCTCATCGTTTTCCACAACCTGCTTCACATCTTGTGATGCATCAATCCTGATTTCGTTTCCATCGCCCTCATACTCAATCTTCGATTCGTTGGAGTTAATCTGTACTTCCTTCTCACCTGAAAGCACCAAACGGGTATTTCCGGATCGAGGAATCCAATTACTCTTTTGTGCAAAGGTCCGTATGTCGGAATCGCTATTGTTTTGAAAGAACACGGAGATGCCAACAATCGCAATCAAAACTGCTGCATAGCTAAACCTGATGATTATTTTTCTCCGCTTATACGCATTTATTGTTTGGGTAACCTTTCGCCCGATCTGCTCTTTTTGCCCGGCTCCAAGTATGCTACTTTTTTCTGCCGCAACCTGCAAAATACCGGTGGCCAAGGCCAATTCATCACCATCAACCTGTTGGGTCAACTGGTGCTTCTGTTTCAGTTCGTCAACCCAAAAGTCATTGCTCAGAATATCCTCCGCCTTCTTATCCCGAAATTTATTCTCCATTCTTATTCTCCAGCTATTTTTTACGCAGGTGTATTTCTGCACGTTCAAATACCACAAGAACTATTTCGGAAAAACATAGACATGAAAAATTAACTTTTTTTCACGAAAACTTAATAAAATTGAGATATTGACTATATAACATTGATTATCTGAAACTTACAAACAATAAAAATTTTCAGTTAGTTGGAGCCTTTTTTGTTTCAACGGTACTTGTACTGTGGTAAAAAATGAATGGGTAGAACTTTTTACTTATCCGGCACGCTATAGGTTATAAAAAATGAAGCAATACGTTTGAGAAAAAACGAATGGACTGCCTGAAAATGGAATCAGAATGAGATTTTAAAACTAAAGCCAATGGTTCGGGTTGTTGGAAGACTGAAGTTATCAATAGCCTGGTCAACAATTAAGGTATTTAAAATAACCTCAGGATCATAAGGCGCATCCTTGTATAAAAAGAAAAGATTCTGACCGACGAGTGAAACGTTAATTTGCCTGACTGCTGAATGTTGCAAATTCCAGTCGTAAGAGAGTGAAAATTGTGCCAGCCGAATATTTGTCCTGTCGTACGTGTATGGTTCTTTTATCCCATCGCGGTCGCCAATGGTAGTGTAATATTTTTTGGCATCCATAGTGGTTACCGCAGTTCCATCAGGCATAACCGCATCAATTACCACACCACCGTTATCGCGCGCATCAGCCGATCGCTCACTAACACCATACCCATCAAGCATGGCTTCGGTCTGGCTGATAACCTTACCTCCAAACTTTCCGTTCACTAAAAATCCAAGAGTCAGGTTTTTAAACCTGAAGCGGTTATTCCAGCCCAAGCTCCAGCGTGGATTCGAATTCCCGATGTATTCTTTTTGCTCAGTTTTAGGAATGTTACCGTTTACATCCAGTTTTATGCGCCCCTCGTCATCACGCAAAAATTTGTGTACATAAATATCGCCAAACGAGCCACCTTCCTTAATAATCAACTGGTAACCTTCGTTATCCGAAAGGCTGATTGGATTCTTCAGATCGGGATGAAGCGAAACGATTTTATTCTTATTATCGGCATAATTGACAATCGAGTGCCAATTAAAATTTTTGGTACGCACCAACTCGGTATTTAACGAAAGTTCAATTCCTGAATTAATTATCTCACCTGCGTTAACAAAATATCGGGTATAGCCCGAGCCTGAAGGCGCTGGCAAGGAGATGAACTGGTCTCTGCTGTTGATGTTGTAATAGGTCAGGTCGAACCCAATCAGGCTTTTGAATAACCTCCAGTTGGTACCTAATTCAACACTGCGGATCATTTCAGGTTTCAGATTGGTAAACGGTTTGGTGGTATTCAAGTTAACTCCGGTAGCAGTTATTGTATGATTGGGACTTACGGTATTAAAAGGGACTTCGTTGGCAACAAAAGAATACGAACTTCTTACTTTGCCAAAATCAACAAAATCGGGTAGCCTGACAAGTTCATTCAAAATGGCTGTTACCCCAACCGAAGGATAAAAATAAGAGTCGTTACCGGTTCCGTACAGACTTGACGACCAATCGTTTCGCCCCGATAAATCGAGGAATAGTTTATCTTTATATCCAAACTGCACATTACAAAAAACGGCTTCTTTAACTAACCTACTGCTTAATACCGAATTGATCAGCACATTTTTTTCGAGGTTCTGAAAACTAAACTCATTCGGATAAATTAATCCGTCGGTACCCGAATTGACTTTATATCCCAGGCCATAAATACTTTTCTGATAGCTTGTCCCGAAAACCGTATTCAAGCTAATGTTGTCAATCCGCTTATTGTAGGTAAGTATAGCATCACCATAAAACAACTCGTCAGTAACTTTCTGAAAGCTCCACGATCCATTGGGATGTACGTTCGTTGCATTTGAACCAGCCTTGTTTCGCTGCTCATACGACCGTGTCGCATAATCATAATTTCCGCGCAACTGAAGCTTAAGATTCGGTATGATATCATATTCAACATGAATACTACCTATTATCCGCTTGTTCAGGTCCTCCCGGGTTTGGTTATTGATAATCCAATTCGGATTCGACTGAAAATGATCTGAAACAAACCAATTCTGAAGGTACATGTTTCTCAACTCATCAAATTCCTGATAATTTTGGGCAAAAGATGCAAAATCCCTGTCACGCGGGAACAAATACAACCCGGTTAGCGGATTGTAATAATAGCCGGCCACATTTTTATTTCGGGTAATTTCGTCGGTAAGAAAAACTGACGATGAAAAAGTAACCCGATTGCTAAACAAACGGGTGGATTGTTTAAATGAAAGATTTGATTTCTGATACCTGTTTTGAGGAACAATGCCACTAATAGTCGTATTCGAAAACGACGAATATACAGTAGTGCGGTCATTTCCACCACTCAAGGTAATAGTATTCACCAGGTTCGACCCGGTCTGAAAAAAATCGTCGATATAATTATTCGCGTAATTTCCTTTAATGGTTGACCAGCTTTCTTTTGATCCGTCAATACTCCCATACCTAAACTGAAAGTCAGGAGTATCCTGAACCTTCTCGAACATTGTGCCTGAATAGAAACTAACCTTCAAGGCTCCCTTTTCTCCTTTTCTGGTGGTAATCAGAATAACACCATTTGCTCCCTGGCTGCCATATAATGCTGCGGCATTTGCACCTTTCAAGATACTTATACTCTCAATATCGTCGGTATTTAACTGCGAAAGCCCGTCGCCCTGATCGGCTCCCCCAAAAAGACCAAGCTGCTCGCCTTTATTGTTGGCCATCGGGATTCCATCAATAACAAACAAAGGTTCACTAGAGCTATTCAGTGACTTATTCCCGCGCAAAATAACTTTTGTTGATCCCCCGGCTCCGGCAGCACTTCGGTTAATTTCCATTCCCGAAATTTTTCCCGACAGGCTATTTACAAAACTAAGTTCACGGTTATTCGAGATCTCGTCAGCGCTAATGGTTTGGGTCGAATAGGTCAATGCCTTTTCTGCACGTTTTATTCCCAGGGCAGAAACCACAACTTCCTCCACACCAAAATCGTCAGAGATCATGACCACATCCAGCCTCGTTCTGCCGTTAAGTTTCTCTTCCACGGTTTTCATCCCAACAAACGAAAACAGCACCACTGCCGCATCAATCGGGACGTCAAGGCTGTAAAATCCGTCCAGGTTAGTAATTACCCCAATTTGAGTGCCTTTTACAAGCACGGAAACTCCAAAGACCGGATTTTCATTCTCATCAATTACTTTGCCCTCAATTCTTCTTTTTTTCTGTTCCGTTTCACTTGTCGTTTGAATACGGCCTTTCTCCAGTCCCGTTTTATCCTGAACGATAATCACCTGGCGTTCAAATATTTTATATTTCAGGTTTGTCCCTTCCAGCACCTGGTCCAAAATCTCTTCAATAGTCATATTTTCGGCATCAACACTAACCTTTTTGGTCAGGTCAACCTGGGTATCCATATAAAAGAGAATATACTCGCTTTGCTGCTGTATCAGTTCAAACACCTGCCCCAGACTGACTTGCTTTAGATGAGCTGTCAATCGGTTGTTTTGCGCCTGCAAAATAAGAGGTGAACAAAAAAAACAAAATAGCAATAAAAATGCTTTGTTATTCATGAGAAAACATACGAGTTAATTATTTGAATTGCAATACGTTCTCATGGATCTCTCCTGCCAAACAATTTCCACATTGAACAATATCTTCATTCCTTTTTGTGCCACCACCTTTAAAATAATTTCCAGCGGCATGTTCGTTTCATCCGTATATAATTTGTTTCTTTTAATTGCCGGATGGAATCCGCATGAGAGAAAATTATTTATCCTTTGGGTGTTTCCGTAAATCATGCTCATTTCATAATTTCAAATGCTCCGCTTCCATGTTTTTCACCTGACGAAAATATCCTGCCGGTTCAATTCTGCTTCTCCCTTATCGCGATATGATTATCGAACTGAATGATTTCAATATCTACTATTTCAGCAATTAATTCCAATACCTGGGATGCCGAATTCCGTAAATCCAGATCGCCGGAAAATGTTTTCCCCGCTAATTGAGGATTATCCAATTCGATGGAAACATTATAATAGCGCGATAGTTTTTTAACAATGCTGCCAAGCGAATTCTTTTCCAGGACCAAATAGCCATCCACCCAGGACGTATAGTGTTTCGTATTAACCTTTGTTTGTACCACTGTTTTGGCCAAAGGGTCGTAAACGGCCAGCATTCCGGGAACCATCATTTCTTTCGATTGCCCAAGAAAAGAACGGCCTTTATAACTCAGCTCCACCGAACCACTTTCAAGCACCGTGCTACTGGCATGGTCGTCGCTGTATGCGCACAGATTAAAAACAGTGCCTAACACCTTAACTTCCAACTGAGGCGTAAGCACATGAAATGGGTGCGATTTATCGGGAGCGACATCAAACATGGCTTCCCCATCCAGATAAACCTCACGCTTTTCTTTGGCAAACCGAACCGGATAAACCAGTTTCGATCCGGAATTGAGCCAAATTGTACTACTATCCGGGAGCGTGATTTGTGACCGTTTGCCATAAGGAACAATTACCGTATTATAAGCCACTCCGTCAACAGGTTGGTTTATCTCCCGCTCAGCATCAATGCTCACCTGATTTCCGTTTGGAGAATAGTTTATTTTCGATTCCTGGGTATTAATCAGAATTTCTTCTTCGCCCGAAAGTATTAACCGGGTATATACCGACTCCGAATTGAGTGAGATACCCAAGGCATAGTCCCGAATCCCGGACTCACTAACCAACTGAAAAACAACAGTTAAACCAATCATTGCCAGAATAGCTGCTGCCGAACCAATCCAAACCAACCTCTGATTTCTTTTTGCCTGGTTGATACTCCGTGCAATCCGGTTTTCGAGCAACTCTTTTTGTGCTCCGCCAAGATGAGTTCTTTGCGTTTCCACCGTTCGTTTTATTTCCCGGGCCAGCCGCAACTCTCCTTCCTCGAACTGTTTGTCGTCAGCCAGTGCATCATCAACAATAATGTCTTCTGCTTTTTTTAGTTGGTTATTATTCTTCATCTACTGTTCTGTCGTTCTGTTTATTGTTTCATGTCGTCACCTCACACGTCAAATGTACATTGTGCGGTACTGCCGTGTACAAGTATAATAATACTACCGAACCGCTAGTTACATGCAGCTCTTCGCGTATCGTTTTAACCGCCCTGTAAACTTGTGTCCTTACCGATTCTACTGATATATCCAATATTACTGCTATTTCCGGATAAGTTAATCCAACCTGAAAGCGGAGGTTAAGTATTTCCTGCTGCCGGTCAGTCAATTTTCTCATTGCTGCCCTGATCTTAACCAGGTTCTCCTCCTGAAATTCAAACTCCTCGTCGCTGGTATAATTCTTCAGTTCTGCTTCTTCCGGAACACTGTTGGTATAAATCAGATTTAGCTTTCCTCCTTTGCCCGATTGAATTTTACGTTTTAACGATTTGAAAAGATAATTTCGGATGTGATCGTTGTCGGCCAGATTTTTTCGATACTTGAATAAATCGAAAAAAAGGTCGTGGATGCAATCTTTAACCAACTCCGGTTCTTTGCGGTAGATCATACCAAATGAGAAGAGGATATCAGCGTAGAGCTGATAAAGTTCGCGAAAGGCCTGCATTTCTCCGGCCTTTATCCTTTTCCATAATAGATAATCGGTGTTGACTTCCTTTTGCATAAGTACCCAAGTCTGCCGTCAAATGTATAAATTTTATACGCACCGAGAAAAACAATTAGAAAGCAACCCAATTGCATCGAACTCTGTCAATATGTTTTCTTCGGGGGAATTACCTAAATACACAAACTACAATCCGTAAACAATCAACATGTTGAATTTAACCAATGCTTATGTAACCAGATCAATATTGTTCCCGCTTTTATTTAGATAAAAATCAGACTTCGCGATACAACCACTTGCTAGTACTATTTTTGATCCAGAGAATGAGATTCAGCAAAAGCTATAACCTGATGATAAAGTCGGTTAAATTACTGTCAGCATCGAGGTTAAACTTTTTACGGAGGCGGTATCTGTGATTTTCAACTCCCCGAACTGAAATGCCCAACAGAGGGGCAATTTCTTTCGACGACAGGTTCATCCGGAGAAATGCACACAAACGCAGGTCGCTTGGGGTTAAATCTTCATAATTATCTTTCAGCGTTTTCATAAATTGCTCATGTGCCCGCTCAAAGTTGGCTTCAAACACCTTCCAATCGTCCTGACTGCTCATGTTTTCGTCAATTTTTTGAACCAGGGTGTCGTAATATTTATCCGGATAACGCGTGCCAAGCTGTTCTTTCTGATTCCTGAGCATATCTTTTACATTCATCAGAAATTCATTCTTCTTGATGATCGCCATGGTGGAACTGGCCAATTCCGAACTTTTAAACGAGAGTTCTGCCTGCAGTTTTTCGTTCCTCAACTGAATCAATTCGCGTTCTTTCTCTTCCCTGTCGCGGCTTTCTTTCTGCCGTGTTTTGGCAATAATTCTTCCCCTGAAAATCAGCAGTCCGGTCAGAACACAAAGCAAATAAAACACATAGGCTAATCGCGATAAATACCAGGGTGGCAGAACGGTAAGGTTGGCCGATGTTTTGCTGGGAAAAGTTAATCCATCCGGGAAACTGAGTGCAACTTTTCCTCAGAATGTGGGGCAGATTCCGATTTACTACAATCACAAAAATACCGGACGCCCGCTGGCCGATGGAGCCTGGTTCCAGAAATTCCGATCCAATTACCTCGATGTTTCAAACGACCCTCTTTACCCGTTTGGCTTTGGCCTTAGTTACACCACTTTCGGTTATAAAAAACTGAAATTATCCAATTCAAGCCTGACAATTGACGGGCAATTAAAGGTTTCGGTTGAGGTAACCAACTCTGGAAATTACGATGGTGCTGAAGTCGTTCAATTGTACCTGCGCGATATGGCAGGCACTGTAACCCGCCCGGTGAAGGAATTGAAAGTGTTTCAAAAAGTATTCCTCAAAAAAGGAGAAACCCGCATTGTTGAATTTACCCTAACCGAAAAAGATCTGCGTTTCTATAACGGCAATCTGAAATTCGCCAGTGAACCCGGCGATTTCAAAGTTTATGTAGGAACCAGCTCGGCCAATACACTGGAAGCAGGTTTTGTGTTGAAATAAAGAATTTCGGAAGACAAAAAAGGTGACTGTAATCTACTTACAGCCACCTTTAAATTTTCGGGATATTGGCACCCAGCTATTTTGCACTTCTCACCGATCCGGAACCTGCAATCGACTGATCGATCAACGGACGACCCTTGTAAGTTACGTTTCCTGAGCCAGCCAAACGAACATACAGATTTTTATTGGCTTCAACACCCGCATTTCCGGAACCTGCAATTTTAATCGTAACATCGTCGGCACTGTAGTCCAAACCCTTAAAATTACCACTTCCAGAAATGGTTACACTTAAATCCTGTGCGGCTGTTTTTCCGGCCACAATAATATCGCCCGAGCCAGAAATCGCAGACTTTACACGTTCCGCAGTGAGTTCCGAAAGTTTGATATTCCCACTTCCGCTGACTGCCATATCCAGAATCTTGGTTTTAATTTCATTTTCAGCAATAATATCACCCGAGCCGGAAATACCTAATCCGTTAATTTCGGGAACAGTAATGTAAATGGTAATTTCCCCAGGCTGAAAAGTGCTCCACACATAGTTTTTGTTGGGGAAACGAATAATCAGCTTACTATCTTTCACTTCAGTAATTATTTCTTCCAAAGTCGATGGTTTGGCCACAATTTCGAGACTTTGTTTTTCGCCTTGTTCCAGATGTACATTTGCCGAAATCCGAAGAGAAATTTCGGTGAACGGATCAACCTTACGGTTCTGTTCATCGGCCTGAACCCGAATACCTGTCAAGACGAATGCCAATAGAAAAAATACGGTTGCAAACTTTGCTTTCATGAGATCTTATTTTAATTGATTATTTGTTCTGAACTGTTAAACGCTTTTATAGACGCCAAATTATAGGAGAAGTTGCAAATCGCAAAAAAATATTTGGTTCTGTCAGCCATTTGCCCAACGATTAAACACACGCCATTTACCAGTTGTATCGCCAATTCGCCGGAGAATATCCTCCGATCGCCTTATAAATTTGACAAATCAACAGCGAATCTGTAATTTCACAATCATAATTATTCAAAACTAAAAACCAAAATTAATTTTCATGAACACCACACTAATTCTCGTTATGGTTATCGTTGTTGTCGTTCTGCTGGTAGTTATTTCAATCTTCAACAGTTTGACAAACAGAAAGAACCAAGTCGCCAATGCCTTTGGAACCATCGACGTTCAATTAAAAAACCGTTACGATCTGATTCCTAATTTGGTTGCTACCGTTCAACAGTATGCCGCACACGAAAAAGAATTACTATCCAAAATTACCGAATTAAGAAGCAAAGCCCTGGGGCAAAATGTAACTCCGGATGACCGTGTTGCCCTCGACAACCAGATTTCGTCGGTTCTTTCGGGGCTGATGGTGGCTGTTGAGAATTATCCGGATCTGAAGGCAAACCAGAATTTTATCGACCTTCAACGGGCGCTTAACGAAGTCGAGTCGCAGATTGCAGCCGCCCGCCGGGCTTACAATGCCGCTGTAACCGACTACAACAATGCCATCGAAATGTTTCCGGGTAATTTAATGGCCGGCATGATGCTCCTGAAGACCAAGCAGGTATTTGCCGCCACCGAAACCGAACGGGAAAATGTAAATGTAAAAAACCTGTTTCATACCTAAAATCAGATTTACATGATTCCCGAACCTGAACTGAAAACACTTTTTGAGACCCACTTAAAAGACAAACTAACAGCACTTGAAACCACGCGCAAAAACATTCTGAAAAGGTATGTGATTGGCTTCCTCTTGGTTGTAGCGTTGGCTATCGCCAATTACCTGTTGGTTAATCAAAATCCGCCCGATTATGTGATTGTTATTTCAGTTGGCCTCTCGGCTATAGGTGGTTTTTATTATCTATATAAAACCAGCCAGCACAAATTCAACTACATTCTGAGCTTTAAGTCAACTGTTGTTGCCGAAATTGTAAAACAAATCGACCCCGGTTGGCAGTATGTGTATGATTCGTGCATCAGCGAAAACAATTACAGGCAAAGTGGTTTATTTCCGCACCAGTATGACCGCTATAATGGCGAAGATTTTGTAACCGGACAGATTGAAAAAACCGATTTTCAATTTTCCGAGCTTCATACGCAATACAAACAAGTAACCTACGGCGCCAAAGGACGACGCCAGGAACACTGGGTCACAATTTTCAAAGGACTGTTTATGCACGCCGATTTTAACAAGAATTTTTCGGGAACAACCTTTGTTCTTCCCGATACGGCAGAACGGCTGTTCGGGAGCTTTGGGCAAAGTTTGCAAAAACTAAGTGGCCGGGGCGAACTGGTTAAGCTGGAGAATCCGGAGTTCGAGAAGTTATTTGTGGTTTACAGTTCCGACCAGGTTGAATCGAGATACATCCTCACTCCCACCATCATGGAAGCGATGGTGAATATTTATCAACGATTTAACGGAGAAATCTATTTTTCGTTTGTGGGTTCGCGTGTATATTTTGCGAATAGCATCAGCAAAGCTCTTTTCGAACCTCATGTGTTCCGTTCTGGGGTAAACTTTGAAGATGTAAAAGAGATGTCAGACTTATTCGGAATGATTTCGGTACTCGTTCAGGAATTAAACCTGAATACCCGCATCTGGACGAAAAAATAGTTGCCAGTAACAGTTACCAGTCGCAGGACCAGCGTAACTGAACACTGAGACTGAACACTGAGACTTTTATTCGTCATCCAACTCAAACAATCCTTCCGGGATGCGGAGTTCAATCTCCCGGAGTTCCTCATCAACACGCACAATTAAGTCTTCGTTCAATGGAATGAGGACTTCTTTACCTTGATATTCAACCGAAAGCAACAGATTCCCGGCATAATCGTGTACGTCGTCAATTTCGCCAATCGGCCCCAATGTTTCGTCAAACAGTTGAAAACCGACCAGCTCGTGCGGAGTCATTTCTCCTTCCATTTCTATCACATCCTCTTCGTTAACATACACCGACAAGCCGCAAAGGTCTTTGGCCTTTTTATCGGAATCAACCCAATCGAACCGGGTAATTACCGATTCGCCCGATTTAAAGCGCAAGCCGTCGTCCGAAATAAAATAAGGAACCAGCAGATTATCTATTTCGAGGAATAAAGTGGGGTATTCTTCAAGGGTTTCGTAATACTCTTCCTGAAACCGAATGACCAGTTCTCCATGTATTCCGTGTGGCTTATGTATATAGCCAACTTTTTGGCAATTGCTTTTGGGTATTGTTTCCATTGTGGTAAAAATTTATACTGAGCTGGCAGACACTGGTTTTCGCAAAATTAGCATTAACTCACAGAAATACATGAACTTGCAAAATAAGAGTTATGCCCGGTCGAAGTAAAGAAAAAAAAGCGACAGATTTCTCTATCGCTTTTATAAGTTGTCTGTTTTAAATCGAAGTTTAAAACCAGAGTTGACTGATCCTTATCCTTCAGTTTCTTCAGGAGCAGCTTCTTCAGCTACTTCTTCTACAGCAGGTTCAGAAGCAGCTTTAGCTGCAGCAGCGGCTTCGGCATTGCGTTTGGCAATAGCGTTTGCACGTTCTGCGCTCTTTTTAGCTTCCATTTCAAGCTGCGCTTTTTTCGAAGACTCTGAGCTTACAACCAATCCATCTTTCTTTGCCTGAACTTTATTCGCTTTTTCGGCTACCCAAGCTTCGAATTTAGCTTCAGCTTCTTCAGCAGTGAAAGCGCCTTTGGCTACACCACCTAAAAGATGTTTTTTGTACATTACTCCTTTGTAAGATAAAATAGCTCTTACTGTGTCGGTTGGTTGAGCACCGTTGGCAAGCCAAGTTAAAGCTTTGTCAAAATCGAGATCGATAGTAGCAGGATTTGTGTTTGGATTATAAGATCCAATCCTTTCAATATTACTACCATCCCGTGGTGCCCTGCTATCAGCTATCACAATGTGATAGTAAGCATACCGTTTGCGACCATGTCGCTGCAATCTGATTTTTGCTGGCATTTTGCTTAAATTTAAATGATAAACAGTTATTAAAAAATTTGTGGCGCAAAGGTAAAACATTAATCCTGAATTCAAAATCGTTTTCCAAATATAAATATCTTTGCATCAAACAACCTTTCAGGCTCAGAAAACATCTTTTAGTATCGACAATCCAAACATTTTCAAAAAAAACAATTCACATGAGACAATTAAAGATTATTACCGTTCTGTTTCTGGCTCTTACTATTTCGTCGTGCAATGATGGAGAAAATGATGCGACCGGTGTTGGAGATGTGCTGATTGTTGCAAAAAAATCAGGAAACAACACAGTTTACGGGTTATCACTTTATGCTTATACCTTCAGCGCTTTTAAAAGTGTAAGTGTGGTAAGCACTGCCGAAAGCGGGAAAACCTATACGCTAAAATCCAATCAGGGCTATAAAACCAACTTTTACCTGGAAACTCCTGATGCCGAATTTACAACCACAAAACCGGCAGCAGCAACCTTTAATTTTTCGGCCATTTTCGAAAACAACGCGACTCACGAATTTCAGGATGTATTGACAGACAAGACTCTTGCCTTACCTGTAATTGAGAAATGCGAATACAATACCACCAAAAACCAACTCGAAATAAATTGGGCAGCAGTAACCGATGCCGACAGTTATGCCATTACCATAATGGATGGTTCAACAGTTGGTTTTGGTAGTGCGGAGTTGGCCAACACGGTAAAAGCATACGCTATCAGCGCCAACGGAACCGGATGGGTTTCAGGCTTTACTCCTGAAAGTGGGAAAACCTATAAAGTTAAAGTTCTGGCATTTTTGTACGAACCCGGCGGGAGCTCATACAATGTTCAGGCCTCATCGGTTTCAGAGACTACCGTCATCTGGGGTGAATAGACCTCGCAGATAAACACATTTGGCAAACGTACTGAACAGCCAGGTTCAGCAAACAAACCCGATGCTTTGGCATATTAGCCCGAACATCGGGTTTGCCGGTATAAAAGCGCACAAATCTTTAGTTTTATTGAATTATCACGTTTCATTTTTTACTTTTGTTTTCAGTAATTTAAAACTGAAAAATGATTCTCAAAGAACAGGTAAAAGGTCTTATTGATCGCCAGGATGCGTTAAGGAGGCATCTTTGACTACGATCAGAAGTTAATTCAACTACAGGAAGAGGAACTCAAAACCCAGGATCCCGATTTCTGGAACAATCCCAAACAAGCCGAAGCTCAAATGAAAATCATCAGGTCTGTAAAAGTATGGACCGATGGATATAACGAAGTGGCCAAAAACATGGAAGATTTGCTCGTTCTGTACGACTTCTACGAAATGGAAGAGGCTACAGAAGAAGATATTGAGCAACATTTCAACGAAACCTTGTCGTTAATTGAGGCCCTCGAAGTCAAAAATATGCTCCGGAAAGAGGAGGATAAACTGGGTGCCATTCTGCGTATCAATGCGGGTGCGGGCGGGACCGAAAGTAACGACTGGGCCGAGATGCTGATGCGCATGTACATGCGATATGGCGAAAAACAGGGCTACACGGTAAAAACAGTCGAATACCACGGCGGCGACGAGGTTGGAGTAAAAAGCTGCACCATCGAATTTGAAGGTGAGTATGCCTACGGTTATCTGAAAAGCGAAAACGGAGTTCACCGATTGGTACGCCTCTCTCCCTTCAATGCCCAAAATAAGCGAATGACTTCTTTTGCTTCCGTGTTTGTTTCGCCAGCTATCGACGACTCAATTGAAGTTGAAATCAAAGATTCCGACATCACCTGGGAGACTTTCCGTTCGGGAGGTGCTGGGGGGCAGAATGTAAACAAAGTTGAAACCGGGGTCAGGCTGCGGCATGCTCCTTCAGGTATCATCATCGAAAATACCGAAACCCGCTCTCAGCTAGGCAATAAAGAAAATGCACTTCGTTTGCTGAAATCGCAATTGTACGAACTCGAACTACGCAAACGCCGGGAAGCCGAACAACTGATTAATGCCACCAAGAAAAAAATCGAATGGGGCTCACAAATCCGGTCGTACGTTTTACAACCGTATAAACTGGTTAAAGATAACCGCACTAATTTCGAGTCGGGAAATGTAAATGCTGTACTTGACGGAGATATTAGCGGATTCATCAAAGCCTTTTTAATGGAATTCAGTGATGAAGATTGAAAAGAAAGTGTTCAGTCGCAGTTTCCGGTTACAGAAGAACAAGCCGAGAATATAACTTAAAGATTGAGGGTCATTACAATTGATTCGTGTTGCGAGTTTCGGTGAGTGTGGAACTTGAAATTTGAAACAACTATACAATGAATGCAACAATACGATTAGCAGAGAAACGGGATGTGCCAGGAATTCTGGAAATATACGCTCCATTTATTCGCGACACCGCCGTCACATTTGAAGAAACGGTTCCAACAGAGGAATCATTTTGGGAACGGATTCAGGGAATTATGGCCGAGCTGCCTTTCCTGGTGTGCGAGATTGATGGCCGGATTGCCGGTTACGCTTATGCCTCAGGCTACCGTAGCCGGGCATCTTACCGCTGGACCAAGGAAGTTTCGGTTTATATCCATCCCGATTTTCACCGTAAACGAGTAGCTCACGCCTTATATACCAGCCTGAATGAAATGGTTCGTTACCAGGGAATAGCCGACTTACTGGCCATTATCACCATGCCCAACGAACCAAGTGTTGCCTTTCACGAGTATTTCGGATACCGCAAATGTGCCGAGTTCTCGAAAGTAGGTTATAAACTCGATCAATGGCAAAATGTGGGTTGGTTCGAATTGTTCCTTCAGGATGAAAACGAGGCACCAAAAGATCGGATTTTACGTTTGGATGAAATCACCGGGCTTCCTGTTTTTAGCGAAGCGGTTCAGAAAGGTTTGGATAAACTAAACCTGTAAACTTTTGTTTTTTCAAAAAAGGTTCCGTGAACTTACAAACGCAACGAGCCGCGAAGAAGGAAAGGTAAATATTTATACGGGTTACTTATTTTGGCGACAGGCAGGCATCTGACAATTAAAAACAAATTACGGGCGGATGAAAAACAACAGCAAATACAACAACCGGGAAATAAGTTGGTTATCGTTCAATGCAAGAGTGCTTCAGGAAGCTGAAGATCCGACGGTTCCGTTATTTGAACGAATACGTTTTCTCGGGATCTTCTCGAACAATCTCGATGAGTTTTTCAGGGTACGGGTTGCAGCCGTTCGTCGGATGTTGGAGTATGGGAAAGACGATGAAGCGCTGTTGGGCGACATTACACCTGCCGAATTATACGATGAGATTCAGGAAACGGTAGTCCAGCATCAACAAAAGGCACAGGAAATCTACCGGAATATCTGGAAAGAAATGGCCAATGAGAATATTTTCATGCTCGACGAAAAGCAGCTCTCTCACGAGCAAGGCGTTTATGTCAGGAAATATTTCAACATTAAGGTTCTTCCAAACATCATCCCTATTATGCTGGGGAAAAGCATGAAATTCCCTTACCTGCGCGACAAATCTGTGTATCTTGCCGTTAAGTTGTCGAAAACCAAGTCACCCGAAAAATTTGCCTATGCGCTCATTCGTGTTCCGAGCCGTTCCATTTCCCGGTTTCTGGTTTTACCCGAACAGGGAAATAAAAAGTTTGTCATCCTGGTTGACGATGTGATCCGGTTCTGCCTTAACGATGTTTTTCCCATTTTTAATTACGACCATTTCGAGGCATACACCATCAAAGTTACCCGTGATGCCGAATTAGATATCGACGACGACATCTCCAAAAGCTTCATGGAAAAGATGGAGATCAGCCTGAAAAAGCGCAAAGTGGGTATTCCCGTGCGACTGATTTACGACCGGGAGATGCCCGACGATCTGCTCGAATTCATTATGAAAAAAATGAAACTCGACGGAGCCGATAAAACAGTGGCTGGAGGCAGGTACCACAATCATAAAGATTTTATGAATTTCCCGGAAATAGGCAAACAACACCACTATTACCAGTCGTTACCGCCTGTTCCGCATAAAGATTTGCCTCCACACCAAAGTATCCTGAAAAAACTGAGGCAAAAAGACGTTTTGCTTCATTACCCGTATCAAAGCTTTTCACATTTTATTGATTTTTTGCGCGAAGCAGCCATCGATCCAAAAGTCTGCGAAATCGGCATCACCATTTACCGGGTTTCCGAAACCTCGAAAGTGGTGAATGCTTTGCTGAACGCGATCAGAAACGGGAAAAAAGTAACGGTAGTAATCGAATTACAGGCACGTTTCGACGAAGAAGCTAACATCTTCTGGTCAAACAAATTGCAGGAAGAAGGCGCGCAGGTCATTAA
>JAIBEY010000079.1 GCA_019459525.1 Prolixibacteraceae bacterium
GCTGTAAAAATTTACGGCGAAGATCTGGATCAGCTCAATCAGATTGGAGAGAATATTTCTGCGATCGTTTCTGAGATGGCAGGAACAGCCAACTTTTTTGTGGAGCAACCCATCGGGCAGCCGTATCTGACGATTGAAATTGATCGTGAAGCGTTGGCTACTTTTGGCCTGAATGTGAATGATGTTCAGGCGGTAATTGAAGCCGGAATTGGCGGACAGGTTGCCGGTCAGTTGTACGAAGGCCAGCGGCGGTTCGACATTCAGGTGCGGTATCCGGCGGAATTTCGTTCAGAATTGCAGAAAATTCAGGAGATACCGGTGCCGCTTCCCAATGGCGAATTTATTCCGATTAAACGGGTGAGCCATATTGTTGCGCAGGAAGGACCCCGCGAAATACAGCGCGAAAACGGTTGGCGTCGGCTGATTGTCGGCATCAACATTAAAAATATCGACATGGGAACGTATGTCACCCAGTTGCAGGAAGCCATTGATCAGAAAGCGAATGTTCCGGCTGGCTATTTTCTGGAATACGGCGGAACCTTCGAGAACCAGAAACGCGCGATGAACCATTTACTTCTGGTGGTTCCTTTGTCGCTGTTCATTATTGTCGGTCTTATGTACCTCAACTTCGGGAAGATGCGCTATGCGATTATCATTTTAATGAACTTGCCATTCGCATTTTCAGGCGGTATTTTCCTGCTTTGGATGCGCGGAATGTACCTTTCGGTGTCGGCCAGTATTGGTTTTGTAGCTTTGTTTGGGGTGGCAGTTCTCAACGGCATCGTGCTGCTCGACCACATCAACGAACTCCGTAAAGAAGGTGGACCGCTTCGAAAAACCATCATCGACGGATCCGCTGACCGTTTGCGCCCGGTTTTAATGACGGCACTTGTGGCCAGTTTAGGCTTTATCCCGATGGCATTTAATTCTGGTCCCGGTTCCGAAGTTCAGCGACCACTGGCAACTGTTGTAATTGGCGGACTGATCACTTCGACCTTCCTTACCTTGTTGGTATTACCTATTATTTACTATTGGGTGGAAGAAAAACTAGAAAAGAAGAAGTTGAAAAATGAGGTGGTGATTGAGGGGGAGTAATATTTGGTAGCCAATTCAAAAAATAAGTTCACATTTTGTGAACTTATTTCATTTTAATCTATCTTTGTATGCGGGTTCATTTAATAAAAAGACAGACCATTGAGCAGTTCGTTGTGAAAAATGCAAGAGGACGAAGCACTTTCCAAAATTGGCTGACTGTTGTAAGGTTTGCCGATTGGAATAAGCCGGAAGATATCAGAAAAACTTTTGGAACCTCGGATTTACTGGGAAACGGATCAGACAGAGTTGTTTTTGATTTGGGTGGTAATGCTTACAGAATAATCTGCAAGTATGTATTAGGAGAAAAGCAAGTACATCTGTTTGTTTGCTGGATTGGGACTCATGCTGAATACGATAAACTTTGTGCTGATAATCAGCAATATTTGATTAACAATTATTAATTATGCCGATCATGGAAACATTAAAATACAAAATCATTAAAACGGAAGAACAGTATCAGGAGTACGTTTCATTACTGGAGGAATTGCTTGTAGCCGAACCTGAAAACTCAGTTCAGGAAGAAATCGAGCTGCTAACTTTATTGATTGAGAAATGGGATGAGGAGCATAATTCATTTGAATTGGCTGACCCCATTCAACTGCTTCACTCGTTAATGGCGGAACATCAACTAAAGAATAAAGATATGGTCGTTATCCTTGGTGTTAGTAAGGGTTTAGTTTCGGATATTTTGAATTATAAAAAGGGATTATCCAAAGAAATCATACGGACTCTTGCCAAACATTTTAGCCTATCTCAGGAAGCTTTTAACCGGCCGTACAAGTTAAAGTTGCCAATCAATGCTCATCTGAGGAATTCCAGCGTGATGAATACAGCCAAAGAAATCGCTTAGGTATTATTCGGTAAGTGTATAGTGTAAACTTATATGTCACCTCCACTTTGTCTGTACAACCAGTCCGACTTTACAAGTCAATTCCTTGAATAATCAAAAAACAACCGCTATCTTGGTGCTGCCGGAACAAATCAAGTCACCATGGAATCCAGTCAGTTAAATGTAGGAAAAGATGAAGTGCGCGAACAGGTGGTACAATCTGCCCGTCAGGTTTTTGCGCGATACGGCTATAAAAAAACAGCCTTGGATGATATTGCCCGCGAGGCGCGTAAAGGGAAAAGTACGATTTACTATTACTTCAAAAGCAAGGATGAAATCTTTAAAGCTGTTATTGATGCAGAGGCTGAAATAAGAAAACAAGCTATTGAACGTGAAATTAGTCAAATTTCAGATTCCAGGTTAAAACTGAAAACATACATTTATGTCAGGATGCTCACCCTAAAAATGGTGGTCAACTATTACGAAGCCATCAAAAATGACCTGCTCGACAACCTGTATTTTGTAAACAGCTTTCGTGATGACCATTTTGATGAGGAGGTTAAGCAAGTGTTAAAAATGTTGCTTGAAGGGGTTGAAATAGGTGAATTTACGATTGAAAACCCTGAGCTTACAGCAAAAACAATAGTTACCCTGCTTCATGGCTTTGAAGTGCCGCTAATCCTGAAAAACCTTTCGGATCAGGAATTACAGAAAGCGGTTGACGAAATGCTCAACATCCTGTTTTACGGGATTGTCACAAAAAAATAACCGATACATCTGCTGTGCCGGTTATCTTTTATATGATCAGGATTAACGTTTATTTTTTGGCTTTAAAGAGTTCTTTTTCGTCCACTTTTTTAACCAACGTACTATCGTTAAGTTGTTTGTTGATGGCATTAAATGGCGCAACCACAATTTCATCGCCGGTTTTTAATCCTTCACTAATTTCGATATTCTCGCTATCCTGAATACCTGTTTTTACAGGCTGTTTATACACCTTTCCATCCTTATAAATAAATACAACTTCAACTTTTTCATCATCAGCCGATTTTACTCCTTGCTGGGTTACAGCTTCGGTTTCTTCTTCAGGCTTATCAATATCATCTTTTTTGGCTTCATCTTTTCCGTTGCTTTTTAACGAGCGGGTAGTTACAGCCTGAATGGGCACTGAAATCACATCTTTTCGGGTTTCAGTCTGAATGTCAACAGTGGCCGACATTCCGGGCCGGAAAGGATATTTTTTGCCTCCAACAGAGTCAACCAAATCTTTATATGATTCTTCGAGCAAGAGAATTTTAACATTAAAATTGGTTACCTGATCGGTTGAACCGCCAACAACGGTAGCAGAATTCGCAATTTCAGTAACCAGTCCTTTAAACTTACGCCCCAGGTAAGCATCCACTTCAACCAGTGCGGTATCGTTCAAATTAACTCTAACAATATCGTTTTCGTTCACATCTACTTTCACTTCCATCAGGTGCAAATTGGCAATAACCATAGTTTCGGTTCCGGCGTACATGTTGGTTCCAACCACACGTTCGCCTTTTTCAACATTCAGTCGTGAGACCGTTCCGTCCATGGGAGCGTAAATCTTGGTTTTTACGAGTTGTTCCTGAGCTTCGGCTACTGATGCTTCAGACGATTTAACAGCAAACTGGGCCGCTTTAACTTCCGATTGAGCCACTTTAAACGAAGCTTGTGCTGTTTCGTAATCAGACACCGGAATAGCATCTTGCTTAAACAGTGAACTGGCACGTTTATACGACATTTCACTTTCAATCAGGCGGGCATCAGCTTGTGCCAGGCGTGCCTGCGACGAACTCAAACTTGCCTGGGCCCTGTTGTAGGCCTGAACATACATATCTGGTTTAATTACCATCAAAAGCTGGCCTTTTTTTACCTCATTACCCTCTTCAATAGGCAATTCAATAATTTCCCCTGAAACATCGGGGCTGATTTTTACTTCAGTTTCGGGCTGAACTTTGCCGTTTGCGGTAATTAATTCAGTAATGGTTTTACTCTCCACTATTTTAGTAGATACATTGATTTCGAAATCTTTTCCAAACCAACCCATTTTCTTTCCGGCAACCAACACGATAATGATGATCACCACCAGCGCAATACCTACAGGCAAAAGCTTATTCGATTTTTTCTTCATTTTTCTTCGATTTTGCAATATATGTATAGGATCACTTTTTAAAATTACAACAGTTTCTTTAAAAACTTTCGTTACGGTCAGGTGTTATCTGTTTCGATGAATGAATGAATGTTAACTATTTGGATCGCTTTTGATCCTTTTTTGCAACAAATACCTTAAAATTAATGAATCAATCAAAAATTAGTGTTGAAGAATCGAATAACGGGCTGGATATTCAGCATATGCCATTCCGGGTGTTTCTGAATAATTTGAAGGCACAGATGAAAAATGTGTTTCATGGTCGTGCTGATATTGATCAATTAGCTACTAAACGCGGAATGCCGCCTTTTGTGATGCGCGAAATAATGAGTTTAAATCCACTCGCAGTTGGAATTCCGGTAGCTTATGGGGGGCGGGGCTGTAAAATGGAAGAAAATATTGCCTTACTGGCCGCTGCATCCTACGAGTCGTTGGCATTGTCGCTCACGTTTGGTATTAATTCAGCTCTTTTTTTGCAGCCAGTTGGAAAATATGCGCAGGAAGATGCAAAAGCTCCGATCTTCAACCGGTTTTTAACCCAGCAAAATATGGGTGGATTAATGATCACTGAACCTGACTTTGGCAGCGACGCCTTAAATATGCAATCGTCGTTTACCGAAAAAAATGGAAAGTTTCATCTTCAGGGGACGAAACATTGGGCTGGCCTTACCGGGTGGGCCGAATTTTGGCTCTTAACCGCCCGCGAACGCAGTCATGCCGGTGATTTAAAACGCGATATTGATTTTTTTATATGCGATGTAAACAGTCCCGGACAACAAATTGTGGTGGAAGAATTTTACGAAAACCTGGGTCTTTATCAGATCCCATATGGCCGTAACCGGTTGGATGTGGAGATTCCGAAAGTTCAGAAACTGATACCCGAAACTACCGGGGTAAAAATGATGCTTGATTTGCTTCATCGGAGCCGCATGCAATTTCCGGGAATGGCGATGGGATTTATACAAAGATTGCTCGATGAATCCATTGCGCATACCAATTATCGGCTGATCGGAGGGAAAACGCTGTTTACTTACGATCAGGTGCAACAGCGATTGGCTAAGCTTCAGGCGTCGTACACCATTTGTTCTGCCATGTGTGTTAACAGCAGCGAAAAGGCGGGTGTCGAAAACGACCTCTCATCTATAGGTTTTGAAGCCAACTCGGTAAAAAGTGTGGTTACCGACCTGATGCAGGAAGCTGCCCAGTCGGCTACTCAGCTTGTTGGTGCTCAGGCTTACAAGTTAAATCATATTGCAGGTAGAAGTATAACAGATAGTCGCCCGTTCCAGATTTTTGAAGGATCGAACGATATTTTATATGCCCAGATTTCTGAAAGCCTGGTGAAAATGATGAAGAAATCGAAAGAAAGTAACCTGTTTCAATTCCTGAAAAACTTTGATCTGACCTCCAAGTCGGCTGCCTTTATGAAAGAGATGCTGGATTTTGAATTGAATCTAAACCTTCCGCAACGTAAAATGGTAGAATTGGGCCAGGTGCTTGGCCGTATTGTTTCTTTCGAAATGGTGATCAACCTTGGTGAAAAAGGTTTCCGGAGTGATTTAATCAACAACGGATTAACCATGCTGAACCAGGAAATCACTTCGCTGATGAGCAGTTTCAACCATCAAAATACTACACCAGTTATTGAAGATTACCAGTCGGAAAGTTCGTGGTTAAGTTTTGTTTAGGTTTTAAATTCAGCATCGGGATACTTTTGGTTCGTCGATTTTAAGATTGCTTTTTCAATTAGACCGGAAGTCCGTGGCTTTTTTCTACTTTTGCAGGCAGAAAATGGCATTCGGGCAGCAATTTTAACTTGTAAAATACTGCCCGAATGTTTGAATATCAACCAAAACACGTTTAATGAAGTATTTTTCGTATGTAATTTATTCGAAAGAATCGGGCAGCTTTTATTACGGATATTTCGATAACCTTGAAAAAGTTCTTGAAATGCATAATAACGACCAGATTGCTCCTACCAAAGGTAAAGGCCCCTGGATTTTAATGTTTTCAGAAGGATATGATAACCGGATGAGAGCAATCAGGCAATCGAGTTTTTACCGGTCGGTCAAAGGCCAGCGATTTTTGAAGAATATGCTGAATTTTTGAATCCGTCAAACAAATGAACATAGTGCTTGGGTCATTAACATGTTGCTGTTGATAAATAATTGGCTGATCTACATTGTTTTGATTCATCTGTGTTTGATCTTTAGTAAATTTGTAATCAAATTAAACTCGTATATACCATGAAACGAATTATTTTTGTAGCCATAATTTTAGCTCTTTTTTCAAGTGGATGTAAAACGTCAAAATCATCCAAAGCGAGTGCTGTAGCTCCAAAAACAGAAACTACTGCCGAAACAAAAGTGTTTTCTGTGCCAGCTCCAACACAGGGAGTTCGCGAAAATCCAATCTCAGACACAATGTATGAGCCGGCTGCCAAATCAGTTTCGATGAGAAGTGAAAAATTCACGATGTCGGCCGAAGATCAGGCCATATACGGCAGCAAGAATTTTTTCATTATTGTTGGAAGTTTTAGCAGTAACGAAAATGCCGGGAAATTTAAACAGGAACTTATTCAGAAAGGATTTAAACCAATTATTTTGAATAGCGAAACCGGATATTACAGAGTTTGTGTCGATTCATTCAATGATGAAGCTGCTGCACGTAGCCGCGTTCAGAAAATAAGGAATGAATATCCGAAGTATGCTGATAGCTGGTTGCTGATAAAAAAATAAATAACCTTTATTTAAGGGGCAAATGTAAAAAGCCTTCATCCCTGAATTCCGGAATGAAGGCTTTTGTGTTTTTATCGTATTTCTAAACGCTATTTCCAGACGGGTAATCTGCCTGGAGTCCAGGGGGCATTTACTTTATTCAGCACCGATTCCAGTTCAGGAATATCCTTTTCAACCAATTGCTTTAGCTCTTGTAAAACTGGCGGAAACTCTTCTTCGAGAATTGCCAGATCTGCTTTTTCTGATGCTGTAATGGCCGAAGTAGAACTGTAATGTCCGTAAGAAATATTGCCCAGTCGTTCCATAATCGGGATTTGTGCCGGTGGTATTTCTTCCCAACTGGCTTTTGCCTGAACGCCTTCCATCTTAAATTTCAACTCTTCCAGTTTTTCGCCCAGTTTGCGGGCTACATTCATTAGCTTTTGGTCGGCATCCGGAGTGGCATAAATGGCTTGTTTCATCGTCTCAACTTTGGCAATCAGATCGTTCGTCATCTGGTTGGTTCCACTAATAGCTGCAGATATTTTGCTGACCTTTTTGCCAAATGCAACTACTTCCTGGTAATCGGCTGCCGGTAAGGTAGAGATGTTCAACTTTTGGCAGGTAAATTCTACAGGCGCTACCAACTCTTTTTCCTGACCCTCGAACCACAAGTTCAGACCCACTTTATATTTCCCGGGCATAGCCAAAATGCTTCCTCTGGAGTCTTTCATCGGATCAAACTTGTTTCCCTGCGGGGCCCGGGTTCCGGCATAGCGCAAATCCCAGTTGATGCGGTTGATTCCTTTAGATGGAGATTTGGTCAGGCGGCGAACCACATTTCCGGCTTCATCGGTGATGGTAAAAATCAGGTGCGCAGGTTCCACGGCGGCTTCCAGTTGCAAATCGCGCCAGGTCGGCTGTGGGATGGGCTTCCCTTCTTTAAACAGTTTCTTTTCGGCTTCCTGGCGAAGTTCTTTTTTCGTTTTCGGAACCTCTTTCAGGTAATAGGTAAATGTGGCGCCAAAATCCGGATTTTTAGCCAGAAAATATGTGCTTCCCTGGTTGTCTTTGGACGAAGTTGGAATGAACATGTTCGCATTTTTTACCTTGAAAATGTGAGATTCGCGGGCGGCCAATTCATGCGAAAGTTCGCGTAACGGACTGTAATTGTCGAGAATATAGAATCCACGTCCAAAAGTGGCCAGTACCATATCCGATTCGCGTGTTTGCAGTGCAATATCAAAAACAGCAACCGTTGGCAATCCCGATTTCATTTGAACCCAGTTTTTTCCGCCATCAATAGTGAAAAAAGCTCCAAATTCGGTTCCTGCGAACAACAGGTTTGGAACCAGAAAATCCTGTTCGATGCAATGTACCGTTCCGTTGCCGGGGAGATTTCCGGCGATAGAAACCCATGTTTTTCCCTTGTCGGTACTTTTCAGTAAATAGGGTTTAAAATCGTCTCGCTGCAAATTGTCGAAAGCAGCATAAACCACATTGGCATCAAAGCGGTCGGCTTTCAAATCACTCACATAAGTGTATTCAGGAATTCCTGCGAAAGTTTTGGCCTGAATCCAGTTTTTACCGGCATCTTCGGTGACTGAAATTACGCCATCATCTGTTCCGGCATAAAGCAAATCCGCCTGAACAGGTGATTCGTCGAGTGCCACAATGGTTCCCCATTGCGAGGTGGAGACGTCTTTGGCAAGTGCCTCGGCACTCCAGTATTTGCCCATCACGGGGAAGGAATTCCGGTCGGTTTGGGTAGTCAGGTCTTCGGAAATAACCTGCCACGAATTTCCGCGGTCGTCGCTCTTGAACACTTTATTGGCTGCGGTGTACAACCGTTGCGGAGCATGTTTGCTTACAAATAACGGCGCATTCCAGTTCCATTTGTAAGCCAGTTCGCCTTTACGTTCGCGCGGTTTAATGCTGATGTCTTCGCCGCTTTTGCGGTCGAAACGAGCCATCCCGCCATACTGCGATTCGGTATAAATAATGTTCGGATCGGAAGGGTCGGTATCGATCCAGAAACCGTCGCCACCAACAGTTACAAACCATTCGTCATTAGTTACGCCATCCCTGGAAGTTGTTTGCGACGGGCCACCCATCGAGTTGTTATCCTGAGTGCCACCATACACGTTGTAAAACGGGTAAGCATTATCCACATTTACCCGGTAAAATTGGGTAACCGGCAGGTTCTCCTTAAAATCGTAGTTTTTGCCACTGTCCCACGATTCGTAAATGCCACCATCGCCACCAATGATAAAATGCTCGGTATCTTTCGGGTCGATCCAAATGGCATGGTCGTCAACATGCCGTTTGTTGTTGCCCAGCGAAGTCCATGTTTTTCCACCATCAGCAGTTACTTTGGAAACGGTTTCCGTTGAATATACTTTATCAGCATCAATCGGATCGCAAACAATTTCGTTGTAATACTGGCCGCTGGAGCTGTAATCGCTCATTTTATTCCAGCTTTCGCCTTTGTCGGTGGAGCGGAAGAACCCGCTTTTGCCGAGCTGGGCTTCCACAATCAGGTAAACGATATTGGGGTTAACCGGCGATACGTCAATGCCCATTCCGCCAAGATCAACTTTGGGAAGTCCATCCATAATTTTGCGCCAGTTCTTACCGCCGTCAGTCGATTTGTAAACAGCCGATTCGGGGCCTCCGCCAATTTTGGTAAAAATATGACGGCGACGCTGTTCCGAAGTGGCATACATGATGTCGGGGTTCGATGGATCGATCACCACATTGTTGATGCCCGTATTTTCGCTTACGAACAATACTTTTTCCCAGATGGCTCCGCCATCGGTACTTTTATACAAACCACGGTCGGCTCCAGGGCCCCAGGCCGAGCCTTCGCAAGCTGCAAATACCGTGTTCGAATTCCGGGGATCGATTACAATTCCACCAATCTGGCGGCTTTCTTTCAGGCCCATGTTTTTGAACGATTTACCGCCGTCAACCGATTTGTACACGCCGTCGCCATAACCCAGTGCACGCTGGTGGTTGTTTTCACCGGTTCCTACCCAAACCACATTCGGGTTGTTTGGGTCAAGCTCAACTACGCCAATGGAGTAGGCTCCGTATTTGTCGAAAACCGGCTCCCAGGTGGTACCACTGTTGGTGGTTTTCCATACATTTCCGCTGGCAACAGCAACGTAATATTCTTTCGGATTTTTCGGATTTACGGCCAGGTCGCCAATGCGGCCGCTGCACCATGCCGGTCCAATACTCCTGAATTTCAGTCCATCAACCAGCGATGTGGTGATGATGGTGTCGCCTTTGGCTTTCTCTTTGGTCTTGTCTTTCGTTTTGTCTTTTTCGTCGGTTTTAGCCGAAACCGCTAAACTTAAAACGGATAATAAAAGCAGGAAAGTAAAAAAGTGTTTCATCATATAGTTGGTTTTAATGAATTTGCAGAGGGAGCCTGCAAAATAGCAATAATAATTTCAAATCAATATGATAATAGTATCGACATTTTTAAATCATTGCAGGAGCAATAACAGCCTGGCGGATAACTTCCTTTTAAAATACAAATTCAAGGTGGAACATCGCTATTTTTTATATTTTTAAGCAGTCTAAGCACGATTAATTCGTTATCCCATGAAGAAAATTTTGAATATTGCCATTCTTGCTGTCGTTCTGGTTCTTGCTGTCGTTTTTTGGTGGAGGTATTATTTCGTATTTGGGGAAGGTGTAAAAGCCGGAAACCTGAATTTCTTTGTTAAAAAGGGATACGTTTTTAAAACCTATGAAGGGCGTTTGATTCAGGATGGATTTAAATCGGCCACCCCGGGAGCCATACAGAGTAATGAGTTTGAATTTAGTGTCACAAGCGATAGTGTAGCTGCCATACTCGAACGAAATAGCGGGAAACTTGTCGAACTCCGGTATAAAGAATATTTGCACAAACTTCCGTGGCGGGGCAACAGTAATTTTGTGGTTATTGAGGTTTTGAAGACTGAAGAAGGTCCCAAAAGCAATAACTTTCCGAATTAGGATGTTGTTAGAAATGGCTGATCCTTCAGTCCTTACTATTTGTTAGACCGGTTTATTTTCTTCATTAAATTATGAAATTATTTTTTCTGCTCCTCATCTGCCTGGTTTTAGGTGGTGGCTCATTTGCCCAACAAAAACAGGTTTGTTTTACGTTTGACGACTTACCGGTGGTTGGTTATGGCGTTGATCAATCGACACAGAACCAGATTTTTACCAAATTAGTATCTCAGTTAACAACATTGCAGATTCCGGCCATTGGATTTGTCAACGAGTCAAAGTTGTTTCGGTCAGACCGTCTGATTCCGGAGCAGGCGGCCTTGCTTAACCAATGGATTAACTGCGGACTAGAGCTTGGAAATCATACCTTTTCGCATCCCGATTTTAATAAAGTTACCTTGGATGTTTTTGCACGCGACGTTATTAAGGGCGAGCGAAAATCGAAAGAGTGGCTACGGAGCCAGGGCAAAAATTTAACCTATTTCAGGCATCCTTTTTTGCATTGCGGAAATTCGAAACTAAAAGCAGATTCGCTGGAGCGTTTTCTTACTGGCCGGGGATATCAGGTAGCGCCCGTAACCATCGACAATGAAGATTATTTGTTTGCATTGGCTTACCAGCGTGCCCACCGGTCACGCGATACAACTCTGGCAAACCAGATCGGTAATGATTTTATCAGTTACATGGGCGAAAAACTCAGCTATTACGAAAGGCAGTCCAGTCGCCTTTTCGGACGAGATATCCGGCATATTCTTTTATTACATGCCAACCGGCTTAATGCCGATTATGTGGATGAGCTGGCTGATTTATTTCGGAAAAATAATTATCGGTTTGTAAGCCTGTCCGAAACGTTGAAAGATCTGGTTTACCAAACTCCAATAACTGTTTTCGGTAATTGGGGGATTTCGTGGATCGACCGTTGGGCGCTTTCTATGGGCAAAAAAGGAGATTTTTTTAAAGGAGAGCCCGAAACTCCGGAGTATATCAAAAAACTGGCAGAATGAAATACCAAACGGCAGATTTCGGAACCTGCCGTTTGGTATGAATAGTCTCGCTTTCTTAAAAAATATAACGAATGGAAATGGCGCCACCATCTCCCACAAATCCTGAAGATCCAGCAAGATTTATAGCTGGCTTCCAGTCAATACTCAGATTAAATGGTATCACATCAAAATTGTACTCCAAGCCAAGAATGCCATCAATACCAATTACCGTATAGTTCTCATTGTTGTTGTAATCACGGTAATACTTACCATCCCAAAATCCAATGTGCCCGCCAAATCCATAATACCAATTAAGCCGTGGAACATCGAAAGCCTGATTATGAATTTCGTACAAGCCGGTAAGGCTAAACCCTCTCCAGCGTGAATCAAGAATTCCCTCAACCGCAGAATTCCCGCTTAAGAAATGTTTGACAGTTAGTCCGGTACCCCAACCACCGCGAAGTCCAATCCCGGTATTGTAATCCTGGGCCTTAGTTTCCAGTCCTAAAAAAAGGGTAACTAGTAAAACAAACATCAATTTTTTCATGGTAATCAATTTTATAATTTAAAAATACTGACAAATTACTTCAGCGAAAGTTGCTTTTGTGTGCCAAAAAGAAGAAACAACATGTATTTCGCATGTAATAACAATTTATACAAACTTGTTGTTCTAACTTGTTTTATACGACAACTTGTTTGTAATTTGTAGCTGCAAAATATCATTAACATGCGTGCTCCCAAATCATTTCGGCTTCACATCGGAATCTTCGGTCGGCGAAACGCCGGCAAATCGTCTATCCTGAATGCTTTGACCAGTCAGGAGGTATCCATTGTTTCCGAAATTGCCGGAACGACTACCGACCCGGTTGAAAAACCGATGGAACTGTTGCCCCTTGGTCCGGTTCTTTTTATCGATACTGCCGGGATTGACGACAGTGGGGCGCTTGGTGAAAAACGCATCGAAAAAACCATGCAGGTTTTTGATCGTACCGAACTTGGCCTGATTATTTCAAAGGCCGATGAATGGGGCACTTTTGAAGAAGAAATCCTCCGCGAATTAAACGATCGTGCCATTCCGGTTATTGTGGTACTCAATAAATGCGATTTGGTTACCACCAGTTATGGCCTGGCAAAAAGCATCACCGCCACTAAAATCCCGGTTGTTGAAACATCTGCGCTCACCGGGCTGGGCATTTTGGAACTGCGGCAAGCTATCCTGAAAAATGCTCCGGACGATTACATTAACCGTCCGAGCATTGTTTCCGACTTGGTTGGACAGGGAGAAATGGCAATTTTGGTTGTCCCCATCGACAAAGAGGCCCCCAAAGGTCGGCTCATTTTGCCCCAGGTTCAAAGTATTCGCGATTTGCTGGATGCCGATTCGTTTTGCGTTGTGGTGAAAGAGCGCGAACTGCGCGAAGTTTTTACCCGCTTTACGAAGCCTCCTAAGCTGGTGGTAACCGATAGTCAGGCTTTTTTGAAAGTGGCGGCCGATACACCGCCAGAAATACCGCTCACCAGTTTTTCTATCCTGTTTGCACGCTACCAGGGCGATCTTCCGGAGATGGTAAAAGGAGCCATGGCCATTGACAAATTAAAGACCGGCGATAAGGTTTTAATTGCCGAAGCTTGCTCGCACCACCCAATTGGCGAAGACATTGGCACTGTAAAAATTCCGCGTTGGCTCACGCAATATGTTGGCGGGAAACTAGAGTTTGTGCATCACCGGGGGCACGATTTTCCTGAGAATTTATCAGACTTTAAGCTGATTATCCATTGCGGAGCCTGCATGTGGAACCGCCGGGAAATGCTGTCGCGCCTGATGAAAGCCCGGATAGCAGGCGTGCCGTTAACGAATTACGGGCTGACGATCGCTTATTCGCTTGGTATTTTCGAAAGGGCATTGCAACCGTTTCCGGCGGCATTGGAAATCTTTAGGAAATCACTGTAATCTCTTCTTTTTCAGTTAAAAACCAGATTTAACCCTGAGTTCATGTTGATTACCGTATTTATGTTTAAGTTTGCTGCGTTAACACAAAGGCCATTGAAAGAAATTAAAATTGAAGGGGCCTTTCCAAAATTATAAAATGTCATTTGAAAATTTAGATTTGATTGAGCCCATCCTGAGGGCTTTAAAAACAGAAGGTTACGAAAAACCAACCCCCATTCAGGAACAAGCAATACCCATCATACTTCAGCGAAAAGATTTATTAGGTTGTGCACAAACAGGAACCGGAAAAACGGCAGCTTTTGCCATTCCGATCATCCAAATCCTTTACGATACGCACATTCCTGCCAAAGGAAAACGTAAAATTAAATCACTGATAGTTACCCCTACTCGCGAACTGGCGATCCAGATTGGCGAAAGTTTTGCTGCCTACGGGCGCTATGCCGGGCTAAAACACACGGTGATTTTCGGTGGCGTGGGCGAACGTCCTCAGACCGATGCCCTTCGTCAGGGAATCGATATCCTGATTGCAACTCCAGGTCGTTTGCTCGATTTGATGAATCAAGGTTATGTCGATTTGCGGAGTCTCGAATTATTTGTGCTTGACGAAGCCGACCGGATGCTCGATATGGGTTTTATTCACGACGTAAAACGCATTATTGCTGAATTACCGCGTGAACGCCAGTCACTGTTTTTCTCGGCTACGATGCCTTCGGATATCGTGAAACTGTCGCAAACCATTCTGAATAATCCGGCCAAAGTGGAGGTAACACCTGAATCTACAACGGCCGAAAAGGTGGAGCAGCAAATGTATATGGTGAATTACGCCGACAAACGTAGTTTACTGCTTCATTTGCTCAGGAATCCGGAGATTGTTTCTGCCTTGGTTTTTACCCGGACAAAACATGGCGCCGACAAGGTCGTGCAACATCTTCAGAAAAACGGTCATAACGCCATGGCAATACACGGCAACAAATCGCAGAATGCCCGTCAGAAAGCCCTTTCAGACTTTAAAGCCGGAAAGATTCGTGTATTGGTTGCTACCGATATTGCGGCCCGCGGAATTGATGTGGACGATTTATCGCACGTAATCAACTACGAGATTCCGAATATTCCTGAAACCTACGTGCACCGTATCGGACGGACCGGGCGCGCCGGGCAAAGTGGTATTGCACTTTCGTTTTGCGACAATACCGAAATTACTTTCCTGCGCGACATACAACGCCTGATCTCACAGAACATTCCGGTGGTTGAAGATCATCCATACCCGATGACCGATTTTACGCCGGTAAAAGCACCTGCCAAACTAACCCGGAAACCAATCCGCCGCGAACACAACGGGCAGGCCGTAAGGGAAACCTCAGGGAACAGGGAAGTAAGGCCCAACAACCATCCTTCGGCACAAACCGAACAGAAACCCAAAAGGACTTTCTGGAGCAGAAGGCCGTAAATGAAGGAAGGGGCAACACCCCGGCATGTATAAGCATAGGCTGAAATGGAGTCCTATGAAAAGAAATCATCCGAAAACCTCATCGCAAGTGAGGTTTTTCTTTTTTATCCGGATGAACTTTTCCCGAATAATATTGTCATCTTTAATCGATCAATTATTTTAATCAGCATATGGAATTGTTTAACGAAAACAGCAAGCTTGCTGCAGTTATTCATAAAGATCATTCGTTGTTGCCGGTAATCAACCGGTTAGGCATTAAACTGGGCTTTGGCGATAAAACAATCCGGAATATTTGCGAAGAACGAGGGATTGATCTTAACTTTTTTGTTGAAACCATTAATGTGTTTCATTACGAAGCCTATTTCCCGGAGAAACGGTTGCTCGATTTTTCAGTTTCTATAGTAATTGATTATCTGGTAAAAACACATCAGTATTACGTGAATTATTTAATGCCCGAAAACGACAGGTTAGTCGAACTTTTTCTTTTGTCGAGCCCGAACGAAAGTACAGAAAATGAGCTGGTCCGGAAGTTCTATACCAAGTTTAAAGATGAGTTTGTGATTCATATCAACTTCGAGGAGCGTGAGATGTTTCCTTACATCCTAAAGCTGAGTGAAGCGATAGCAAATCCTGATCTCAGGACTTCGTTTAAACAGAACTATCCGGGTTATTCGATTGAAGGATTTGAAAAGGAACACTCCAATATGGACGATAAAATGGATGATCTTAAAAATATCATTATTAAATATCTTCCTCCGAACTACGATCAAAATCGTGGAAATGCTTTTCTTTCAAACATCTTTTTGTTCGAGAGAGACATGAAAAATCATTCGCGTATCGAGGATAATATTCTGATTCCGAAAGTAAAACAACTTGAAAAAGTTTTACTGAACCATGAATAGCAACCCAAACAAATCAATTGTTCTCATCAGTCCTTCTGATGTAATTCTGGCGGGACTGTTCGAGATATTGAAAGGCAGCATCGCCGGAGAAATTATTCGGCTCCACCGGAGCGATGAAATTATTGATTACCCTGAAATTGAAGGAAACACGCTGGTTATTGCTACCATTGACGAGCTCGAAAAAGGTGGCGAACTGCTGCGGCAAATTCTTTCGGTCAAAGGTGCCGTTCAGTTCCTGCCCCTGCTATCTGAAATGAGTACAGCCCAACCAAATCTTTCAGTCAGTCTTTCTGATTCTGCTGCTTTGATTTGCTACAAGGTAAACGACGTACTGAATTCTTTTGCTTCTGCTTCGATTAAAGATCCGGACACCGAACTTACCCGACGCGAAATCGAAGTGCTTCAACTGCTCACGAAAGGTTTGTCGAACAAGGAAATTGCCGATCATTTGTTCGTAAGTACCCACACGGTAATTTCGCACCGCAAAAATATTTCCGAAAAAACGGGTATTAAATCGGCATCGGGATTGACCATGTATGCTATCCTGAAAAAAATTATCGACGTATCCGATATCAATCCCGACGAACTCATTTAAACTTTGGAAAAGTTGACTGCTTTCCATATTTTTGCAAGCTAATTGCTCTTCAGGATAATCGTCTTAGTACAGAATGAGCTGTTTGTTCCTGAAAATCTTAAACCCGCAATCCGGACATGAAGCTAACTTTGAATTTGAAAATTGAAACTCCAATGAAAAGAGTAGTAATAGGATTGTCGGGGGGCGTTGATTCGAGTGTTGCAGCTTATTTGCTGAAACAACAGGGCTACGATGTCGTGGCGCTGTTTATGGTAAACTGGCACGACCGTACCGGTACGATTACCTCGCGCTGCACCTGGGAAGATGATGCCATGATTGCCGAAATGGTGGCTAAAAAGTTAGAAATCCCTTTCCACATTGTTGATCTCAGTAAAGATTACAAACAGCGGGTAGTCGATTATATGTTTGCTGAATACAGCAAAGGCCGCACCCCAAATCCGGATGTGCTGTGCAACCGCGAAATCAAATTCGATATTTTTCTGGAAGAATGCCTGAAATACGATGCAGATTTTGTGGCAACAGGTCATTATTGCCGGAAGTCGGAACTGGAGAAAGACGGACAACCCATCCATCAGCTTCTGGCCGGGAAAGACAACAACAAAGATCAGAGTTATTTTCTGTGCCAATTGAACCAGTACCAACTATCGAAAGCCATGTTTCCGATCGGGCATCTGGAAAAACCACAGGTTCGCGAAATCGCACGGATGGCCAATCTTCCGACGGCAGAACGTAAAGACTCTCAGGGGATTTGCTTTGTTGGTAAAGTTGATTTGCCTACTTTCCTTCAGCAACAACTGGAACCCAAAACCGGTAACGTGATTGAAATTCCGGCAGAATTTATCTCGAAGAAAAAAAATATCGAAAAAACCGAAGAGAACTTCAGGAAACTTTGTTCTGCTTTCCCGTACAAACCCTGGAATGGCGAGGTCATCGGCGAGCATCGTGGCGCTCATTATTATACTGTTGGCCAACGCAAAGGACTGAACATTGGCGGTTACGAAAAACCACTTTTTGTTCTGGGGACCGATGTGGCCCGAAACATTATCTACGTGGGCGAGGGGACCGAACACCCCGGATTGTATCGCCCCGGACTTTTTGTTCCGAAGGCAGAAACACATTGGATACGGACAGATTTGACTATGAATCCGGGCGAAAGCCGAAGGTACGATCTTCGCATCCGCTACCGGCAGCCACTCGAAAAGGCGACCATTTACCAGCGAGAAGAAGGCATGTACATTATCTTCGACGAAGAACAGCGTGGAATTACTTCAGGCCAGTTTGCCGCCTGGTACGAGGGCGACGAGTTGATCGGGTCGGGAGTGATAGCTTAAAAAAGCCAGAAGTTAGCAGGCTGAAGTTTGATCGTTGAAGTGATTATTAGCTTTTGCCTGCTGCCTTTTTACTTCTGCCTTTTTACCTTATCTTTAGCAGCTAAAACCAAATAAAATATGATCAGATCAATGACAGGATTCGGGAAAACCGAATTTGAAGTAGGAAATAAAAAAATCACCCTCGAAATAAAGTCGCTTAACAGCAAACAACTCGATATCAATACCCGGATTCCGGCCATGTACCGCGAAAAAGACATTGAAATACGTAGGTTAATCTCCGAAATGCTTACCCGTGGAAAAGTTGATTTTGCGCTTTATCTCGATAACCTCGGAACCGAAAGTACTTCGCGCATCAATTCAGCCATTATCAAAGATTATTACAATCAATTGAAGGATGTTCATCAGGAATTGGGTCTGGAAATCAACGAAAACATCATGCAAAGCATCATGCGTTTGCCCGAAACCGTTAAAATGGTGTACGACGAATTGGATGAAACCGAATGGCTGATGGTTCGTGAGAATCTGGTAAAAACGCTCGACGAACTTAACCGTTTCCGCGATCAGGAAGGGTTGGCACTTAAAACTGACATTGTGACCAATATCGCCAACATTCTGGATTTACTGGCCCAGGTCGAGCCTTTTGAAAACCAGCGCATGGAAAATGTGAAAACCAAAATAAAGGAAAGTCTGGATACGCTTCAACTGAACGGCAGTGTTGACAAAAACAGGTTCGAGCAGGAACTGATTTATTACATGGAAAAACTCGACATCAATGAAGAAAAAGTTCGCCTGACCAATCATTGCAGCTATTTCACCGAAACAATGAACGAAGACGAACCTTCCGGACGGAAACTGGGATTTATAGCCCAGGAAATAGGCCGCGAAATCAATACACTTGGCTCAAAAGCCAACGAAAGCAACTTGCAGCGTATTGTGGTTCAAATGAAAGACAACTTGGAAAAAATCAAAGAACAAGTTTTGAACGTCCTTTAAATACCCATTTAAAATTGAGACACACGATAGACAGAGCGTCATTGTGAACGCAGTGAAGCAATCTGTTAATCTAAGAAAATTAAATCTGTAATTTTAAGTCTGCAAAAAGATTGCTTCGTCGTTCCTCCTCGCAATGACGAACATTGAGCCGACTTGAAACTTGAAACTTTTTTATGTCCGGAAAACTCATCATATTTTCAGCACCATCAGGAGCAGGTAAAACGACTATTGTTCGTCATTTGCTCGACAAAAATTTAAACCTCGAATTCTCTATATCGGCCACCAGCAGAGGAATGCGCCACACCGAAACCGATGGAAAAGATTACTATTTCCTAAGTCCGGAAGAATTTCGGAGTAAAATTGACAACAACGAATTTCTGGAGTGGGAAGAAGTTTATGCCGGAACCTACTACGGAACGCTGAAATCGGAAGTTGAACGAATCCGATCTGTTGGAAAGAATGTTATTTTTGATGTGGACGTGGTTGGCGGCTGTAACATCAAAAAATTTTACGGTGACGAAGCTTTGGCCGTTTTTGTACAACCGCCTTCGGTTGAAGAACTGCGTAACCGGCTGATTTCGCGCTCGACTGATGCTCCGGAAGTGATTGAAAAACGGGTAGCAAAAGCCGCGTACGAACTGACTTTTTCCGATCAGTTTGACTGCATCATCGTTAATGAAGATCTGGCAAAAGCTTTTGAGGAAGCAGAACAATGTATTCGAAAGTTTATTGCTGTAAAATAGATAACTTGTCATGCTGAACTTGTTTCAGCATGACTTTATAAATAAAGAATAATGATTAAAACCGGACTCTACTTTGGCTCATTCAACCCGATTCACGTTGGGCACATGGCCATTGCCAATTACATGGTCGAATACACCGAAATCGATCAGCTTTGGTTTGTAGTGAGTCCTCAAAATCCGCTGAAAAACAAAAAAACGCTGCTCGACGATTACCAACGGCTGGAGTTGGTCAACCGCGCCATTGGCGACGATCTGCGGTTTCGGGCTTCGAAAGTAGAATTCAACTTGCCCAAACCTTCGTACACCATCGACACGCTGGCTTACCTGAGCGAAAAATATCCGACCCACCAATTTTTTATCCTGATGGGTTCCGACAATCTGGAAAGCATTCATCGCTGGAAAAATGCAGATGTGTTGCTCGCCAACTACGACATTATCGTTTATCCGCGTCCGGGATTTAATCCGGAAAGTGCAACCAAATATCCGCGTGTACAGGTTGCCAACGCCCCGCTCATGGAAATTTCCTCTACTTTCATTCGCGATTCCATCAAAGCAGGAAAAGATGTCCGCCATTTTATTCCCTATCGCACCTGGGATTATTTGCAGCAAATGAATTTCTATAAAAAGTAATTCAAATTCCAAGTTGCTCGTTGTCCTCGGAACTTGAAACCTGGAACTTGAAATTCATTCATATATTTCTATATTTGCATATGTATTAAAACTCCGAGTTTTGCTGGCTAAGTTTATCGAATAAGTCACCAAAACCGATGGGTTGCAAGCGGAAACGCTTCAGCCTCCCGATTTCCGCAGTGGCGGAATGAATTTGGAAAGGAGAAAAAATGACTTCCTGCCATTCCGGCTGTCATCAAATGTCTCCTTCACGTATTTTTTAAAAGGCATTGGAATGACTCTAATTTCAAGAAATATACTGTTAGTCTCTGGCTCGGGAAGGAATGTTGGCAAAACGAATTTCCTGTGCGAAGTGATTGCCCAAAATGCCAACCGGAATGTGGTTGCAATAAAAATTACACCGCACTTTCATGAACCAACTGCAGGATTGGTTTCGGTTGCTGTCTCCGAAAATTACCGTATTTTTCAGGAAACAGATGCAACTTCAGGCAAAGACAGCTCTCTGTTTTTGAGGTCAGGCGCAGCAAAAGTCTTTTACATTCAAACCACCGACATTCATCTGGAAGAAGCTTTTTCGATTACTTTAAAACAAGTAAATCCTGATCAGCCATTTGTTACCGAATCGGCAGCTTTGCGTAGATACATTTCTCCGGGGCTTTACGTCTTTATTCAGAAAGAAAAGGAAGAAGTAAAATCTTCAGCACTGGAAATGAAGAAACTTGCTGATGTGATTGTTTGTTCAGACGGGCAACAATATAGCCTGAATCCGAAATCAATATTGTATAATCAAACCTGGAAAATCAATGGTATCGCTTGAACAAGCCCTCGAAATTGCCTTTTCGAAAGCTCAGCTATTGGGTACCGAAAGAGCAGATTTTTTACATTCGTCAGGACGCATTTTGGCCGAAGCTGTTTTTGCCGATGCCGATATGCCGCCTTTCAATAAATCGGCCATGGATGGGTATGCTTGCCGGCGTGAGGATATAGAAAAGGAACTTACAGTGCTTGAAGTTATTCCGGCAGGCCAACCGCCAAAATATACAATTGAGGCCGGTCAATGCAGTAAAATAATGACCGGTGCACAGGTTCCTGAAGGTGCCGATACGGTTTTTATGGTCGAATATGCCGAAGTTGTTGCATCAGATAAAGTTCGTTTTACGGGTTCGAAAACCAATTCGAACATTTGCCTGAAAGGTGAAGATTTAAAAGAAGGCGATCTGGTCTTAAATTCAGGAATTCAGCTCAAACCGCAACACATCGCCATTTTGGCTTCGGTGGGCTGTACCCGGCCTCTCGTTTACAAAACCCCAACTTTGGGAATAATTTCTACCGGATCGGAATTGGTTAATCCCGAAGAAAAACCCCTGTTGTCGCAGATTCGTAATTCAAACGGACCCCAGCTTTTTACGCAGGGTACAAAATATGGTTTTCCAGTAAAATCCTACGGAATTGTTGCAGACAACGAGCAACTGACTACGCAAATTATCGAAAAGGCCATAAACGAAACTGATGTAACTATTCTCTCCGGAGGAGTCTCGGTGGGCGATTTCGATTTTGTACCTCAGATTATTCAGAAACTCGGGTTCGAAATTCATTTCAGTAAAATCAATATCAAACCCGGACAGCACACCACTTTTGCCTCAAAAGGCAATAAATACATCATTGGCTTGCCCGGAAATCCGGTTTCATCGTTTATTCAGTTCGAAGTCTTTGTACTGCCATTTCTCCGGAAACTGATGAATTACTTACAACCAGAAATCCACCTGCCGATGCCGATGAATCATGATTTCAGCAGAAAGAGATCGGAGAGGGAAGAATGTTTACCTGTTCAGCTAACCAATCAGAACGAGGTTCAGATGGTTGACTATCATGGATCAGCGCATATTCATGCCTATTATCAGGCTTTTGGATTTATAAATATTCCGGCAGGAAAAACCGAAATCAGAAAAGGAGAGCTCGTGCATGTTCGACCGCTTTAACCGATCCATCAACTACCTGCGTATTTCGGTAACCGACCGCTGCAACCTTCGCTGCACCTATTGTATGCCCGAAGATGGCATTCGGTTGCTCGATCATTCCGATATTTTGAGCTTTGAAGAAATTGCTGATTTTACACGAATAGCCGTGGCGAACGGCATCACCAAAGTGCGGTTGACAGGTGGCGAACCTCTCGTTCGGAAAGGTATTGTTGAATTGGTTACAATGCTCGCCTCTATCGATGGTTTGGAAGATTTATCCATGACCACCAACGGCGTTTTACTTTCAAAATATGCCGCCGATCTGAAAAAAACGGGATTAAACCGAATCAACATCAGTTTAGATACCGTAAATCCGGATAACTATTGTCGGATTACCCGGAATGGCGAACTGGCGCAGGTTCTGGAAGGAATTGAAGCCGCTCGAAAAGTCGGTTTGGAGCCAATAAAAATAAATTGTGTGCTACTCGGGCAACCCGATGATGAAACTCAGCGATTAAAAGAATTTTGCGCAACCCGCGGATTAAAACTACGTTTTATTCACCAGATGAACCTGAAAACCGGAGAATTTTCGACTGTTGAAGGAGGCGATGGCGGCAATTGCAGCAAATGTAACCGTGTCCGGTTGCTTGCGAATGGCGATATTAAACCTTGTTTATTCAGCGATTTGGCCTACAATATCCGGAAGTTGGGACATCAGGAAGCTTTGGATTTAGCTTTGGGCAACAAACCTCGAAGCGGGACTTACAACCAATCGGGGGAATTTTATAATATTGGTGGATGAATTGAGTTCCATGTTTCAGGTTCAAAGTTCCAAGTTGTACTTTGAAAGGGAGTTTTAGGAATTTGCAGCCAGATACTTTGAGGAAAAATCGATCATTTAAAGATTATGAAAAAACTATCACATACCGACGAAAAAGGAAAGGCAAAAATGGTTGATGTCAGCCAAAAGTCTGATCAGGAACGTGAGGCTGTGGCCAGAGGTTTTATCCGGCTTCAGGCTGAAACGATTGAATTGATACGCCAGAACCAGATGAAAAAAGGTGATGTATTGACAGTAGCCGAAATTGCCGGAATTCAGGGAGCCAAACGAACCGGTGAACTGATTCCGCTCTGTCATCCGCTGCAACTCTGGAAAATTGATGTGAAATGCACGCTTCAGGAAAACGGAGTATTGGCCGAGTGTACCACGCTTTGTATTGGCAAAACCGGTGTTGAAATGGAGGCACTTACCGGAGTGAATATCGCCCTCCTCACAGTGTATGACATGTGTAAAGCTGTCGATCAGGAAATGGTGATTGAAAATATTCACTTGGTCAGCAAAACAAAAAAATAAAAACAATGAAAATCAAAGTCCTTTCCGTCAACGTTTCCGAGAAAAAAGGAACAGTTAAAAAGCCTGTTGAAACCATCAAACTTACTGATATTGGTGTGGTTGGCGATGCCCATTCGGGGAAATGGCACAGGCAGGTGAGTTTACTGGCAACCGAAAGCATTGCCAAATTTTCGGAAGAAGCGGGGCGTACAATTAAATACGGCGAATTTGCTGAAAACATAACTACCGAAGGACTTTTGCTGCACGAATGCAAACCACTCGATCGTTTCAGGAATGAATCGTTGGAACTGGAAGTCACCCAAATTGGCAAAAAATGTCACGGCGATAACTGTTCCATTTTTCGTGAAGTGGGCAATTGTGTGATGCCCAAAGAAGGTATTTTTGCACGGGTTATCCGGAACGGCGAACTTAAAGCTGGCGACGAATTACTTTATTATCCCAAAATAGTAAACATCCATATTGTTACCCTGAGCGACCGCGCCAGTGCCGGAGAATACGAGGATAAAAGTGGTCCACAAATCCGAAACCTTGCAGAAAAGTTCTTTTCAGGAATTAACCGAAAAACTGTATTTACTACTCATTTAATTCCTGACGATCCGGAACGGTTGACAGCCCTGATTCGTAATGTCCTTTCAGAAGGTGCTGATGTTGTTTTTACTACTGGTGGAACCGGAATTGGGCCTCGCGATATCACTCCGGAAACCATCCGACCTTTGCTCGATAAGGAAATCCCCGGTATCATGGAGCTGATTCGGGTAAAATATGGCATGGAAAAACCGGCAGCATTGCTGAGTCGGGGAATTGCCGGAGTTTCAGAAAAAACGCTGATCTACTGTCTGCCCGGCAGTGTAAAAGCGGTGACTGAATACTGCAAAGAAATTCTTCCAACCATCGAACATTCGATTTATATGCTGGAAGGAATTGACAGCCATTAAATGCTCATTGCAGAGCTATCTCATAAATTGCAATCGCTGGTTTAATGATGGACTTTTTATAAATTTGTAAAAAAGAAGAAATGGGACACAATGCTATAAAATTAGAGTTAATGGAGTGGCTCACTAAACTAGAAGACAACGATACACTTGACTACCTTAAAATAGTTAAAGACTCCAACGAATCGGAACAAGACTGGTGGAAGGAACTGCCGGAATCAGTAAAAGCGGGAATCCAACGCGGTCTTGATGACGTTAATGAAGGTAGAACCGTTTCGCATAACGATGTGAAATTGAAATATGGACTCTGAGTTTAAACTATTTTGGACCGAGGAAGCTATTTCTAATTTGGAGAGTATCCTGAATTATATCTCATCAGAATGGACGGAAAGAGAAGTTATTAATTTCAAAAAAATACTTTCCCGACAAATTCAGCTTATTGGCCAATTTCCACTGATTTTTCCAAGATCAGTATATAATCCACGGCTTAGGAAAGCAGTGTTAAGTAAACAAACAATTATATTCTACGAAGTAAAAAATCAGCTTATTTACATTGTTTTCCTGTTTAATACCCTACAAAATCCTGAAAAATTCAAATAAAAACAAAACCCATGATCAACGCAATTATACTTATCAATGCCGAGCGCACCAAAATCAATTCGGTTGCAGAACAATTGGTTAGTTTATCTGGAATTACCGAGGTTTATTCGGTGAGTGGCCGTTTCGATTTAGTGGTTGTTATCCGTCTTCCACATGCCGACGATCTGGCCGAACTGATTACCGAGAAAGTGACCAAAGTGGAGGGAATTACCAAAACAGAATCGATGGTAGCCTTCAAAACACTCTCGAAAAGCGATATGGCCAGCATGTTCGAGCTGGGTAATTAGTCGAATGGCGCCTGGGACTCTGGCTTAAATGTTCAAATTCAGCAGGGTACATCTGAAATTTATTTTTTATGTAATTTTTTTGCATTTATTCTGAATTTTCGGGATTTGGTTGTATTTTGTGCTTGTCCTAAACCCGACCAAAAACCAACCCTGCAAAGCAATGCCCGAAGAAATAGACATTATCTATAAGAACCTCTATTTTAGAATTAACGAGGAGTATAATTATCTTGAGCTGTTAATTGATAATAAAAATTTTACAGATCAGGTCAGTTATATCGCTTCTGTTTCTGTTATGCTTGAGTACGCGTTGACACTTCATCCCACATACATCATTTTGGATAAACTCGATTCCGAATTTGAAATAATACCTGAATTATTTCCGTTTACCCAGCGAAACATCATCACCCCACTAAAGTACGACGGCGTTAAAAATATCATTTGTCTTGTAAGTGAAGACGTTTATCAAAGGCGTTACGTAGAGATTGAGAAAATAGAACCTTTTATTAAGGGAGTTACTTCGAGAGCTGAAGCAATTGATTGGATGGCAAAAAATAAAAAATACACCAGCTGATTATTTGCCGGTGGATATTCTTTTGATTCTGTGGTCATAAACAAAACCGATGACATGGCTGTTTAGCTTCTTAAAAAACACTCATTCAGTAAACAGTTATTTTCTAAATTTTTATACCATGAAACGAACATTTTTAGTTGCCTTGGTTGGATTGTTTCTTATTTCATCTACCACACAGGCAAGTGTCACCAACAATCAAAATCCACCACAGAAAGCAATAGACTGCGTTTTTCCTGAACTTCCATACGCGTACAATGCTCTGGAACCAACCATCGATGCCAAAACGATGGAAATTCATTATTCGAAACATCACAAAGCCTATTATACTAATTTTCTGGCTGCCATAAAAGGAACTCCGGCTGCCGACCTTGATCTCAAAAGCCTTTTTGCTGAAATTAGTAAACAAACGGCTGCAGTCCGAAATAACGGCGGCGGTTATTACAACCATATGTTGTTTTGGGAAAATATGTCACCCACAAAAACTACACCTTCTGCCTCATTGAAAGCAGCCATTGAAAAGGATTTTGGGTCGGTTGATAAATTTAAGGAAGAATTTGCCAACGCCGCAAAAAAACAGTTTGGAAGCGGATGGGCCTGGCTGGTGCTTGGCAAAGACGGGAAATTGTTTGTTTCTTCAACGCCCAATCAGGACAACCCTTTAATGGATGTAGCTGATAAAAAGGGAACACCGCTTTTATGTCTTGATGTATGGGAACATGCTTATTATTTAAAGTATCAGAATCTTCGGGCCGACTATGTTGACAATTTCTGGAATGTGGTTAACTGGGATGCAGTTAGTAAACGTTTCGAAAAGAAGTAGAATTACAACGGAAAGAATTTTATATAGAGAGCGGGTGATTTCAAGTCACCCGCTCTCTAACTTTTAGAGCCATCCGTTGGATGTTTTTTTATAACTTTCGGAAATCAAATAATGAAGCCATGATACAAAATATTGTCCTCATCGGTGCCGGAAACCTGGCCACGCAACTGGCCCTGGCCTTGGTTGAAAAAGGGATTCAGGTGAAACAGGTTTACAGCCGAAAGCTGGAGTCAGCCAGCGAATTGGCCGGAAAAGTAAACGCTCGTTTTACCAACGATCTGTCGCAACTTGTTCCTGAAGCCGATTTGTACATTATTGCAGTGAAAGATTCAGCTATTCAGGAAGTACTGGAAAACCTGAAACTTGACGAAAGCTGCCTGATCGTGCATACTGCCGGAAGTATTCCGATGAGTGTTCTGGAAGGATTTTCGAACAATTACGGGGTATTTTATCCGTTGCAAACCTTTTCGAAGAGCAGAAAAATTGATTTTGCAGATATCCCGATTTGTATTGAAGCCAATCATCCATCAAACCTGCTGAACCTGGAGAAGTTGGGAGAAAAGCTTTCTGGCTCTGTCAATCAGATTAATTCGGAAGAACGGAAAACCTTGCATTTGGCGGCCGTTTTTGCCAACAACTTCGTCAATCATTTTTATGCCGTTGGAGCCGAAATCCTTCATGATAAAAAGCTGGATTTTGATCTGTTGAAACCACTAATTCGCGAAACTGCTGAAAAAATACAAACGATGCATCCTTTTGATGCGCAGACCGGGCCTGCCAAGCGCGACGATCAGGCTATCATGCAGGCCCAATTAAAAATGCTTCACAACCAACCGGAGTTTCAGAAAATCTATAGCTTTGCGACCGAAAGCATTTTTCAGCTTCAACAAAAACATAAGCATGACCTTTTTTAAAGAAAAACTAAAGAATATCAAAGCGTTTATTTTCGATGTGGATGGTGTCCTTTCAATGGACACTTCCCCGCTTGATGAAAATGGCGATCCGGTGCGGACAACCAATGTCAAAGACGGATTTGCTATTCGCTACGCCCTTCAGAATGGATTTCAGGTGGCCATTATTACCGGAGCCAATACACAGCGGGTAAAACTGCGGTTCAAAAAATTGGGAGTTGAACATATTTACCTCAATTCGTTCGAAAAAACAGGATGTCTGGAAGATTTCCTGGAAAAAACAGGTCTGCTGAAAAGCGAAATTTTGTACATGGGCGACGATCTGGTCGATTTTCCAATTATGAAAGCAATTGGGGTTCCAACCTGCCCGGTTGATGCAATTCCTGAAATCAAGGCCATTTCGCTTTATATTTCCGACAAAAAGGGAGGCGAAGGTTGTGTGCGTGATGTGATTGAACAGGTCATGCGTTCGCAGCAAAAATGGTTCGGCCAGGAAATTAAAGGCATTAAAGCTGACTAAAAACAATAAGTTCGAACTCCGAACTTTAGGCACTTCGAACCCCGAACTTTCAACATATGTTTCTACAGAATCTTGAAAATTACGAAATCATACTGGCCTCAAAATCGCCGCGCCGCCAGCAATTACTGACTGATTTAGGAATAAAGTTCAGGGTACAACCCATGGATATTCCTGAAATTTTTCCTGAAGGATTGGGAATGACCGAAGTGCCCGTTTACCTGGCAGAACTGATAGCCGAAGCTTTTCGTCCGTTTCTGGAGAACCATCAATTGATAATAACTGCCGACACGATTGTTTGGCTGGACGGCGAAGTCCTCAATAAACCTGCGGATTATGCTGATGGATTCCGTATGTTGCGCAATTTATCCGGTAAAAAACATCAGGTTGTGACAGGTGTCTGCTTACTTTCTCCTGAAAAGAAAGTTTCGTTTTATGCTTCTACCGACGTCTGGTTTAAGGAATTGAGCGACGAAGAAATTCACCATTACCTGGAACATTATAAGCCTTACGACAAAGCTGGTGCATATGGCATTCAGGAGTGGATTGGCTACATTGGCATCTACCACATCGAAGGTTCTTTTTTTAACGTGATGGGTTTGCCCGTTCAAAGTTTGTACGAACACCTGAAGGCTTTCTGATCTGTTTTGTTCAGCATTATTTCTTTCCGAAGTTTAGAATTCATTTCGTAACTTAAACCCGTGTTTATCCCTTTAAAATAGACCCATGAAAACTTCGATTTTTTGGCTTCTTATACTTGTTTTTGCAAGTCTTTCATTTTTCTCCGGATGTAAACCAAAAACTCCGAAAGTGGGCATCCTGATGCACAGTTACGAGAATGAACGTTGGACGAAAGATAAAGATTATTTAGTGGAGAATCTGGTCAGAGATGGCGCTGAGGTATTGCTTGAAATGGCCGACAACGATCAGAAAAAACAGATCGCACAGGCTGCGTTAATGATAAAAGAAGGCGTAAAGGTATTAATTGTTGTTCCTATCAATCAGGACGAAGCGGCCACAATTGTTGAAATGGCGCACGAAGAAGGTGTAAAAGTAATTGCTTACGACCGATTGATTAATGGTTGTAAACTTGATTATTACATCACAGCAAACAGTACGCAGATTGGCGAACTTCAGGCCAGTTACCTTACCTCCCTGAAACCCAAAGGAAAATACGCACAGATCTGTGGTTCGAAATACGACAACAATGCCATGAGGCTTTTTATCGGGCAAATGAATGTATTGCAGCCGTTTATGGAAGCCGGGGATATCCAGCTGGTGTACAGCGAGTTTACCGAGAATTGGTCGCCCGCCGAAGGAAGCCTGCATACCACTCGTATTCTCGACCAGTATCCGGACACAATTACCGGAATTATTGCCGGAAGTGATGCTATTGCCGATGGAGTCTTATCCGTGCTGAAAGAAAGAGGGCTGGAAGGGAAAATTATGGTTGCCGGACAAGATGCCGAACTGGATAATGTAAAAGCCATTATAGCCGGAACCCAAACCTGTACGGTATTGAAACCCCTGAAAGAAATGGCGCAAATAACCGCCGATCTGGCCGTTTCGCTCGCCATGGGAAAACCAGTAAAAATAAAATTTACTACTGAAAGCAACGGGAAAACGCTGGTAAAATCTATTTTGATTGATGCTACTGTAGTGAATAAAAATAACATTGAAAGTACAGTAATTGCATCCGGGCTGCATACCTCCGCAGAACTGGGGCAGTAGTTATTCGCACCCCAGGGGAAGGCTGTTCTGAACCAAATTCCAATTCAGGGCAGCCTTTTTCGTGTTTTATGACAAAATCCGGACTTGTGTTTTCCATAGATCATTACATTTGCGGATCAAAATAAAGCTGAACTAAAATGATCAGGAAAAATATACTTGTTATTGGGTTGGTCTTACTGTCCGTTTCGTCGGTTTTGGCCAAAGAGGGCATGTGGATACCAACTTTGCTCAACAAATATAACATCGAAGAAATGAAGCAAATGGGCTTCAGGCTTACCTCCGAAGATATTTACAGCGTTAATCATGAAAGCATGAAAGATGCCGTTGTACTTTTTGGAACCGGCTGTACCGGCGAACTGATTTCGAATGAAGGTTTGCTGATTACCAACCACCATTGTGGTTTCGATGCGATTCAAAACCATAGTTCTGTTGAGCACGATTATTTGACCAATGGCTTTTGGGCGAAAACCCGGCAGGAAGAACTTCCCAATTCAGGGTTGACTGTTCGCTTTTTGGAGCGGATGGAAGATGTTACCCCGGAAATAATGGCTGGAACAGATGGTCAGCCTAAGGATTCGGTAGCGGTAATTATCGCCCGAAATACAAAAAAGATTGTTGCCAATGCAGCCGAAAAAGGGAAATACGATGCCAGTGTCCAGCCACTTTTTTATGGCAACCAATACTTTTTATACGTCTATCAGGTATTTTCAGACATTCGGTTGGTTGGTTCGCCGCCTTCAGCAATTGGAAAATTTGGGGTCGATACCGATAACTGGATGTGGCCACGACATACCGGTGACTTTTCGCTTTTTCGTATTTACGCGGGGAAAGACAATCAGCCAGCCAAATATTCGGCTGATAATGTTCCGTATAAACCCAAAAAGTTTTTCAAAATATCATTAAAAGGAGTTCAGCCTGAAGATTTTACACTGGTATTTGGGTTTCCTGGACGGACTCAGCAATTTCTTCCGTCACAAGCCATCAGCCAGATTATGGCTCAGGGCGATCCGGATAAGATTAAAATTCGTGACCTGAAACTGGGAATTCTTGCTACGGATATGGATAAAGATGCCAAAGTGCGGATTCAATATGCTGCAAAATACCAAACGACCAGCAATGCCTGGAAAAAATGGCAGGGAGAGGTGAAAGGGCTGAGGCGGCTAAACGCTGTTGAAAGCAAAATTGCATTTGAGAATGAATTTAAAGCATGGGCAGCAATGAATCCGGACCGGCAGAAACGGTTCGGGGCAGTACTTCCTGAATTTGAACGATTATACACGCAGCTAGCTCCATACACCAGGGCCAACGATTATTACAGTGAAATAGTTCTGAGGGGAACGGATATTTTTAGCATCATTTCATTATTCGATCCGATTGCGGCTGGCTGGGGCGCCCTGACTCCCGAAAATCAGAAGAAAGTTGGCAACGCCATTTTACTGAAACTTGATGACCATTTCAGGGAATACAACCGGGCCACCGACGAGAAAGTATTTGCGACCCTGATTCAGTTGTATGCCACCGACATGGAATCCAGATTTTTACCCGAAGAATTCAAGTCGCTGATGGGTAAAGTAACCACCAAAGAACTGATCAGTCAGGTTTACCGTAAGTCAGTCTTTTCCGATCAGCATAGGCTTACAGCCATTTCTTCAGGATTAAATTCCAAGAAGCTGAAAACGCTTGCCCAGGACCCTTTATTCAAACTATACCGTAGCCTGAAAAAACACCACGAAACCCGGGTTGAGCCGTATTTTAATTCTATTCAGAAACAAATTGATGAAACACTAAAAACCTATGTGGCCGGGATTATAGAAATGAGCGAGGGCAAACCCTTGTGGGCCGACGCCAATAAAACGCTGCGTGTGGCTTACGGAAAAGTGGAAGGATATGCGCCGATGGATGGGGTGACTTACGATTATTATACCACGCTTACGGGAATCATGCAAAAAGATAATCCCGCCATTTACGACTACAATGTTCCGCAGGCACTGCGCGATTTGTACCAAAAGAAAGACTATGGCAGATATGGAAAAAACGGAACGATGAACGTTTGTTTTGCCGCGTCAAATCATACCACTGGCGGGAATTCCGGTAGTCCGGTGATTGATGCTGAAGGAAATTTAATCGGCATTAATTTCGACCGGTGCTGGGAAGGAACCATGAGCGACCTGATGTTTGATCCCGATCGTTGCCGAAACATTGTTCTCGATATTCGATATGCGCTTTTTATTACCGAAAAATTGGCTGGAGCCAACTATCTGATTGATGAAATGGTGATTGAGGAATAAGCCTTTTCAGCTTCCTGATTACAATCTCCAAAAGCAAAACGTTGAACTTGAAACTTATTTAGTCGCACATCATGCAGATATCTTTCCTTGGATTGATCAGCATGACCGACAAGTTGCCAGCTTTTTTAATGATCCTTTTTTCCGGAAGGCCAATCATTAAATCTAGTAGAGTGATGGAACTGCTCCCTGAAAAAATCATCATGTCGCCCAGCCATTCTTCGGCTCTTTCTAGGGTTTCGTTGCAAATACCCCAACTGGAAGATTTACCGGCAATTTCATGATGACGGACATTCAGGCTAGACAGAAATTTCTTGAAAAATTCAAGGTTTTTCATTAATCTGCCAGCATCTTCATTATTCGTTTCATGGGCGTAAATCAGCTGAACCTGCGAGCGGTTAAACCGGCCCAGGTACGAAGCCCAGAGCGAGGTTTCTTTTGATGCCTTTCGGTAATCGACCGGAACCAATACGTTTTTGTAGCTTAAAAATCGGGGAAGTTCGCCGTTCACAAAAAGAAATGCAATACTGCTTTGCTGAAACGCTTTCAAAACCCAGTGAATATCAGTCTGGTGCAACACCACCAAAACGCCGTTGTACTCATCAACCAGCTTTTGCATATTATCGCGCAGCGATTTTTGAAGAAGCAACCAGGAAATAGACAGTTGAGGGAGATTTGATTTCAGGTTTCGGGTAGTTTGGATAATTTTATCCTGAATCTCATTTTTCTGTGCTTTTTCTTTATAAATAGCGGTCAGGCAAAGTTCCTTCTTCAGCATATCTGCCATTCGAGCACCGTGGATGATTACCTCTTTCATCCGTTCCGAAAAATCACAAATAACGATTATTTTTTGTTCTGAATGTGTCATAAATCTGGTACTTCAATACAAACATAACTTTTTGCCTACGAAATACATCACTCAAAAGCCGGAAAAAGTCAGTTCCTCCTGAAAATGCTTTTGCTAACTTTGTTTCACGAATTTAAATCCGGACGATGATAACAAAAGAATTGATTGCCCCTCGAAGCATTGTAGTAATAGGAGCTTCGAATAATACTGCCAAACCTGGAGGAAAACTCCTGAAAAATCTGATCGACAACAATTTTAAAGGAGATTTATGGGTAGTCAATCCGAATGAATCTGAGGTTCAGGGGGTAAAATCATTTCCCCGGCCAGAAGATTTACCACCCGTTGAAATGGCTGTTTTGGCCATACCGGCACATGCCTGCGTTCATGCAGTTGAAGTACTTGCCACACAAAAGGGCACCAAAGGTTTTATCATCATTTCGGCCGGATTTAGCGAAGAAAGTGAAGAAGGCCGAATCCTAGAACAAAAAATTGTACAGATCATCGAAGCCAATGGCGGTAGTTTGATTGGCCCTAACTGCATCGGGATAATTACCTACGCACACACCAGTGTATTTACCACTCCCATTCCCAAGCTGGTTCAAATGAGTTGCGACCTTATTTCGAGTTCGGGCGCTACCGCAGTTTTTATCATGGAATCCGGAATTCCCAAAGGCCTTCATTTTGCGAGTGTTTTTTCGGTGGGCAATTCGGCACAAAATGGGGTAGAAGAGGTGTTGGAGTTTATGGACGACATTTTTAATCCAGAGACCAGCACCCGGGTGAAACTACTTTATATCGAAAGCATTCGAAATCCGGATAAACTGCTGAAACATGCTTCGTCGCTTATCCGGAAAGGGTGTAAAATAGCGGCAATCAAAGCCGGAAGCAGCCAGGCCGGAAGCCGTGCGGCAGCATCACACACAGGGGCAATGGCTAACTCCGATCTGGCGGTTGAGGCTCTGTTTCGTAAAGCCGGAATTGTCCGCTGTTTTGGCCGCGAAGAATTAACCACTGTTGCCAATGTGTTTCACTGCAAACCCATGAAAGGCAAACGTTTGGCAATTATAACACATGCAGGTGGTCCGGCAGTAATGCTCACCGATTCATTGGAAAGCGGGGGTTTGCACATTCCCCACATCAAAGAATCGGAGGCCAGGGAACGCCTGAAAAGTAAACTTTTTCCGGGCTCGTCGGTGGAGAATCCCATCGATTTTCTGGCAACAGGAAATGCTGAACAACTGGCAGCTATTATTGATGCCTGCGAAAATGAGTTTGATGAGATTGATGGGATGGCCGTTATTTTCGGAAGTCCCGGATTATCCCCGGTGCACGATGTGTATCAGCTCCTGCACGAAAAAATGCAAACCTGCAGGAAACCGATATTTCCTATTTTACCTTCGGTAATCAATGTAAAAGAAGATGTTGCCTACTTTATTTCGCAGGGAAACGTAAATTTTCCTGACGAAGTATTGTTGGGGAAAGCGCTGACCTCGATTTTAAAAACAGCGCGCCCGCATGAAGAAAAGATATTTCTGGAAAATATTGATGTCCCGGAGATTCGTCGGATCATCGACCGGGCGGAAGATGGATTTCAATCGCCGGAAACGATTCACCGGCTGTTTGCGGCCGCCGGAATTCCGATTGTGCATGAGGCTACCGTAACCACAGAAGAATCAGCAATGGAAATGGCCGGGAAACTTGGATTTCCGTTGGTAATGAAAGTGATTGGCCCGATACATAAGACCGATGTGGGTGGTGTCGTTTTAAATGTTCGTGATGTCGAAACGGTTCAGCACGAATTCAGGCGACTAATCCAGATCAAAGACACAACCTCAGTTTTGATGGCAGAAATGGCTACAGGTATTGAACTGTTTCTGGGAGCTAAATACGAAGATCGTTTTGGTCATGTTATTTTATGCGGAATGGGTGGAATCTTTGTAGAAGTATTCAAAGATATAACTTCCGGGCTTGCACCACTTACCATGTGCGAGGCTGCATCCATGATTAAGAACCTTAGGGCATACCAAATGATCAAAGGTTACCGGGGTAAAAACGGGGTAACCGAGCGTAAATTTGCTGAAATTATGGTCAGGCTGTCAACCCTTTTGCGCTTTGCTGTTGAGATTAAAGAAATGGACATCAATCCGTTAATGGGTGATGGCGATAAGCTGGTAGCCGTTGACGCAAGGATCAGGATTGAGAAAGCAGGTAATTAGTTGTTGTAGTCAGTTTTCGATGACAATACCTGGCAAAAAACGAAGGCTAATAAATTTTGGCGAAACACCTCAATTTATTAGCCTTTATGTAGTTATAAAAATTATTCTAGCTAATCTTTATATTATGAGCACATTAAAACAGGAAATTTACTAGTATTCAGATCTTCTGTTACCACCAGCGCTGCTTCCACCACCACGGTTAAAACCGCCTTTGTTGAAACCACCACCTGAGTTACCACCACGGTCACCACCACGGAAGCCACCGCCACCGCCAGAATTGCCACCACGGAAACCACCACCTGAATTACCTCCACGGAAACCTCCGCCTGAGTTGCCACCACGGAAACCGCCACCACTTGGACGACTACCTTCTTTTTTCTCTTCAGCTTTATTTACAACAATTGTACGGCCTTCAATCTCAGCGTTGTTCAATTCTTCAATTGCTTTTTTAGCTTCTTCTTCATTTGTCATTTCTACAAAACCAAAGCCTTTAGATCTTCCAGTAGCTCTGTCTGTAATAATTTTTACGGATGTAACTTCTCCGTACTCTTCAAAAATTTCCTGTAATTCGCTTTCCTCAATTTTAAAGGGAAGGCTTCCAACAAAAATGTTCATAAATAACTGTTTAAATAATGGATAAATGTCCCCCAAAAGTAGTTATATTTTGATTCAAAATACGTTTGCCTCAATAAATTATTCGAAGAAGCAGTATTTTCTGAAAATTATAGTTGGCTATTGCATAATTATTTACAAATGAATCTGCTTTATTTTTGCAAACAGGGTCACTATAGTCAAAAAAGAGAATGCCTGGAGGCAATTGTGCCGGGCAAGCCATCATCCTGTATTTTTACTCCGATTCTCTGATTTTCACTATTCAAACTCAATCTAAATTGTCTTGATGGAGATTTTTCGGAAAAACCCCTTGTTAGCTTATAATTGCTTTATTTTAATGCAATTCCTCTGTTATAATGTAAGTGTTTGTGCTGAATAACTTACAGACTCGCCGTTGTGCCGTTTGCAGTATTGTATAAAACTTTTACTTTTGGTTTCCTTTTCGAAAAATGTGGGCTTAGGTAACTGGAATCCACTTTGTTTCGAGAGGAAAAATAAAAACCAAAAATCAGTAACCCGGGATTTCAAGAGGAAATCCGGTTTGTTGTGTGATGTATTTTAGAAGCGCAGCAAATTAAGCTATAGAACCCAAACTTCAAATGAAAAAATTACTTTCTGTATTTCTGCTTTTATGCTCACTGGTTTCTCTCAGCCAGGAAGTTAAACCCAAAGAAACGACCCTCGAATTGTACGGATTTGTTCGCTACGAAGCATTTTGGGACACCTACAAAGGCCTGAATGCGGCCAACGAACAGTTTTTTGTGCTTCCGCTTTACGCCGGAGTTGATGCTAACGGAGAACACATCAACCAAACCCCAACGTACAATTTCTCATCGATGGCCACCCGTTTCGGGATTCGAGTTAACGGGCCGGTAATTTTTAATGCCAAGACCTCGGCAAATATAGAAACCGACTTTGCCGGCGACCTGGGCAATAATCCAGCCATGTTTCGTGTGCGGCAAGCCAACGCCGTTTTCAGTTGGACTAAATCAGCGTTGTTGGTTGGGCAAACCTGGCACCCGTTCTGGAGCGGAAAAGTTTTTCCAACGGTTGGCGGACTCAATACCGGATGCCCGTTTCAACCGTTTAACCGCAGCCCTCAGTTGAGATTCGATTACAAGCCCAACGCTAAATTTATCCTTTCGGCAGCAATGGTTTCCGAATTTCAGTATAAGTCGTACGGCTTTACTAAGATTGATGCGATGAATCCAAAGTCAATGACCGTTGATAAGAGTGAATGTTTTACCCGCAACGCCGGTATTCCTGAACTGATTGCAAATATTGAAACAAACAGTGGTGGTTTCACTCTCGGTGCAGGAACTAGTTTAAAATATATCAAACCAACGCTTTACACGGTCGGCACTGAAAGCAAAAAATATGTTTCGGACGATCTGGTTCAGAGTCTTTCGTTTATGGGATACACGCAATATGCGAAAAACAGGTTTACTATTCGGGCAAAAGCCGTTCTGGGACAGAATATGACACACCTTACCATTCCCGGAGGTTATGGGGTGAAGTCGGTCGATCAGTCAACCGGTGCGATGAGCTACACACCTTATAATACACTCACCAGTTTTGTTAATGCGGTGTACGGTAAAAAATATCAGGTAGGCCTGTTTGCCGGTTACCTGAAGAACATGGGCACAGTTGATGCCCTTTACAATTTCGGAACATCTGCCGATCCTGTTGCTGTGACTCCCGGTTTGGTTCCGAACGTCGCTTCTATTTACAGGGTTGCCCCACATTTTGCCATTAATATTTCAAAAGTTCGCCTGGTATTCGAATACGAATTGACTTCGGCAGCGTACGGATCGGGTAAAATTGATCTTGCCGACGGGCTTTACAACAGTTCTACAGATGTGACTAACCACCGCGGTCAATTGATGTTGATGTATTCTTTCTAAAAAACTGACTATCATGTATTGGGAAAACGAACTCGAAACCCTTGACCGAAAAAGTCTGGAAAAACTTCAGGTCAACCGATTGCAGAAGACCATTCAGTCGGCAATGAATTCACCGTATTACGGAAACCTGTATAAACAAATGGGTCTGTCAGCCGATTCGATCAGATCGGTTGCCGACATCCGGAAATTGCCGTTTACGACGAAACAAAACTTACGCAATAATTTTCCATACGGATTTTTGGGATTGCCTCAGAAAGAGCTGATTCGCCTGCACAGTTCGAGCGGGACAACCGGAAATCCAACCGTAATTTTTCATAACCGGCACGACATCGATTCGTGGGCAAACCTGATGGCTCGCTCGCTTTTTTGCGCCGGGGTGCGCGATACCGACGTTTTTCAGAATATTTGCGGGTACGGTTTATTTACTGGCGGGTTGGGTTTTCAGTACGGGATTGAACGCCTGGGTTGTTTGAGTATTCCGGCCGGGGCAGGAAACAGTCAGCGCCAGATTAAACTGATGCAGGATTACGGAACCACCGTTGTGCACGCCATTCCGAGTTACCTGAACCGTCTTTTCGAAGTTTTTCAGGAAGAAGGACTCGACCCACGCAAAGACACCAAGCTGCATACTTTTGTGATTGGAGCCGAACCTCATACCGAAGAGCAGCGCCGTCGTATCGAAGAAATGTTCGGGGTAAAAGCGTACAATTCGTTCGGCCTTTCAGAAATGAATGGCCCGGGAGTTGCATTCGAATGTACTTACCAGAACGGTTTGCACATCTGGGAAGATGCTTACATCATCGAAATTATTAATCCCGATACGCTCGAACCGGTTGCTGAAGGTGAGGTGGGCGAACTGGTGATGACGACACTCGACCGTGAAGCGATGCCACTGATCCGCTACCGCACACGCGACCTGACGCGAATTCTCCCCGGAAAATGTGCCTGTGGACGTACACATGTGCGCCTCGACCGCATCACCGGACGTAGCGATGATATGTTCATCGTGAAAGGTTGCAACGTTTTCCCGATGCAGATTGAAGGTGTACTGATGAAAATTCCGGAAGTAGGCGCTGATTATTTAATTACCTTAGACACCATCAACGGATCGGATGAAATGATTATTGAAGTGGAAGTGAAAAAAGACTGGTTTAATGGCGACATTACCCGTCTCGATAAACTTTCACGGTTAATTTCAGCTCAGATTCGCGACGAAGTACTGGTTAAACCAATCGTAAAACTGGTTGAACCGGGTTCGCTTCCCAAATCGGAAGGCAAAGCTGTTCGGGTGAAAGAACTCCGGGTGGCGTTAAACTCGTAAAGTCAAGCCAAAAAGCAAAAATAAAAAGGCAATGGCCTTACCATTTATAATTTATCATTCATCATTCCCATGGCATACCAGGTTTCCATATTTCTCGAAAATAAGATCGGTCACCTCGAACGGGTTACGGCCGTGCTGAAAGCTGCTCAAATCAATATCAGGACCATGAACCTAAACCATACCGCCAGCGGTTGGGGAATTCTAAATCTGGTGGTTTCGAACCCCATGCTTGCCCAGCATTTACTGAACGAAAACGGGATGTCGGCAGCTTTGCGGGAAATTGTTGTTATTGAAATGATCGATCAGCCTGGCGGTTTGGATGATTTACTCAAAGAAATTGTAAAAGCTGGAGTCAATTTCACCAATGCCTACGGGCGATCGGCCTATGCAAACGAAAAGTCGTATTTTGTAATTGATACCGAAGATGTGGTTGATGCCCGACATAAACTGCTTCAGGCCGGACTAAGCCTGCTTTCGGATGAAACAATCTACGGAATTTCGTGATTTTTAAATAATTAATCCCATCAAATCCATACGATGATCTGGAACGAAAAAATAGAATGTGCGAGCCGCGACGAAATGAGGGCGGTTCAAACGGAAAGACTGATTGAAACAGTCAAACGAATTTACCACAATGTGCCGAGCTACCGTCAGAAAATGCAGGAAGTAGGGCTGGTTCCCGACGACATTCGATCGGTTGACGATTTGCGCCTGTTGCCCTTTACGCTCAAAACTGACCTGCGCGACAATTATCCGTTTGGATTATTTACGGTCCCGATGAGCGAAATCGTTCGTATTCACGCCTCGTCAGGAACAACCGGAAAACCCACAGTAGTTGGATATACCCGCAAAGACCTGAACAACTGGGCCGAAATGGTAACCCGAGCACTTTGTATGGCCGGTGTGCACCGCGACGATATTGTGCAAGTGGCTTATGGCTACGGATTGTTTACCGGCGGGTTGGGCTTACATTACGGTTGCGAAAACCTGGGCGCTTCGGTAATCCCTATTTCAGGGGGAAATACCGACAAACAATTGCAGTTGATGGAAGATTTTGGCACAACAGTAATTGCCTGTACACCTTCGTATTCGCTCCATCTTGGCGAAGAATTAAAAGCAAAAGGGATAGATAAAAACAAGCTTAAATTGCGTGTTGGGATTTTTGGTGCCGAACCCTGGACCGAAAACATGCGAAAGGAAATTGAAGCCAGCCTGGGAATCAAGGCGATTGACATTTACGGACTGAGCGAAATTATGGGCCCTGGCGTTTCGTGCGAGTGCGAGCATCAGGCCGGAATGCACGTGATGGAAGATCATTTTATTCCTGAAATTATTGACCCGGAAACACTGCAACCTCTGCCTGCCGGAGAAATTGGGGAGTTGGTATTTACTACCATTACCAAAGAAGGGATTCCGTTGCTTCGCTATCGCACACGCGACCTCACCCGCCTGAATTACGAAAAATGTGCCTGCGGCCGCACACTGGTTCGCATGGAAAAATGCAAAGGGCGCAGCGATGATATGCTTATTATCCGTGGGGTAAATGTATTCCCATCTCAAATCGAAACTGTTTTACTCGAAATGAGTGAAACATCGCCGCACTACCTGATCATCGTTGAACGGGAAGGCAACCTGGATTCGATGAAACTCATGGTTGAAGTTCAGGAGCAGTTCTTCTCCGACGAAATCAAACAACTCGAAGCATTGCGCAAAAAAATTACGCATAAACTTCAGAGTACTTTAGGCATTTCGGTTGATGTAAAACTGGTTGAACCCAAAACCATTGAACGCACCGCCGGAAAAGCAAAACGTGTAATCGATAACCGTAAACTGTAGGAGGAACCCATCATGATTATCAAACAACTATCGGTATTTCTTGAAAATAAAACCGGACGACTGAATGAAGTTACCCAGATATTGGGTAATGCCGAAATCAACATGTCAGCTTTTAGCGTAGCCGACACCTCCGAATTTGGCATCCTGCGCATGATCGTTTCAGATCCGGAAAAAGCGCTTTCGATATTGAAAGAAGCTGAATTTTCGGTCAGGTTAACGGATGTGATTTGCCTGAACAGCCCAAATGAGGCGGGCGCATTGGCCCGGGCGCTTAATATTCTTTCCGGGGAAAGTGTGTTTATTGAATACCTGTATGCCTATTCGATGGACGACAAATCTGCTAATATAGTGCTGAAACCCGATAATATTCAAAAATGTATTGAAGTTCTTCAGGCGCACCAAATGGAGTTGGTGAAAGCAAGCGATATGTACAAAATTTAAATTCCCTGTCAGGCAAAAAAAACGATCCCCGATTCGTTTGTTGTGGGCGAAGTTCAATATTCCGGGGATAAATCAGGATATTTTGCGTAAATTGTCCCGGCTTTGTCCGGGATTTTTTAATAGTAAAAAGAACGATGAAAAAAATAGCTATACAGGGGATTGCAGGTTCTTTTCATGAAGATGCTGCAAGAAGGTACTTTGAAGATGAAATACAGGTGGTGGAATGCAAATCGTTTACCAGCGTTTGCAATCTGATTGATACAGATCAGGTTAATATTGCAGTAATGGCCATTGAGAATTCGATTGCCGGAAGTTTACTGCAAAACTATGCCTTGATCCGCGATTATCACCTGAAAGTGATTGGCGAAATTTACATCCACATACAAATGCACCTGATGGCCAATCCGGGCGTAACGAAAGACGACATTCAGACTATTTATTCGCATCCGATTGCCATTAAACAATGTGCCGAGTACATCGAAAATAATTTCCCGAATGCTCATTTAATCGAAAATCAGGATACGGCGGCCTCCGGGAAATTGGTACGTGATGAAAAATTAACAAATGCAGCGGCTATCGGAAATCATCGCACGGCGGAACTTTACGGGTTAGACATACTCGATTCGGGGCTCGAAACCAACAGGCAAAACTATACCCGTTTCCTGATCCTGTCGAAACACACAGCCCCCAGCGACCGTGCTAACAAAGCTTCTTTATGCTTTGAGGTGGGTCATTATTACGGCGCTTTGGCCAACGTGCTCAACACATTTGCTGAGAATAAAATTAACCTTACTAAAATTCAATCGGTCCCGATTATCGGGAAACCTAACGAATATACTTTTCATGTTGATGTGGAGTGGGACTCCGTTGATAACTACGAGAAAGCCATCCACGCCATTCTTAAAAATGTGTCAAGCCTTTCGGTATTAGGCGAATACGTTCGTGGCGAATTAGCAATTCATAATCAATAAAATATAGGATATGAGCAAAATTGGATTATTCTTCGGTCCTTTAAAAGGTTCAGTTCACCGGGTTGCCGAAAAAGTTAAAACGGCTTTAGGCGAACAAAATGTAGAAATGATTTCAGTAAACGACGCCAGTGCGGCTGATCTTGAAAAGTTCGATCAGATTATTTTTGGCATTTCTACCGTTGGAAAAGAAACCTGGGATTCAAACTATTCAAATACCGATTGGAGTAAATTCTTTCCCAACATCAGTAAAGTCGATTATTCAGGCAAAACCGTCGCTATTTTTGGGCTGGGCGACCATGTTACTTATTCGAGCCATTTTGTAAATGCGATAGGCGTTTTAGCAAAAGAACTCTTAAAAAACGGTGCAACTATTGTTGGCGAAGTCGATCCTTCAGGATACGAATTTGACGAATCGGAAGCGGTGATGGAGGGTAAGTTCATCGGTCTTCCGATTGACGAAGATTTTGAACCTGAGCTAACCGACGAGCGTGTAGCCAACTGGGTAAACACCTTAAAACCGGCCTTCGGACTCTAATATTCCGAAACATGACAAAATACAGGTTCATCTTTTAGCCTGAATTTCTGTTAATTCAAAACCAGAATGGGTTGCCTGCTTTCAAATTACAATTCGGGAACTGCTTGTGTTTCCGAATTGCGAAACCTGTTTAGCAATACCCTGAACCCATTTGATTTATCGCAAATACTTTGCTTATTTTTACTTCGAAATTTTCAGATTTACAAATGGAAAATACTCCAGTCAAACAAGAAATCGTAAAAAAATACATCAGCCAGCTTCAGATTAAAGACCCGGGAACAGCTTCGATCCGTGAGATTGTTGCGCTCGTTAATTTAATTGAAGAAGAGAGTGGGGTTAAGTTTGTCCGTATGGAAATGGGTGTTCCCGGTTTACCTGCGGCGCAAGTGGGCGTTGAGGCCGAGATTAAAGCACTTCAATCGGGTGTTGCTTCGGTTTACCCGATGATGGACGGAATTAAACCACTTAAATACGAAGCCGCACGGTTCATTAAAACATTTATGGATGTTGATGTTGATCCTGCCAGTTGTATCCCTACTTCAGGTGCTATGCAGGGAACTTTTGCCGCTTTCCTGGTGGCCGGAAATGTGGATCAGAAGAAAGACACCACGCTATTTCTCGATCCCGGATTTCCGGTACAGAAACAGCAAATGACCGTAATGGGACATAAATACCAGTCGTTTGATGTGTTTGATTTTCGTGGCGAAAAACTTCGGGCTAAACTCGAATCTTATTTGTCGGAGGGAAACATTAATTCCATGGTTTACTCCAATCCGAATAATCCGAGCTGGATTTGCCTGACAGAAGAAGAATTGCAGATTATTGGCGAACTGGCAACCAAATACGATGTCATTGTAATGGAAGACCTGGCCTATTTTGGTATGGATTTCCGGAAAGATTTATATACACCCGGAAAGCCGCCTTACCAGCCAACCGTTGCCAAATACACCGATCATTACGTGCTGTTTATATCCGCATCCAAAATTTTCTCGTATGCCGGACAGCGGGGCGCCATCATGGCCATTTCAAATGCGTTGTGGAGCCGCCGGTACGACAACCTGGAGAAACGTCTTGGCAGTAAACCATTCGGGTTTACCATCGTAATGCAGGTTTTATATGCGCTTTCTTCAGGAATTACACATTCAACCCAACATGCGCTGGCAGCCATGTTCAAAGCGGCCAGCGACGGGAAATTCAACTTTATTGAAGATGTAAAGGAATACGGCCGGAAAGCCAAAATCATGAAAGATTTATTTGTAGCCAACGGGTTTCATGTGGTTTACGAAAAAGATGGGGATGACCCGATTGCCGATGGATTTTATTTCACCATCGGGTATCAGGGAATGACCGGGGGCCAGTTGATTGAAAATCTGTTGTCTTACGGAATAAGTGCTATCACCCTGAAAAATACAGGAAGTGAAAAAGAAGGACTTCGGGCCTGCGTGTCGCACGTTAAACGCGAGCAGTTTGACGATCTGGAAAAACGGTTGAAGCTTTTTAACGAAAATTTCAGGTAACACGATGAGCACAGGAATCAATTATCTGTTTACCGGGTACGATCGTACGCTTGTACAGTTGAAAGAATTCTTTGCTAAAAAAGCCCCCGTAAAACTGAAAAAGGGAGAGGTTTTCCTGGATTATGGCGATCAGTCGCAAAAGCTGGGAATTGTACTCGATGGGTTACTTTATTCTTCGTATGTTTCAGAAAATGGACAAGAGTGGATATCGAACTTTTTTTATCCGCCCAATCATGCCATTATCAGCAGTCACGAGAGTTTTTTGCTTGGAAGGAAATCAACAGAATCTATCCGGGCTTACGAAGACTCCTCGCTTATTTTCATTACCAAATCAGAATACGATGCGCTGACCACGCAAAATCCTCAGTTGGAACATATGGTGAGGGTTATTGCTGAGGAAAGTTATGTGCAGGCGCTTAAAAGAGTGTATGCATTTCAGTCGTTAACTGCTTTACAGCGAGTTAAGAAATTTATTTCAGAGAATGGCGATTTGGTTTCCAGGGTACAGCGGCAGCACATTGCTTCGTATCTGGGAATACACCGTAATATTTTTACCCGGGTACTGCATAAAATCTGATTTCGCAACTTTTGTTGCGCAGGCCAAAAACGAGATCAGCTAGTTTTGTAGCAACAGGTTCAGCGTTAAGGATTACAATAACAAATAAAAAATAAATCATGGCAAAAGTTATTGGAGCAGTAGTGGTTAACAACGAAGAATGCAAAGGTTGTGGCCTTTGTGTGGTGGCTTGTCCGCAGGATGTATTGGGTCAGAATAAACAGGTTAATAGCCGTGGATATCATTATTCGTTTATGAAAAATCCGGAAGCGTGCATCGGTTGCTCCAATTGTGCCACCGTTTGTCCCGACACCTGCATAACCGTTTACCGGGTAAAAATCTAAGAAGTTCGGAGTTCGAAGTGCCTAAAATTCGAAGTTGATTAACTTTAGAGCACTTAAGGCACTTTCTCAAATAAAGTAAAAATGTAAAACAACGAATATGGGAGAATTAAGATTAATGAAGGGAAATGAAGTTATTGCCGAAGCAGCCATCCGCTGTGGGTGCGATGCTTATTTCGGATACCCCATCACTCCCCAATCGGAAGTAATGGAAACCTTGATGGACAGGGAGCCCTGGGATGAAACCGGAATGGTCGTGCTTCAGGCAGAAAGTGAGATTGCTTCCATACATATGATTTACGGGGCAGCGGCTTCCGGTAAAAAGGTAATCACTTCTTCGTCCAGCCCTGGTATCAGCTTAATGGCCGAGGGAATCTCGTACATTGCAGGCGCCGAATTGCCTTGTGTCATTGTCAACGTTCAACGTGGAGGTCCAGGTCTCGGAACCATTCAACCTTCGCAGGCCGACTATTGGCAATCAACTAAAGGTGGCGGGCACGGCGATTACCGTTTGATTGTATTGGCGCCGTCGTCGGTTCAGGAAATGAATGACTTTGTTGAATTGGGCTTCAAACTGGCTTTTAAATACCGCAATCCGGCCATGATTTTGACTGACGGTGTTATTGGCCAAACGATGGAAAAAGTGATACTGTCTGATTATATTCCCCGATTGACCGACGAAGAAATCAATGAAAAATACGGTTCATGGGCAACCAATGGCCGCAAGCCCGGTCGTCAGCGCAACATTATAACTTCTCTTGAAATGGATTCCGGACGGATGGAACAAAACAATCTCCGGCTACAGGCAAAATACGCCAAAATGGAAGAGGAGGAAGTGTTGTTCGAGGAGTTTCAGTGCGAAGATGCCGAATACTTGTTGGTCGCTTTCGGGTCATCATCGCGGATCTGCCAAAAGACTGTCGATCTGGCTCGCGAAAAAGGCATCAAAGTAGGACTTTTGCGCCCCATTACTTTATTCCCTTTCCCGAAGAAACCTATTGCAGCCTTGGCCAAACAGGTAAAAGGCATATTGGTGGTTGAGATGAATGCCGGACAAATGGTTGAAGATGTTCAGCTTGCCGCCGGATGTGCGATTCCGGTTAAACATTTCGGGCGCATGGGCGGAATTATTCCAAGTCCGGGCGAAGTCGTGGAGGCCCTTGAACAAAAACTGATAGGAGGATAATTTATGGAATTGAAAGATATTATCAACCCCAATAACCTGGTTTACGAAAAACCAGAATTACTGACTGAAAACACGATGCATTATTGTCCGGGATGTAGCCACGGAGTTGTGCATAAATTGTTGGCCGAAGTCATTGAAGATTTGGATATTCAGGATAAAACGATTGGTGTTTCGCCTGTTGGATGTGCCGTTTTTGCTTACAATTATATTGAAATAGACTGGCAGGAAGCCGCCCACGGAAGGGCTCCCGCTGTGGCAACCGGAATCGCCCGTACCAATCCGGATAAAGTGGTTTTCACCTATCAGGGCGATGGCGATTTGGCATCGATTGGTGCTGCCGAAATTCTACATGCCTGCAACCGCGGCGAAAATATGGTTGTCATCTTTGTCAACAACGGCATTTACGGTATGACTGGTGGTCAAATGGCCCCAACAACCTTGATTGGCCAGGTTACCGCCACCACACCCAATGGCCGCGACGTAGGCCGGAACGGATACCCGTTAAAAATAACTGAACTGATTGCCCAATTACCCGGAACATCGTATGTGACCCGTCAATCGGTGCATACACCGGCTACCATCCGCAAATGCAAGAAAGCCATTGCAAAGGCTTTTCAGGCCGCTCTCGATAAAAAAGGAACTTCGTTCGTCGAGGTGGTTTCCACCTGCAACATGAACTGGAAAATGACTCCGGTAAAAGCCAACGAATGGATGGTCGAAAACATGTTCCCATTCTACGTGCCTGGCGATTTGAAAGACAGTTCGAAGGCCGATCCTGAAAGTTACACACCACTTAAAAACTGAAAATCATGACCGAAGAAATCATTATAGCCGGATTTGGCGGACAGGGCGTACTTTCGATGGGGAAAATTTTAGCTTATTCGGGCGTGATGGCCGATCAGGAAGTTTCCTGGTTTCCGTCGTATGGCCCTGAAATGCGTGGCGGGACTGCCAACGTAACCGTTATCCTGAGCGAAACCCGTATTAGTTCACCCGTTTTAAACGAATACGATACTGCCATTATCCTGAATCAGCAGTCGATGGATAAATTTGAGCACATGGTAAAACCCGGAGGCGTGCTGATTTACGACCCCAACGGAATCATTCATCCGCCCAAACGTACGGATATTAACATTTATAAAATTGAAGGAACCCTGATTGCCGCGGAACTGGGCAATGTAAAAACCTTTAATATGGTGGTTTTGGGCGCCTACCTGAAAGCCAAGCCGGTGGTAAAAATGGAAAGCGTTGAAAAAGGGTTGCAAAAATCGCTCCCAACGCGCCACCATTACCTGATCCCGATGAACCTCGAAGCCGTACAAAAAGGTTTCGAAAGCCTGGAATTGGTGCAGGCTGTTTAATCCTGAAGTTTTTTACCTGAAATAGAAATACCCGTCGGAGTGAATCTGGCGGGTATTTTTTGTTTCGTAAATTTTTGTGACTAAAAATTTGATTTTCAAAATGTTTGTAGTATGTTTGTGGTGTATCTGAACTGAAGCTAGTCTTCATAGTAGGATACCCCCGAGGTAGCATAGCTACCTTTTTTTATATCCAAACAATCCCATCTTTTGTTTTGCTGACTTTGTCAATCAATACATCTGATAATCTTTCATAAAAGTTTGCACCTGCTTTCTTCTTCACATACGCATTGGGCTCGACCAATTGTCTACAGAAATAAGCAACAACATCATTCATTTGATGGACAAGAGAATTCTTTGAATCCCTGAAGATTGGATCTTCAATCACGTATTCCAGTTTCATATTTCGGAAATCACCTGCGTAAATATCACGACGATTGGGAATTGGGTTAAAGTGCCGCATCCTACGTATTAACTTGCGAAGCTTTTCACCATCCGTGTTGTCTGATATTACCATTCCCCGGTCATCAGGATTTTGGGGCCCCGGAAAATTTTTGCTTCGAATTGTATTTTCGAACCTCGTAAGTAAGGTATTCCATGCTAATTCAAAGATGTCATCTTTTCGGTTGTTCTTGTCTATGATAACCGAATAGATACTCAGATCGTTTTGATGGTTTAACCAATCGATGCACTTTTTTAAGATATCTAATCGGTCATTTCTCTTTATTCTGATTAATTCGCCAGGTTTATTAATAAAGTCAGTACAATGTATCTCATCCCTTAGCTTTAATCCTTTTAATTGCCTGAGCGTTTGTCTAAACGAAACTAATTCTGTCAGAATCTGCTTCCAACGTAATTCGTGAATAACTATGGCTGATAAAACAAAATATCTGGTTGGACTATTTTCTAGTCCGGTATCACCACTTTCATCAACATACATTAAATACATTGCCTATGTTTTATTTTTTTGATTATCAAAAGATCTTTATTTTAATAAATAATCTCAAGCTGGATTTGTCATTTTTAGATAGCCTTACGTTTCTTCGTTGTAATATATCTTGTAAAATTTCCGGCCGTGTTCGTCCACGCCTTGTTCAATCAGGTCGCGGTGGCCATGTATATAAATATGAAAGTTTTTATCTAGTTTGATGATGCTTTTAATTGACCGTGCCTGTTTCTTAACTGCCGATTCCGAAATGGCAAAATTGTCTGAAATGGTAATCTCTCGTTCCCGTTGAAAATCGGTTCGGTATTCATTAAAACTATCAATCATGGCAGGTTGACCAATGACCTCACTGGCAAAATTAGTCATATTGAAACTCTCGTTTTCTTTGAAGAACTGAACCGATTTATTCAGCAAATCAACCTGGTCGGCTTTCGAAACCTCAAATTGCTGGGGAAGTTCTTTGGTGACAAAATTTTTACAAAGCGACAGCAAGTGTTGGGTATGGTAATATTCGTCTTTTCGTGGCCGAACATGCAGAAAATTGTCCATCCAATATTGAGCCTCAGCTCCCTTGTTGGTATTATCAACTACAGCAACCAAATAGCCATTCTCTTTTTCTACATTAAATATCAAACAACCTTTATCCAGCTTATTAATATTTACCCCCTTTTCGCTCTCTATCTCAAAACCATCACCTGAAGGAAACACCTTCAAAAAGGTATCCTTGTTTTCCGATTTAAACAAGCCCACTGCCTCTACTTTCTCACCATCTACAATGCAATCTTTTAAGTAAACCGTATAAAATTCGCCACCCTTAATCTTCGGATGCACACTTTGTTCATAAAGGTGTTTTGCCAAGTTAATCGATTGCTCAAAAACCTGACCGGGATTATCAAAAATTTTGCTTACATATACATATGCTTCATTGAGGTTGACATCACTTTCGTGGTAAAAATTAAAGTATTCAATGGATTTAAAGGGCGCAAGAAAATATAATAGTAATAACTTATTTAATTCATCATCAGTTTGTATAGGAGACTTAGAAAAATTGATATTTTCTTCATTTATCTTATTCCCAACCTTGTGAAGACCAAATGAAATAATCTCAGCGAAATTTGTATTAATCATCATTGTCTGGTTTAAGTTTTATTTTATCAAATTCTGAGATTATAAAGCTATAAATGCTCGTTATGGCATAAATAGTTATTATTACAAAATCCAAAAGGAAATACAGTGTTGTAATTCTATGAAATAGCAGAATTAATATTTTTACTAATTGTTTTAAGTCATTTGTACTGTTTATTGCTATGTTAATGGTTATTTCTTTCGTTGAAAACTTAAATAGGATAAAAAAACTTAGTAAAAGGATGCTTATTATCGAAAGCAAAATTGAATATGTGGTTAGAGAAGTAAACTGTTTGAAGAAGTTTTTTAATCTAATAAGCTCAATTTGATCATTTTCTTTATATCTCGCCAATGAGAAATCTATTTTCTGAAACTTGTCATAAACTGTCAAAATTAAAGTCAAGAATAAACCAACAAAAATTGAAAGCGAAGCTATGATATAACCAACAAAAGTATCATTAAAGCCTTTGGGCAAATAATATAATGTGATGAATACTGATAGTATTATCATTAGCCATTGAAATGGTAAAAAATAGAATTTTGGCCTTTGCCCATTTCCATTTACATCTGTATGCTGCCAAAAATGACCTTGATTAATTAAATTACACAAGTAATACTTAACATTCATGGATTTTTCCCATTAATTGAATTTCTTTTTTCAAAGTATCAAGTAAATTAAAACAATAATCTTTTAATTCCACAAAATCTGGTATTCCTTCAATACTCATACTTATTCGGTTTTCAAGATATATTGTTGGCTTAATCGCATCTAAATCTTTCTCTAAATCATAATAAGCTGACTTTTCTGATTTCGGGTTTTCTAAATAGATTCTTTTAGAAAATTCCTCAAGCTTATTCTCGTTAAACTGAATTGGACTTAGCTTTTGAATTAATTCTTTTATTTTTTTTAATGAAGATTTATGCCCATTGGGTTTTATTTCTATTCTGATATTGAACTCTTCTAATTCTTCCTTACTATGCCCTTTCCCGATATAACCAATAAGCAAATTTTTAGTGAATGAAATACCTTTTAGTGCGGCACCCTTTTTAAATTCATCAATATATTGTTTTGGGACATAAGCATCAATACTAAGATGATAAAATCCTGTAGTACTAAAAAAAGGTTTAATAAATGTTGTAAATACATCTCTAATAGAGTCCTCAGAATATGATTGTAACATTAATATACCGGTATCGCTATTTAAAGGCGTATAGATAAGGAAATAAAATCTATCTAAAATTATGTCGCTAGTACCAACTTTCTCTTTCTTCATTTTATTAGCCATATTAGCCATACTTCGACTCTGTCCATATCGGCCACCCTCAACAACACCCTCAATAATATGAGACTGGGTATGTATTCGAATCGTGTCATTTAATGGATTTTCATTCCTTTTCTTAGCATCGTAGGCAGTAAAAGCTTTATGATTCTTTTTATCTTTAAAAAAATCATTGTTATCAACTGTGTCTATAAAATTATCAAAGTAATCTTTAAATAAATCTGAATCTTCTGCTTTGATATGATTCAGTTTTTGTTTGAAAAAATCTCTATAAGTTACTACCTTTTCCGTCGTTGGTTTTAGTCGGATTTTAAAAACCTCAAGTTTAGGATTATGAGCCATTTTTGCTATTTTTAAGTAAAAGAATTAAAAAATCGTTATTAGTATTTCTTCCTCAAAACCTCACTCTGGCACCCCGCCCGCCGTTGTCTATCTCTTTGACACCAGATTCTACAAAATCACATCGCCACGCATTTAATTTTCCTCTAAATATAAACCTTAAAATCAAGCCTATAAGTATAAATTAAGTCAAACTTATGAACAATTAAACTGCTGCTATTCATAAGATCATTGCTAATTCTGGTGCTGTTTCCGTAAATAATCAAAATTGTACTGTTCATAACTTCTCGTATCGTTATGTCAGTTTGTCAATGGTGAGGTCGCTTTTAATCATCTATGCCCTAAATTGTTGGTTGATAGCGTAAACAGTGTTTTTTTGAATGTGCATTTTGGGGCATAAAAAAAGAGGCAATCCTTACCGGATGCCTCTTCTGTTGTAAAAAAGAAAGGAACTAACTATAGTTTGAGTGCTACACCCAAATTGAGGTAGGCAATACCTGAACCCAGTTCGGCCATGGCAGCAACTTTGTCGTTGAAGTAATATCGTGCCCCCACGAATCCTGAGAAGATAACCCCGCTGGAAGATGCACTGTAGTTGCCACCATAGGCGTAACTACCGTATGAATTTGAGCTGACAATGTTATAACCAAGCATTATTCCTGCATAAGTGTCGAGTTTGTCCATCAGGTTGTAATGCAGGTAACCTCTTGGGCCAATGATAATATTACTGTATTTCCATCCATAGTCGTACCCCGAATATTTCCATTTATATGCGGCATAACCCAAATAACCGCCAACACCTACAGCGCCTTTTCCATCGAAAAGATCGTCTTTTACTACTACCTCCAGCGAACCGGAAACGGGAGGGACACTACTGTTGTAACCGGAACCGCTGTACAAGGCTGTCCCGAAGCCTATGCCCAGATTCAGAATCTTGTCCCCTTTTTCAACTACTTGTGCATTGGCCGACAATAATCCAAATGTCAGGAATGCCGCAAAGAATAAACTTTTAATTTTCATAGCTATTTTTTAAAATTGAACATGCGGACTCTAACAAATGTATTCCGGTAAAGTTTATGTCTTTCAGTAATCGATCGTTTTCTCGGTGCGAAGGTTGTGTTGCGGCAAGTAAAAACCCCCTTCCGGCGAACCGAAAGAGGGTTTAAAATATATTTGTTTTGAAGGGTATTTCGGGTCGATTACATCATTCCGCCCATTCCGCCACCCATTCCACCGCCCATTGGTGGCATAGCTGGTTTGTCTTCTTTTTCTTCAACCAACACACATTCGGTAGTCAGGAACATACCGGCAATTGAAGCGGCATTTTCCAACGCGATGCGGGTTACTTTTGCAGGATCGATTACACCGGCTTCGTAGAGGTTTTCGTAAACGTCGGTGCGGGCATTGTACCCATAATCTGCTTTTCCTTCGCTAACTTTCTGTACAATAACAGCGCCTTCTTTACCGGCATTGAAAGCAATCTGGCGTAAAGGTTCCTGGATTGCGCGTTTTACGATTTCGATACCTGTGGTTTCGTCTTCGTTTTCGCCAGCCAGTCCTTCCAGAACAGCGATGCTACGGATGTAAGCAACACCACCTCCGGGAACAATACCTTCTTCAACAGCAGCACGGGTGGCATGCAAAGCATCGTCAACACGGTCTTTTTTCTCTTTCATTTCAACTTCTGACGAAGCGCCAACATACAATACAGCAACGCCACCGGCTAGTTTAGCCAAACGTTCCTGAAGTTTTTCTTTGTCGTAATCAGAAGTTGTAGTTTCGATCTGTTTTTTGATCTGGTTAACGCGGGTTTTAATAGCAGTTTCATCACCGGCGCCAGCAACAACAGTAGTTGTTTCTTTGTCAACAGTAATTTTTTCAGCTTTACCAAGCATTTCTAATGTGGCATCTTCCATTTTCATACCTTTTTCTTCGGTAATTACCACACCACCAGTCAATACAGCAAGGTCTTCCAGCATTTCTTTACGGCGGTCGCCAAAGCCGGGAGCTTTAACAGCGCAAACTTTCAACGAACCACGTAAACGGTTAACCACCAAAGTAGCCAATGCTTCACCATCAACATCTTCAGCAATAATTAACAGTGGGCGACCAGTCTGAGCGGTTTGTTCCAGTACCGGAAGCAAATCTTTCATGGTGCTTATCTTTTTGTCGTGGATCAGGATGTACGGATGATCCAGATCGGCAGCCATTTTTTCGCCATCGGTAATAAAATATGGAGAAATATAACCACGGTCGAACTGCATACCTTCAACAACGTCAACATAAGTTTCGGTTCCTTTAGCAGCTTCAACAGTAATTACACCTTCTTTATTTACTTTTTCCATTGCTTCAGCAATCAATGCGCCAATAGCGCTATCGTTGTTGGCAGCAATACGGGCAACCTGTTCAATTTTCTTGAAGTCGTCGCCTACATTCTGAGCCTGATCTTTAATGCTTTCAACCACTTTCAGAACAGCTTTGTCGATACCACGTTTCAGATCCATTGGATTGGCGCCGGCAGCAACGTTTTTCAAACCTACTGAAATCAATGATTGTGCAAGAACTGTTGCAGTTGTTGTTCCGTCACCTGCATCGTCACCAGTTTTGCTGGCCACTTCTTTTACCATCTGGGCACCGATGTTTTCGTATGCGTTCGACAGTTCAATTTCTTTAGCAACAGAAACACCATCTTTGGTGATCTGCGGAGCGCCAAATTTCTTTTCGATAACCACGTTGCGGCCTTTTGGTCCGAGGGTTACTTTTACTGCATCAGCCAATTTGTCAACGCCTTTTTTCAGCAGGTCGCGGGCTTCAATATTGAATTTAATTTCTTTTGCCATTTTTAATTCTTTTTAAAACGTTATTAATCAATTACTCAGCAATAAATAAAACATCGGTCTGCGACATCAATAAGAAGTCAGTTCCGTCAATGTTTAATTCAGTTCCGGAATATTTTCCGTAGAAAACTACATCGCCAACACTGATTTCCATGGGTTCGTCTTTTTTAGGAGAACCAACCAAAACTACTTTACCAACCTGTGGTTTTTCTTTTGCTGAATCAGGAATAATGATTCCACTAGCTGTTTTCTTTTCTGCTTCCTTAGGCTGTACTAAGACTTTGCCAGCCAGAATTTTTCCTTTTAAATCTGCCATTTTTGAATTATTTTAATTGGTTAGACATACAATTTTTAAAATTTCAACATCCCTGTTTAGCAGATACTATGCCAAAGCGAATGGCACAAAAAAAACAGACAGGAATTGGACATTTTTTCATCAGAATCCTGCCCAAATCCTGCCTGTTTGCCATAACAGACTGAAACAAAAGTGCTTTAGTTTTGTATTGTAGTCTGTCATTTGGTGTGTCAGACTGTCAGACTTTAGTAAACTTCCACGTTGGAAATTAGCGGACAGGCTTTTGAGTCTTTAATTACGATCCGTACTTTTTGCGCTTCTACTGGTGCAATCTTTACGATTCGCTTATACCCGATGGTGGTTCCCTGTGCCACTTCCTGCCAGTTGCCGTCTTTTTCAATTTCAACCGAAAAGTTTTTTACACGTTGCCCAAGCTTAATGTATTCCTGAACCAGCACATAGCTGATCTGCTTGTTTTCGCCCAGGTCAATTTCGAGGTTGCCGGTTTTTTCTTCATCATTGGTTGCCCAATACGTTTCTTTGTTTCCGTCGGTAACCGTTGCGGCTTCGTAAACCGATGAATTGCCGCGAACCGAGGATGCTTTAGCCGATTTATTTAATGCAAGGTTGGTACTGAACCGTTCATCAATCAGTTTCTTCCAGCCCAACAGCGATGCCACATCAATTTCGTTAATCAAACCGCGACGATCGGGAGGTATGTTCAGGATAAGGTTGGCGCCGCGTCCTACTGAACTGAGGTAAATGTCGAATAATTGTTCAGGCGTTTTAACCAGCGAGTCTTCTTTGGCGTGGTAAAACCATCCCGGGCGGATGGAAACATCCACTTCTGCCGGAATCCAACTGGTGCCGTTTTCTTCACCGGTATTCAACAAATCGGATATGCCGCTTTTTCCGGCATAAAGTGTATCTGCGGTAATTGTATTCCAGTTGGTTTCGTTTACGTATCCGCTTTCGTTGCCACACCAGCGAATGTCCGGACCAGCATCGCTAAAGAAAATCACATTCGGTTCCATACCGCGAATCAGGTTCAGGGTTGTTGGCCAATCGTAATAGGTTTTGCCATCGATTTTCCGTTTCTCGTTCGCGCCACCATAATAGCCATCGCCTCCGTTGGCTCCATCAAACCACATTTCGAACACTGGAGAATGAGCTTCAAAAAGTTCTTTCAACTGGTTGCGGTAATATTCCACATACGATGGCGAACCATAGTCGGCACGGTTACGATCCCAGGGTGAGAGGTAAACGCCGAATTTCAGGCTGTCAACACGGCAGGCTTGCTCTACTTCGGCAACCACATTGCCTTTGCCAGCTTTGTACGGACTGTTTTTTACCGAATGTTCGGTATATTGGCTGGGCCACAAACAAAAACCATCGTGGTGTTTACAGGTCAGAACCAGGCCATTCAGGCCGGCAGCTTTAATGGTTTTGGTCCATTGGGTCACATCCATGGCCGTGGGGTTAAATACCGATTCGCTCTCGTCGCCAAAACCCCACTCTTTGTCGGTGAAAGTATTGGTGGTAAAATGTACGAAAGCATATTGTTCCATTTCGTGCCATGCCAACTGGCGGTCGGTTGGTACAGGTAAAACCGGTGCCGGAGGAGTAACTGCTTTCTGGCAAGCCGTAAAAAATAACAGGGAACTCAGCAGAATCAGACCTGAATTTAAAACTGATCGGTTCATGATGTGTTGGTTTTATTGATTTGATAAAAGATTTTAAAAAAAAAGTCTTCAATGGGTTGCATTGAAGACTTTCTGTTATGGTATTTTCAGAATTAACCTGAAATGGTAGAATTATTTTGTAGAATCAGGAGCTGCTGTAGTTGTTGCAGGAGCAGCAGCAGGTGCATCGGCAGCAGGAAAGCTTGGAACCTGATTGGGATCAACAGCATTCTCGATTTTATCTTTAATAGCCGACTGACCACCAACCTGATTATCTCTTGGAATGAAAGCAGTACCTACAATAGAAAGAAATAATAATGCACCGGCTAAAACCCAAGTTGCTTTTTCGAGGAAGTCGGCAGTTTTGCGAACACCCATAATTTGGTTTGAAGCCTGAAAATTACTTGCCAATCCACCACCTTTTGAGTTCTGCACTAAAACAATCAAGATGAGTAAAACACAAGTAATGAATAATAATACAGTGATCAGTGTGTACATGTTAATATGAATTAATTGTTCATTAAATTTTTAATTTTTTCAATATGACCGGCAAAGTAAGTACTTTTTTCCGGATATTTCAAACTTAATTTTTCAAATATATGGATGGCTTTTTTGTGATAACCTTGCTGGGCATAGATTGATGCAAGTGTTTCGGTTACAAAATCATCGTTATCCTCGTCTTTTGTTTTTGGGTTCTCCATCGGGGAGGTCGATTCTTCTTCCTTTACCTGCGGCATTTTGGGTTGAGCTTCCAGAAATTTGTCAATTAACCGGAACTTTTTTCCTGAAGTATTCTGAATGGCCCGTGCCACTTCACCCATACTTTCATCTGTTACACCGGCTGTTTCAATTCGGTATTCAGGCGCAAAAATGAGGTTAAATATTTCAAGATCACTGGCGTTGGCCGGTTCCGGTTCTTGCGTTGGTGTATCTTCGTTTGGTTTCGCTTTTTCGTTCAGAAACAGATACAACTTTCGCCGATCCTGAATGCGAATGGCGCCGTTTATTAGTTCCTGTTCGAACGATGAGTCGTTGATGTTTTTCAGGTTGCGTAAATAAAGTATCCAGCCAGCTTCGAATGCAGGGTGCTGCTCAATCAGTTCTGCGAGGAACGGAAGAGTTTCCTGATTTAATTCTTCAGGAGCCTGCATATATCGGAAGATTTGTTCGGCTGTCATCGTTTACCAGTTTGCAATTGAAGCATTAAATACATCATCGGTCAGCTTTTTGATGATCTCGGGAACAAGGCTTTCTTCCACCGTGTTAAGTGAGTTGTTGCTATCGAAATCTTCGTACGCCGTAAATGTTTTTTCCCAGTCTTGTTCGTGGTCTTTGTTATTCGTATATTTTACTTTAACAGTTACAGTTAGCCGGTTTTGTGCGGCAAGGTCGCCCTCCTGAATATTCATTGGCCGAACCTCATAGTCAGTAATTTGCCCCGAGAATTCCAGGTCGCCTCCCTCCTGAATTTGATTAAGCGAGGTTTGTTTGATGAGTTTATCCTGCAAGCCTTCCGTAAATTGCTGACTTAGGTTGGGATTCACCAACCGTGCCCGGTTCGGGAAAAAATCGACCGTAAAGGTTTTCACCGAAGGCGCTATTGAAGCACCGGTAAAGGAATAACTTACCTTACAGGCCGTAATCCCGACCGAAAGGAAGAGTACAGAAAACAGGATGAGTATGGAATTTCGTAAGCTCATTATTAGTCGATTTTATATTCTTTGATTTTCCGATAAAGGGTTCTTTCCGAGATACCCAACTCGCGGGCAGCATATTTTCGTTTACCCTTATGCTTTTCAAGCGCCTTCTGGATCATTTCTACTTCTTTGTCTTCGAGCGACAACGATTCTTCAACGAATTCTTCGGTGTCGTAAATATTCTCGTGTACAACCGGGTTTATGGTTACCCGGTTAGCCGCAGGTTGGTCGGGAACGTAGTTTCCGTTATCCGTTTGGTAAAGTTTCCTGATTAGTTGAGCATTATCGTCGCGAACATTGGCCACTGCCGTTTCGTTTTGAAGAATATCGTGTACCAGTTTTTTCAGGTCATTCATGTCCTTCTTCATGTCGAACAGGATCTGGTAAAGGATTTCGCGCTCCGAAGAAAACGTTTTTTCGTCAACACTGTGGTACAAAGCCGGAAGTTTACTGGTAGAATTTACTGGGATGTAGTGTTGCAGGGTGGCTGCATCAATAATCCGTTCTTTTTCGATGATCGAGATTTGTTCGGTGATGTTTTTTAATTGACGAACATTACCCGGCCAATTGTAACTGAGCAGGACGGAAACCGCTTCATTATCGAGTCTGATGGCTGGCATCCGGTATTTATCGGCAAAATCGGAGGCAAATTTCCGAAAAAGCAGGTGAATGTCTTCGGTACGGTCGCGAAGAGGCAATACCCGGATGGGAACCGTATTTAACCGGTAATATAAATCTTCGCGAAATTTACCTTTTTCAATGGCATCCGGAATATTTACATTGGTAGCCGCAACTACACGAACATTGGTTTTGAGCACTTTCGACGAACCAACTTTCATAAATTCACCGGCTTCGAGCACACGCAGTAGTCGAACCTGGGTCGAAAGGGGAAGTTCCCCGATTTCATCCAGGAAAATGGTTCCTCCGTCGGCTTCTTCAAAATACCCTTTCCTATCGGCCAATGCTCCGGTGAACGAACCTTTTTCGTGCCCGAAAAGTTCCGAATCGATGGTTCCTTCAGGAATAGCACCACAGTTTACTGCGATGTATTTGCCATGTTTGCGTACCGAAAACTGGTGTATAATCTGAGGAAAAGATTCCTTTCCTGTACCGCTCTCGCCGGTAATTAAAACAGAAAGATCGGTAGGTGCCACCTGAACAGCAATCTCAATAACATGTATCAAGCCGGGCGAACTGCCAATAATTCCAAATCGTTGTTTTATTTCCTGAATATCCATTGTACGGACAATATGTTTAACTTTGCAAAATTACAATTTTAACGTTTAAGAACTGTTCAAATTTAAATTAACTTTGATTTCAATGCCTTAAGCGACTCATGTTTTAACATGTTTTAGCTATTCGTACCGAAATCATCAAACGAAATTACAGCATGAAGTTTATCGGAATCATCCCCGCCCGGTTTCAGTCAACCCGTTTCCCCGGAAAACCATTGGTAATCCTGGGCGAAAAACCAATTATTCAGTGGGTTTATGAAAATGCAAAAAAAGCCCTCGATGATGTTTATGTAGCTACCGACGATGAACGAATTTATAAAGCCGTTGAGGCTTTTGGCGGAAAAGCTGTTTATACTTCGCCGAACCACCAAAGCGGGACCGATCGTTGTGCCGAAGCTGCACAGAAAGTAGCCAAACAAGTGGAATTCGATGTGGTTATCAACATTCAGGGCGACGAACCATTTATTCGCCCCGAACAGGTGGAAGGCCTTAAAGCATGCTTCAATTCTCCTGAAACCGAAATTGCCACTCTGATCAAACCCATCACAAACGCTATTGAAATAACCAACATTAACCGCCCCAAAGTGGTGATTAATAAAAACATGGAGGCGATGTATTTTAGCCGTTCTTCTATCCCGTTTGTGCGCGACAGTAAGCCCGAAGAATGGATTAGCCAGAATGAATTTTACAGCCATATCGGGATGTACGCCTATCGGTACGACATTTTACTCGAACTGACCAAACTACCAATCGGAGTTCTTGAAAAAGCTGAATCGCTGGAACAATTGCGCTGGCTCGAAAACGGATACCGTATTAAAACGGCAAAAACATCGTTCGAGAATATGGGTATCGATACTCCGGAGGACCTCGAAAATGCTAAAAAGTTTCTACTTGCTTAAACATTAAATTGTTCCGCTCAGATAAACAAAAGACACGCGGTTAGGTGGTAATGTTTTTATAACTGAACCTGCCAAAGAAAGTTTTTCCGGAGAAAAGCGGATTACTTAAAAGTCCATTTTGTCAGCGAATCGGGTATCAGTTTATTGTTTTGGCAGGCATAGTTATTTTTCCTGATAAAATCATTGAGCCCGGATTTAAGCTGGTTTTGAATTTCGGTATTATCGTAAGGTTCAATGTTCATATTGGGAAAGATCTCGTATAAAGTCTGGTTAGACAAAAAGTGCCCGGAGCCAAGTAGATCCAGAATCTCATTTTTATTACGCATTAACGGATAGGTCTGAATGCTGCGGAAATCAACCGAATTGTCGAGTCCATGACCAATCCAGGCAGCTACCTTGGGCCGTTTGATTATTTGGGCTCCGTCGAGCAGGGCTATGAGCGAAGGCGTCAAATCAAAATGCGAAACCAGCGACGAGAACAGTTGTGGTTTCTTCAGCATGGGCGAATAAATTACCAGTGGGACATGGAACCGGTCAATCTGTGTGCTGATGGGTATCTCGGGCATGCGATGATCGCCGGTAATGATAAAAATGGTATTGGCAAACGAACTTAATTTACTGAATTCGTTGATGAAATACCGGAGTGATTCGTCAAAATAAAGAATAGAAGCAAATTGTTTGTCGTACTGGTGATTAAATGTTTTTTGCTTGTCGCTTAAATCCAGTGATTTGAGCCTTTCGTCAAATTTTTTGTTGTAGTATTCCTGGTCGGGAACGTTAAAGGGGTCGTGCATGGCAAGTGTCAGCATAACATCAACCCGCCTCAAATCGGGTCTTTCTTTTACGTCTTCCAGGTACCTGCGAAAAATTTCGCGATCGCCATAACCCCATGAAAATCCGTTGCCTGAAGGTGGAAGTTTCTCATATTCTGCGCCAAATTTCCGACTGTCAATAATCTGATCCGTACCTTGCCTTTGCAGGAATAGTTCCATATTGTCAAACTCAGCTTCGCCGCCATAAACAAAGGTGCTGCTATAATTGGCCTGCTTTTTTAGCAAGCTGATTAAGCTTAGATGGTCGGGCATTTTTTCGCCGAGTTCGGCAAATCCACGTTCGCCAAAAGGTAATGACGCCAGTGTTGTCGGTAGCACCTGAAAGGTTCGTCCTGATGTACTGAGGCAATTTTCCCAATACAGGCTTTTTTGCATCAGCGAATCCAAAAATGGTGTGAAATTTCCGAGGTAGGCTCCTTGTCCGCTGTACGCTCTCCCAAGGCTTTCAACGACTATCAGTACAATGTTGGGAGGTGTTTCTCCCAGGTTAAAATATTCTCCCAGATTATTCGGTGTTGTTTCCTGGTGCAGAAACGGATAGTCAGGACTGATATACGTGAATGGATTTCCTTCGGCAGATTGGGCAACCGCCTTAAAAGTAAAAGGCTGGTTGTTCTGTTTTTCCTGTCGTAAATAATGATTGGTTATACTTTCAGCAAAAAAGTTGAGCTTGTTGGTTGCGACAAACATGTCAAATTCAGTTTCGAATTCAGACGGATCTGTTTCCAGTTGTTTTACCGGAAGAAACGAACCTAACATGAACAGAACTAAAACGGCCATAAACCACGGTTTGATTCTGAAATACACATGTTGGACAAAGAATCGCACCATCAGTGCAAGGTAAAGAGCCATCAGGATGAAAGGAAGGATATTTAATTCGCCAGATGCGCTTACGGTATGTTCTATTTCTTTCAGCGAATAACCTAATAAGTCGGCACCCAGCGGCACCCTGGCAGTAGAAAAATATTGCAACAGCAACATGTTTCCAAGAACAAATAAAATACTGAAAACGATAAAGAAATACCGGGCTGTTTTTTGACTGAAATAGGCTATAATCAGGAACGGAACCATTAAAACGGCGGATATCCGGAGATATAAAATCAGGTCGAACTTTAACCCGCTGAGTAAAGAAACGATACTTCCGTGAGGATAATTCGAAAAATTTGAAACGATGACCAGTTCATAAAGCCTGACTGTCAGAATCATTACAGCCAGAATGAAACTCAGGCTAAGGAATCGTCTTAACGATCGGATAACAAGTTGAACTGACTCACGGAATGGATTCATGGTATGTTGTTAAAACAGTCGTGAAATACTGATGTCAAAAGTATAATAACCAGAAAATTCGTTGGGCACGCGTTCTTCATTTCCCCAAACTCCGCCCATATTGAAAATCCATACATGCTTGAAGATGTGGTTGTATTCGAGCCGGAGAGAACGGGTTTTTAAGGTCAGTTTCTGATCCGAATCAATCAGGTTCCGGTTGTCGTCGGGCGATACGCCATAGCCTAAACGCAAACCGAGGTAGTTTTCCGGATCAGAAAAATAGCGCCGCATTTGTAGCTGGCCGGAAACGGAAGTTCCATCGGTTCCGGGGGTGACAAACGAACGTAACGAAAGCCAGTAATTTCCGAGGTATTTGCCCAACGTTGCCGTGTAAATATCGACACTGGAACTACTGAAATATAACATGCGCATCCCGATAGACCCTTCAAACGATTTTGGAAAGTTATGGTACCATTCGGCCCCGAATCGGTTTTCGGGGAAAATGTCACTCTGAGAAAAGCCATAATTCAGGTACCCGTAATTGTTCTCACTAATTTTGGGGTAAGCATCCAATTCGTATTGAAATCCGGTATCCCCAAACCGGTTAGCCATATTTATGCGGGCAATGACTGATCCGAAATTCGTTTTCCGGCCATAAGATAAGGCGGTGATTTGCCAGGGATCGCGGTTGAATGCTTTGTCGAAATAGTCTAATGTATAGCTTAGTTTTACCGAGTTTTTCATCACATCGAGCCGGTATTCCTGAAGTTTTTTCATGGCATCGGCGTGTGCCGGATTTTGCTGAATAAGGTTTTCAAGAGTCGAAACGGCTTCCTTGTATTTCTCATTTCCATGTAGGATTCGGGCTTTTTTGTACATGAAAGTCTCGGCAGTCGGGTCTTTTTTCAAAGCTCTGTCGCAGTAAGCAATGGCTTTATCGTAGTTTTCCGCCCAGAATTCCACATCGGAAAGGGCATCAAGTGCTTCCATCTGTTCGGGGTTTCGGGTCAGGACTTCATTCAGAACAACCCGCGACGAATCGTATTTTCCATCCCAGGCATAGGTGCGTCCCAGCAGCAAAGCAACATCCGAATCAAATTCTTTTGCAAGGATGGCTCTGCAAATTTGTTGTGCCTTCGCTCTCTCTCCATTAAATGCAAAATTCCGTGCCTCTTCGTAAGTTTGGGCGTAAGTGTTTACAAATAAACCAGTAAGCATCCATATTATTATGGCTGTAGCTACATGGAGTGAGTTTGTATTTTTTCTTGTTTCGTGCAACTTCATATCTTTTGTTATTATTTCTGACACAACTTTGGTGTTTAAGTAGATTTTGCAAATCCAACGCGAGACATATTTCCCCAGGCTTTTTTCTTCCTGACAAAATAATCGTAATTTCCACGGAGTGCCCAATACACCACTAACGGGTGAAATAAAATTGGTTCGACCCATGCGGTGAGTATGAGTTTGATGATCATCCACTTTTTCTTGTAACGGTGATAGGCCATATGATCGAAAAGTATGGCATAAGTTGAAAAGGTTATGGAGAAGAAATAAACAAAGAACACCATAATATAAAAGAATGGCCAATTGGGTTCCCCCAATAGAGCAATTGCGATAAAATACAGGACTCCAACAAACTCGATAATCGGAGCAAGCCATTCATAAAAAACCCAGAACGGGTGCGAAACCATACCCATGAATCCAAATTTACGATTTAAAAACACGTCCCAATGAAGAAATAAGGTATCAATAGTTCCACGGGTCCAGCGGTTTCTTTGGCTTCCCAATACTTTTAAACTCGATGGGGCCTCGGTCCAGCAAAGCGGGTCGGAAATGTAGGCGACTTTATATTTTTCATTTTTTCCAACCATGTATTTTCGCATCCGGACAACCAATTCCATATCTTCCCCAACCGTTTTGGTATAATAACCGCCACAGCCAATAACAACTTCCTTGTCAAACATTCCCAGCGCACCCGAAATCAGCAAAAGGCCGTCGAGCCTGCTCCATGCCAGTCGCCCCATCAAAAATGCGCGATTGTATTCAATGACCTGGCATCGTGGTAAAAATTCATTGGGTACATTAATTTCAATAAGTTGTCCGTCTTCTATTTTACAAGAGTTTGCAATACGGATAACTCCGCCGGTTGCAATTACCTTTTTGTCGGTTTCTTCAAAAAATGGCTTGATCAGTTTTTGAAGTGCATATGGGTCGATAATCGAATCAACGTCGATGGAAATAAAATACTCTCCCCGGGCAACGTTAATTCCAGAGTTTAAAGCGTCTGCTTTTCCTCCGTTTATTTTACTGATAACGGTAAGGTTATTAAATGCTTTCTTACGCGATTTGTACACTCCCGTGACTTCTTTGCAGGGTATTTTATAGTCGATAACAAAGGGTATTTTCTCCAGGTCAAAAGCCTCAATGGTCTTTTCAAGCGAGTCGTCTTTGCTTCCATCGTTTACAACAATGATCTCGAAACTTGGATAATAGAGTGCCAACAGCGCCTTTATGTTTTCGACAATGGTTAGCGACTCGTTGTAAGCGGGTGCTATAACGGTTATCATTGGAGCAAAGGGTGAAGATATAACCGCCTCGAAATTGGTGATTTTTGCATCGTGGAAATTACGCCGCAGTTCTTTGGCCGAAACGATGGCAAGCCAAAAATAGATGCTGAATATGCTTATTGCATAAAACAGTATAAACGTTTCGAAGATGACTGTTATAATCTCTATAATCATAGTGTATTAATTTCGAGGGTCGGTTACATGCGCAAGGTATTGTTCAATATGCTGATCCGAATTCATAATCAGTAAGTTTAACTGGTCGCTGCCTGCTTTATTCATGAAATACAATGCCCTGCAAGCCTCCGTTTTTTCAGTGATTGATCCTGTTTTAATTATAGATTCCAGAAAATCGAAATCGTCAGCGGTGCCAATGTTCTTAAATGCTTTAATTATTTCCAAACGGTTTTTCCCTGTTTCGCCCGGATAACAGTTTTTAATCAGCTCTTTTCCTTCGAAGAGGCGCAGGTCGTTTATGGCACGAAAAGTGAGAAATCGGGTCTGTTCATTTTTGCTGTCGAGGAACCTGAAAATTTCGGTAACTCCCTCCAGTTGCTGAAAATAAATAATCATGCGCAAACAAAAATTCCTGACGTTAACGTTTTCCGTGTCCAGGTATTCAATAAATGCCGGAGCCGGAAGTTGGTGTAGCCGAAAGAGGTAAAAGGCAGATAGCTGAGTCCAGCGGGTAAATGGAGTCGTTAAAGTCTTGAAAAATTCAAAGGGTTGACTGGTGTGAATCCGGATAAATGATCTTTGTGCTTCGGCTCTTACCAGGTAGTGTTTGTCGTTTATAAAATTATCGATAATTGGGATTGCACCTTTTGGGTAAAGGTTTGTCAATTCACGAATTCCCCTGACTTTGTTGTAGTATAACGACGATTTGGTCATTTTTACCGCATCTTTATAGAGGTTCAGTTTCTCATAGATCTCCGGGATGCGGTTATCCATTTCCCCGCTTAGGTTTTCCTGAAAGTTAGTAAGCACCGCTGTTAAAATCGTCCGGTTTAGTGGCTTTTTTATTCTTTTTAGTTTGATCAGGGTTTTCGGCCAGTCGATCTCATAAAAAAGGTACGAACGCAGGACATCTTCATACATACCCGTGTAAATCCGGACATAGCGCTCCTTCTGGTTTTTTTGGCGATTGCTGTAATACAAAACGAGGAGAACAACGATTAAATTCAGGACGAAGATAAAAATCAGGAGTATGAATAAAATGATAATCGGGTAGTTGTACGTTTTTTCGATAATGCCCGTAAAAAACTTTTTAAAAAAAGGAGGGAAATGTTCATTGACGTATAGAATCAGGTGGTTTTTTGCATCAATAACATTTTTATAACCTAAGAGCCTTGAAAATAGAGAACTGTTTTCGTTAAGTTGCTGCTCAATTTTTTTTTCCTGATTCAGGGCCGACTGAGTCCCAATTTCTGCAAGTACAGTGTCGGAATTTGCTGTATCCGAAAGCATGTATGCTTCATTTTTTGCCTGAATGCCTGAATCTGCCTGTTGGTCAGTAGCAATCGGTGTCGGGTCAGGTTGTTTTTTCTCACCGGCACTGTTTTGGATTTCGGGCAGTTTGCCGGAAGTTATACCTGAAACAGAAGATGGTTGAAGCGCAAAACTATTGTAAATAATAAATAGGCTGATTCCACCAATCACGCAGATGGTGCGAAATATCAATTTTACGGATGTAAATCGTAGTGATTTTCCCATAGAAAATGTTTTGATCATCCAGCGCAAAATGCTCACGGGCTATTTTTTCATTGCAAGTAACTTCCTGACCCGAACGGTTAATTCAACCAAGCTAAATGGCTTAACCATAAAATCGTCGGCTCCCAGTTCAAAAGCTTTTAAAACATTATCTTCGGCTCCTGCGGCCGATAGTACCAGGATCGGAACATTGCTTTTCCATTCATCCCTAACAATTGATATTACTTCATGGCCATTGATGCAGGGCATATATAAATCAGTAATTATCAGATCGGCCCCGTTTTCCTTCATTATTTTCAGACATTCCTTCCCATCGGCAGCCCTAAAAATCTCATAACCTTCACGGGTAAGACTATAAGCAATAGTTTCCAGAATTAGTTTGTTGTCTTCAGCGACCAATATTCGTTTCATTTGAATCTCCTTTGCGTTGTAACAACAATAAAGTTGTTCGGTTAGTATTGGTACGATCAACCTAAAAATTTGATTTGTGAATATACAAAAATATACCTGAATACAAGGATTGGTGCTATGATAAGTTTATTGGCAGTTGTAATATTTACGATATAACGAACAGCAACGAATGAATTTCGCCTGTTCAACAATTAATTTGGAAAATCGTTTACATCTTTGCCACATCCTGTCAGCCAAAGTTTTCTAATAATTTGTAAAATGAGTAGAGTTGTTGTTGCTATTGCGATATCTGTGATCATTTATTTTTTTACCGCCGGGTGCAAAAAAAATGGGATTCCTGAGGTTATTCCGGTCGGGCTGAAAGTCGATTCGGTTTACCTGTGGCTAAGCCAGATGCAGCAGCCTAACGGTTTACTTTTAAGCAGTGAAGGAGGAAAATACGTTTCGTTGTACGATAATGCCCTGGCAGCCATTGCTTTTTCGGCATATGGCGATTACCAAAAAGCTGAGAAGATCTTCGACTTCTTTAATTCCCGGCTTGATCCGGAATTCAGGAAAAGCCCAGGAGGTTTTGGACAGATGAGGACCGTTGATGGAATCCCGGTAGATGACCGCCCGCGCAGATGGTTGGGCGACAATGCCTGGTTGCTGATTGCCATCAATAATTATCATCTTTTGGCAAAAAACAATAACTACCAGAACCTTGCCAACGAACTTTCCCAGTGGATACTGTCGTTACAAGATTTGGATGGAGGGCTTTGGGGTGGTTTTGACGCCAATGGAACTCAGATTTCGAAGATTGCTGAAGGGAATCTGGATGCTTTTAACGCCATTCCCGGATTTACTGATTTTCATAAACGGTTACTTGTCCATTTTAAAGAGGTCAGATGGGACCCCACCGACAAACTGTTAATTGCCTGGGACGATTATCCGAAATACCGCTATGCACTTGATTTGCACTCCTGGGGCTATTGTGTTTTCGAAGATTTTCCGACTGATGTGCTCTCCAAAGCTGGCCGATACATGACAACTCAGAGGTCAACCGTGTCCAACGGATTTGTTACGGGATATTGTTTTGATGAAGACCGCGATGTGGTTTGGCTTGAAGGAACAGGCCAAATGGTTGTTGCCTTTATAAAAGCTGGCAGGGAAGAAGAGGCGCAGAAATACCTTCAGGAGATGAAAAAGAACCTCATCAAAAGTTCGGCTTTCCCGGGTTCTTTTGCATTGCCTTATTCGGTTAATTTTGGAACTTCTTATGGACCCGATCCATTGTGGTCTGGCGTTGATACCAATCCTGCGGTGTCGTCAACAGCCTGGTATCTGTTCGGAATGTTGAGGTTTGATCCATTGGAAATGGGATACACGAAGCAAATCCCGTCAGAATACAAATTCTGGGTAAATTAATGGAGCAGTTTTATTTCGCAGCCGAATCGGAGAATTTAAATTACGTCTATCCCTTTCTCAGCAAGTAATTCGAGGCTTTGCGCGCGTAATTTGTATTTCTGTATTTTGCCGCTGGCAGTCATAGGAAATTCGTTCACAAAAAAGATGAATTGTGGTATTTTATACCGGGCAATCTTTCCGCGGCAGAATTCCTGAACAGTCTCTTCTGTTAATTTCATACCGGCTTTCAGTTTGATGAATGCGCCAACCTGCTCGCCGTATTTTTTACTGGGTACGCCAACAACTTCAACGGCTTCAACTTCGGGCATGTTGTAAATAAAGTTCTCTATTTCTCGCGGATAAATATTTTCACCTCCCCGGATAATCATGTCCTTAATACGTCCGGTAATGCGGTAGAAGCCATCAGGTGTTTTCACTGCCAGGTCGCCTGAGTGCAGAAACCCATCCTTATCGATTGCATTTGCTGTGGCTTCCGGATTTTTATAGTAGCCTTTCATCAGGTTGTAACCACGGCAGCATATTTCGCCTTGTTCGCCCACCGGGCAATCTTCTCCCGTTTCCGGATTCACGATTTTTACTTCCACATTTGGAAATTCAAAGCCAACAGTGGTGGCACGCACTTCCGGAGAGTTATGGGTTCGGGTGGCAGTCATTCCGGGCGAAGTTTCGGTAAGGCCATACACGATAATGATGTCTTTCATGTTCATCTTCTGCATTACCTGGTTCATCGTTTCGATAGGGCATAGGGCTCCTGCCATAATACCAGTACGCAAGGAACTCAGATCGAATAAATTGAACATCGGGTGGTTCAACTCGGCAATAAACATGGTTGGAACGCCGTATAAGGCTGTACATTTTTCTTTTTCTACGGAAGCTAAAACCATCAAGGGATCAAAATTTTCGACCATTACCATGGTGCAACCATGCGTAATTACAGCACATAATGCCAGGACACAGCCAAAACAATGAAACATCGGAACACAAACCAACAGGCGTTCTTTGTGGGTGAATTTCATAGATTCGCCGGCGGCGTAACCGTTGTTCAGGATATTGTGGTGAGTTAGCATAACCCCTTTGGGGAAACCAGTTGTTCCTGAAGTATATTGCATATTGACCACATCGTGGCAACTGATGTTTTCTTTGATCAGTTCGAGTTCCATATCGTCGATATGGGTTCCAAGTAAAATAAGTTCGGACGTGGTGTACATACCACGGTGTTTTTGTGGCCCGATGAAAATGACATTTTGTAATTCCGGAAATTTCTCGCTTTTCAGGTTGCCGCGCTGACTGTTTTTGAGTTCGGGAACTAAATCAAAAATCATGTTCACATAATCACTGTCCTTAAAACCATCAACCAGGCAAAGGGTGTGGATGTCGGCGTTCTGAAGCAGGTATTCGAGTTCGGCAGATTTGTAATTGGTGTTTATGGTAACCAAAACCGCTCCGATTTTAGCCACGGCGAACATAAAGGTGAGCCAGTCGGGAACATTATTTGCCCAAATCCCAACTTTATCGCCTGGCTTTACGCCAATGTAAAGCAATCCTTTGGCTAACTGATCTACCCGATCGTTAAACTCCGAATAGGTAAATCGTAAATTCCGGTCGGCATAAACCATAAATTCCCGTTCAGGAGCTTCAAGGGCATACTTTTCGAGTAATTCGCCCAGGGTAAAATCGAGTAATTGCATGAAATCAGATTTTTCAGTATGAAAGGAAAGCTAAAAAGGGGCATAGATAACTGCCAGAATCCGGGCCGATTGATTGTTGCCGGCATGAACATTATGCATCACGATGGAATCCAGGTAAATGCTATCGCCTTTGGCCAGTTTGTATATCTCTTTCCCGTAATTGATTTCGACTTCGCCTTCGAGTACATAAATAAACTCTTCGCCTTCGTGCGACGAGAGCATATAATCCGATTTAAGTCCGGGTTCAATATCCACAATAAATGGTTCCATATTACGGCCGGCTTTGTCAAAAGCCAGTGAGAAAAAGTTAAGGTGTTCGCGCGTTTCGCTACTTTGCGAAGTAAACCGAACTCCCTTGTGATGTTCGCCGGAGCGAACAACTACCGGGCCATAAGAATCACTGTCGTCGAGAAAAGTTCCGAGGCGAACCCCTAATGCACGTGCTATTTTAATGAGTGGAGCTAACGATGGAACATTTCTTTCCTGTTCAATTTTATCAATTATGGTTATGTCCATTCCACTCCGCCCGGCCAACTCTTCTTTGCTGACCTTTTTCAATTCTCGGATTTGTTTAATTTTTTCACCTACGGTTTTCTCTGCTGCCATAATCTGGGGGATTTTAAGAGAGTGATGCACAAAATTAGATTTATTTTACTATCACACAAACCCAAGCCAATCGAAATTTACTGCGGATAACGGATATTTCAGGATATCTTTTTTGCGGTAGGATGGATGCCCGGTTTTATCGAACGGGTTTGTTTTTAAGGTATTCAACCCGGAGCATGAGCATAAGCAGGATGAAAATGCAAACAATTGCCCTGACGGAATAAATGGTGGCAAGCGTTCCTTTACTCGATAACAGTGATAACACCGGAGCCAGCAGCATACCAATCCAGATAACGAACGATTCGCCATTCTCCCTGGTTTTCCATAACCGGCTAAGCACCGGAAAATAAGCGATGATTAAAATTCCCTGGGTTAAAGCATGGGTTACCACATGGTTTTTGGTGACGAACCAGAAAAGTACAATCACCAGTACGGCTACGAGGCACCCTTTATCAAAACGGCTGAAGCGGGTGGTGTGATCCCCAAATAAATAAATGGCGATGGAAACGATCACGGCAAGGGCCAGGTCGGTCGTATTGAGAATATTGTCGAGCAGGCTGAACTGATCCGATTTCATATAGGTAGTCAGGCTGATAGCAACTGCAATGGTGAAGAAAATCCACATAGCCAGCGCCGGTTTAATCTTCTGCTTGTAGGTTAGCCAGCAATACCAGCAGGTAATGGCCAGATTGAGCAGCGAAACGCTTCCTATGGATAGTTGACGGATCAGATTTTCGTTCATAGATAAGGAATCAGGATGTTTGCAATCAGTATGCAAGTATATCATATTATTCGAAATTTTTATCATCCATTTTTGATGATTGAATCGTACCTTTGATATAAAATAATACTCCACCATCATGTCATCATTTATTAATGAAATTGAGATAGCCCGGATACTGGAAGAAAATCATCGGCCCGATGCTGCCAGGGTAAGCGATGTGCTGAAGAAAGCAAAAGAAATGAAGGGGCTTGAATTGGACGATGTTGCTGTGCTTACCAACATCAACGATCCCATGCAGTTGTTCGAGCTATTTGAAACAGCCAACCATGTCAAAGAAAAAATATACGGGAAACGGCTGGTGATTTTTGCACCGCTTTACATTTCCAATTTATGCGCCAACGAGTGCAGTTACTGTGCATTCCGGGCAAAGAATAAGGCCATTGTGAGACGGTCGCTTACCCAGGACGAGATAAAACATGAAACTGAAATATTGGTAAAGCAGGGGCACAAACGGGTGCTGTTGGTTGCCGGAGAATCCTACCCGAAGCAGGGATTTCAGTATGTAATCGATTCGGTTGCATCGGTTTATGAAGCCAAAATCGGAAATGGAGAGATTCGCCGGGTCAATGTAAATGTGGCTCCGCTCGAAATCGCCGAATTTAAACTCCTGAAAGAAGCAAAAATAGGAACGTATCAGCTTTTTCAGGAAACTTATCACCGCGAAACCTACCACAAGGTTCACACCGGCGGTAAAAAGAAAGATTACGACTATCGGGTAACTGCTCTCCACCGGGCCATGGAAGCCGGTATCGACGATGTGGGTATCGGGGTGCTTTTCGGTTTGTATAATTTCAGGTTCGAATTGCTTGCCTTGATGCAGCATATCCGTGAGCTCGAACGGGTATTTGGCGTTGGCCCGCACACCATCAGTGTTCCGCGGCTAGAACCAGCTACCGGGTCCGACATCGCATCGCATCCGCCTTTTGCCGTTGCCGACCTCGATTTCCGCAAAATTGTAGCCATTCTCCGTCTGGCGGTTCCCTACACCGGAATCATCATGTCAACCCGCGAAACAGCACAAATGCGCCGCGAAACTTTTGCATTGGGTGTTTCGCAGATTTCTGCGGGTAGCCGGACCAATCCGGGCGGATATACCGATTCGTTGCACGAAGACGACGGCAGCCAGTTCTGTTTGGGCGATCATCGTTCGCTCGATGAGGTGATTCGCGATGTGGCCGAAATGGGCTATATCCCTTCCTTCTGCACGGGTTGTTACCGTTTGGGCCGAACAGGTCAGGACTTTATGGACCGCGCAAAACCCGGCGATATCAAAAATCATTGCGGGCCAAATGCCGTTTCCACGTTTATGGAATACCTGATGGATTACGCTTCGTACGAAACACGACTGATTGGCGAAGACCTGATTGATGACGTTATTGACTCGATGGAAGGAATTGCCCGCGACCGCGCCATTATGCTGCTCGATAAAGTTAAAAAAGGGAATCACGATATGTACTGCTAACTGAAATTCATGCACCCATTTCGCACCGAAACCGATCTTTTGGGAACGAGGGAAATTCCGGCCCACGCATTGTGGGGAATTCATACGGCCCGTGCACTCGAAAATTTTCAACTTTCCGGAAAACCTGTTCATCCGGAACTGATAAAAGCATACGGTGCCGTTAAACTGGCCTGTTTGCAAACCAACAGGCTGCTTGGGCTTTTTCCTGAAGGTTCAAAAGTAGAAGCCATGGAACGGGCTTGTGCCGAAATGGCTGAAGGACTTTTAAACGGGCATATTTTAGTCGATGGGTTGCAGGGTGGGGCGGGAACTTCGACCCATATGAACGTGAATGAAGTGATTGCCAACCGGGCGCTTGAAATTGCCGGAAAAGAAAAAGGTGATTATACATTTATTTCTCCCCTCGATGATGTTAACCTCCATCAGTCAACCAACGATACTTACCCAACAGCATTAAAAGTTGCCGCTATCCGGATGATCCGTGAACTGGAACAATCGGTACTGGCGCTACAGGAAGCGTTTCAGGCGAAAGAAAAAGAATTTGCCCATGTGGTAAAAATTGGCAGGACCCAATTGCAGGATGCCGTTTTAATCACGCTGGGGCGCGAAATGGGCGCTTATGCCGAAGCTTTTAACCGCGACCGCTGGCGATTTTCGAAATGCGAAGAACGGCTGCGGGTCGTTAATTTGGGCGGAACAGCCATTGGAACCGGATTGGGAGCTCCCCGGCAGTTTATTTTCAGGGTAGTTGACCAATTGCGCGAAATTACCGGAATTGGGCTGGCACGTGCCGAAAACCTGATTGACAATACCCAGAATGCTGATGTTTTTGTTGAGGTTTCGGGAATGTTAAAGGCCTGCGCTGTTTCTGTCCTGAAAATTAGTAACGACTTGCGGTTGATGGCAAGTGGCCCGGATGCCGGATTGGCCGAAATCAGGCTTCCTGAAAAGCAGGCTGGTTCGTCAATCATGCCGGGAAAGGTAAACCCGGTAATTCCTGAAGCTGCCGCGCAGGCTGCCATGATGGTGATGGGGCATGACGGGATCATTGCCCAGGCCGCAGCAGGAGGAAATCTGGAACTCAATCCGTTTATGCCGCTGATTGCCCATTCGCTGCTCGAAAGTATTGATCTGTTAACACATGCCAGCACCATGCTGCGGGTTCATTGTATTCAGGATTTGAAAGCCAACGAAGAACAGTGCCGGAAAAACGTATGGAACTCAACAGCCCTGATTACAGCGTTAATTCCTGCGATTGGTTATGAAAAAGCCAGCGAAATTGTTAAGAAAAGCAAAGAAGAACGTATTTCTGTCAGGGAAGCTATCCTGAATTCCGGCGTAATTAATGAGCAGGAAATGAATGAATTAATTAGTCCGGAGGCTGTGTGCCGATTGGGAACGATGTAATTCTTCCGAGCGTGCTATTTATATTTATTCTAAATAATTGTTAATTCATTTTGCCGTTTTGTAAAATATCTTTAGTTTGGCAGAAGAATTTAATATTAACTACTTAAAAATTGATATCATGAAAAAATTAGCAATGGTTTTGGCAGTAGCTTTCACTATGGGATTGGCTGCATCAAACGTAACCGCTTCAACAAAAGACGACAGCAAAAAAACTGAAAAGAAAGAATGCTGCTCAAAAGACAAAAAAACTTGCTGTTCAGAAAAAAAGGCTGAAGCTCCAGCAAAGAAATAAGAATTTGATTTCTTATTCATTTCAGATAAAATAAAAATGACCGGATATTCCGGTCATTTTTATTTTATGCCGATTCGTCAGTTCCCTGCTTTTTTTGACTCCTGGTGTTGTGTTAACAATGAAATGACGGTTTAGACTCCTTCGTCGTACCTCCTCGGAGTGACGTCACTCCGAAGACGAGGAACGAGGATGAAGCAGTCTCAAGCAGAACTAGGTGCCTTAACACAACACGCGCATCGTTTGGGCTCAGGCCTCTTGTTTTTTATAGTATTCCACTTTACCGGTAAGGGCAATCGTTTTTACTTTATTGATGAGGGCCGTTTTCTGATCATCAGTCAGTTTGGCGAACGATCGGGCGAGTGCAATTTTTTCGCGCATAAACGTGGCATTTTCGTTACCCGAGATTAAAACGGTAACCGGAAGTGACCATACAAAATGCATGGCTTCCTTAATACTGAGGTAATTGGGTATCAACGGGTCGTTCGAGGTCCATCCGCCTTGTTCCTTTTTTTCGAAGAAACGTCCATCGGCCAGTGATTTGATGGCCAGAATTCCCATATTCCGGTCCAATGCTTTGGCCATAATGTTTTGTGTGAAACTGAAATAACTTTGATCAAGTACATTTACAGGCATTAAAACGGTGTCGAAAATGTCGCTTTCTTTGGTTAATTCGAGCATTCGGGCATGGGCGAACGGATTTTGGTGGCCGGTAAATCCCAGGTATTTAATTTTTCCTTCTTCTTTGGCTTTCAACAGAACTTCCAAAACACCAAGTTGTATTCTGCTGTCAACGTCTTCAGGAGTTGAAATGGCATGAACCTGGTACAAATCCAACTGGTCGGTTTTAAGTCTCCGAAGTGTTCCTTCCAGATGTTCTTTTACCGTTTTGGCATCTTTGCCGGTCGATTTGCTCATCAGGAAAACGAGGTCGCGGTATTGAGGTGTTAAATACTTTCCGTAGCGCGTTTCGCTCATTCCGGCTCCGTAACTTTCGGCCGTATCAAAAAAGCGGACACCACCTTCCAGGGCAGCTTCAATCACTTCCTGCGCATCGCGTTCGGTTGTCCAGCCAATGTGGTATCCACCGGTGCCAAGCATGGTTACATAGTGGTTTGTCCGTCCCAGTTTTCGTTTGGGGAGTATTTCGCCGAGGCGGTCCCGCTCTTCTGTTTGGGCATGTGCGGTTCCGGTTAAGGTCAGGCTGGCCGTTGCACCAGCAAGCGATTTTAAAAACATTCTCCTGTCAGTCATAACTTTTAGGTTTTTTACGTTGAGCTATGAAACGAGAATGTTGAACGAAAGGTTTTATTCAGGAACAAAAATGATTGGTGAAAGCGCCTTTATTTTGGAATTTCGGAAACTGTTTAAATTTGAAACTATGCCCAAAATCAAAAAAATTACCCCGGCCCTGAAGGGTGATTTTTTGATTTTTCGGGCTCCCTTCAGGGTTCGGGGTAATCCGAAAAATCAAAATGAATGAAATTTAAACAGTTAGTCATTTTTTTTATCGCCCGATGATTTCCGGAAATCCCAGGGAATATTGTAGTAAACGGAATAGGTAAAATCGAGGTTGAATTTATTGTCGGCCTTGCCAAAGCCCGGAATAAAATACACCGGTGGCATTCCTAAATCTTTCTGCCGCATACGCACTTTCCCGCGAATCGTCCAGCCCATAAAAAAGTTATGGAACATTTCACCTTTCATCCCGATCAGGAATTCGCCCCAATGGGCAAAAAAGTTTTGGCTGGCAAAACTGCCGGTTTCAGTTCCCCAGTAGGAGTCAATCATATATTGGTCAACTTGCTGTTTGGCCAGCGTAAAGCCGTACCGAAGGCCGATGAAAAAAATGTCTTTATCGTTTTTATGCTCAGCCTGCAACAGGTTGTAATCGACCCCGAAGCGCGAATAACTTCCCTTCCCGGTATAATTAATGTAATCGGTTTTTACTTTCATCAACTCGTATCCCGATTCGAATGTGGGAAACAGGTTGGGGCGAAGTTCCATATCAAAGGTAAATTCAGAGCCGTAACGGTTGCCTTTCGTCCATAAATCCTGAAACGGACGGGTAACATCCACTCCAAACCGTATCCCCTTCATCCGGATAAAATTATCGGTTCGTTTAGGTTTTAGCTTTTTTTCAGGTTCGGCCTGTCCGTAGCTAATTGCCGCCAGCAGACAAAGGACGAAGGTATAGCGTAATATTCTCATTCCATTTTTTTGTTACCAGACTATCTGTAATTTGGATAGAATCGATCCGGTTATTTGTAAAATCAATTGATTGCAGATGGTATTCGTAATAGAGCCCGGTTTCCATCGATTCATATTTCCGGGTCGTTTCGTGGATGAAAGTCACCGTATCGATCACCGAATCGAACGAAATCAGGTAGCTGGTTGTGTCGTTTGCCGACAAAGGCAACAGTATTTCCTGAAGGGTAGTGTCTTTAACCCACAAATAATCGAGTCCGACACCCCAAACTGTAATTTTTGCTGAAATGTCTTTTTCGGTTTCCGAGTTGAGAAACGAAACCTGAAGCAACGACTGTGGCGGAGTTTCATACACTTCCTCGCAGGCCATTAGGAGAAACAGGATACCCGACAGATAAAAGAAACGCTTCATTCCATATAATTTTATAACTGCGTAAAGGTAGAACTATTCAGTTTGAATCGAAAAACGAATACGCTTTTTTAAAAGCTGAAATCCTGAACCTGCTTTTTTATGTTCTCATTGGCACTTAAGTAATGGCTAAAATATAATGTCGTATTTAAGTTTTGACAATGAGGTGGTATCAAAAGTCAAAATTTCATAAATGCAACTTTCAAATTGTAAGTTCACCTTCATTTCACCCCTCCAAACCTCCCCTGAAGGGGCGGCTTTGAAGTCCCCTTCAGGGGATTTAGGGGTTTTAACAGTATCTGTACTTTCAAATTGTAAGTTTTTGAAAAAACATAATCACTTTTG
>JAIBEY010000085.1 GCA_019459525.1 Prolixibacteraceae bacterium
CTAATATCCCTTGGGGTAAAATCAAATCCAAAAAATTCTTGTCTGCTGCTGATCCCATTCGTTTTTTCCTTCAAAGAAAAAAACTTTTATCCTCCTCCACAACATTCCCGATTGATCCGAATTAAGCATATATTTTAGCTACTCTGAGGAGGAAAAAAGAGATATCCCTAACCCCTCTTAAGTTTGTTCGAAAGGCTTTAAGTTTGGATCAAACTAAAATTTCTTCATTCTAGATTTAACACAAAAGTTTGGTGGAATTACAAGGGTTCAGTTTGTTCTGTTAACCTTAACTTGAACCAACCCGATGTGGTGTGCTGCCTATTTTTCCATTGTCATGCCTGCTTTTAATTTTCTTTCGGAAGTAGTTATGACTAAAATACCGTTATACGAAGTCAAATTTGTGGCGGCAAAATTTGTGGGTAAGCCATTGCCCGATTGTTTCCATGCAGAGTCGAAATTCGTCTTACTATAAACTCCATCCCATTGCCCTGCAAATGCAACATTGTTTTGACTAAGTACATTAAACGTATATAAATCTTTTGGCAACCCATCTTGTGCACTTTGCCATGTTATCCCATCATTTGAGGATACTAACAATTCATTGTAGGTCATGGCATACAATTGTTCGCCTGCTGAACTTATATTGTGGACACTATGTGTAGGTAATATGTTTTTCCAATCGTCGTTGTCATTTTTATACACTCCTTTACTTGTCGCGATGTAAAAACTTCCTTTAAGCACCGTTACACCATTAACTTGTAATGAAAGATGCCCATATTCAAGCTTCCAGGTATTCGATTTTTCGTTTAAAGAGTAAAACCCATCATTTGTGCATATGTAAAGCTTATTCTCAAATTCAAAAAATCTCCTTATCGTTAGGTTATTAAGTCCTGAGTTTTGAGTTGTCCAGGTTTTCCCGTTGTCATTCGAATAAAACACTCCTTTATGTTGTGTTCCCACATAAATAGCCCCCTGGTAAAATGACAATGCACCGATGTTGCCCGCCAGTATTTGCTTATCAGTTGGGATGCCAACCCAAATGCTGTCGTTGAAGTTATATGTGTACACACCGTGTTCTTTTGTAGCAATACCGAGTAATCTTTCGGAGACCGCAACTCCGCCTAGTCCAATACTCATTTTTTGTGGCAATCCGGAACTCGCATTTTTCCAACTATTTCCATTGTCAACTGAAAAATAGATTATTCCATTGGCCGTTTCGTTCAGATTTTTTCCATTTTTTGAGTTACTAATGTTTTGTTTGGTTTCGGCGATCCTGTTGGTTTGTCCATTGCAAGAGCTAAAGGCAACCAACGCCAGAGTTAATAAGATATAGTTTCTCATTTTAATTTTAGATTTCTTATAGCTTATAACACTTAGCCGATACACCAAGTGCGGAATGTTCCAGATAAATTTTCTGCGAAACACTGTTTTTCAATAGCCACTTCATTTTCGGGACTACACCAGAGTCTAAATTCAGGCGGGTAGCCAAGTTCGCCCCATTCTTTTTCATTAACACGTTAAGAACAATCAATAAGAGGAGAAAAAGTAGCAAAAAGAAAAGAATATCAGTATCTTACATCATCATCATCATCATCTAATTTTTCTGTGTAAATACTTGCTGACATAATCCTAAAATTTCGGATTAGACATATGAGAATGAATCACTTTCCATTTCCCATTTATCATTGAATACACAAAAGTCCATGCAAATTTACCAGTCAACATGCGACCATCAACTACCTTTACTGAATAATTTCCATGAGTAGTCAATAAAACACTATTTTCGGATAATACAGTAATCTTTTTTGTGTCAATATTCATTTTCTGGTATTCCAATCCCTTTATTCTTGATTTGAATCCAACCATTAACTCTTCGAATGAATTAAAATAAAATCCATTATCAATAAATCCTGTCTTTAAAGAATCATTGATGCATTCAGAAATCCCCGTTACATCAAGTTTTTCTCCAGCTTTAATGCTTTTATCAAAGGCTAGAGTAATCTCATTTTCTATTTTTTTAATCAATGTACTGGATATGTCTTGTGAGTACGAAAATCCGTAAACTCCGAAAGTCATAAATCCGGTAAGAATAAAGCTGTAAATTTTTTGTCTCATAATTTTGAATTTAGTTATTAAAGTCCAAATCTATTCTTAAAGTGGGATCACTGTTTCTTGGTAATATTGCCCATAACGTAGAAGCTACACGCAGGTGCGGATTGCGGGTCCTGAATCCTCGGGATCAAGCCGAAAAACAGCTCCGGCGGAAAGATGCACACCGAAAACCACCTCGAGTACTCGGGGCCTCGAGGGTAGCCAAGTTCACCCCATTCTTTTTATTATTAACAAGTTAAGAACTATCAACAAGAAAAGAAAAAGAAGCAAAAAGAAAATAAAATCAGCATCTTACATCATTATTTGTATCAAAATACACCTTTCTTGTTAATAAATCCATGTAAATCTAAAGGACGGGTAGCTGAAGTTACAGGCAGTTTTCATATTTTCTCCAATAGTTTTGATGGCAAAGAGTACATTAAATCTAAGTTTACTCCATTTTCAACAGGTTGGAAGACCACGAATCTTTGTCCTTCTTCGTTTTCCATTTCATCTTCTAATAATACACCCTCAGGGAATTTTTCTTGTTGTAAATCTGGAAATACAATTTTTACTTTATCTCCTTTTAAAAATATAGGATTATTAACACTTTTAAATTCTTGTGTTTTTGATTCTTGTTGTTTTTGCTCAATTAGTTCTTGTTGTTTCACAATAGGGAAACCGTTTATAATGTTTTTTCCCAAATCAAATTCAGGGTCAATTATGACTTTTTGACCTTTTTCGAAAAAGCGTAGTAGATTTAAACCAAAATCTTTGTCGTTATCTATTATTTTTAACTCGCATTCATCTAACTCAAAACCAGCCTGTGTCCAATTTTCATAAAAACCATCAAATTTTAAAGGGTCTGTAATAATTGGAATTATATTGGAAAAATCAATTAACTCTTGACTCTTCTTGTCGTATAGTAAACAAACAGGTGCATAATCTTGCTCAATTGTTTCATTAATCTTTGAGAGCATGGCACTATATTTAATCAAATCATACCTAGTTACTTTAATCAATTTTTCATTGGTCTTTTTCTGTTTTACCAACTCCGAGTACCTATCCCTGTTATAATTTATGCTTGTGGAATAAATAGGATCTTTAAGTCTAATTGAATTTGTTAATTCGGAATTTAAATGTTCAAGCATATGCTCACCTTCATCTTTATCATATCTTTCAATTTCATGACCGCTATATAAATACGAAAAGGTTTTGTCTTCATGAGAGACTCTAATACAATATGCGCCTTCATTGATTTCCCTTTCAAAATTGTAGGAGATAATTGGTTTTCTATTTCCAAAGTGCATATTTTTAATTGCAGTTATCTGCCCTTGGCCTTTTATGATTAACGAAATCCATTTTTTGTAATCAAAATTTTTGAGTTTTGACTTTGTTAATGGTTCTTTTAATCCAGTAATACCTAATACTCGATCCAAATTTCTATGACAGTCTTTATGTATTGGTCCTAATGAATGCTTAAAGCCAAATTCATCAATTTCAACCAAATATGCTTCTTCTGAGCTAATACTCATTCCACAATGCAAACATTCCCATTTTCTTATATTCTCGCTGAGAATAACTTTATGCTTTTCTTTGTATGCAATTACATGTGGCAGGTCTTCAACATATTCAATATCAGGATGAGCTGCTAATGTTACTATTTTTTTATTCTCATATAGAATCATATTCTCATCTAAATATCTCATCATCGCCGATGTTGTTGAACTGCGAAAAATCACATTCCACTCAGTAATTTCATCTTTTCCATCTATAACAAGTTTATTATCCCGATAAGATTGCTTGGGCAAACCAATATCGTCAAATCTGAATAACTCAACTATTAGAAAATCTGCCTCTTCAACAAATGATTCAATTAATATTATATCCTTTCCACAAGAAAAATTGCTATTAATATCTTCATCTGCCTTCTTGTCACTTGTTGAACTGAATTGATTAAGTAATCCGTCAACGTATGTTTTATTCACAGACTGCCTTTTAGCAGCAAAGGTTAAACAATTTGATATTAGCAATTTCCAAATTAGTTCAGGATTTGGAAAGTTTTTGCTCTTTAAGAGCATTAATGCAGCATTAATATTTGAACTCCCTTCCTCCAAATCAATTATTGATACATAAACTTGCTTGCAAAACTTAATGAAAGTTACTTCATCTGTTTCTGTGCCTAATATTTCTCTATATAAATGAAAAAATTGAGTCCGAAATGTTTTAAATGTATTTTCTTCCGATTTATTTAGAGGATTATTTTGAAATTTTGTGTCGTTCAACCTAACTGAAGTGAGAATTTTTTTTAAGTCTTTCTTTATTTTGGTTGTACTTTCAGATGTTGTAATTAGCACATAAATATTGTTTAAAGAGTATTCATTAATAAAGCTAGTAACAAATTGTTTCATGGATTTATTAAAATCGGAATTTGAGGAAGAAGAAAGGGTTGAAACTCTTCGTTTTACTTGGCAATAAATTAATACTTCTTTACAATCTATTCTTATATCATCAACATAATCAGTTGTTTCAAAATGAACTGATTCTATGAATAAGTCACTATCAATATCTATTGTCTTGTTAATATTAAAGTCTGTATATTGTGAAACTAGAAACCAGGCTCCAACTCTTTGCTGATAATCAATCCCAGCATTTGTAGCTGAACCAGAAGCATTGATTTTCTTTTCTTTCTTTTTAGTTGTCATTCTTCAGTTTTTCTTTATTGAGGTGCAGTATTTAAAATTGCCCATAACTAGCAAATAGTGGAGAGCTTACCGTACTTTTTCGAAGGCTTAATTGTTTCAAGGCCCAACTCATCCACTCGTTCAGTTTTGTTTTCGAGATTTTAAAAGTAATGGGTTATGTTTATAAATCCAAACTATTTGTTGCCTTTTTCGGTCGTTTGAGGAGTTAAACTTTTGGGAATCGCAAAGCTTAAGATTTGCAATACAGGTTAAAAATATCGGGTACGAGTTAGAAATTTGGTGGCACGGATTATAAAAAATCGCTACCACTGTGCTTTGAATATACAATAATATGGATTTTCCGCTTTTCCAACCCGAATATCCGTTTTGAAAATCACATAGAAACCTGAAATTTCACCACAGATTACACCGATTAGTATATTCTATGTGACCTATGTGGTATAATTAAAAAATAGGGCTATACCCGGATGTCCATCCTTGCAAACGGTACCGCATCCATGCCAATAAATTCGCCTTTCAGGTATTTGTAATGACCGGTCATGGCAATCATAGCGGCATTATCGGTGGTAAACGCAAATTTTGGGATGTGCATTTTCCAATGGCGTTTGGCTGCTGTTTCAATCAGGGCATTCCGCAGTCCCGAATTGGCCGAAACACCACCGGCAACGGTAATTTCCCGGATGCCGGTTTCTTTGGCTGCTTTTATCAGTTTGTCGAGCAGAATGTCGATAATTGTTTTTTGCAGCGAAGCGCACAGGTCGGCTTTTCGTTCTTCAATAAAATTTTCATTTTCTTTCAACTGGTCGCGAAGCGCATACAGGAAGCTGGTTTTCAGTCCGCTGAAACTGTAGTCGAAGTTGGGGATGCGCGGTTTCGAAAATTTAAAGGCATCCGGATTACCTTCCTTAGCCAGTTTGTCAACAAACGGACCGCCGGGGTAGGGAAGTCCCATCACTTTGGCACATTTGTCGAAAGCCTCGCCGGCAGCATCGTCAATGGTTTGACCGATTACTTCCATATCGAGATAATCTTTCACCAGGATAATCTGCGAATTTCCGCCTGAAACCAACAGGCAAAGAAAAGGGAATTTGGGCGGGTCGTATGGCTGATCGTATTCTTGTATAAAATGAGCCAGCACATGAGCCTGAAGGTGATTGATTTCAATCATCGGGGCGCCCGTTGCCAGCGAAAATCCTTTGGCAAACGAAGTTCCAACCAACAGGGAACCCAACAGGCCAGGCCCCCGGGTAAAGGCGATGGCAGTGATGTCTTCAGGTTTTACCACAGCTTGTTTAATGGCCTGATCGACCACCGGGATGATGTTTTGCTGATGGGCACGGCTGGCCAGTTCAGGAACCACACCGCCGTAAGCTTCATGTACTTTTTGCCCGGCAATAATGTTCGACAGCAAAAAACCGTTTTTAATTACCGAGGCGGAAGTATCGTCGCAAGACGATTCAATGCCTAAAATCAGTATATCTCTTTCTTTGTCCATGGGTCTCAATAAAAAGCCTGTTCGTTCGTTAATTTCTTATACAGGCTGGTTTTTATCCGTGTATTTGTATTATTTTGCTTAAAAATAGGAGCGACAAAAATATCAAAAAAACACTTAAAATAGGGTTACCAATTCTGGGTACGGTAGTTATCCTGCTCATTTCTATGTACCTGATTCTTCAAAGTCCGGTGGTGCAGACGTATTTGACCCAAAAGCTGACAGATTACCTGTCGGAAAAATACCAAACAACCGTTACCGTAAAAGGTGTTTCTTTTACTTTTTTCAACAAACTGGTACTCGAAGAAGTTTTAATTGAAGATCAGAAACACGATTCGTTAGTGTTTGTGAAAGAATTGGTTGCCAGCATCGATTCGTTCAGCATAAAAAAGAAATATGTAGGTATTTCGGAACTTACCTTAAACAAGACCTTGCTGAAGTTGAATGCCGATACGGCAGGAATCCCGAATTACCAGTTTTTGCTCGACCAGTTTGCATCAAAAGATACGCTGAAAAACGACAGCCTGAAGTTTGACCTGCTTGTGAATACATTTGGGTTTAACGATGCCAAAGTATGTTATGCCTATACCGATAGCGCCGGGTATCACCAGCATGTATTGGATAGTATTTCGATTGGTGTTGAGGATGTTGAATTTGTCGATCGTAAAATGGCCTTGCAGATTACCCGGTTTCAGATGAATAACCAGAAAGATTTCAGCCTCAAAGATTTTTCGGCAAAGCTGTTTTTAACTCCCGATTCAATGCGTATCGATAACCTTCGGCTACATACGTCAAATTCAGAAATTACGGAAGCAAATATCCGGATTGACAAAGTCAAAGCCGGTGAGCCATTTAATTTCATGAATTTGAAAATTGACATTAACCTGGAAAAATCATTCGTGAGCCTGAAAGATATCGGGCAGTTTGTTCCGGAATTGAAAGGGATGGACGAAAATATTGAAGTTTCGGGTCAGATTACCGGTAAATTGGCCGATTTGAAAGGAAAAAATATTGAGTTAAGCATGGGCAACAATACCCGGTTGGCCTTCGATTTTTATCTGAACGGGCTGCCTGATATTACCAGCACGTATATGCATGTTGATCTGAAACAGTCATTTGCCGATTTTGAGGATATACAGCGGGTTAAGCTTCCCGATCGGTTCCCGTTGCAGATGCTCGATATTCCTGCAACCTTGCTTCAGGCAGGGATAATCGAATACAAGGGAAATTTTACAGGCTTCCTGAGCGACTTTGTTGCTTACGGAACGTTCCGTTCGAAATGGGGAGTCCTGACCACCGACTTATCGTTTGTGCCGCTGGAGGGCGAAAAACTGAAAATTAACGGACGGCTGAAAACAGTGAATTTCCAGATCGGCAAGTTGGTCCAGTCTGATTTGCTCGACCGGATAACCTTTAATGGTGATATAAAGGGAGTTCTGAATCCGCAATCGCACAACTTTATGGCCTCTGTTTCAGGGCAAATCGATAGTGTGATGGTGAACAAATACCAATACAAAAATATTGAATTAAGCGGCGATATACTGAATAAACGGTTCGACGGAAGTTTAATCGTTGATGACCCGAATTTGCAATTCCGGTTTGATGGGGCATTTGATTTGAATGTTCCGGTCCCGGTTTTTGATTTCAATATGCAGGTTGAGAAGGCCGATTTGCGGGCATTAAATCTGGTTAGCAGGTTTAAAGAATCCGAAATCTCTTTTGCGCTTAACGCCAATTTCACCGGTAATACTATCGATAACCTGAATGGCTTGATCCACTTTGCGCAGGGGAGCTACCAAAACGAAAACGGACTTGTGTCGTTCGATAATTTTGATTTAAAGACTTTTCATGAAAATGAACCGGTTTTGCAAGTCCGATCCGATTTTCTGGATGCCGAAATCAGGGGGCAATACCAGTTACATAACCTGCACAACTCGGTAAAAAGCATTATCAATCATTATATCCCATCTTCGGGGCTAAGTATTCCGGTTCAAAAAACCAACAATAATTTCGATTTTCAGTTCGACCTGAAAGATATAAACCGGTTTGCCCGGGTAATGATACCCGAATTGAAGGTAGATCCGGCCAAACTGGAGGGAAGCATAAACTCGGAGAGAAACATACTGGTGCTCAAGGCGAGTTTTCCGCAGATACAGTATCAATCAACTGTTATTCATAAATTTACTATCGCTGTTGATGGCGATTCTAAACTGAATGTGAGGAATAAGGCAGAAGAAGTTGCTGTGGGCGGACAGTTTAAGGTGTACAATTTATCGTTAATTTCTGAAGCTAAAAATGATGTGCTGGATTCTAAACTGGCATGGAATAATTTCGGGGCTGTTTCATACAGTGGTTCGGTTAATACAAGTACCCGGTTTTCTAACCAGGAGCAAAAGCCGCAGGTCGAAATTTCAGTCAAGCCAACCCGCTTGTTTCTTTCCGACGAGCAGTGGCAGATTAATTCTTCAACCATTACAATCGACTCGACCCTTGTAAAAGTGAATAACCTGAAACTCTCGAATAACGAACAATCCATTTTAATCGATGGGTCCATTGATAAAAACCAGAACAACAAATTGAACATTTTTTTCGACCGGATTGATCTGGGTTCGCTGAATACGTTTATAGCTGGCAACCTCAAGCTGAAAGGAGAATTAAATGGTAGTGTTTCACTTTTTGATCTTTATCAGCGGGCGCTGTTTCTGTCCGATTTAAAAATTGAGGGATTAGGTTTACTCGGTCATTCGCTTGGGAACGGAAGTGTAATGACCCGCTGGGACCGGGCTGCCGAAGAGATCGATGCCGAATTAATCGTGGAATCAGGAAATAAAAAAGCACTGCATGCCTATGGAATTTATAATCCGGGGAAAGACAGTCTCTCCGTTTATTCCAATTTTGACCATTTTTCGTTGCTGATTTTGCAACCGTTAATGGGAAGCAGTTTTGCCAATTTTCACGGCGATGCTACCGGGCGGGTACACATTTACGGGTCGCCGCGCTATCTTCAGCACGACGGTGCTTTGTATGCGGCCAATGCCGGATTGATGCTCTCCGAATTACAGGTCAATTACAACCTCAGCGATTCGGTGAGATTTAAGGCCGATAAAATTATTTTTCCGGATATAAAAATAAGCGACGATTGGGGGAATACGGGTGTTTTTTCCGGGTCGATTAAGCACCGCAGTTTTTCGAAGATGGTTTACGACCTGGCGATAAAATCCAATAAGATCATGGCCTTCAACACAACCCCGATAATAAACGAACAATTCTATGGAAAAACATTTGCCAGTGGTGCCGTTCGGATAACCGGTATGGGGGCAACCGTTTTAATTGATGGTTTTGCCCGGACTGAAAAAGGTACTGAAATGAACATATCGCTTGAATACGAAAGTGATGCCCAGGAATATGACTTTCTGAGTTTCGTATCAAGAGGATTTCAGCCAAAAATTAAACTGAAGAAAACCCCGGTTTACGAATCGAATGTACAGATGAGGTTTGATGTGGAAATTACTCCGGAAGCAAAAGCGCAGTTGATCTATAATTCGAAAATTGGTGATGTAATTAAAGCGCAGGGATCGGGTAATATGCAGGTTGCAATTGATAACGATTTAAACATCTCACTTTTTGGTGAATATACGGTTGAACAGGGAGATTATTTATTTACGCTTCAAAACGTAATCAATAAAAAATTTGAAATACAGCAGGGAGGAACCATTGAATGGAACGGAGATCCTTACGATGCCACCCTGGAGCTGAATGCCCTGTACAGGTTAAAAGCTTCCCTTAGCGAGCTTTTGGCTGATAGTTACAAGGATATGGATCTTTCTCAGCGACTGCCTGTATTGTGTAGGATTAATCTTTCGAATAGCCTCAATAATCCGGATATCAAGTTCGATATCGAATTGCCAACGGCCGAAGATCAGATTAAAGATGAGGTTAAGCAATACATCAATTCCGAAGAAGATTTGAATAAGCAGATTTTGTCGCTTTTGGTGCTGGGCAAGTTTTATACTCCGGAATATCTGCGCGGAGGAACTTACTCGGGCTCAAACAATGGATTGATAGGATCGACAGCATCAACTGCCAGTGAGCTGTTTTCCAATCAGTTTAGCAACTGGTTGTCGCAAATAAGCAACGATTTTGATATTGGTTTTAATTACCGTCCGGGGAACGAAATTACCAATGACGAAATTGAGGTTGCGCTTAGTACACAGATGTTTAACGATCGGGTGAGTATAAACGGAAATATTGCAAACAACTCTTCGCAACGGACCACTGCCAATAACAATGGGCTGGTTGGCGACGCCGATGTATCTGTTAAGCTTACTAAAAACGGAAAATTGATGCTCAAGGCCTACAACCATGCCAACAACAACCTGATATACGAAACGTCTCCATATACACAGGGTGTGGGCGTTTCGTACCGCGAAGATTTTAACGACTTTGAAGAACTCTGGCAAAAAGTAAAAAATATCTTTTCACTACGGAAGTCGAAGTCAAGGCAAATCAACCGGTCTGATAGCTAGCTGTATGTCAGAGGTCTATAATTCGTTTTTTAAATTGCCATATGAAACTCGGCAGCGAGTGATACTCAAGGCTCGTCTCATCAGGTAACTTATTGTTTGTGTTACTGATTGGACCAGTTTTATGGTTAGGAGAATAATACTTAAATAAATTGTATTTTTGCGGGGCATACTATTTGTATAGATGCATCGTTTTTAAATAAGTTTGACACAAAACAAAATGCATATGTTGAATTTTATCTTATTACAGGCAGGTCAAAATTTAGTTGAGGGCACGAAAGCTGTCAACAAAGCCGTTCAGCCAGGCGGAGTAGAATTGGGATTTATTGATATGGCTATTAAAGGTGGTCCGTTGATGATTCCGATCATTCTGTTATCATTCGTTGCAGTCTTTATTTTCTTCGATCGTTATTTCGCCATCCGGAAGGCTGGTAAACCAGCTCCACAGCTAATGGATCGGATTCGGAAATACATTCTGGATGGAAAAATTGAATCGGCTTTTGATTTGTGCCGAAGTGAAAACTCGCCAACGTCGCGAATGATCGAAAAAGGAATTTCGCGCATTGGCCGGCCCATGTCTGATGTCACTACGGCTATTGAGAATGTGGGCAACCTTGAAGTTTCGAAACTCGAAAAAGGACTTCCTGTTTTGGCCAGCGTGGCCGGTGGAGCTCCTATGTTGGGATTTCTCGGGACCGTTACCGGTATGATTTCTGCTTTTTACGATATGGCTAATGCTGGTAACAATATTAATATTGGTTTGTTGTCATCGGGTATTTATCAGGCTATGGTAACAACAGTGGCCGGACTAATTGTTGGTATTGTGGCGTATTTTGCTTACAATATCCTGGTAGCCAATGTCGAGAAAGTAGTATTTAATATGGAAGCTGCAACCATTGAATTTATGGATATGTTGAACGAACCGGCTAAATAGAAAATCATGGCTTTGAAACGTCGAAATAAGGTGGAAGTGAGTTTTAGTATGGCTTCGATGACCGATATTGTTTTTCTGTTGCTTTTATTTTTCATGATTACCTCAACCATGGTAGCTCCCAATGCGCTTAAATTGTTGTTGCCGCAAAGCAACAATCAAACCGTGGCCAAGGCAATTACAACCATTTCGATAACCGCTGATCTGAAATTTTGGATTAACGAAAATGGTGATTTGAAACGTGTTGCATTTTCCGAAATCGAACCATTTGTGCAACGGATGGTCAAGCTGGATGAAGAAACGTATATTGCTCTTCATGCTGATAAATCGGTACCTATTGAGCAGGTTGTAAATGTGATGAATATTGCAAAACGCAATAATGTTAAAATGATTTTGGCCACTGCGCCCGAAGAATAATGAAATACATCCGGGAACATAAAAGGGGACTTATTGGTACCATTATTACGCACGCCGTAGTTTTGGCCCTTTTAATGCTTTTTGGATTTTTTACCCCACTACCTTTACCCGGAGAAGAAGGTATCCTGGTAAATTTTGGCGATTCGGAAACCGGATTTGGGGCTGAGGAACCTGCTCCGAGTGAATCTGCTCCAATTGAAGACCGCGAGGAGAAACAAGCTGAAGCCAAAGTTACCCCACCGCCACCCCAGAAAAAAGTAGCTGCCCCGGCCGAGAAAGAAGCGGTGATGACTCAGGACCTGGAGAAGACTGTAGCCATGGAAACCGCCAAAAAGAAAAAAGAAGCTGAGAAAACCAAAGACCTCGAAAAAGAAAAGATCCTGAAAGAAAAACGGGAAGAGGAACGCCTGGAAAAACAGCGTCAAACGGAGGCCGAAAAGATTCGTCAGGCCGAAATAGCCCGACAGAAAAGGGAGGAAGAACAGCGATTGGCCCAGGCTGCCGCAGAACAACGTAAAGTTGGTGAAATTAACAACCGTGCCAAGAATGCTTTTGGCGGAAACGGGAAAGGAACATCCGACTCAAAAAGCACCTCGCAGGGTGTAACTTACGGCTCCGGAAACCAGGGGACTCCCGGCGGTACGGCTAATGCCGAGAAATATGGCCCCGGCGGAGGTGTTGGAAATGGGGTTTCGTATAACCTTGACGGACGAAGTGCCCAATCACTTCCCAAGCCCTATTATCCGGGTAACGAAGAAGGAGTTGTGGTGGTTCAGGTTACTGTAAACAAATCGGGGCAGGTTACCAAGGCCGAAGCTGGCGTTCGGGGCTCCAATACGGCTGATCCGGAATTGATTGCCGCAGCAAAAAAAGCCGCACTTCAGGCTAAATTTAATGTCGATAACAATGCTCCTGCGTTCCAAACCGGAACCATTACTTACCGCTTTGTGCTGGATTAATTCAGCGTTACAAACTTTCTCTTACCGAATTCTCCGCTGAGTTTTCCTAATTTCATTGAACCTCATTGACACCATCGTTCGTGCATATGGCGTTTGATATGTGCGGTGCTTGTCGCTGTATAACCGGTGGTGAAAAGTTTGTGGATTTCAATGGAGTAATAGGACAAAAAACGCAGGCAACCAGTTTTACCTGAATTGCCTGCGTGATATGCGAGATGGCACGTTATCGTGCACGTTCAATCAATTACAGCAAATTCCAACCTTCGCGATATTGATAGTGAAGCCTTTTGGTAGCTTCTCCGTCCACATCGTCCACAAAAGTTTCTGTTGCCGGATCCCATTTAATGGTCCGTTTCAGGTCGCAGGCAATGTTACCCAAGGTGCAAACGGTGCAACTGCTGTGTCCGATTTCAACCGGAACAACAGGATCTTTGCGTTCTTTAACCGCTTCGATAAAATTGACCTGATGAGGAATTTTGGTTTCGTAAGGGCCAGTGTCGCCTTCAGCTTGTGCCGGAGGAAGAAATTTATCGTCAGAGGCAAGGAAGTGTCCGCGCGAAACTTCTAGCCAGCCATCTTTACCAATAAATTTAACTCCTTTGGTATTTTTTTCGTCGAATGGTTCCGAAGTCAGGATTACGCCATTGGCATAAGTAAACTGCATGTACTGAGTTCCGTCGGCAACTGGCGATATTTCAACCGGACCACTTTTATCCATTCCAAGACCCCACTGGGCAATGTCGAACATGTGTGCACCCCAGTCGGTAGTGAAACCACCACCCATTTCTTTATACCATCTCCATCCGCCCCAGAATTGTTCGTTTTTTTCGGGTTCTACCGTAATTGGCGGATTAAGCTGGCTGTTGTAATGAATAGGAGTAGGCAGGCTTCCCAACCAAAGATCCCAGTTTAAGTCGGCTGGTAAAGTTTCTTCGGGAAGATCGTATGGTTTTGGGGGTGCCCCAACATAAGCATGAACTTTTTCAATTTGTCCAAGAGCGCCTTCCTGAACCAATTTAACCGCATGCTGGAAATTCGGATCAGAACGTTGCTGACTTCCTACTGCTAAAATACGGTTGGTTTCGCGAACTACTTTGCGCAATTCCTGACCTTCGTTAATGGTGAAAGTCATCGGTTTTTCCAGATAAACATCTTTGCCTGCTTTACATGCTGCAATAGCAATCATGGCATGTGAATGATCAGGAACGGCAATTACTACGGCATTAATGTCAGGGCGGGCCAATAAATCCTGGTACTTTTCGTAGGTCTGGATTTCGATTTCTACACCTGCTTTTGCATAGAAAGCTTTGACCTTTTTTTCGAACCGCTGACGTTTTACGCCATAAACATCGCAACCTGCAACTACTTTAACTCCAGGAATCTGCAAGAATCCGTTCATTAAGAACATGGCTTGCTGCCCCATTCCGATAATTCCAATTTTCAGCGAATTATCAACCACTTTTTGTTTACAGGCCGATAATGATGAGAACATTGCTACTCCAGCTACTCCAATAGCAGCAGTTCCGAGAAACTGGCGTCTCGAAACTCCTTTCTTAAGTTGATTTTCCATGTGTGTTATTTATATGTATGATGTGGAATCTGTAAGTTTTAGTCAGGTAAAAATACCTTTTTGTAAGTTTTACGCAAAATAAAAATGCGATTCTTTCATTTTAATATTTGTGGTCAGATAAATAACTTTAGTTTCTTCAAAAAATTACATTGCGATTAAAATTTGATGTTTTTCCTGAATTTGGTATCAGATCCGAACATTTTTTTTGATTTTTGTCTGGCATTGAAATAAGTTTGATGATGGAAAAATATATCAATCTGCTGAAGTCGCTCATCGCGATTCCTTCTTTGAGCCGCAACGAACAGGATGCTGCCCAGGTAATCCGTCAGTTTTTTTCTGACTCTGCTATTCCGTATGAAACAAAAATGAACAATACCTGGGTTCGGAACCGGTATTGGAAAACCGGACTTCCGATTGTTTTACTCAATTCGCACATTGATACCGTTAAGCCGGCAAGCGGTTACACCCGCGATCCGTATTCGCCCAATGTTGAGGATGGCGTTTTGTATGGACTGGGAAGCAACGATGCCGGCGGCCCTTTGGTTACCCTTTTGGCGGTTTTTATGTATTTTAATGCGATGGAGAACCTGCCTTTCAATTTGATCTATGCCGCTTCAGCTGAAGAAGAAATTTCGGGAGAAAACGGTTTGGCCAGCATTTTGGACGAAATAGGATCTTTGGATTTGGCCATAGTTGGAGAACCTACCCGGATGCAAATGGCTATTGCCGAAAAAGGATTGATCGTGCTGGATTGTGTTGCTCACGGAAAGTCGGGTCATGCAGCGCGTGAAGAAGGCGAAAATGCCATTTATAAAGCTATCACCGATATTGAAACCATCAGGAATTACCGTTTTGAAAAAACTTCGGATATTCTGGGGCCGGTCAAGATGTCGGTTACCATGATTAACGCCGGAACGCAGCATAATGTGGTTCCCGATCGTTGTTCGTTTGTGGTAGATGTGCGAACCAACGAACATTATTCCAATCAACAAGCTTATGAAATAATTAATCAGTTGGTTGATTCAGAAGTTACTCCTCGTTCCTTCCGGTTAAACTCTTCAGGAATTTCCGTTGATCACCCCATTGTTCAGCGCGGGATAAGCCTGGGGTTGAGTTATTATGGCTCGCCGACGACTTCTGATCAGGCCATCCTGTCCTATGCTTCAATAAAAATTGGTCCGGGTGACAGCGCACGGTCTCATACCGCTAACGAATACATTTTGATTTCGGAACTGGAAGAAGGGTTTCGGATTTACGTCGATTTATTATCAGGACTTCAATTGTGATAAAAAAGAGAGAGACCTGTCCCCCAACAGGTCTCTCAAGGCAGGCTTCAGATTTACTAAAGCCTTATTCTGAATCGAACTAAAACTTTAAAACTAATCGCTTTCAGCGTAAGCCATTTCGTTATGCTGAGAAATATCCAATCCGGCAATTTCTTCTTTTTGAGTGGCGTGTATGCCAAATAGCTTGTCCACAATCTTGAAGAGGACGAAAGTCATTACCCCGGAGAATACCATGGTTGCTATGGTTGCAATAAACTGAATGTAGAGTTGTTTGGGGTTTCCGTAAAATAAACCACTGTACGAAGACTGAATCGCTGGTGTTGCAAGGAATCCGGTTAACAGTGCGCCCAGAATCCCGCCAATACCGTGTACCCCAAAAGCATCGAGCGTATCGTCGTACCCATATTTGTGTTTGATTACAGAAACCATAAAGAAACAGACCAGGGCAACGATTACCCCGATAACTACAGCCCCCAAGACTCCCACAAAACCGGCAGCCGGAGTAATGGCAACGAGTCCGGCTACAGCGCCGGTACAAATGCCAATAACGGTTGGTTTTTTGTTGATGGTCCAATCGAGTAAAGCCCATGAAAAAGCGGCTGTTGCTGTTGCCACATGGGTAGAAAGGAAGGCGCTGATGGCTAAGCCATCGGCGGCAAGTCCACTTCCGGCATTAAACCCGAACCAGCCGAACCAAAGTAATGCAGTTCCAATAACAACCAATGGGATGTTATGTGGCGCAGTTGGGTGGTTGTTGTAATTTCTCCTTGAACCGATCATTAAAGTCATTACCAGAGCCGCAATACCCGCGTTGATATGAACTACGGTTCCCCCGGCAAAATCGAGCGCTCCCATTTTGAATAACCATCCGTCGGCTGACCATACCCAGTGGGCAACAGGGTTGTAAACAAAAATGGCCCAAAGTACCGAGAAGATGAGAAAACCCCGAAATTTAATACGTTCGGCATAAGCGCCAATGATTAATGCAGGTGTTATTACTGCAAACATACACTGGAACAGTACGAATAAAAGATGGGGAATACGGGCGGTTGCCTGCGAAATGTAGTATGGACTTACATCGTTGATGCTGATTCCGTTAAGGAAGGCCCAGTCGAATCCGCCAATAAAAGGAGCAAGCGCTCCGGTTGATGAGCTAAAAGACAGGCTATATCCGATGAATACCCATTCGAGGGTAATTACCGCAGTCAGGACAAAACACTGCATCAGAATATTTAATACGTTTTTTTGGCGAACAAGTCCACCATAGAAAAGGGCTAACCCGGGAATGGTCATTAACATCACCAAAGCTGTGGCTACAGTCATCCACGCGGTATTTCCGGAATCGATAAACGGAGTTGGTTCAACCGCGGCGGTTGCGGTTTCTTGTGCAAATAGCAGGGCAGGGGCAGCTACTCCGAGTAGTGCCATTCCTATATGTTTTAATTTCATATTCAATGATTTGTAAGTGAGAAATTTATTTATTGTAGAGTGATTCGTCGCCACGATCTTTTGTACGGATGCGGATGGATTCTCCAATTTCGGATACAAAAACCCGTCCGTCGCCGCTTTCGCCGGTATAAGCTGATTCGAGGATGGCGTTAATGGATTTTTCAACATTTTGATCTCTCACAACAAACGAAATGTAAATGCGGGCAACCGAATTTACGTCGTAGGCAATGCCTCTGAAAATTAATCCCTGCCTGGCAGTACCCTGACCTTTTACTTCCCACCAGGAAAGAAAATCGATGTCAGCATCATGTAACGCTGCACGAACTTCTTCAAACTTGGTTTTTCTGACGATGGCTTCAATTTTCTTCATAACAATTAAAGTTTAGAGTGAATAAAACAGGAATGGGTAGTTCCTGATCGTTAATTAATCATTTATTGATTTCTGAGACAAAAATATTAATTTATAATTTATAGCCTATATTATTTTGGGGGTTTGTCTCTGCAAAAATATAAAAAAATAACATTGTGTATCAAAAATATTGGGGTATTTGTCAAAAAGAGTATAAATATTTTATTTATTGTCTTTTTGACTTTTTTTTTGAAGTGTCGCGAGTTTGGGGCAAAAAAGAAAGAGAGGCCTGTCCCCCAACAGTCCCCTCTTCTTTAAAAAAAACAACAAATTTAATTGTTGAAGAAAATATTAATTGTAAGCACTTTCTCCGTGTTCGTAAATGTCCAATCCTTCTTCTTCGATCCGTTTTGGAACTCTCAAGCCAACAGTCGCTTTTAATACTTTAAAGAGGATAAATCCGGTAACTCCGGCCCATGCGGCAACTGTTACTACACCAATAAGTTGAGATATTAATTGGGCAGCTCCATGTCCGTAGAATAAACCGGTTGATTCGGAAAACAAGCCAACCATAATGGTTCCTAAGGCACCACAAACACCGTGTACCGATATTGCTCCAACCGGGTCGTCAATTTTTAATACATTGTCGATAAACGTTACTGCAAATACGAGTACCACACCAGAGGTGAGGCCAATGAGCAGTGCGCCAGTTGCTGATACAACAGCACAGCCGGCAGTTACGCCAACTAATCCGGCGAGGGCACCGTTTAAGGCAAAACTTAAACTGGGTTTTCCCCATTTAATCCAGCTTATTATTAATGCAGCCAATGATCCGGCAACAGCAGAAAGGTTGGTGGTGACGAAAATGTGAGAGATTGCAGTTGCGTTGGCCGATCCGGAAGCAGCTAATTGTGAGCCTGGGTTAAATCCAAACCATCCAAGCCATAAAATAAATACTCCCAAAGCGCCTAATGTCATGCTGTGGCCCGGAATAGCATTGACCTTTTTCCCGTTGTATTTACCCAAACGTGGGCCCAAAGCCATAGCTCCGGTTAGTGCAACAACTCCTCCTACCATATGCACTACTGTTGATCCGGCAAAATCATGAAAAGGAGTTGCCAGCTGAGATAACCATCCTCCTCCCCAAATCCAGTGACCAGATACCGGATAAATAACAGCGGATACTACCAATGAAAAAATCAGGTATGATTTGAATTCTGTGCGTTCTGCCATTGCGCCTGAAACAATTGTGGCGGCAGTTGCTGCAAATACAGTCTGGAAAATCAGAAAAGCTTCTGCAGGTACACCACCTGTCCAGCCGTTCTTGAAGAATAAGTCGGGAGTTCCGATGATTCCTGAAATATCGGCTCCAAACATTAATCCGAATCCAAGAACCCAGAAAATGATTGAACCAATAGAAAAGTCCATTAAGTTTTTATAAAGGATATTTACCGTGTTTTTTGAGCGGGTAAATCCGGCTTCTACCAGGGCAAATCCTGCTTGCATGAAAAATACCAGAGCGGCAGTTATCAGTACCCAAATAGTATCTATTGATCTAGCCATGTCCGCTGCGGATTGGGCTAAAGATGTGAGTGTTACTTCGTCCATGATAATAAATTTTCAGTTATTTTTAAATCTCTTTTCCTTTGATGAATAATGATTCGTCGCCAAACTCTCCGGTACGGATGCGGTAAGATTCGTCGATTGCTGAAACGAATACTTTTCCATCCCCAATTTCACCGGTCCTGGCTGATTTCATGATGGCCAAAACGGTTTTTTCCACATTTTTATCGCGAACGATTATAGATAGAATGGTGCGTTCGATGGTGCTGGTGTCGTAAACAACGCCGCGGTAAACACGACCTTCACGGGTTTGTCCAACTCCGCGCACATCCCAGAAGGAAAAGAATTCTATACCTGCTTCGGTGAGTGCTTCTTTTACATCATCGAATTTGGTTTTGCGTATGATAGCTTCAATCTTTTTCATATTTATACGATTTTAATGATTGGATCAGGATTATAGGGTGATTCCTACTACGATGTGGAACTGTTCGGTTGATGGGTTTAGGATAACTGAACCGGTCATCGGGATAGTGAACGTATCGGAGATTTTGATTTCTTTGGTCGATTTAATGCCAAGGTTACACACGTTAAAACTGGCGTCTTTGGTGTAATTTCCGTCGCCTGCACCTGCAAACAGGGTTACGGGGCCAGCAGCTAAACCTGCTTCAAAATAAATGTCTTCAAGATTGGTCATGTAGGCGCCGGCTAAAGAGAATTTTCCAAGTCCAAGGCTAATCATTGGTTCAAAGAAGTGAGAGTCTCCATCAAAATAAGGAGATGTTGGAAAATAATAATCAGTTACCGTAAAGGTTAAAGAACTGCTTTCTCCAAGGCTAACTCCGTAACTTGCGTATAAGTCGGCTTCCATTGCTTCGTTAGTCGAAAAACAATAGGAACCCCATGCTCCGATAGTGAAACCGCTGTTGCTGTATTTAACTCCGGGTTGTAATGCCGGACCTGATCCAAATTTGGTGCCACGCCATACGTAACTACTTACTAAGTCTGCATTGGTGCTCCATGAGCTTTCTTGTGCTTTTACATTGAGGGTGCAAATTGCAAGAAGTGTAAAAACAACGAGGGTAATTTTCTTTTTCATGATACACAATTTTAGGGTTTAACTTTATTTATTATAAAACTTCAATTTGGCATTCCTAATTTTTAGGGGGTGTCTCGATAAAATAGTTGCTTTTTTGGAGATGACCCCTGTCGTTTTATATGCTTGGTCAAATGTATGTATATTTTTAAATTTTGAATAATCAGAATTGGGGTGTTTGTATGAATTAAAGATAAATTAACAAACAGAATGCTTAAAAATTGGGGGTTTGTTGTCAAAAATGATTAAAAAAATGGATAAAATGACTCAAAAAATGGGTGTTGATCTGAAAAATGTGAAAAATTGAATTTTAAATTTGTGATTTAAAGCGGTGTAAATCAAATAGTCGCGATTAGTTTTGTTTAAATATTAAAAAGATATTATAATGTTGTTTTAAATGTCAAAAAGATATTAAAAGTATTGTTATTGGATTAAATGGTTATTAAATGATGATTGCCTGTATTCTTGCGATCGTTTATGTGAAACTGTTAAATGATTTTAAAGGAGAGGGTCTTGTCAACAAAGAGATGCCAAAATAAATCCGGGATGACGTTGCGACAAGAGTTCGTTGACATGGCACTCGTGGTCCTGTGCATATTTAATTAAACTAATAGCCTGAATGGCAAAGCCACAACAGGGTAGTTTTATATATATTTGCAATCCTTTTGTATTTATATAGTAATAAGTATGGTATTGGTACAGAAACAACTATTTCGGGTTTTTAAATATTTCATCTTCTGGATAATTTTTTTCTGGCTAGCCAAAGCCCTTTTTTTAATGTTTAACTGGAAACTGTCTTCGCAATTAAGGGGTGAAGAATTACTCGGTATTTTTGGTTATGGATTAAAAATGGATATTTCAATGTCCTGTTATTTATTAATACTGCCAGGATTATTGCTTGCTTTTCGGTTGTTTTTACCTTCTGGCTTTGTTAGTCGTTTTGTTTGGGTTTACACGCTGGTCATTTTATTCGTGGCTTCCTTTTTAACCGTTCTCGATTTGGGTTTATATCCGCATTGGGGAACCCGGGTAAATGTTACCGCATTTAATTATATCAACGATCCGGTGGCTATGGGCGCATCGGTGTCGATAACTGATGTTTTGCAGGGAGTGTTAATCGCCGGAATTTTACTTGTCGGTTTCGGATTGCTTTACAGGCGTTTATTTCCGGAAGGTTTCGCAGCAGAGGGCAAAATCGGTTGGGCTGCATTCTTTTTGCAGCTATTTTTGGTTGCCACATTAATTATTCCTATTCGTGGTGGTTTTGACACGGCTCCGCTAAATCTGAGCTCGGTGGCGTTCAGTCCAAAACTGTATGTCAACCAGGCAGCCAGCAATTACTTGTGGAATTTTGCCAAATCGGTTGAGAAACGGGATCGGCTTAATAACCCGTGTATCTATATGCCGCAGGAAGAGAGTGTGAGACTTTTTAATCAGTTTCAGGAAGCGGATACCCTTGCGCTAAGATCCCAGTTGATTAAACTGAATCCGGAGAAACAGCCGAATGTTATACTGATTATACTGGAAAGCTTTTCGAATAAAGTAATCTCGCCATTGGGCGGACTGAAGGGCATTGCGCCCAATCTGGATTCGCTTTGCATAAAAAGCACGGTGTTTACCAATTTTTATTCTACCGGAAACCGTTCTGATCGAGGTATTTCGGCCGTTTTGGGTGGATACCCTTCATTGTTGAATACGTCTATTATGGTGTATCCGGAGAAAGCGAGAAGCCTCACTTTGCTTCCGGAGTATTTTAACCGCCATAATTATTACACCTCATTTTATTACGGGGGCGATATTAATTTTTACAACCTGAAAACATTTGTTTTGCAGAGCAATTGTGGAAAGATAACTACAAAAGCTGATTTTCCATCGGAGTTGGGCCGTATGACCAAATGGGGAGTTCCTGATGGTTATGTGTTTGAACGCGCACTGGAAGATTTGAAAACAGAGAAGGAACCTTTTATGAAAACCATTTACACCGTAAGCAGTCATCCACCTTACGACGTTCCGTTTTCGAAGATTAAAGGAAATTCGAATGAAGCCAAATACCTGAATTCGGTGGCTTACACCGATAGTTGTCTGGGTGTATTTATTGATGAGTTTCGCAAATCGCCGCTTTGGTCGAATACTTTATTGATAGTTACCGCCGATCACGGACATATGGAGCCCGGACCAACCGACATTACCGATCCGGCAAGTTATCGCATTCCGCTCATATGGTCGGGTGGGGTGGTCGATTCGCTACAGCAAATAGAAACCATATCCATGCAATCTGATTTTCCGGTATCTTTGATTCATCAGCTAGGCTGGAAGGCAGATTCAGCAAGGTTTTCGAGAGATTTTTTTAGCTCGAAACCTTATGCGTTTTATATGCTCGATTCGGGTTGGGGTTATGTAACTCCGGAAGGAAAATTTTATTTCGACCAGAATATCCGCGATTTTGTATCAAAGCCTGAAACAAAAGCAGTAGATTTATCTTTTCCTAAAGCATACATGCAGGTGCTGCACGATGATTTTATTGGTCGTTAAAACTGTTGCCGTGTAATTTGTCACGGCTGAATATGACATTCGAACCATGACACAAACAGATCCGAAGAGAATATTTTTGGTTATTAATAAATATGCCGGTCACCATAAAGGAGAATTGGCTGTTGATTTTGTTGTGCCATACCTGAAAAAAAATGGTTGTGAGGTGAATTATTCATTAACCCAATATCCGGGTCACGCTTCCGAACTGGCGATAAAAGCATCTGCTGATGGTTACGACATGGTGGTGGCAGTGGGTGGTGACGGAACGGTTAATGAAGTCGCGCAGAGTTTGATCGGGACGGATACTCCACTGGGAATAATTCCGATAGGTTCCGGAAATGGACTGGCCCGGGAATTGGGACTCTCAACGAATATAAAGAAAAGTGCCCGTACGTTAATGGAGGGCAAAACGCTCCGGATAGATGTTTGCAGCATAAATAATCAACGGTTCTTGTGTACTGGCGGTATTGGCTTCGACGCGCAAATTGCTCAACTGATGAGTACGGTTTCTTCTCGCGGATTTTTTCGGTATATGCAATTGGTGGTTCGTGAGAGTATTTTTTATAAACCGACCAAAATCAGGATGAAGATTGATGGTGTTCTGTTGGACCAGTCTGTTTTCCTGGTCACTTTTGCCAATGCGTCACAATTTGGGAACAATGCTTTTATTGCGCCCGGAGCCAGCATGACCGATGGAATAATTGATGTGATTGTGGTAAAACCATTCAGTAGATTTTGGTTGCCTGTTTTTGGAATTGGGCTGTTTACTAAAATTATTCCGAAACTGCCTTTTGTCGATTGTTATAAGGCGAAACAGATTGATCTGGAATTGGCCGATACGCCCTATTATCATTTTGATGGCGAGCCCGGAAAACTGCAAACTCCGGCTGTAATTAAATTGGATGCGGAAAAGATTTGGGTGCGGTGCCGTAACTGATTTTCAGGATTAATCAGTTATTTTAAATTGTTGCAATTCTTAATTGTCTTATTTCCAGATATTCCTTAAATTTAAGCAACTTTAAACCTGACATCATGAGCACCTCAAAAAACTACCCGTTATCGCGCCGCAATTTTATAAAAGTTTCAGCCGCAACTACTGCCGGAATTTCAATGTTATCGCTAAGTGGTTGTGCGACCGATAAAATGCCTGAACCCATGAAACGTAAATTTGGAAACTTCGATTTCGAGGTAACTACGCTCGCACTTGGAGGACAGGCGTCGTTGCAATGGACCCCCGCCGATGTAGATCCAGTGCCCATTATTCTGAAGGCATTTAAGCTGGGAGTTAATTATTTCGATACCTCGAATCTTTATGCCGAAAGCCAGTTGAATTATAACAAGGCTTTTAAAATGCTGAACCTGATTCCGGGAGAACCCAACTACGACGAAAAACTTCGCCAATCCATCTGGTTAACCAGTAAAACCTGCATGCGCTGGGGTAAACCCGGATGGCCTGAAAGGGAGAATGTAAACAACTGGTCGAACGGAATGCCGGAAGTGAAATGTGCTGTTGACGACCTGAAACGCTCGCTTACCCAGATCTTTGGCGACAACAAGGGCGGTTATCCTGAAGGTGCTTACCTCGATATGATTTTGATTCACACCCTGCACAATACCGATGAGGTGAATGTACTTTACGAAGGACTGGAAACGCCTCTCGATCCGAACGGGAATTTTGGAGCCTTGGTTGCCCTGCGCGATTTTCGCGATGGGACCAACCTGACTGGCATGAATCCAAAAAATGAAAAGCTGATTCGGCATATCGGATTTTCAGGTCATGCCAATCCACCGGCGATGATCGACATGATTCAGCGTGACGAATACGGAATTCTGGAAGGAATGCTGATTGCCATTAACGCCAACGACAAAACCAAGTACAACATGCAGCACAACGTAATACCCATTGCTTCAGCCAAAGGAATGGGTATTATAGCTATGAAAGTATTTGCCGATGCTGCACTGTATCACAAAGAGCCGCGCTGGTCTCGTGTTCCGGAAGATGTATTTCGTAAAGTTGGAACTCCAGAATTGCCCAGCCGTCCTTTAATTGAATATTCGTTGACTACGCCGGGCGTTCATACCTTAATAATAGGTATTGGGCAAATTGATGACGACCCGATGAAATGCCAGTTGATTCAGAATTTTTATGCAGCGCAAATTGAGTCCAATGGGATGCCCGAAGTAGAACGAAAACGAATTGAAGAACAGGCTCAGAAGGTAAAACCCAACTCCAATTATTTTCAGATTGAAAAGGTAGGTTTAACCGCTCCCGGAAATCTCAGGAAAGATGGGAATAAAGTAATTTGGGATACTGCTTTTGCCGGTGATGCAGCTTTGGCAACTTATGAAGTTTTGGTAAATGGCGTAAAAGCTGGCGAAATACCTCACCAGCCTCAAACATTAAAAAGTAAACCATTTGCTTTAGAAACTGCAATAAACGATGGCGATAAAGTGGAAGTGGTTGCAGTTGATCAAAGTGGAAGCAGGGCTGTTGCATTGTTGGCCTAAGCATTGAAATAGAAAGTGTTATCCGCTTTGTATTTTTATTTAACGCTACAGAATTCAACGGAAATATAGTTTGGCGGTGAGGCCTTTCGTTAAGATCTGGGGCTTCCTGCTTTGGTTTTTCCTGAGAGTCGATCAACTCTTACGGCCTCGTTCAATAATTTTACGATAGCCAGTTCGTCGATTTCTTCAGCGGTTTGGTATATTTTATAGAATATTTGCTTGTTGGTTCCATGAGTGAGATAATGGTCAACATCCTCGAGCCTGTTACCGTACCAGAATCCCAATAGAACGCCTTTTTTGATTCCACCGCCAGGAATTGCTGACGGCCAAATAATGCAAATACCCTTGTTCCCACAAAAGTACGGCACATTGAACGAGATTTTTTCTCTACAATCTTTGGGTAAGGTTTGCCTGATAATTTGACGCAAAACATCAGTGATAATTCTTTCGTTTTCCGGAAGAAAGTCATACAACTGAACCAGCGATTCTATTTTGGGGATTTTTTCTTTCATCAAAATAACAACCCACTCCACATGAGAAAAGTTTTTCTGTTTACAACATTTTCAAGAACAGAGGCTGAATAGCTAAATTGTATTTACCTCAAACCTGTATTAAAAAACAGGGACGTTTTGAATAAAAATACACCGGAAATGTATAAACCCCTATTTTGATTTATCTTTGAAGTCTTCAAAAAAAACAATATTGCTATGAAACTCTGGGATAAAGGTATTTCGGTAAACGAACTCATCGAAAATTTCACGGTTGGTAAAGATCGCGAAATGGATTTGTATTTGGCAAAGTTTGATGTATTGGGCTCTATTGCTCATGCTCAAATGCTGCAATCCATTAATTTGCTCACGGAGAGCGAGCTTGCCGAACTACAGTCTGAACTGGTAAAAATTCATCAGATCATCGAAAACGGAGACTTCAGGATTGAAGATGGAGTGGAAGATGTGCATTCGCAGGTGGAATTGATGTTGACCCGGAAACTGGGTGATACCGGTAAAAAAATACACAGCGGACGTTCGCGCAATGATCAGGTTTTGCTCGACTTAAAACTTTTTACCCGCTCCGAAATTCAGAAACTGGTCGAGTCGGTTTGCGAATTGTTCGACAAATTATTGACCAAAGCCATTTTGAATCGCGATCATCTGATGCCCGGCTACACCCATTTGCAGGTGGCCATGCCATCCTCATTTGGTTTGTGGTTTAGTGCTTATGCCGAAAGCCTGGTTGACGATTTGGTGTTGTTGAAAGCAGCTTACCAGATTACCAATCAAAATCCATTGGGCTCGGCTGCCGGTTACGGGTCGTCTTTCCCGCTCAACCGCCAAATGACTACGGATTTGCTGGGTTTCGACTCGATGAATTACAACGTGATTTATGCCCAGATGGGACGTGGTAAGATGGAGAAAACCGTTGCTTTTGCCCTGTCGTCAATTGCTGCTACCATTTCGAAATTTGCCTTCGATGTTTGTCTGTTCATGAGCCAGAATTTTGGTTTTGTCGCACTTCCCGACGAATTGACTACCGGTTCCAGCATCATGCCGCATAAGAAAAACCCCGATGTGTTCGAACTGGTTCGCTCGCATTGCAATAAAATACAGGCTATTCCTTATCAAATCAGCCTAATGACAAATAACCTACCCAGTGGTTATTTCCGCGATCTTCAGATTCTGAAAGAAGTTTTCCTTCCTGCATTTCAGGAATTAGCTGACTGTATAAGCATTGCCGGTTTTGCGATCGATAACATGACCGTAAATACGAATGTAATGGATGACGACCGATATAAATATGTGTATAGTGTCGAAGATGTCAACAAGCTGGTGATGCAGGGAGTGCCTTTTCGCGATGCTTATAAACAGGTTGGAAATCAGATTAATTCAGGAATTTATGAGCCAACGCGCGAAGTGAATCACACTCACGCCGGAAGTGTCGGCAATTTGTGCCTGGACGAAATTGCCGAAAAGATGATTGCTGTTGTTGAAGGATTTGAATTTGAGCAAACCGAAAAAGCCTACAGTAAATTGCTGAAAAGGGTCTAGTTGGTTGTTCTGTTGTGGTACAGATGTTTTTTTTTGCATATTGCTTTTGATTGGTGTGTTTGCTTAAAGAAATCGCGCAGTGAACAGAAGAGAATGGATAAAAAGAACGGGCTATACCGGTATGGGTATTTTATTGGTAAATAAAATGGATGCCGGAAAATTTAAAAATGCAGAAAAAGTTGTGAGAGGAACTCCGGAGACTACAGAAATAACAAAGCCTGATTTTGGGCCAGACTTTATTTGGGGTGTTGCTTCAGCCGCCTATCAAACCGAGGGTGCATGGAACCTGGATGGCAAAGGGGAATCAAACTGGGATCATTTTACGCATAACACTGGTAAAATTGAGCGTGGTGAAAATGCCGATGACGCCACTGACTTTTACCACAGGTATGAAGAAGATATTGAGCTGGTCAGGGCAATGAATTTTAAGGTTTTCCGGTTTTCGCTGTCATGGTCGCGCATTCTTCCCAACGGCACTGGTTCAATTAATCCGAAGGGGCTCGATTTTTACCATAAAGTAATAGATAAATGTATTTCGGTAGGCCTTGAGCCATGGATTACGATTTACCATTGGGATATGCCGCAGGTTCTGGAAGCTCAGGGAGGCTGGACCAGCCGACGGATGCTGGACTGGTTTTCTGAATATGTTGATGTGGTAACCCGGGCGTTTGGCCCCAAGGTGAAAAACTGGATTGTAATGAACGAACAACTGTCTTTTACAGCCGGAGGATACCTTGCAGGGGTTTTAGCGCCCGGCAGAAAAAGTATCGGTGGGTTTCTGAAAGCTGTACATCATTCGGTTTTGTGCAATGCTATTGGTGCAAGGATGGTCAGGCGCAACGTTGAAGGTGCTCATATCGGGACCACTTTTTTTACTTCCTATATTGAACCGGTTAATCAGGAGAAAAAAAATATAGAAGCAGCCGCAAGGGTTGACGCTGCGGTAAACCGGCTGTTTATTGAACCGTCGCTGGGTATGGGGTATCCGGTTGAAACGTTACCTGTACTAAAAAAAATATCAAAATATTTCGAAGCGGGCGATGAGGAACTGATGACTTTTAATTTTGATTTTATTGGCATTCAGTATTATTTCAGGAATGTAGTTGAAAAATCGATTATTCCCGGTATCAGGGCTACTGAAGTTAAAGCTTCGGAACGTGGCGTTGAGGTGAATGAAATGGATGGTGAAATTTATCCTGAAGGTCTGTACCATATCCTGAAAAAATTTAGCGGATATGCTGGAGTCCGGAATATGTTGGTAACCGAAAATGGGGTTTGTGTTTCCGATGTGTATGAAAATGGACGGATTCACGATAACCGACGGATCCGGTTTTTTAACGATCATTTGTTGGCTGTGCTCAAGGCGAAAAAGGAAGGGATAAATGTGAATGGTTATATAGTATGGTCGCCGACTGATAATTTTGAATGGGATAAAGGCTACCGCACCCGATTCGGATTGGTTTACATTGATTACCAAACGAAAGAACGGATAATGAAAGATTCCGGATTGTGGTTCAGAGATTTTTTGAAATAGAGGAAGAGTTTGCAATGCCCGGTATTGAATTCACGGTTCCGGTTAAAACGAATTTGCTGGCCCGAAATGAAGCGTTGCCTTTCATTTAGATCTGTTAATTAATCGTTATTTTTTGAAATCAACCCGATCTGGTATTGAAGTCTGTTTTTGGTATTTAAGTTGTTGTATTTCAGTATATTATTTTCTATTTCTGATTTGTTTTTTTCGAAATTGGCAGCTATTGTTGTTCTCAGTTCGATTCTGTAATTGGACGTTTCTATAAAAATCACTACTTTCGCTTTCAGTTCGTAAGAAAAAAGATTGATTTGCTTATAATTTTTCAATTTTAATGGATTGATTAATTCAGAATGATTTATAATCGTTCAATCTGAAAGCTTTTTGAGCATACAAAATATTTAAAAACAAAATAGCATGAGTTTAGGATTGCCAAATGCGCAGGGGTTGTACGATCCAGCCAATGAGCACGATAATTGCGGAATCGGTTTTGTGGCCCACATTAAAGGACAGAAGTCGCACGATATTATCGAGAGGGGATTAGAGGTTCTTGAAAATATGGAACACCGTGGAGCTACCAGCGCCGATAACAAAACTGGTGATGGCGCCGGTATTTTGATGCAGATACCCGATCAATATATTAAAGAAGTGTTGAAGGTGGATATTCCGGCTTCGGGTAAGTTTGGAACAGGTCTGATTTTTTTACCGCAAGACAAGAAAGAAGCAGCTATATGCCAGGATATATTAACCAAATATATTCTTCAGGAAGGTTTAACCTTAATTGAATACCGCGATGTGGCCGTTGACAGCTCTGCGCCCGGGGAGATTGCCAAGCAGACAGAACCTTTCATACGTCAGATTTTTGTGAAAGCCGACTTTGAGCAGGATGTCATGGAGCAGAAATTGTATCTGGCGCGCAAGCAGGCCGAGAAGGAAATCAGGGATTCCAAGCTGAAGTTCCGGCAGACTTTTTATGTCCCGAGCTTGTCAACCAAAACGATTATATACAAGGGAATGCTTACCTCCGGGCAGTTAAGAGAATATTTCAAAGACCTGACTCACCCGAAATTTACCAGCGCCATTGCACTGGTGCATTCGCGTTTCAGTACCAATACTTTTCCTACCTGGGATTTGGCTCAGCCATTCCGCATGATTGCGCACAACGGCGAAATCAACACGGTGAAAGGGAACCGCATGTGGATGTCGGCCCGCGAATCGCTCTTGAAATCGGAAATTTTTGGCGAAGATCTGCCAAAGTTATTTCCGGTTATCGAACCCAATAAATCAGATTCAGCATCATTCGATAATACCCTTGAGTTTCTTCATCAGACCGGGCGTTCAGTGCCGCACGTGCTGTGCATGATGATTCCGGAATCGTTCAACGAGAAAAACCCTATTCCGGAAAGCCTGAAGTCTTTCTACGAATACCACTCTACCATCATGGAACCGTGGGATGGCCCGGCTTCAATGGTTTTCTCCGATGGACGTTACATTGGCGGAACGCTCGACCGCAACGGATTGCGCCCTTCCAGGTATATCATCACTAAAAATGATATGATTGTGATGGGTTCCGAAGTGGGTGTTCAGGTTATTGCTCCGGAAGAGGTAAAAGAAAAAGGCCGTTTGCGCCCCGGAAAAATTCTGCTGGTGGATACCAAACTGGGTATTATTATTCCGGATAAAGAGGTGAAAGCTCAGTTGAGTTCGCGCAATCCATATGGAAACTGGTTGAAAGAAAACCGTTTGGTGATGGAAGATATTGAAGTGAAACAGCGTGTTTCTTCATCCATGGGCGATCAGTTCTCTACCTATTCGAAAGTGTTTGGCTATTCGAAAGAAGACATGGAAATGATCCTGAAACCAATGGCCGTCACCGGTGACGAGCCGACCAGTTCAATGGGTAACGATACCCCGCTGGCCTGTTTCTCCGAAAAACCGCAGCGTTTCTTTAATTATTTCCGTCAGGTGTTTGCGCAGGTAACTAACCCGCCAATCGACTCGATCCGCGAAGGATTGGTGATGTCGCTGACCAACTACATTGGTTCGTTGCATACCAATATTCTGGACGAATCGCCTGTACATGCCAAACTAATTAAATTCGACGATCCGATTATTACGAATACCGACCTCGGAAAAATAAAGGACTTCAAACACGAACAATTCTCGCATGCTACCATCCCAATGGTATTTCCGGTGAAAGAAGGTGTTGAAGGGTTTAAAAAAGCATTCGATGGTTTGTTAAAGCAGGCCGAACAAGCGGTGGATGACCAAAAGAATTTCATCATTTTGTCCGACCGTCAGATTTCAGAAGAATATGCGCCAATCCCATCGTTATTGGCCGTTGCTGCGGTGCACCATCACCTGATTCAGACTCAGAAGCGGATGCAGATTGGTATTATTGTTGAAACTGCTGAAGCCCGCGAAGTATCTCATTTTGCGTTGCTGTTTGGTTATGGAGCCAGTTCGGTAAATCCATACCTGGCTTTTGCGGCCATCAACGACATGGTTAAAAGCGGCGAGATTAACATGGAATATTCCAAAGCCCGTTACAACTACATCAAGTCTATCAATAAAGGTTTGCTAAAAGTGATGTCGAAGATGGGTATTTCAACCCTGCGCAGCTATCACGGTTGCCAGTTGTTCGAATCACTGGGTATTTCAGACGAGATCATTACCAAATATTTCACCGGAACAGCTTCGAAATTCAGCGGAATCGGCTTCGATGAAATTTGTCAGGAAACCTTACTTTTCCACAAGGAAGCTTTCGGTAAAAAGAAACACCTGATTAATAATAATTTTGAGAGCGCCGGAACGTATCATTACCGGAAATATGGCGAACATCATGCCTGGAACCCTGAAACAGTTGGTTTGTTGCAGTGGGCTACCCGCACCAACGATTACAGCGTATTTAAAGAGTTCAGTAAAAAAGTAGATACAGAAAATCAAAAACCGGCATTCATTCGTGGTTGCCTGAACTACAAACGTAATCCAATTGATATTTCGCTGGTTGAGCCTGTAGAAAGTATCATGAAACGTTTCGTAACCGGTGCCATGTCGTATGGCTCTATCAGTAAAGAAGCTCACGAAGCGCTTGCTGTGGCTATGAACTCTGTTGGCGGACGCAGCAACACCGGCGAAGGTGGTGAAGATGCTGAACGTTTTGCAACCAATAAACGAAGCGCCATCAAGCAGGTTGCATCGGGTCGTTTTGGGGTAACCAACAATTACCTGATTAATGCCGACGAATTACAGATTAAAATAGCTCAGGGAGCAAAACCTGGAGAAGGTGGTCAATTGCCGGGCTTCAAAATCAATAATATTATTGCCAAACTGCGTAATTCAACGCCGGGGATTACCCTGATTTCGCCTCCACCTCACCACGATATTTATTCGATTGAGGATTTGGCACAGTTGATTTACGACCTGAAAGTAACCAACCCACGCGCCAAAGTTTCAGTGAAGCTGGTTGCTGAGAATGGGGTAGGAACCATTGCCGCCGGTGTGGCCAAAGCATTCTCCGATTTGATTACTATTTCGGGTTGCGAAGGCGGAACTGGTGCCAGCCCTGCCAGCTCCATTAAATTTGCCGGTTTGCCCATTGAGTTGGGTATTGCCGAAACACAGCAAACCCTGGTGATGAATAACCTCCGCGGACGCGTAAAACTACAGGTTGACGGTCAGTTGAAGACCGGTCGTGATGTGGTAATCCTCGGTTGTTTGGGCGGTGAAGAATTCGGATTCTCAACGTCAGCGCTGATAACACTGGGTTGTATCATGATGCGCAAATGTCACCTGAATACTTGTCCGGCGGGTATTGCCACTCAGGACGAAACCCTGCGTAAACGCTTCATCGGACGTTCAGAATATGTGATCAACTTCTTCCGCTTTATTGCTACTGAAGTTCGAGAAATTCTGGCTGAAATGGGTTTCACAACTTTCGACGAAATTGTTGGTCGTGCCGATCTGCTCGAACAAAATCGCGAAGTTGGCAACTGGAAAATGAGAAAAATGGACTTCTCGCGTGTTATTCACATGCCTGAAGAAGCAAAAAAATACGATATCCGGAATACGTACCCCAACATCAAATCGGTAGAGGAACATCTGGATCATACCCTGATTCGCGATGCCAACAAGGCCATCAAGAGCAAGGAAAAAGTATGGCTGGCTCATACCATCACCAATGTTGACCGTACTGTTGGAGCCATGTTGTCCGGAGAAATTTCCCGTCGTTACGGCGAAGAAGGTTTGCCAAACAACACGATCATGGCGAATTTTACCGGAACTGCCGGACAGAGTTTTGGCGCATTCCTGGTAAAAGGATTGAGCTTCCGTCTGGAGGGCGATTCGAATGACTATATAGGAAAAGGCCTTTCCGGAGGACGTATTATTGTGGTTCCTCCGGTTGGTTCAACCTTTAATCCTGAAGAAAATATTATCGTCGGAAATACTTCGTTTTACGGTGCAACTTCCGGGGAAGCTTACATTCGTGGTGTGGCCGGAGAACGTTTCTGTGTGCGTAATTCAGGAGCCAAAGCGGTGATTGAAGGTAGTGGCGACCATTGCTGCGAATACATGACTGGCGGACGTGTGGTCGTTCTGGGAACTACCGGGCGTAACTTTGCAGCCGGTATGAGTGGCGGTATTGCTTATGTGCTTGATACCGAAGGAAATTTTGAATACTTCTGCAACAAAGGTCTGGTTGAACTCGGGCCGGTTGAAGACAAAGCCGATATTGTAGAATTACAGGATATGATTAACAAACACCTGTTATATACGCAAAGTACAATGGCTGCCAAGATTCTGACTAACTGGGACGAATACCTGCCCAAATTTGTGAAGGTAATTCCATTCGAGTATAAGAAAGTGCTGGAAGAAATCAAGCTGCGCGAACTGGTGGCAAAACTTCAGTTGAGCGAAGACAATCCAACAAGGCACGAGTAAAAGGAGGTTTGAAATTCGGAGTGTCTAAAGTTCGAAGTTAAAACGTTAGACGCTTCATAGTTAAAAGATTAAAAAATAAAATAGTTTCGGGTTAAAACTTTAGGCACTTCGAACTTTAGGCACCCGACACTTCAAAAATACATTACCATGGGAAATCCAAAAGGGTTCATGACAATAGGACGAAAAGACGCTGGTTATCGTCCGGTAAACGATCGGATTTACGATTACGGTGAGGTTGAGCAAACCCTCGATGATAAAGACCGCATCGAACAGGCTGCACGTTGTATGGATTGCGGTGTGCCATTTTGCCACTGGGGATGCCCCGTTGGAAGTAAAATTCCGGAATGGCAGGATTTGGTTTACAAAGCCGATTGGAAAGGCGCTTATGATATTTTACATTCCACCAATAGTTTTCCGGAGTTTACCGGGCGTGTTTGCCCTGCCCCCTGCGAAAAAGCATGTGTGCTGGCCATTCATAACGAGGCCGTAACCATTCGCGAAAACGAAGCTTCAACTGTTGAACATGCCTTTAACCTGGGTTTTGTTCAGCCACGTATCCCTGAAGTTCGTACCGGGAAGAAAGTGGCAATAGTAGGATCCGGCCCTGCAGGTCTTTCTGCTGCTGATTTATTGAATCAGGCAGGTCACGAAGTAACTGTTTTCGAAAAAAACAGTGCGATTGGTGGTCTGCTGCGTTTTGGTATCCCCGATTTTAAATTGAGCAAAACGGTAATCGATCGTCGTCTGGAGATTTTTCTGGATGAAGGAATCAATTTCAAACCCAATGTGACTGTGGGTATTGATATTTCGCGTGACGAATTACTGGCAAACTACGATGCGGTGGTTTTAGCTAACGGGGCAGAACAGCCACGCGATTTGCCGGTTGAAGGCCGCGAGCTGAAAGGCGTTCACTTTGCCATGGAATTTCTGATGCAATCGAATAAACGCATTGCCGGAGAGGTGATTCCGGAAGAATTGAGCATTATGGCAAAAGATAAGAAAGTATTGGTTATTGGTGGTGGTGATACGGGTTCCGATTGTGTGGGAACTTCAATCCGCCAGAAAGCCAGGAGTGTAACGCAGATCGAAATTCTGCCCAAACCAGCCACCGAACGCGCCGACAATAACCCATGGCCTTACTGGCCCAATACACTTCGTACTTCAAGCTCGCACCTCGAAGGTTGCGAACGTCGCTGGAGCCTTTCAACCAAACGCATCATCGGCGAAAACGGTGTGGTAAAACAGGTTGAACTGGTAACGGTTGAATGGGGAAAAGATGAGGCCGGTCGTTGGGTGATGACTGAAAAACATGGTACAGAGGAAATCATCGATGTTGATTTGGTGCTGTTGTCGATGGGTTTCACGCAACCGGTACACAATGGATTGCTTGATGCCCTTGGAATTGAATACGATGGACGTGGCAACGTAAAAGTGAACGCTAAAAAGCAAACTTCGAATGCAAAAATATTTGCCTGTGGCGACGTTGAAGCTGGCGCCAGTTTAGTGGTTAGGGCCATCGAAGCAGGTAAAATTGCAGCTATGAATGTTGATGAGTTTCTTTCTCCGGAATAAAACGCTAACGAATACTATATTTCAGAGGCCGTTTCCAGTATTTGGGAGCGGCCTTTTTGTTTGGCTCAGCATTTTAGAATCCTGCATTTCGTGCATGGTGGTTTATTTGAAGGATCATCGCAAAGGAGGAATTTATTCAGATCACAATAATTCTTAATGCCTTTAAATACTGGTTAAATTACTTGCTTTTCAGGCCAGTTTTTGTTATATTGCATCAACGACAGCAAACATTGGTAAAAACGAATGTTTAATTGCCGGGTTGGTCATAAACAATTAAAATTTAGTATTATGAGTTCAGGAAAAGTATTGCTGGGTGTGCTGGCAGGCGTTGCCGCCGGTGCATTGATCGGAATTCTGTTTGCCCCTGACAAAGGGACTGAAACAAGGAAAAAGATTGTCAAAAAAGGTGAAGATTATGTGGATGAAGTGAAAGAAAAATTCAACGGCCTGATTGATGATCTGACTAAGAAAATGGATGGAGCGCAAGCCAAAGCAAACAAGATGGCAGATAATGCTAAAGCAACTGTTGAGGATGCCAAAGCTTAATCCGGCGAACCCGATGGGGTTTGCTTGGATTTATTCGTTTACTTCACGAAAAATTTAAACATGGAAGAACAATCAGGTTTAATTGAATCTCTCATTGAAAAAGGCGAACAATACGGCAAGACAACAATTGAACTGCTGAAACTAAAAACGCTGGACAAATCGGCCGACGTGGCTTCTAATCTGGTGTCGTGGTTAATTGTCGGTATTTTTGCCGTATTGTTCTTCCTGATTTTAAACATTGGAGTAGCCTTGTGGATAGGCGAAGTGTTGGGTAAATCCTACTACGGTTTTTTTGCAGTTTCCGGATTTTATTTGCTTTTAGCGCTAATTTTTGGAATTTTCAGGAAGCAACTGATCAAAAAACCGGTTAATGAATCCATTATCACACAAGTACTCGAATAAACAATATGGCAAAACAAAGTGCAGTCGATTCGCTTAAAGAATCCATCAGGTTACTAGAAATCAGGCAGGCAGAAGAAGGCCAGGCTCTGAAAGAACAATTTAGAATTACCTTCGAAAGTTTAAAGCCAGTCAACCTGATCAAAAGTTCGATTAGCGAACTGACTGGTTCTGCTGAAATAAAAAACAGCCTTTTTGAAACCATTGTCTCTATCCTAACCGGTTACCTTACCAAAAAGATGATGGTCAGCTCTAAAAGCAACCCGTTTATGAAAATACTGGGAGCCGTTTTACAATTCGGAGTGACCAGCCTGGTGGCTAAAAATGCCGAGTCTATCCGGAATTATATCATGGATTTGATCGACCGGTTTATGAATCTGGTTGACGAAGCACCAGAAGAAGTTCCCGAGGCCAAATAAGGTTCTTCATAAAATAGTCCAATCTCCCACTTATTTCGGGTTCAATTAAAGTTGTACGTCCTCAGATTTCACACGTAAATATTGTTGTTAATCTGCTGAAGTTTAAATGTGTACATGTGGAACTCCATGCCGTAAAAATAGCTTTCTCCACAAGATTTACATGGCCTTTTGTGCCACCACCTTCAATATTGTTACCGTGGCATGTTCGTTTCATCCTTCCATTTTGATGAGAATAAAATCCCAAAAGCATTTGTTTGGAATAAATGTGCAACATTTTTAGCGATGACCAGTCTAATCGGGTGAGTGAGCGAGAACCAGAAAAATATACAAACAGATCAGTATTTAATTGACAAGGTTTTGGGTGGTGATACCAATGCCTTTGCCGATATTATTAAAAATACAGAAGGTCTGGTTGCTCAAATTATTTTCAAAATGATTAACCGTGCTGAAGATCGGAAAGATATCGCTCAGGACGTTTATTTGAAAGCATTTAAAAGCCTGCCTGGGTTCAGGTATCAATCGAAACTTTCTACCTGGATTGGCCAGATATCGTATCATACCTGCTTAAGTTACCTGGAAAAGAAAAAATTGGTTTTAACCGACCATTGGTACGATAATTCGGAACCTGACGAAGATTCTAATGAGCTGTCAGGTGGCAAATCGTTACTTTCATACACCAATCAGACTGAAAAAGATATTTTTCAACGGGAGCTTACCGAAATTCTAAGGGAAGAAATTGATCTGCTTTCGCCGCTGCATAAAACCTTGATTACCCTGTATCACAACGAAGAACTGAGCTACGATGAGATTGCTCAAATAACCCAATTACCGGAAGGTACTGTGAAAAGTTACTTGTTCAGGGCCAGGAAATCGCTAAAAGACAAATTATTAAGCAAATACAAAAAAGAAGAACTATGATAGTCGAACATCTTTCTGAAAATGATATTCAGCAATACGTTTCAGACCCATCAGCATGTGGAAGTCAGGTTGCCAGGCATATCGAAACCTGCGAAATATGTCAGGTCAAGGCAGAAACATATCGGGTGCTTTTTTCCGGAATCCAGCATCAGCCGCAACCGGTATTTGATTTCAATTTATCCGATTTGGTGCTATCGCAATTGGAGCAGCCAAAACCTAAATTTTCATGGGAAATTATGATGGTTTACCTGTTCTCGGTCGTTGGTATAACTGCAATTCTGGTGCTTTGCTTGTTGTTGCACGACTATTTCACCAGTTTATTTGCCGGTTCTTCTACCTTGGTTTTTTACCTGTTTGTCGTAATTGCCTTCACCTCTCTCGTATTTCAAGGTATTGAAATTTACCGCAACTATCAGAAAAAAATAAACGCACTGAATATATCCTGAACTATTTGCAACAATATAAGTGCATTCCGGTCTAATCGATTATAAATTAAAAAAATGAAAAAGAGATTATCATTCGCAATCGTATTGCTGATGCCGCTTGTTTTAAGCGCTCAGGACAATTACCACTTCGCCGAAGGAAATTCGTTTTCCAGGCAGTTGTTCGAAATACCGGCAACTTTGTTGGGTGCCTATATATTTGTGTATTTTATCATTTCCATCATCCGGTTGATCTTAGACAATCGTCTGAAATTCAAGATGATTGAAAAGGGTGTGTCCGATAAAGTAGTCGAACAGATTCTTCAGCCCACCCGAACCGACGCCTCGGGCCAGGCTTTAAAATGGTTCCTGATTTTAGCCGGGATTGGTGTTGGACTAGGGATTGTTAGTGCCATACGCCCGTTTGGGATTCACTCTATTGGCATCATCGCATTTTGCCTGGCGCTGAGTTTTCTGGCCTATTTCCTGTATATGAAAAGATCTGAAAATAAATAGCTATAATCAATTGAAATTCAAATGAAAACATGAAAATAATACGAAATCTGTCCGTACTGGTGGTACTGTTTATTTTTGCTGCAGCATGTCATCACCAGGGAAACTCCATTGTTGTGAATGATGGAATAAGTAAGCTTAAAATTAATTATTCAGGCGAAATCAGATTTACTGATGATGAATTGGCCATTCAGAGTATTTCGCCGGAAGGTTATTTGCGTTACCAAAAGAATGATAAAAAAGTATTTGCCGTACGCGATTTAAATGGTAAGATAAAATACGAGTTTTATGATCAGGGCCGGAAATTAACAGAGGAAGATCCGGATGTCCGGAAAATGCTGGCTGAGGCCATACAAGAAATGATTTCAGTAGGATTTGATGCGCAGGGTCGGATTAAACGGCTGAATGAAAAAGGAGGACTCCGTGCTGTTTTGAATGAAGTGGACCACATCAACGGCGATTTTGTAAAGAGTATGTACCTGGAATATTTGATTTCGAGCGATAGTATTCGTTCAAACCAAATGATTGAAATCGCCGAAAAGATTGTTGCGCAGATTGGTTCTGATTTCGAAAAGGGAAAACTGCTTAAAGGATTTTCAGCCGCTTCGCTCACCGATTCGCTGGTTTCGAAAGCATACCTGGATGTAGCAAAAAGTATAGGCTCCGATTTTGAAAAGGCCAATGCTCTTAAACATCGGATCAAGTACCCGATTAACAATGAGCAGTTTGATGATATTTTGGGCTCAATAAATACGGTTGGTTCCGATTTTGAGAAAGCAAACCTGCTTAAAGAATTGATTGATCAGAAAATATTCGAGGGCGAGAGTTTCAGTAATTTGCTGAACGCAGTGAATCATATCGGTTCCGACTTTGAAAAAGCAAATGTGCTTAAAAAGCTGGTAGGTAAAGAAATCAAAACCGACGAACAATGGATTGGGTTGATTAATGGAACGGAACAAATTTCTTCGGAATTTGAACGAAGCAATGTATTGGTACAACTTGCCGATAAAATGCCGACGAATGATGTGGTAAAAGCTAATTATTTGAAGGTTGCAAAAACGATAAGTGCAGAAATGGATTATGAAAGAGTTGTAAAAGCTGTTCAGTAATAAAATTTTCTATTCCTAAGTAATGGTAAATTCGGTTTCACCTGTTATTATTGTCGAACAACTGTTTCCTCAACAGCGGTTCAAACGTTATCTTTGGAAACAAACATCGAATATATTTTACTATGAAACGGACCGGATTACTATTCCTGATTGGCACTTTATTCATTTCGTTAACCCTTCGTGCCCAAAAAACGGATAAAATACCACTTACAATCAACGACTTTGCCCAATGGGAGGTACTGAATCATCCGATAGTTTCGAGTGATGGCAAAATGGTTGCTTTCGAAATTAACCCGCAAAAGGGTAACGGAAACCTGGTTGTGAAGCTTATCGATTCGAAAAAGGAAGATTCTCTTTCCCGAGGATTTGATGCCCGTTTTTCTCCGGAATCCGATTTTATCGTTTACAAAATCAAGCAACCCGAAGATTCTATCCGGAGCGCCAAAAAGAAGAAACTTAAAAAAGAGCAGATGCCTAAAGACAGTTTGGGTATTTTGGTTTTTAAACGACATAAAATTTATACCTATCCGAACCTAAAACAATACTCTATACCCAAAGAAAATGCCCGTTGGGTGGCTTTTCTTACCGATATGAAAAAACCAGAGAAAAAGCCGGAGGGTGAAAAAGGCGCAGATGAACCCAAAACAAAAAAAAGCAGCAACTCGCCGAGTGATACAAAAAATCAATTGGTGCTGTTTCATGCCGCTTCCGGAGATACTTTGTGTTTTCAGAATGTTACCGAGTATTATTATGCGCCACTCGGGCACAGCATAACCTTTATTCGTCAGACCAAAGATTCGATCGACAGAAGCGAGGTCGTGGTTTTTGATACCGATAAACGAAAAACAACCAGCTTTTTTAAACAAGCAGGAACGGTTAAAAAGATTACTTCCGATCAGCAGGGCGGAAGGTTCGGGTTTCTGTTTTCTACGGACACAATCAAAGAGAAAGTTTATAGCTTGTACTACGGATCACTAACCACCGGAGAGCCTAAAGCCGTGGTCGTCCCCGATGCGCAAGGGTTGCCGCTGGGCTGGTCCCCTTCTGAATTTTCTGATCTTACTTTTTCAGAAAACGGGCAATACCTGTTTTTGGGAACCAACCGTAAACCAGTGGTTGAACCCAAAGACACTTTGCTTGAAGATGAAAAACCAGTACTCGACGTCTGGTCGTGGCAAGACAAGGAATTGCAACCCGAACAGAAAATTAACCTCGATAAAGAACTAAAACGAACCTATAAAGCGGTTTATCTTATTGATAAAGCTAAGTTCATCCAGTTGGGCGACCCTATTGTAAGAGAAATCAGAACGATCCAGAAAGGAAACGGGCGTATTGCGTTGGGAATTGACCAGTCGCCATATAAACTGGCCGCTTCGTGGAATGGCCGGTCGGCTGCGGACTATTATCTAGTTGACATTGAAACCGGGATTAAGCGGATAATTGTAAAGAATAAACCAATGGCTTCGTTATCGCCGGGCGGTAATTTTATCGTTTGGTTTAATCCGGCTGACAGTTCCTATTATTCCCGCTCAACCGATGTGAGTTCGAATGAAATATTTAACCTGAATGCAACAATACCCGCATCGTTTGTTGATGAAAACTGGGATATGCCTGGCGAACCTAATCCTTATGGGATTGCAGGTTGGTCGGAAGGTGATAAATATGTGTTTTTGAACGATAAGTACGATCTGTGGCGGGTTGATTTGGATGGGGGCAAAGTTCCGGTAAATGCTACCCGGAATTATGGCCGGAAAAATTACCTGAAGCTTCGTTACCGGCGACTCGATGCGGAAGAGGAATTTATTGATACCAGTAAACCGGCAATTCTTGCAGCTTTCGACGAACGCAATAAATCGGCAGGCTTTTTTAGTGCCGACCTACGCAATTATACCGATCCTCGATTAATGCTGATGGAAGATTTTAAGTTCGACAATCTGCAAAAAGCAAAAAAAGCAGAGGTGCTGATCTGGACACGTGAAAGTGTAAGCGAATCGCCCAATGTTTGGTCAGGAAACCTCAGTTTCGAGCGCCGCCGTAAACTTTCTGATACCAACCTTCAGCAAAAATCGTTTGTTTGGCCGGGAGTTCGTTTGGTTCACTGGGATTCTTTCTCCGGAAAACAATTGGAAGGCTTGCTCTATTTCCCTGAAACAATTGACCCGGAGCGGAAATACCCGATGATCGTTTATTTTTACGAGCGTAACGCCGATAATCTTCATACCTATTCGCCGCCATCACCATCACGATCAACGGTGAATCGCACACACTATGCGAGCAACGATTACATCGTGTTTATTCCTGATATTACTTACGAAGATGGTTATCCTGGACAGTCGGCTTTTGATGCTGTGGTGAGCGGAACCCAGTTTGTAAGCAGCATGTTCCCGTTTATCGACCGGCAACACATTGGCATTCAGGGCCAAAGTTGGGGTGGTTACCAGACCGCATGGCTCATTACCCAAACCGATATGTTTGCGGCAGCCATGGCCGGGGCTCCGGTGAGTAACATGACGAGTGCCTATGGTGGAATTCGCTGGGAATCAGGATTGTCGCGCATGTTTCAGTATGAAGTGAACCAGAGCCGGATGGGCGGCACTTTATGGGAAAAGCCCATGCAGTATATCGAAAACTCACCTTTGTTTTATGTTCCCAAAATAAAAACACCACTGCTTATTATGCACAACGATAACGATGGTGCTGTGCCGTGGTACCAGGGAATTGAGTTGTTTACGGCTATGCGACGCCTGAATAAACCGGCCTGGATGTTGACTTACAACAACGAACCTCATAATTTAAAGGCCGAAAGCTGGGCTAACCGAATGGATTTAACCATCCGTATGAAACAGTTTTTCGATCATTACCTGAAAGGGGATCCAGCACCGGCGTGGATGCAAAACGGATTGCCGGCAACCCGAAAAGGGAAAGATTTAGGATATTAATAACGTTAAGAGTTTCGGGTTATGTGATACGAGTTAACGAACACACAACCCGAAACTCTTAACTTGCAACTATCTGGATAGTACCTCCAGGCACATGCGGCTATTGTGGTACGGGCATTTCCAGAAACCAGCTTTATCTTCTTTCCGGTTGGCGATTCCTTCGTCCGAAATGCTCCAGAACCACTCTCCATCTGCCCTGTCAATCAGGTTTTCCGATATATATTTCCAGCATTTCATGGCTTTATTGCGCCATTCTGTATTGTCGGTTAATTCATAGGCATTGAGGAATCCAACCACTGCTTCAGATTGAACCCACCAGTGACGATCTTTGTCCAGATGACCGGTGGTAGAATCTTTTTCGTAAACAATACTTCCATCGGGTTGCAAACCTTCGCAGGCTGCTTCAGCGATTTGGATGCAGGTTTTCTGCACAATGGTGGGTAATTCCTGATCAGCCAGTATTCGGGCAGCTTCATCAATCAACCATGAAGCTTCAATATCGTGGCCATAGGAAACGATTTTAGCTTTCGAATTCCAGTTTTCGTCAAAGAACAAATCCAGATGTTTCGTGGTTGCATTTACAATTTTCTCAGTAAAAATAAGAATCAGGTTGCGCAATTGGCGAGCCAATTCAGGGTCTTTCCAAACCCGGTATAAATTCGTATAAGCTTCCAGAATATGCAGATGCGTGTTCATTGTCTTTTTCTCGTTCGCATCTTTTTCGCTTAAGCGCAGGTCTTCCAGCAATTCCCAATTGCGGCTGTAAGCTTCGAAATAGCCGTTTCGTTCTGCATCAAAACTGCGTTTTTCAATTAGCCTGAACAATCCGATAGCCGTTTGCAAACTCGATTCATTGCCCGAAGCGCGGTAATGCTCGGTAAAAGCATACAGAAAGAACGCCTGCGAATAAATCTGCTTCTTGGTGTCAACCGGTTTTCCATCAAATGAAATGGTCCAGTATGTTCCTCCAAATTCAGGATCAAAAAAATGAGCAAGTATAAAATCCTTTGCCCGGTTAGCCAATTCGAGGTAAAGCGGATTTTTCTCCTGAAGATAGGCTGCTGAAAAGCTCCATAAAATGCGCGCATTCAGGATTCCACCTTTATCGGCATTTTGAATTAACTGGTTGTTTCCATCTATTCGTCCATAAAAACCTCCGTTCTTTTGGTCGGTCATTTTTTCTGACCAGAAAGGCAGGATGTTCTGAAGGAGTTCTTCCCGAACTTCGGATTTGAGTTGTTGGAATGTCATGATTTATTCTCTTTTACTTCTCCAGGTGGCTAGTTCTCCGCTGATTTTTTCCATCATTTTTTCGTTCAAAGGATAAATGAGCATAAAGCCGACTCCCATTAAAGTTCCAATGGCCGGATAGAAACTCAACATCATCCGGATACCGTTTTGAGCCGTTTCGGTCTGTGCAACATTAGCCTGAAATCCGTAATATCCCAGCAACCAGCCAGCCAGTGCGCCCCCAATGGTCCAACCGAATTTTTGAGACATCGATGATGCCGAGAAGATTAGTCCGGTTGCGCGGCGTTTGGTTTTCCATTCCGAATAATCGGCGGCATCGGCGTACATCGACCAAATTAACGGGAACGTAATACCTGCGCACAGACTAATCAGAAATTGCATTACAAAAATCAGGGTCGCATTGTTTCGGTCAATAAAATAGAAAAATATACTGAATACTGTTGCCAGCGCCATAGCCGATAGAAAAGTGCCCTTTTTACCCATTCGGTCTGATACTGGTTTGGCAAGCACCACTCCCACAATATTTGCTGCTTGTCCGAGAACAAAATACAAACTGCTGAGTGTAATGGTCAGATTGAGTGAATTGACCTGAAAAGCGTCCTGGGTTTGCACGTAATATTTGAAATAATAGATCGCAGCGCCATCGCGGATCGAATTAAAGAAGATTGACGCAATACCGGCGCCCAGTAGGATAAACCAGGGGCGGTTAACCCAAAGGTCTTTTAAATCGTGTTTCAGAGAAGTCTTTTCAGTAACGGGCTTGATGCGTTCGCGCGTCCACGAGAAAGTGAACCAAAAGAAAATGATAGCCACAATGGCAAATACAACAGCCGCCAACTGCCAGCCTATTTGTAGGTTTGGAGCTCCACCGCCCATTTTACTGAAAATATCGACCAAAGGCTCTGCAGCAGCCAACACCAGCAAACTTCCTCCAAATGCGAAGATAAAACGGAAAGTAGCCAGACTGGTACGTTCCTTCCCGTCAGCCGACATAACTCCCATCAGCGATGCGTAGGGAACGTTAATCATCGAATAAATCATCATCATTAGCGAATAGGTAATGTAGGCATAGATGATTTTGCCGGTTGGCCCAAAATCAGGAGTAGTAAAAGTAATTATACCGATAATACCGAAAGGTACCATCATCCACAATAAATAAGGTCTGAACTTGCCCCATTTGGTTTCGGTGCGGTCGGCCAGAATGCCTACAAACGGGTCGAAAGCCGCATCCCAGATTCGGGTGACCAGGAACATTGTGCCAACCACTACTGCTGAAATGCCAAAAATATCGGTATAAAAAAACATCAGGTACATGGAAAATAGCTTCCAGAACATCGACGAAGCAGCATCGCCAAAACCATATCCGATTTTTTCTTTCAGGCTTAGTTTTTCAATTGTCATCGTATCAGTTTGTTTTAGTTAGGTTTTTTTTTAACTTTTTTAGAGTTGTATAAAAAGAGTATAAAACTCTGGAAAAGCTATTGAATAACTACTTTTTTAGTATTTCAAGATTTTTTTCAATTTGTTTTTTCAAGGTTTCTACTGAAGTTGCAGAACGGTATCCATCAGCCGGAGAATTCAGGCAATAGTCAACCAGCTTGTCGATGGTTGAAGTGGCCACGTGCATCCGGGTGTCAGAAGATGCATAATAAATAAATACCGTCCCGTCTTCATCGGCAATCCAGCCATTGGTGAAAAGTACATTCGACACATCACCAATACGTTCTTCGCCGATTGGTCCCATCAAATGCCCGGCAGGTTCTGCGATTAATTCAGATGGATCTTTCAAGTCGGTCATGTACAAATAGATTACATAGCGTAGCCCGGCAGCGCAACCGCGAACTCCGTGAGCCAGATGCAACCATCCTTTATCGGTTTTTATCGGATGCGGGCCTTCGCCGTTTTTCACTTCCTTAATCGTATGGTAGTAGCGGAAATTGATGATTTTTTCCTCTTTTACTTCAGCGCGAGTCATATCGTCAATCAGCGCCCAGCCAATCCCGCCGCCACTTCCGGCATCAATAAAGCCATCCTGAGGACGGGTGTACAGCGCATATTTACCGTCAACAAATTCGTTATGCAGAACCACATTGCGTTGCTGACTTTTGGTTTTCAGATCGGGGAGCCGCTCCCAGCTCAGCAAATCTTTGGTGCGGACAATACCAGCCGCAGCAACTGCCGACGATAAATCGCCCGGGGAAGCATTGGGGTCTTTGCGCTCGGAGCAGAAGATGCCGTAAATCCAGCCATCTTCGTGAGCAGTTAAACGCATGTCATATACATTGGTGTCCGGAATTTCGGTTTCAGGAATGGTAACCGGATAATCCCAGAAGCGGAAATTGTCAATTCCGTTCGGGCTTTCTGCAATAGCGAAAAACGATTTGCGATCGACTCCTTCTACGCGGACAACCAGGATGTATTTGCCGTTCCATTTTATGGCTCCCGAATTCATCGTGGCATTCATCCCGATGCGCTCCATCAGGTACGGATTGGTTTTTTCATCCAGATCGTATCGCCAGATAACAGGCGTGTGTGCCGCAGTTAAAACCGGATTTTTATAGCGGTCGAATACGCCGTTCCCATTTTTAACCTTCTTATTTTTAGCCGACAACAACTCTTCGTGTTTGCCGAATAACTTATGAATTTTCTTTTTAAAATGTGATTTCATCGGATATGTTTTATCGTGTTTTATTAGCAGTTATTGGTACAACATCAATATCCAACAAAATAAAACTAAAACGAGTGGATTGCTTAATACTATTCGGGTAAAATATGATACTATTCCGTCATTTCATAATACGATTTCGAAATTAATATTATTTGTGATTTTAAAAGGAAGAGAAATAGAATTGATGACTGATTAATAAAACAGACTCTAAATATTTGTTTTTAAGGATAGAATGATTGCCTCCAGAAGATAGATCGGTTGGGATGATCGAAAATTAGTAATGGAAAGAAAGTATAGTGTTGTGAATACTATTTATGCACGGCTATAGTGAGTGTTTATAAAACGAATAGTTATTAAACAAAAAAAGCGACCATTTCTGATCACTTTTTTGAGCGGGAGACGAGATTCAAACTCGCGACCCTTAGCTTGGAAGGCTAATGCTCTATCGACTGAGCTACTCCCGCAATTGCAAAGATTAGAATTTCAAATCCTGAAGGTCAAAATTTACTCTAATCTTCATCATTCTACCATTCCAATATTCTTTTTTGTGGGGAGAGCAGGATTCGAACCTACGAAGACGTACGTCATCTGAGTTACAGT
>JAIBEY010000010.1 GCA_019459525.1 Prolixibacteraceae bacterium
CTTTATTGGGATGGAGGTTTTTTGGTTACAACCAGCTTGCAAAAAAAACACTGCTACCTTCACTCACCTACACACACGCAGCAAAACTCACGGGTAACCCCAAAAAACTGGGAGGTAAAACAACGTGCTGATTGATTCTAACTTCTTTAAATAACTACTTATATACTATTATCATCCTAATGCGATTTAAAACTTTATTTTAATGACTTTGTTATTACCTATTGTTTAGTCATAGTTTGAAATTCTGTCGGATTTGAATGAAGTCTTGCTTGTTTACGATAGTGTGTTGAATACAGATGTATCACGCCCTATTCCTAATTTAACTCAATGTAATTAAAATGAAATTTTTAATGCTGTTTATAACCATATTTTTATTCCTGATTGAAATTGACAATGCAGTTAGCTCCGGAATAATTAAGGGTGTTGATGGTGTTAAGAATGAAATAACTACGAGTGAAAATAATAGAACGGATACACTTCTTTTAGAGGTGTTTACTTCCCAGTACATAAATTATTATGCCCCAAAATCAGGTTCTGTAAATCTGGCCTGGAAGATTGATAACTTTCCCCTTGAGGAATCGGTTCTGTGGAATGAAAATACCAAAATTACGGATGGTTTATTGTACACACCAATGGAGGCTCATGGTGATACCTTTAAAGTGAATTTACGAGTGCCAGTCGGCTCCAATTTGCAATATTACTTCTGGACTACGAAAAATAAAGATGGAGCTTATCAGGAGTTTTGGGATCTTAGGTCGAGCGGCAATATTACTGTTAAGGGTGTTACTACTATCAGTAAAGATGCTGTTTATTCAAAAGTTGAGAAGAAGAAAGAATCCTATATTCTCAGTAAGGGTTGGCTGATCTTTTTTTTATCAAGTGGTGTTTATATGCTGTTGTATTGGATTAAGAAAAAAAGATTTAATGTAATTGAATCAACTTCTGTAATTGAGAAAGTACTGTTTTTAGGTTTAAGTTTAGCTATTATTCAAGCATTTGCTCGTGCTGAAATTATAGGGGTTAATCCTAAATCTATTATTTATGATTTTGGGGTGATTGTAAAAATTATTCGGGGAAGTTTTAGCGATTTTCTTTATGTTACTGTTTTTGTACTACTCTTTATAATAGCCATTCTTCTGACAAAGAATACTAAAACACGAAAGCTGATTTATTGGATATTTCTCTTTTTTGCTTTGTTATCGACTCTAATTGCATATACGAATATTACTACGGTTATTTATCTTGGAAAACCGTTTACCTACCAATGGCTTTATTATTCCGGGTTCTTGGGAAGTCTTGATGCAAAGTTGGCATTACGGGAAAATTTATCCGTAAGTATTGTTGTTAATTTAATTGCGTATAGCCTCACTTTGTTGATTGTCGCAAGTATTTTACATCGAGTATATCAATTCGTGTACCTTCAAAAATACGTCAAGTATATTACTTTTTCGCTGTTAGGTTTAGCATTGGCTGCGTTGTTTATTCAGGCTTATAGATTTGAAGAGACCTGGACACAGGGACAGTCGGAAAATGCGATTACAGCAATGATTTATTCTACCATCAAAGCAAATTCTAATTCGTCGTTTTATTCATCTAAAATTCCAGCAAATATTCCTCCATTTAATCCAATTCAAAGTTCGGTTATTAAAGAACCCTTTCCGGTATTAAAAAATGACCAGGTTAAAAATGTACTTTTCATTGTTCTTGAATCAGCGGGTGCTGTTTATTTTGATGGATACGGCGCAACATACAAACTTAGTCCAAACCTTAACCGCTATGCCAATCAAGCCCTGATGTTTGATCAAATGTATGCTCATGCCCCAGCAACTAACCGATCTCTCGTTTCTATTCTTGGATCAATTTATCCATATTTGTCATATAAAAGCCTAACTCAGGAGGCTCCTGAAGTTGAGCATCCAACACTTTCATCGGTACTTAAAACTGAAGGGTACCGAACTTCTTTTTTTTCCTCATCTGATCTTCGTTTTCAGAATTGTATGCAGTTTTTAGCACATCACGGATTCGATACCATAGAAGATTTTTCGACGATTAAATGTGCAAAAGAATTTCAGTTAGAAAGTGGTAACTACAATGAAGGAAATGGTATTGATGATATGTGCCTTGCTGATCGGTTGGAATCTTGGATTGATGAAGATACCACTAAAAATTTCTTCTCTATGATTTGGACTGTTCAGGGGCATTATCCTTATTTCTTTGCGAATGAAGAAGAAGATTTTGGTGTATCAAATTATAATTTCAACCGTTATTTAAATTGCCTGAAACACAATGACGAACTCATTGGTAAAGTGATGCAAGTCTTGGAGGAGAAAGGACTTGCATCAACAACTTTAGTCGTAGTGACTGGGGACCACGGAGAGGCATTTGGTCAGCACAAGCAATACGGGCACGGCACTGCACTTTATGAAGAAAACCTAAAAGTACCGCTCTACTTCATTAATCCGACCTTGTTTCGTGGTGAGCGTAAAAGCGATATTGCCGGAATGAAAGATTTGGCAACAACAACTCTTTCTCTACTTGGTATAAATCCTCCATTAAAGTGGCAGGGACGTGATCTTTTGAATACTCATTCTAACGAGGCCTTTTTCTTTGCACCTTGGTCTGATTATCTCTTTGGTTACAGAAAAGATTATATGAAATACATTTTTAATGAAAGCCAGAATACTGTTGAGATTTACGACTTATGTGCAGATCCAAATGAACGAATAAATTTGTTTCATGATGGAATGAAGGACGAAATTGTCAACGTACGAACCAGGATGGCAGCGTGGGTACAATTTCAGGATAAATTTGTTAAAGAGATGCTCAAAGAAGAAGATTAAAATTGTGGTCCCGATGTTATGAATCCGTACAGCTCAGGTGATAAAATTGCTATACAAAAGTAACAATCATGAAAAAAAAGATTCTATACCTACTTGTATTGGGTGGATTATTTTTGGTTGCAGGATATCTGTTTAAATACAGTGATTTTATTCATCGTTTGATAAAGAGCGGCATTTCAAATGCTATTGAGGTGAATCGTTCAGAACCTGTTTTGGCCAAGTTTTCATTTAATCCGGAAGTCACTGATCAGCTTTCTGGACCATTTTTTCATTACACTGTAAGGCTTGGAGATGAAAAAAAATGGGATGTTGAAAGCGACGATCTGGCTCGGATAAATGATAGCATTCCCTTAATGATTACTGTAGAAACCTGGGGCCAGAATATGAAGGCTTTGTCAGGGGATAATCTTAATGAAAAAGTAGTTAAGGGCAAGTTTGATGCGGTCATTAAGCAATTGTGCACACAACTAATTGGACCCCGGCCAAATGTATATCTTAGGTTTAATCCTGAGATGGAGGTTCCGGTTAGCCGTTATCCATGGCAACAACATGGTGGATCTGATTATATCGGAGCTTTTCGCCATTTTGTTGATTTGTGTAGAATCTATGTGCCACAGGCGAAGCAAGTCTGGGGACCAGCAGGCTACCCGGGAACAATGGAATTTTATCCGGGTGATGACTATGTTGACGCCGCTTCGGTAACCATAAAAAGTACGTCAGAAATGGCACTAAAAGTATATCCTTCAGACTATCCAATTGCATACGACTTGATGAGAAGATTGCACCGACTAAGGTTTCTGAACAAACCTATTTTTGTACTGGGTTCTCAGCAGATATCAACCGATTCAGTAAATAGTCAGTTGATTTCTCAAATTTCCAGGCAAATCAGGAAGGAAAGTGATGTGGTGTATTCACCTGCTAATTTTAAACGGCTATCGTTAAAGACAGAGGTTATTCGGCAAAAGAAAATTGAAATTGGGCTTTATGATCCACAAGCTTTGCTGATTGCAGAAAAGCCTGTCAGCGTTGAACATCTTTTTGCAGATTTTGGTAATCTGGCTGATGGAACTTTTCAAAAGAGTTTTAGTGGAGTTGTTGAACGCGGACATGATGTCATTGTAACTTTTGAGCCTTTTCGCAATCCCAACGGAGAAAATGACCTGAATGTACTTCAGAATGTGACAGATGGAAAGTATGATCGGGAAATTAGCCGGTTATATTCCATCATAAGAAACACCAGTCGTATTGTCTATTTGCGTTATGCGCACGAAATGGAAATCCCAATTTCCCGCTACCCATGGCAAAGTCAGGATCCGGTAAGTTACATTAAATCATTTCGATATTTTATGAATTTTAGTGACAGCCTTCCTTCAACAATCAGACGTGTTTGGGGGCCAGCTGGCGACAGGGGTTCTATAGAGTGGTGGCCAGGAAGCGATGTGGTGGATTATGTTAGTATTGCCATTTACGGCTTGCCTGATAAGAATATTACTGATCCTGAGAAACAAGAAACTTTCGCCACCATTTTTAATCGTAAGTATTGGCGACTTCGGTATATTGACAAACCGATTTTTATTACTGAGTTTGGGGTAAAGGGGCCGGAGGAGTATCAAACAAAATGGCTGGAAGCGGCAGCGCAGGTTATTCGTAAAAATCCTCAGATAGTAGGAGTGAATTATTTCAATATGTCTGATACGCCTAAAGCCTGGGGCGAGATCAAGCCTCCGGACTGGAGTATTTCTCGAAAATCATTCTATCGGTTTTTAGAAATGCTGGCTGAATAATGAGAATATGGTTGTAGTAATTAGGAAAGGGAGAGAAATTTACATTTTCCATTCCTGCTAACTACCAAATTTTAGATAAGTATTAAGGTCTAGGTCAATAGTAAATTGGGTAAGTGCCAACCGAGGTGTGAAGTGCGGTTTGATTAAAATTCTATTTTCCAGCTAATACGATTAGATTTTTCGTTCGTCTGCTCAACAATGTAGCACGATTCTTTGTTTTCCTCACAATATCAATGGTGTCGATTTTCGATGTATAAGAAAGGAACTAATGATAATCATTTAAACAATTGTTATATTTATTAAGTTTTAATCTGTTGCCTGATTCGGTATGAGAAAACAGTTTTTTATCATTATTTCCCTTGTTGCATTCATCGTTTTGTTATGTGGATTTTTCTTCACGGTGAATTATCGTGGAAAGAAAAACATCGATAAGACCAAAACTGTATATATTGATAAAACAGATAACGGCTTTCAGCTTTACAGGAATGGAAGTCCGTTCTATATTCGCGGGGCTTCCGGAGATGCGAATTTTAAGGTCCTATCTTCAATAAACGGAAATACCATTAGGTTATATGATACATTAAACCTTTCGAATGTTTTGGATGAAGCTGAACGTTATGGTTTAGCTGTTATCGCGGATATACCATTGCCTAAGTATGATAGACAATTTAACTTATACCTGAACGAAACCAATAATACGTTACTAAAGCAAAAAATAAAGGCCTTGGTAAAAACTCATAAAAATCATCCTGCGCTTTTAATGTGGAATTTAGGAAATGAACTGTCATATCCATTTGTTTTTTGGAAGAATGATTTTATCAAAACGTTTAATGATCTAATCGATATTATACACCAGGAAGACCCCAATCACCCAATATGTACGGCAATTGCAGGTGTCAGCCGAAAAGTAATTGCCAGTATTAATATGCACTCACCACAAATTGATTTATTATCATTCAATATTTTCGGTAATACAAAAAATTTCAGTACTAATATTGAACAGATTTCTACTTTATTTGGATCCAGACCTTATTATATCAGCGAGTGGGGATCTGATGGCCCATGGGAATGTAGATACACTTCGTGGTACGCACCAATTGAACCAACGAGTGTTAAGAAAGCGGAACAAATTCGAACAAGGTATAAAATTATAACCGAAAATAAAGATGAAGCATGTCTGGGTTCATTGGTTTTTTATTGGGGAAATAAACTTGAATATACTTATACCTGGTATAGCTTTTATCTGAATAATTACAAGTCCGAAATTATTAAAGAACTCGAAAGTCTTTGGAGTAATTCGAATACCGAACCATCCCTTATTGGGCTAGATTATATGTTGCTGGATGGCAAGGGAGCTATGGATAACATTATTTTGGCCCCTAATGAATTGATATCTTCCGAAATAATATTTAGTAAGAACAAAAAGGATAGTATTCGGATTAAATGGGAAATATTCCCAGATGTATGGTATCAATCGAAATACGAAACTAAATATACCATGGGTGTCGACCACAAAAAAACAGTGAATTCCTTTCAGCATTTCGAAAATAATAAAGCAGTTTTTATTACGCCTGAAACTGAAGGACCATATAGGATTTTTGCATATATATATGACGAGAATGGATATTTTGCTACTACAAACACCCCATTTTATGTATTGAATAATAAATGAGTAACATTAATCAAATAAAGTCTCTGGCAAGGAAAGAAAAAATCACCCTAAGGGTTATGATTCTTCTTGGATTGTTGTGCATTGTCTATTTCTTCTATTGGTTTTTAGATACAGATCTTATTGAGGACCAGTTTCTTTTTTGGTTGTTAATTGTAGCAATTGCATTTGATACTTTAAAAGCTATTTATATCTGGTATCATTATTGGGATATTTCAATACCCGAAAAGCCTCAAAATATATCCGATCTGACCGCAGATGTTTTTACCACTTATTTCCCGGGAGAACCTTATGAAATGGTCAAAGAAACTCTTCTGGCCATTCAGCGGATGAAATATCCGCATACGACATATTTGTGTGATGAAGCCAATGATGAATACTTAAAGAGTTTTTGCCGGGAAAATAATATTGTACATGTCACCAGGAATAATCGTATAAACGCAAAAGCCGGTAATATAAATAATGCCCTTTTGCAGGCTAAAGGCGATATCTGCCTTATTTTAGACCCGGATCATATCCCAATAGATACTTTTCTGGACGAAGTAATTCCCTATTTTGAAGATGAAAAAATAGGTTTTGTTCAAACAGTTCAGGCTTATTACAATGTGGGGGAATCTGCTGTAGCCAAAGGTGCCGCTGAACAAACTTTTCATTTTTATGGACCTGTTATGATGAGTATGAACTCTTATGGCACAGTAAACGCTATTGGTGCAAATTGTGTTTTCAGGCGGAGTGCCTTGGATTCAATTGGTGGTCATGCTGCCGGTTTGTCCGAAGATATGCATACTGCCATGCAATTACACGCCAAAGGATGGAAATCTATTTATGTGCCCAAAGTATATACTAAAGGATTGTCGCCAGCTTCGCTTACAGCCTATTATAAGCAACAGTTAAAATGGTCACGGGGAACATTGGAATTACTGGTTGCGGTTTATCCCAAGTTATTCCGGAAATTTACCTGGCGTCAAAAAATACATTATGGGATTTTACCCTTACATTATCTTTCTGGGATTATCTACCTGATTAACTTTTTAATTCCGATTATTTCCTTGTTTATGGCCACTACACCATGGAAAGGGAATGTGGTCAACTTTGGTTTAATATTTATCCCAATATTCATTTGTATCTTAGGTATCAGGTTTTATGTGCAGCGCTGGGTAATGTATAAAAGCGAACGGGGATTGCATTTGACCGGTGGACTTTTGCAGACTTGCACCTGGTGGATTTATAACATAGGCCTTATTTATACCATAATTCGTAAAAAAGTTCCGTACCTGCCTACTCCAAAAGAAGATAAAGAACTTACAAGCTGGAAGATTGTGATGCCAAATCTTCTGGTAGGTATAATTTCTATCATTGCGGTAATTTATGGATTGTCGATCGATCTCACTCCGTTTTCGATTTTTATGTCTGGGTTCGCCATTTTGAATGCTATTTTCATGTTCTATACGTTGTTTTTCGCTTACCAGAAACAGAAAATTGTTTTACCGAATTTTAACCCGATAGTGAAAAAGAAATCAGTATTGCAATGGGTACAGAATTATAGTTTCTATATCTGGCGTAAGGTTGCATTGCCCGTTATTGTTATTATTTTGGTAATGTCGGTATCAATTCAGCACGATATGGAATATGTGAAATGGGGAGGAGTGACGCCTGAAGTTCAAAAGAAGCACACCATTAATTACCTTGGTATTTTTGCGCCCCAAAACGATGATGGAAATACCAGTCTTAAAAACGTAAAAGAAATATCCAGCCAGATTGATGAGAATTTTGATATTATCTCACTTTATCTGGCATGGGAGAAAAACATAGACTCAACCTTTCCGTTGCAGTTGCTCGACTCCATATACCAGCAGAAATCTATTCCAATGATAACCTGGGAGCCATGGTTAAATTCGTTCGATAAAGAACTGGATACTGGCCAGCATGTTTACCAGCTTATTGTGGAAGGCTATTTTGATACCTACATTACAGATTTCGCCGAAAGATTAAAATACATGCAAAGGCCAGTTTTTTTGAGGTTTGCGCACGAATTCGACAATCCATTCTACCCTTGGTTTGCAGATGGAGATGATGCATCGTCAAAATTTAAAAAAGCATGGATTCATACATATGAAATATTCAAAAATATTGGGGCCAATAATGTTATTTGGATTTGGAACCCTTGGAAAGCCAATAATGTGGCAGCATTTTATCCTGGAGAAGAATATGTTGACTGGATTGGGGTGAATATCCTAAATTATGGCAGTTTGAATCAGGATGGGAAATGGCATGACTTTAAAAATTTATATGAGCCCTTTCATAACGAATTGAAGAATCTTCCATCAACCCCTGTAATTATTTCGGAATTTGGGACATTAAAAAATGACCAGCGACAAAAAGAGTGGCTTAAGGATGCTTTCATTGCCATTGAAACCGAGTTTAAAGAAATACAATCGGTCATTTATTTTAACAGTAAAGTTGATAACAACTGGCCTGATGGATTAAAGTCGAATGAGAATCTGGACTGGACCGTAGCGAAAATACAGGAGATCAAGAATTCGTTTAGCAGCAAAGAAGTACCCGATTATGTGTTCTCTCCATTACCCGAGCTCAAATATGCCAAAGCAGTTTCGGTACCTGAACAAACTAAAAGACAAGTGAACATACAGGGCATGAATCTTAAGAAGGGTCATGACTGGCGCAAGGATTACCATGTTTTAAGTCGAAAGAACCTTTTGACCGACTTTGAAAAAATAAAACATCTTGGAATTAATACTATAAAATTCGAAGGGAACTCGGTTTATGATTATAACATTGTAAACATTGCCAACGAATTTAATCTTGACGTTTCTTACGGTTTTTTTATTTCTGCGGATATTGATTTTGTAAAAGACACGACTAAAACGAAGGAGTTAAAACAAACTATTCTTGAAAAGATAGCAGAACAGAAAAAATACAGAAATATAACTTCATGGAACATTCAAAACGATGTACAATATAATCAAAAAGATTTTTTCCTGAAACCCAGATTGTTATACCAAAATAGCGCTTACGTGTTATGGTTAAAAGACCTGGTTCTAAAAATAAAAGAAATCGATTCAACAAGACCGGTAATTGTTGATCTTGAAGTTAATCTGCTTTCAATTTATCATTCGAGAATGCTTCTGGCAAATATCCCTGAAATCGATGCACTGGGATTAGTGGTAAAAGATGATAGGTACCTGGATCGATTGATTGCCTTCTTTAAACAAGAGAAAGCAGAATTCCTTTTTAGTGAAATTGACGTAGATATGCTGGCAAAGCCTGAGATTTTTAAAGAAGAAATACCTTTTTTTATAACGGCATGGCAAGATATACACGAGAGCAATAAACTCACTTTTACGGGTATTATCGATCGAAAAGGCAGATTTAAAACGGATTATTTTGAACTGCTTAATACATTGAAAAAATCCAATATTCAAGTAGAATCACCCAAAGTCAGGATTCTGAAGCCTGCCACACTTATATATGAAGATATGAGTTTAGATTTTTACGCCATGTATTACGACGAAAAGAAAGGTTGGATATACGGTGGTAATTTGCCCAATTTAAATTTCGAATGGTCGTTGATTAAATGTGATGTTTACGATAATAGCCTGGCCATAAAAGATATTGGGTCTGGAGCCTCCATTGCTGTAAAAATACCAAGAGATTATGAGTCTTATAGGTTATTGCTAACAACCTCTGTTGGTGAGACTATTACCCAGACAATCTCTACATTAAATACCCCTTTGGTACCAAAAGAAGCACATGCCGCTTTATCGGTTCGGCAATAGATGTGATACAAAGATTAATGCATAATGCCGGGAGCCCCTATTTTGTTGACTTTGTGGTCCTGAAAACGACAAAGCAGCAGAGCGAAGCAGCACCCTGAAATCATTGGTACACGGTTTATCCTGGAGTCCTTCAATCCATCAGTTTTTCGGTATAATTCCCATCTTTTTCATCAGGAAAGTGGCGTTCATGGTCTTTGTTACTCCTTCGGTCAATTTATAGTCGAAGATCAATTCCTCGCTATTCAGTTGTACTTCAAAGCACAGGTTTTTTATTGATTCCGGATAGATTTGCGAAAGCTCAGTGAGATTTAAATCGTGAGTGGCAACAATCCCGTGTGTTTTTAAGGTAACCAGTTGGCGAATTAACTCCTTTGAGCCGTTTAGTTTGTCGATCGAATTAGTGCCTTTCAGCATCTCGTCAATAATCACAAACAGGTTTTCTCCCTCGCGAATATGATTCAGCATGGTTTGCAGTCGCAGCAATTCGGCGTAAAAATACGATTCGTCATTCATCAGGTTATCGGATGTCCGCATGTTGGTGAAAATCCGGATCGGACTAAATTCGAAGCTTGAAGCACAAACTTTACATCCAACAGAAGCCAGAATGAGGTTAATACCAATGGTTCGCAGAAAAGTACTTTTACCGGCCATATTAGCTCCGGTAATAATAACAATCTGCTCGCTGTTGGTAATCCGGAAAGAATTTCGGATGCACCGAGACTCGTCAATTAACGGATGCCCTAAATCATCGGTGCGGAAGTGAAATCCAGATTCGCAAACCTGCGGTTGAATCCATTCCGGATGATTAAAATTGCAATTTGCCATGCTGGCCAACGCATCAAATTCTGCGATAACTTCAAACCAATGAGGTAAATCGTTTGAATATTTTTGCTGCCAGTCGTTCAGTTTTGCCAGGCATCGAATATCCCAAAGAAAGACCGAATTGAGAACAATGCCAACCAGTAGATTTTGCCTGTAGTCAAATTCATTCAGTATTTTCCGGAGTTCGGCCGTAACCTGGCTGGCCGATTTTTTATTGCTGGTCAGTTTTTCTTTTAATTCAATCAGGTAATTGCTTGCAAATGATTTGGTTTCAATTTGTAATAGCATATCCGAATACCTGTTCAGCAGTTTTGCCTGGCTCTCGAATTGTTTATGGAATTTCGTGATCGTTCTGCTGTATAGTAAGAAAATAACCCATTGCGCAACTATGGCGATCAGATAAAATGAATCGGCGATGATTCCGGCCAGGTTTAACCCAATCAGGATAAGCGTTAGAGCAGGAAGTGTGGTGAGTAAAATTTTTATTGTTTTTGCCGATTTCAAATTGATTAAATGACTCATGGACTGATCAATCTGGCCTAAATTCTTCCGATCTTCAGTTTCCTTTCCTTTGGCCATGAAATGCTGTCGCCAGGTTAGTTCGTCGGCTAATTCCTGAATGGCTGCCTGTCTTTTCCTGATTTCTCCGGGGGTACGTTGGCTCTCATTCAGGAGAGACGATAACTGTATTTTTCCTGTGTTAGTTACAGTTCTGTTCAAAAACTGGAAAAAGGAGCCGTTCCCATACACGTCTAAATCGAAACTGTACGCGTGATGTGGATCGCTGAATTCGTTTCCCGGATCAAAAGGGTTGAAATTCCTGTTTAGCGCTCCAATTTCGTTTCGATTGATTTCAACCAGGCGCTGATAAAAAAGCATTTGCTTTTCGGTAAGGATAAAATTTTTTATCAGGAAAAGAAATGAAGCGAGCAGGAGTATGGATACGGCAGAGGCCAGTATTTCGCTTTCAGGATGAAGGAAATAATAGGCTGGGATAATGCCAGTAAAACTGAAGAATCGGGCAATCGACAGGAGTCTTAGTTTTTTCTTGTTCGCATCAAAATCAGATTGATACTGGTTGGCAAGTTCCTGATACTTCAGGAGTATTTCTGGATTCATTGGCTGAAGAACTGATATTTGGTTAACCGGTTTATGGTAACAAGTATGGTTGCCACGTAGATCATTACAAATAACAGCAGTTGAATTGAATTTTCGCGCGAAATGGAGGTTTTCTGCAGTTCAGGAAGGACTGATTTGAAATACTTCCGTTGAATGATTACCATGAGTTGATAAAATGCCAGACCGGTTAAGATTCCCCATGCCCAGCCGGTAAGGATATCGCCCGGGTAATGCAATCCAAGATAAATGCGTGTGTAGGAAACCAGTATTGCCCAGCTAAAGATCAGGATAGAAAAAAGACGGTTTTTAAATAATCGGGCAGCAATTACAGCTATGGTAAATGAGTTTGAGGCGTGTGACGAGAAGAATCCAAAAGTGCCACCGCGATTGTAAATATTATGAACCAGATCGCCTAAAACCGGATCGTGCGTCGGACGCAAACGCTGCACCGAATCTTTTATTAATCCTGAAAACTGATCGCTTAGGGTAATGGAAAGCCCGATCAGTATCAGAATATAAATCGAATTCTTTTTATAGGTTTTAACGATGACGTAAACAATGAGCAAATAGAACGGAATCCAGATTTCCTTGCTGGTAAATATGGTAATCGCTTTGTCCCAGAAACTGTTGTGGAAACTGTTCATGAATAACAGCAGCGACTGATCTATTTGTTGAATTACTTCCATAGACAAAAAACTAAAGTATTTCGAATTCGGTGTATTTAATAGCTTGCATTATTTAGCACTCCGAACTTAAATTTACTCCGAACTTGGTTTATTCAGAATTTGCCAGATTTTATCTTTTAAAGCTACAATTCCCTGATTGGTAACCGATGAAATGAACAAATGCGGAAGGTCTTTCAATTCTTCGCTTATTTCGGCTTTTAGTTCGTCGTCGAGAAAATCACTTTTGCTGATGACCAAAAAGCGTTCTTTATCAAGTAATTCCGGATTGTATTCCTTTAGTTCGTTGATTAGGATGTTGTATTCTTTCCGATAATCTTTGGAATCAGCGGGAATCATAAACAACAGCATCGAATTTCGTTCGATATGGCGTAAAAAGCGCAGTCCAAGTCCCTTCCCTTCGTGAGCTCCTTCAATAATCCCCGGGATATCGGCCATTACAAACGACTGGTTATCACGGTAAGCTACAATTCCCAGATTAGGAACGAGCGTAGTGAAAGGATAATCCCCGATTTTAGGTTTGGCCGCAGAAACCACCGAAAGTAAAGTCGATTTTCCGGCACTCGGGAAGCCGACCAATCCAACATCAGCCAGAACTTTCAATTCGAGTGTAAACCACCCTTCAATAAATTCTTCGCCAGGCTGGGCAAAACGCGGAGCCTGCAAAGTTGCCGATTTAAAATTGGTGTTGCCCATTCCGCCCCGGCCACCTTTAACCAGAATTTTTGTTTCACCTTCTTTCGTGATTTCGAAAAGGAATTCACCGGTTTCGGCATCTTTTGCTACTGTTCCGAGTGGTACTTCAAGTATAACGTCTGTTCCGTCGGCTCCATGGCAATTTTGTCCGCTACCAGATTCCCCATGACCGGCAAAAACGTGCCTTTTGTATTTTAAATGCAGTAGCGTCCACATTTGGGCATTTCCTCTCAGGATGATATGACCGCCACGACCACCGTCACCTCCGTCGGGACCACCCATTGGTTCGCCTTTTTCGCGGCGAAAATGCGCAGAACCCGGACCTCCATTGCCCGATCGTCCATATATCTTTACGTAATCAACAAAATTTGTATCAGCCATCTGCAATGAGTTTCAAGTTCCAGGTTTCAAGTTCCGGGTTTACAAAAGCCAAACATGCTTAGGTGTTTCCGGAATTTCTTCTTGATCTTTATTTATTTAATTTTGGTAAGCTTTCTTATTGTAATTACCAGTTAAAAAGTGTCGCAATGTAAGCAAAAAAAGACGAATGGTAAATTAACCACCCGTCTTTTGTGTTTATTATCAGAATCTTAAAGTGTAGCTACTGTGTTGCTCAGCCTTTCAGCAATTTCTTCAACCGAGCCCATACCGTCAATCATATAATATTTGTTTTGCTCCAAATAGTAATCTTTAATTGGCATGGTTTTTTCGTTATACACCTGAATCCGGTTTTCGATGATTGAAACATCCTGATCGTCAGTGCGGCCCGATGTTTTTCCGCGGAAGAGCAAACGATTAACAAGCTCATCTTTTTCGACACACAGGCAGAACATTCCGGAAACCGGAGTTTCATTTTCGTTTAAAATTACATCGAGGGCTTTTGCCTGCGCTACTGTACGAGGGAATCCATCAAAAATATATCCTTTGGCTTCTTTATCGTTTTGAAGTATCGATTTAATCATGCCAATTACGATCGAATCGGGTACCAGAAAGCCTTTATCCATATAGCTTTTAGCTTCCAGTCCGAGAGGAGTTTCCTCTGCAATCTGTTTGCGCAGCATATCTCCCGTAGAAAGGTGAATGAGCTTGAACTTTTCAATGAGAAAATCAGCCTGAGTGCCTTTTCCTGCACCCGGAGGGCCAAATAAAACAAGGTTTAACATTTGATAATGGGTTATTTTTCTACTACTTTATAAATATCAATTAAATTGCGACCTTTTCTGTCGTAATCCAAACCGTATCCTACTATAAAGTCATTTGGGATTTCAATTCCGATATAGTCCAGTTGAACTTCGATTTTAAGGGCATCTGGTTTCAGGAGTAAGGTTGCAATCTTAATTTCTTTTGGGTTTTTTGCCTTTATTTGCTCAATGGTATTAGCGATGGTAATACCGGAATCAACAATATCTTCCAACACAACAACTGTGCGGCCAGTCAGGTCTTCATTCAATCCGATCAACTGTTTAATTTCGCCGCTGGTTTGTGTTCCTGTATAAGAGGCCAGTTTTATGAATGAAATTTCAGCATCGAGCGATGAAATACGTTTGAAAATTTCGGTAGCGAACATGAACGAACCATTCAGAATACACAAAAAAAGTGGACTTTTCCCTTCGAAATCGGTGTTCATTTTTTCTGCCATTTCTTCAACGATTGATCTGATCTTTTCGTACGGAATAAAAAGTTCGAACTCCCGGTCATTTATTAGTACATTTTTCATTTGGCTCAAAATTGAAATATTCAATAAGTATTTGTAATTATTTTATCGGTTTTTAATTTATTTTTGGCTTGAAAAATAAAGCGACAAAGTAACAAAACTAATTCATACTGGAAAAATTAAATATTCAAAATATGGAACCAAAAGTTAGTATTATCATGGGAAGTACGTCTGATTTGGCGGTGATGGAGGCTGCGGCAAAAATCCTTGACGAGTTCGAAATTCCCTTCGAAATCAATGCGTTATCGGCACATCGTACCCCGGAAGCTGTTGAGGTTTTTGCAAAGGGAGCCAAAGCCCGTGGAATACAGGTTATTATTGCCGCTGCAGGCATGGCTGCCCATTTGCCGGGAGTTATTGCGGCTATGACCACCTTGCCTGTTATTGGGGTCCCGATTAATGCTTCGTTGAGTGGACTTGATTCTTTATTGGCTATTGTGCAGATGCCCCCTGGAATTCCGGTTGCAACGGTTGCTGTAAACGGAGCGCAAAATGCTGGTATTCTGGCAGTTCAGATGATGGCTTTGGGCGATCAGGAATTGGCTGAAAAGCTGGGTTCATTCAAAGAAAATTTAAAAACAAAAATTGAGAAAGCAAATAAGGACCTGGCTGAAATAAAGTTCAGATTTAAAACGAATTAAACTTGACTTGTTAACAAAAGATTTGTATCTTAGTACATAGAACTGATTCCTGAATTTTTATTCAGGAATTTTTTTTGCGTGAATGTTATGAAATTGTTATCCACCCTGACAATAGTCATGATATTTCCATTGTTCACCCTTCTTTCCTATGGGCAGGAAGTGCTTCCATCTGTTTCGCGCTATCAGTCGCTGGCCGAATCATCAGTTGCTTTGTCTGATTGTTGGTCAGTTTTTGGAAATCAGGCTGGTCTTGCTGTGGTAAATCACATGGAGATTGGCGGATCATTTCAAAACCGGTTTCTTTTAAATGAGTTGTCAACCCGGGCTGGTGTTTTTGTTTTGCCTGTACAAGCATCCGTGTTTGCACTTTCGCTTTATCAGTTTGGCGAAGTTCCCTTTCGTCAGGAGAAATTCGGGGTGGCTTATTCCCGTTACTTATTTCCCCGGCTCCGATTTGGATTTCAGTTTAATTACTATCGCCTGTTTCTTGCCGAGGATAATCGTTCCATAGGATCTTCAGGGTTCGAGTTGGGGATGCAGTATTTGGCTACCCCGCAACTTGTTCTGGGCATTCATGCTACAAACCCTTATCAAACGGGTATTCACACACGCTCCGGAAAATTTGAATATCCTTCAATGATAAAATGGGGTGTCTTGTTTCGGGTATCTCCTGAATTTTGGATGACTACTGAAGTTGAAAATGATTTCGGGGGTCGCCTTATTGTAAGAACAGGACTGGAATATGCTGTTTTGGGTAAGTTGTTCTTAAGAACCGGAATTTCGGGAAAACCTTACCAGTTAACCGGTGGGGTGGGATTCCAAGTCAAAAAGCTGTATGTAGATATGGCCGTTTCCTACAATCAGCATTTGGGAAATTCTCCATCAGTATCCATTCAATACCGCATCCGATGAAGAAGTTAATCCTACTGGTTTGCATTTGCATGTTTGCCCGGTTTACTTGCGCGCAGGAAACAACCGTGCAACAAATCGTGGAAGATTTACTCGAATCGATGGGTGACGAACTCAGCGATGATATTGATATTCAGGAAATACTGGAGGATTTGGAATATTTACGGCAAAATCCACTGCATATTAATTCAGTTACTGTTGACGGATTAAAACAATTGCATTTGCTATCCGAAATCCAAATCAGTAACCTGATGAGCTTCAGAGAGAAAACCGGAACCATTTACAGCATATACGAACTGGCAGCAATTGATGGGTTTACCCCTGATTTATTGCAAAAGATAGAACCGTTTATCGATTTTGAGATACAGGAGACTTTTGCGGCTGGAAAGAGATCGGATGGAGATTGGTTGATGAGATCAACCCGTACATTTTCACCCGATAATGCGAAGTATGAAGGGGCTCCGGAACGATATTATATTCGTTTCAGGCAAACCCAGGCCAATTACCAATATGGATTTGTTGCGGAGAAAGATCCGGGTGAATCGTTCTTTAGCCAATCGAATAGGCATGGATTCGATTATAACAGCGCCTTTGCAAATTTAAGACTTGGGCAAGCCGGTAGCCGAATCTTCCTGGGCGATTATCATGTTCGGTTTGGGCAGGGGCTGGTCGCCTGGCAAGGGTTTTCGATGGGTAAATCGGCCGAAACCATACAGAATTTCAAATCGAACGATGGAATAAAGTCCTATTCTTCAACCGACGAAAATCAGTTTTTTCGGGGAGTTGCCGCTCAATTAAAATACCGGCAATTTACATTCTATCCGTTTCTTGCGCGAAACAAACTCGATGCCAGTATTGATACCCTGAGCGATGTTCCTTATTTCGGTGCATTTCAAACCAGCGGATATCACCGTACCGGTTCTGAAATTGCCGGCGAAAATACCCTGACACAATGGACGGGTGGGGGGCATGTAACCTATGCTTATGAGCGATGGGCGTTTGGCCTGACGACAATTTATAACCGGTTTAATATGGAGATGGATCGGAGTGATGAACCTTATAACCAGTTCCTGCCAGAAGGGAAAGATCATCTGGCTGTTGGGTTTGACTGGAAAGGATCTGTGAAAAATGCGTTTGTTTTTGGGGAACTGGCTTTCAGTAAAAACTCCGGAAGATCGCTTTTGACGGGCATTTTGGTGAAACCAGCGCCCAATGCAGAGTTATCGGTCGTTTATCGGAATATGAACAAAACCTACTTTAGCTATTTCTCGAACGCGTTTGCCGAATCATCACGAATCAACGACGAACAGGCGATATATCTCGGGATAAAGGTTCTGCCGGCTGCAGCATGGAGTATTGCCGCGTATGTTGATTTTTTCAGGCATCAATGGATTAAATACCTGACGGCTGCTCCTTCTTCCGGAACTGAATTACTTGCGCAGGTTACTTTTAGCCCTAACCGGAAAACCAGTTTTTACCTGAGGTATTTTCAGGAAAAGAAAGAGCAACGTTTTACATCCGGAAGTTTTAAATACAATGATGAACAGTTGATTAATCGGATCCGGTTTAATTTTTCGCATAGACTCAGCGAGCGGATTAGTGTAAAAAGCCGTGCGGAATTCTCTTTTTATTCTAAGCAAAGCCGTGAAACGGGTTTTTTAATTCTTCAGGATGTTAATTATAGCCCGGAAGAAAAACCATTTTCGTTGAATGGCCGATTGGCGTATTTTCGTACCGACGGATATAATTCCAGGTTGTATGCCTATGAAAGCGATTTGCTTTATTCGTTTTCTATCCCCGCCCAATACGGAAACGGAATTCGCACGTATTTGAATTTTCGGCAACAGTTCGGTTCTCAATTTACAGTTTGGCTAAAAGTTGCTACTACACAGCAATTTAATCAAGGTGACGGGGAATTGTCATCAACGGCTTCGGCAAAATCCGAAATAAAGGTTCAGTTGCGTTACCAGTTTTAATCGTTCAGGTAAGGTCTGTTGGTAGTTATAGGTAGAGGATAAAGCGGATTTGATAAGGTAAAATGATTGTATTTAATTTAATTTTACAACAATCCGAATATCAGGGTGTTATAAAAGTGTGCTGGGAAATAAATAATGTGCAATTGTAGAACTTGTTCGTTCTCAATTGCTATATTTGCGCGTCAAAAAATAAAACTTGGGATGGTTCATAAAATTAATTTCGACGATATTCGTCCGTTTAATGATTCTGAGGTAAACGGATACCTTCAATTACTCCTTCAGGACGAGAATTTCCAGCACATCTTACAATTTGTTTCTAAAGATCCGCAACGAATTGAACAGTTAAAATTAATGCTAACCCATATTCATTCGGTTAAGGACTTGCAACTCAAGTTTGTGTATCAAATGGTGGAGGAGCTGATCCTGAAGCGCTCGACTGATGGATTGACTTCCAGCGGAATGGACAGCCTGGATAAAAACATCAGCTACCTGTTTATTTCCAATCATCGCGATATTATTCTTGATTCTGCCATAATGAACTACCTGATTGTTCGGGAAGGGATGAATACTACCGAGATTGCTATTGGTAATAATCTGCTGATTGAAAAATGGATTGAATATGCTGTAAAATTAAACCGGGCATTCGTTGTTCGCCGGAATTTACCGGTTCGTGAATTACTTATGGCTTCGAAAAAACTGTCGGAGTATATCCGACGGGACATAACCGTTGAAAACAATTCGGTCTGGATAGCACAGCGGGAAGGTCGCACCAAAGACGGGAATGATAAAACGCAGCACGCTTTATTAAAGATGTTGAACCTCAGTAATATCAAAGAATTGCAAACCGGTTTTGCCGAATTGCGGATCGTACCACTTTCTATCTCGTACGAAATTGAGCCATGTGGAATTTCGAAGGTGGCCGAGTTGTATAAAAGACGGACCGAAGGTTTTGAAAAAACGCAGGAAGATGATCTGAGGAGCATGGGAGAAGGCTTGATCAGACCAAAAGGCCGGGTCCATTTTGGCTTTGGTAAGCCAATTACAAGCCAAACGTATGAATTTGCAAGCGACGAGCCAATTTCAAGTCAAATTGAGAAATTGGCAGAGCATATCGATCAGCAAATTTATAGTAACTTTCAGCTTTGGCCGAACAATTACATTGCTGAAGACATTTTAAATAATACCCGTTTAAATACCGAACACTATACACAGGAACAGTATAATCAATTCATGTTGATGACTGATGAGGCAGTTACCATGATTCCGGGGGATGCTGCTGTAATTCGCGAAATGTTTCTGAAAATGTATGTTAATCCGGTTATTAATAAACGCAATTCGCTGAATTAAAATCATGATTGATAAAATTGGAGGTGTAATCTGGGATTGGAACGGAACACTTCTTAACGATGCCAAACTGGCTGTTGAGACGATTAACAGCATGCTGGTCCGGCGAAATCTGCCACAGTTGTCGGTCGATCGTTACAAACAAGTGTTTACCTTTCCGGTTAAAGAATATTACCGAAAAATTGGGTTCGATTTTGAAGCCGAGCCGTTTGAAGTTCCGGCATTGGAGTTTATCGAACGCTACAACGAGCAGGTTAAAGGATGCTGCCTGCATCAGGATTCGACAACAGTTTTAAACTATTTCCAATCATTGGGGATTCGGCAGTTTGTTCTTTCGGCTATGCAGCAAAATACGCTGGACGAATGCCTGAACCATTATCAAATCAATCATTTTTTTGATCACGTTTCGGGTTTGGATAACCATTATGCCGCTTCGAAAATTGAAAACGGGCATCGTTTAATTGCTGAATTAAAATTGGATGCCCGGGAACTGGTATTAATTGGAGATACTATTCACGATTACGAAGTGGCTGCCGAATTGGGCTGCCAGTGTATTTTGATAGCCAACGGCCATCAATCCAGGGAAATACTCGAAGCTACGGATGCCTGGGTTATTGATCACCTCAACCAACTCCTGGGTTAAAAGAATTTCAAGAAACAACGGAATAATATTTTTCATTGGCCAAACCAGAACTGTCCGGTAAATTTATTTTCATACATTTGCAACAATGTATCAGTTGAGCTGTTTGTGCATTTGAAAAGTATATTGAAATGAATCCGTCTGAAATATTATTTCATCATCAGGTAAAGAAAACTACGCCGAGAGTAGCTATTATTCAGGCATTGCAGCAAAGATGCACTCCGCTTTCGGAGGGTGATCTGAAAGATCTTTTGGGCGATTTGTATGACCGGACTACTTTTTACCGAAGTATGCAAACGCTCACCGATGCGGGTATTATTCATCGGATTGTGGCTGATAATGTGCTGGTAAAATATGTGTTGAACGATTGTGAGCACGGGCACCATCATCAGCCCGACCATGTTCATTTTTATTGCCAGCAATGTAAAGATCTGATTTGTATGGAGGAGCTAAAAGTACAGGCATATCAGCTACCTGACGGATTTAAGGAACAAACCTGCGATGTGATTATCCGCGGGTTATGCAGCAATTGCAATAAATAAGAAAACATGAATCAGGAAAGAATACCGGTAACGATTATAACAGGGTTTTTAGGGGCTGGAAAAACCAGTTTGCTGAATAATTTAATCCGAAAGCATCCGGAGAAAAAATTTGCGGTCATCGAAAATGAATTCGGTGAAACCGGAATTGACGGTGGATTAATTGCTACCGCGCCCGAAGCTATTTTTGAGCTGAATAACGGTTGCATTTGTTGTTCTTTGGGCGAAGATTTTTTGTTTACGCTCGAAAACCTGCTGGGCAGTTCGTACGAGTTTAATCATTTATTGGTTGAAACAACCGGCATTGCTGATCCTTCAGGAATTATTGATGCGTTTATTTCCGGAACAACCGTTCAGGAAAGATTTGTGATTGATAGTGTCGTTTGTGTGGTTGACGCTGTGAATATGGAAGATTTGTTCGATTCGCAGCCTGAAGTAAGGAAACAACTTGCGCTGGCCGATCTGGTTTTGCTGAATAAAACGGATAGCGTACATCGGGAATACCCGCAAAAACTGACGGGACTGATAAAAGCTGTGAACCCGATGGCTAAAATTTGCGCAATACGTTTCGGTGTTGTTGATGATATTGAAGTGCTCGACACGCATTCTTTTTCCGGTGAGGCGATTGGCCAATCTGCGTTGTCGTTTTGCCGGACTGATTTTCAGGAGCAGGGATTGCCGGAGAAAAAATCATTTATTCACAATCCGCAGAAGTCGGAATTGAGCCATCATCATGATATTGGTTCGGTAGGCTTTACTTTTAAGGGTAGTTTTGATGTGAATAAATTCGGAATGTGGATGCAGAATTTTCTGTATTACAATCAAGATACCATTTTCAGGGCTAAAGGAATTATGAGTTTTCATCAAACTGAAGATCAGTTTGTTTTTCACGGAGTGCGTGCTTCGTTCATGTTCGAGCTCGGAAAACCCTGGGGCGAAGAGGAGCGGTTTAGTAAACTGGTTTTTATCGGCAAAAATATTTCGGGAAAAGAGCTGGAAGCCAATTTACTTCAGTTGTTGGTAAAAGAAGATGAGGCCTGCTGATGATTCGGATTCTTAAAAATATTATTTCGTTTAGTGTTCTGATGGCTTTTTTGTGGCCATCGCTAATTAAGCTCGAACATCATCACGAACATGCTTCATGTTGTGCTGACCAAGGCTTAAATTACCATGCTTATCACGATAAATGCCAGGTTTGCGATTTTGAGTTTTCTTTTTTCTCTTCTGAGGTCGCGTATTTCGAACTGGAAAAAGACAAGCCATCTGAGAACTATGTGGATGGTTATTCTTCCGAGTTTCATGTTATTCCTGCTGCATTTGCTTTTCTTTTACGCGGCCCGCCTGTTTGCTGAAACAAAATTTAGCTGGCAAACCATTGCCATTTACAGGTTTTTTCACATTTAAAGCGTAGTACAAAATGAAGAGTTTAATCATTATTTGCGTTATGGCATGCTCGTGTCATATTTTAAACGCACAAAATAAGGTGACCGGAAAAATTACCGATCAGGATCACTTGCCATTGATTGGCGTTGCTGTTTTTGTTCCTGATATGAATAAAGGTACAGTTTCAGCTCCGGATGGGGTTTATGAGTTAGCCAATTTGCCCAACGGAAGAATAAAAATTCAGTTTTCGTTACTGGGTTATACCAACCGAATTGAAACGATTGAGTTTTCAGGCGAAACAAAGGACTTAAATATTCAGCTTACCGAAACACCGATTGAAGCGGAAGAGATTGTAGTTTCAGGCGGTTATAATTCGACCCAACACGATAATGCGGTGAAAATTGATGTGTTGAAATTAAATCCTTTCACGATAAAAAGTACCCCAAATTTTGCTGAAGTGCTTACCCAGGTTCCTGGCGTTGATATGATTTCGAAAGGAAGCGGGGTTTCGAAGCCGGTCATTCGCGGACTGTCGATGAATGATATTTTGGTTTTGAACAACGGAGTCCGGTTCGAAAATTACCAGTATTCCAGCCATCATCCGCTGGGGATCGACGAATTTGGGATTGACGATGTGGAGATCATAAAAGGGCCGGCATCGTTGCTTTATGGATCGGATGCCATTGGCGGTGTTATCAATTTTATTAAAGAAAGACCTGCACCCGTGGGCAGCGTTGTTGGTGATTATAACCTGCAATTATTTTCGAATACACTTGGAATGACTAACAATGTGGGAGTGAAAGGTGCATCGAAAAAGCTCTTTGGGGGAATTCGTGCCGGACAAAAAACGAATGCCGATTTTTTACAGGGCGGTGGTGATTTTGTTCCAAATTCCCGGTTTAATGAGTGGTCGTTTAAAGCGAACGGTGGATTTACGGATAAGATTGGGACCTTTAAAATTTACTATGATTACAACCGTCAGAAATTAGGATTGGTTGAGGATGAGGCCATTGATGAAATTGCAGATCGGGGAAGAAAGAATACTATCTTTTACCAGGAATTGAATACCCATTTGCTGTCGTCGCAAAACAAACTGTATTTAGGTAAATTTAAGCTCGACGTCAATTCCGCTTTTCAAAATACAGAGTTGGCTCATTTGGCCGAAGTAAATGAATACGAAATACAAATGAAACTGTCAACTTTTACTTACGAGGCTAAGCTGCACTTGCCTTCGAAAGATAATTCGGAGTATATTCTTGGATTTCAGGGTTTCAGCCAGAAAAATACAAACCTGAACGAACGCGAAACGTTACTGCTGCCAGATGCTACCACCAATAATTATTCGGCATTTGGTCTAGTGCAATATAGCTTTGCAGAGAAATTAAAAGTTCAGACCGGTATCCGGTACGATAACAAATCAATTTCAACCCAGTTAATAGGATCGCCGGAAGAACCGTTGGGTTACCGTCCGTCGCTTGACAAATCGTATGGTAGTTTTAGTGGTTCGATAGGGGCAACGTACAACTTATCCGAGGAGCTTTTGTTTAGGGGCAACTTCGCGGCTGCTTATCGAACACCCAACTTAGCCGAATTGAATTCGAATGGCCAGCACGAATTGCGATACGAAGTCGGGGATCAGCATCTCGTTCCGGAGAATGCCTATGAAACCGACTTGAGTCTTCATTACCATAAAGCAAATTTTACGTTTGATTTGGCCGGGTTTTATAACCTCATAAATAACTATATTTTTATTGCCCCTACTGGCGAAACAACGGCTTCAGGAATTGATATCTACAAGTACGAACAAGCTAATTCTGCGCTTATTGGCGGTGAGGCCGGTTTGCATATTCACCCCAAGTCGGTGGAGTGGCTGCACTTTGAAACTACTTTCGCTTCGGTGGCCGGGAAGCAGGAAAATGGTGACTATTTACCTTTTGTGCCTGCCAATAAATTGCGGTTTGAGCTGCGGGCAGAGCGCGAAAAATTGGCTTTTGTACGCCATGCCTTTATTTCGGTACAAACGGCTAAGGCGTTTGATCAAAATCGGGCTGCACCCGACGAAACGACAACTGACGGCTATACACTGGTTGACCTCAGCCTTGGCGGAAACCTTAAATTTAAAAACCAGGATGTTGCGCTTAGCTTAGGTGTCAGCAATTTAATTGATAGCCAGTATATTGATCATTTATCCACGTTGAAAGAGGTAGGCTTGCTCAATCCGGGACGAAATATTTCGCTGAGTTTACGGGTGCCATTTGGCACGGCAGGGAATCGTAGTTTCTAATATTCCTGAAGTTTCATTTTACTAACAGATTTTGTGAATATCTAATCATTCGCAATCTATTCAGGTTTCGAAACTATTGTTAATTTCATCCGGTTTTAGATAAAAAACCTCAACCCGAAATTGAAATTAACTAATCTTTAAACTCAAAGGAGAATTACAAATGGCGAGACGAATCATTGGTATTCATGAGAAACTACCTGTTTTAGAGAGCTTACCGCTCAGCTTTCAGCACTTAACGGCCATGTTTGGTGCAACAATCCTGGTTCCTATTTTGCTGGGCGTTGACCCAGCTATTGCGCTGTTAATGAATGGTATTGGTACCTTAATTTACACATGGATTACCAAAGGCGGAATTCCGGCGTATTTAGGATCCAGTTTTGCATTTATTGCGCCGGCAATGTTGGTTATTAGTACCTATGGTGGATTTACTCATGCCCAATCCGGATTCATCTTCTTCGGATTGTTTTTTATCCTGATTTCGTTTGTAGTGAAATTCTGGGGAATTAAGTGGATCGATATTGTGATGCCGCCCGCAGTAATGGGTGCGGTGGTTGCTATTATAGGTCTGGAACTGGCGCCGGTAGCTGCACAGCAGGCAGGCCTGGCTCCCTGGCCAACCAATGTAGGACAAACAGTACAGCCGTTTGTGATGGATACCAATACGGTTATCGTTTCGATGTTTACCCTGATTGTTGGAATTGCAGGTTCTGTATTGTTTAAAGGTTTTATGCAGGTAATCCCAATTTTGTTTGCTGTGGTAGCCGGATATCTTTTGGCACTCGGCATGGGTATGGTTGATACTGCCGCCATTAGCAATGCGGCATGGTTTGCCCTTCCCAAATTTCAAACCCCTGTTTTTGATGTCAACGCCATTGTAATTATAGCGCCTGCCTGTATTGTGGTATTGGCAGAACACATCAGTCACCTGATTGTGACTGGTAAAATTACCGAAACTGACTTAATGGAAAAACCGGGTTTGCACCGCTCGTTGCTGGGTGATGGAATCAGTAATGTTTTATCCGGATTTGCCGGTTCTCCTCCCAATACGACTTACGGAGAAAATATTGGAGTAATGGCTATCACCCGTGTTTATTCCGTTTGGATTATCCGTGGGGCAGCCTTGTTGGCCATTGCCTTTTCATTGGTTGGCAAAGTTTCGGCAGCAATTTCTACTATTCCTGGCGCTGTAATGGGCGGTATTACCATGCTGTTGTACGGTGTAATTGCAGTTCAGGGGTTCCGTATGTTTGTGGAACAAAAAGTTGATTTCAGCAAAAACAGCAATATGGTTTTGGGCGCTGTCACTTTTGTGGTTGGAGTTAGTGGGGCAAGTATCAATATTGGCTCTGTTCAACTAAAGGGGATGGCGTTTGCAGCCATTATTGGCGTAGTTTTGTCGTTGATTTTCTGGTCGTTTGGAAAAATGAAGCTGATGACCAAAGAATCCTGATTGCTGGAAAGTATGTATAATGCAGAGCCTGCTTTCGACCCGTTTACCGGTTGGAAGCAGGTTTCGCTTTTATAGATGGAATTAGTAAACTTTAGCCTTGATATCCCTGATGTAGAGCTGAAGGGTGGTCTTTCCCCTGAATTCATTTTCGGCTATCGAATAGCAAATGTCGAAGGGTAACCCCTGGGTGATAGCTTCAACATGATGAGCCTGGTTAAAGGCAATCCCTGCAAATTTCGAGGAATTGCTGGTGGGTTCAATCAGGTCGAGTTTTAAATGCTCCTGATTTTTGCCTACCGCACGGCTGGTGCCACTGTCGAGTACATTTTCGGTAACAAAAAGAGGCACCATGTTGTGCGGTCCAAACGGCGCAAATTGTTTCAGTATGCGGTAAAATTTGGGGGTAATATCCGAGAGGTAAATTTTCGCGTCAGCATCAATCGACTCGGTTTGTTGCTGATTGGTAATCTGTTTGGTGACAATATCCTCGAATCGGCGCGAAAACTCGTAGATGTTTTCGATTTTCATGGTGAGTCCTGCAGCATACATATGTCCGCCATACGACTCGAGTAAATCACTGCATGCACCGATGGCTTCGTACAGATCAAAATCGCGCACTGAGCGGGCCGATCCGGTTGCGAGGCCGTTGGATTCGGTCAGCACAACTGTTGGACGGTAGAAATATTCAGTCAGGCGTGAGGCTACAATACCAACAACTCCTTTGTGCCAGTCGCGGTTGTACAGAACGGTAGCATTTTTAAATTCATTGTCGGGATTTCGCTGAATCATTTCCAACGCCTCTTGGGTGATATCCCGGTCAAGGGTTTTTCTGATTTCGTTGTACGAGTTAATTTCGTCGCCCAGCAACATGGCCTCCTGTTCGTTGGTGGCAGTTAGGATAGCGACCGATTTTTTGCCGTGTTCAATTCGTCCGGAAGCATTTAGCCGGGGTCCAATTTTAAAAACGATATCGCTGATCGATTTTTCTTCGGTATTCAGACCCGAATACTGCATGATGGTTTTCAGTCCGATACTGGGTGACGAATTCAGTTTTTTCAACCCATAATGAGCCAAAACTCTGTTCTCGCCTGTAACCGGAACAATATCTGATGCAATACTTACCACAACCAGATCCAGCAATTCGGCCAGCTCTGAAAACGGGATGTTATTTTTTTTTGAAAATGCCTGAAGGAGTTTGAAGCCAACACCACACCCTGAAAGCTCTTTGTACGGATAACTGCAGTCGGGCCGTTTGGGATCCAGAACAGCAACAGCATCCGGAATTGAATCATCCGGATTATGGTGGTCACAAATAATAAAATCTATACCTAAATCTTTGGCCATCTTAATTTTTTCGATGGCTTTAATACCGCAGTCCAGTACAATTACCAGACTTATTTTTTGTTCCGCAGCAAATAGAATGCTTGTTTTTGAAATCCCATAACCTTCGGAATACCGGTCGGGAATATAATAATCTAGATTTTTTAGCCGGCTGCGAAGGAATTGATACATCATCGCTACGGAGGTTGTGCCATCTACGTCGTAATCACCGTAAATCATTACTTTTTCCTGATTGTCAATGGCTTTTTCCAATCGAGCTACGGCCTTGTCCATGTCCTTCATCAGGAAGGGATCGTGCAAATCAGTCAGTTTTGGTCTGAAAAAAGCCTGAGCCTCGGCATATGTGCTGATGCCTCTTTGGGCTAAAAGGTTGGCAATAATCATGTTGACATTTAACGCGACCGATAAATGTTTTATGATATTTATATCGCCCTCCTTTTTGATATTCCAGACTTTATCCATTCGTTATATTTCAGTACAATCCTGTTTTGCGGAAAAATTTCTCAAAGATAGAAAATGAAGTCAGAACTGGAAAGTAATTCAAAGACATTAATCCACATTTTGTTAACAAAATCGGATGCTCAATTATTAAGCTTCATTTCCTCAAAAACTTAGAGATGAAAAATAATTTTGAGATTTGGATAACGTTTTTGCATGTGATTGAATTCCTATTTTCTTAATGTCGTTGACGTTTCTCGGGAAATAAGGGGATTCTTGTTGAGTTCGCACAAAGTCTTTTTACATTGCTTATGCCGGAAAGCTTTGAAACAGAAGAGGCCACCCTTTGAAGGCAGCCTCTATCTTTTTTCGTAGTTGGATTAATTATTTTACACCGGTACGGGTATCCCACCACAATTGTTTTCCCCAGCAATAATCAACAATGCCTTGAGATTTTAGAGCTAAATCAAGTTGTGTCATATTATAAAGATACTGGTTTTGCGGATAAGGCATTCGGAATGGCTGATCATTGTGTGCTGATCCATATTTAGACCGAAGTGATACATAGTTTGTTGTAGGCACTCCTGTTCTGCGATACAAACACCATGCTTCGTGGTTTTCTTTAAATAAGGCAACCCACTGTTCCCACCATATTCTGGTTTTTGTGTTATCCCATTTTCCCTTTCCGGCAAGATAAGCATCGGTCTCGTCGTCCGAAATTTCATTGCTTTCCATGGATAACCTTACAGCCTTGTCATAAGCGTCAGCGGCAGTAATGCCTACATTATAGCCAAGCATAGCAGCTTCAGCCTTGATGAAGAACGTTTCGCATGACCTGTAGTAGGGAGTGAATCCGGATGGGTCATCACGGTATATAGCGCCAATTCTGGAAACAGTATTGAGCTGTGGTTGTGCAGCAGCACCATTTTGAAACCCGCGGTATTCATTGTCTTTTGTCGCAGGTTTGGCAATGATATGGATGCGTGGATCCTCCATACCTAAAAGATGGTTGATGAAAATATCAGACAGCCCATGGTCGTCACGGGTACGTTTGTTGTCGTACCAAGGTTCGAAATATGGGGAAGAACCTTGCCACCAGAAATAGGCATTATCTTCATTGGTTTCTATTACTGGGTATTTGGTGGGGTTGCCGCAAATCTCTTCTATGGTTTGTTTGGCCAAAGCCGAAGCAACTCCGGATATACGCATAGCGGCCCGCAAGCGAATTGAGTTACAGAATTTTTGCCATTTAGAGGCATCGCCACCAAAGAGAAAATCTCCGTCTCCAATCTTGTCACTACCAATCCCTGCGGCCATTTCATCAGCAATGGTTTTCATATTGGCTAAAACATCGGTATAGACATCTTGCTGTGCATCATATTTGGAAAGTAAAATACCACCTTCTTCGGGTTCTCCTTTTAGTGCTTCGGAATATGGAATATCTCCCCAGGTATCCACAGCATAAAGCCATAAATAATTCTTCCATATCTTGGCTGCCCAACGGATATTTTTATTCCCATCGGCCATTTCTTCTGTGTTTTCGAGCAGGATGTTCAATTGTTTATTTCCCCAATAACAATTATACCAACGGTTCCCATAGGTATTATTGGATGGGGTAAGACCAGCCAAATCGTCCAAATACTGGATTTTTACAATATAGCCGGCATAAGTACCGTAACCATCCATGTCGCCTCCCTGTTGGGTAGTTGTAGTGCGTAAAACATCTCCCAAAATATTGGTTGCCGGAACCGAAGAAAGAGCGTCCGGATCTGTATTAATTTCATCAAAGGATCCCGTACAACCGGTGATTAATGTTGTCGCGATTAACGATAGGCAAAGCCATTTCGATATTTTTATTTTCATAATTCTATCTCCTTGTTTATTAGAAAGTAAGATTTAATTTAATACCGTAACTACGGGAAGAGGGAACAGATGCCTGTTCGAAACCAACTCCTCGCGTATCACTGGAAACACCACCTGCTTCAGGATCCAGACGTAATGTATTTGAATCATGCACCCATAACAGAGCCAGATTAGATCCAATCAACGAAATCGTTGCTTTGTTGATGTAGTTTATTCTTGAAAGTAATGATTTTGGAAGGTTATAGGTAATGTTGGCCTCGCGCAGTTTCAGGAAAGAACCATCAAAAACATACATTTCAGCTACACCACCGCTTTCGAACCATGTTTGTGCATCAGTCTCAATTGTATTGGGTACCCAGTTGCCACTGGCATCCTGCATTACAAATCTTTCATTCGTCATAACATCTTTTCCTGCAACAATAGCCCGTTCACGAACCCCATTTTTAATCGTTTCTTCGGCAGTTCCAGCAGTATAACTATGACTCATAGACTGAGACCATAAATCGCCGCCAATACGCAAATCAAGGAAAAATCCAAAAGATAAACTCTTAATAGAGAAGTTGTTTCTCCAGCCACTTATAAAATCAGGGGCTGCATAACCTATTTTTTTACTAGCCTCAGTTGAAATTAATCCACTGCTGTTGACTTTGATAGCACCATCCTCTGTTCTTGCATATCCGGTACCAACAAGTACTCCCCAGGGTTCTCCGGCAATTGCCTGATTTGCAATACCCCAAGTCCATCCCAATTGATACGATTTCAATGCAGGGAAGTCAGGAGCTAATTCCACAACTTTACTCTTGTCTTTAGAGTAATTTAAGGTACTTGTCCAGTTTAGTCCGTTCTTACTGCGAAGGATATCTCCACGTAACTGAAGTTCGAGTCCTTTGGATTTTATTTTTCCGGCATTTAATACCATAGATGAAAATCCTACCACATTGGATGTAGAAACATTCATGATCTGATCTTCAGTTGTCTTGCTGTAGTAAGCCACATCAGCGTGCAGACGGTCATTAAAAAGACCTGCTTCCATTCCAACTTCCCATGTTTTTATGCTTTCAGGGCGTAAGCCTTCATTGGGGTAAGTGTAACTCCTGTACATCTGGGCAACTCCTTTAAAAGAGCTAGCCTCTGCATAATAATAAGCACGGTTGCGATAGGCAGTGGTAGCTGAACCAATCTCAGCCCAACCTCCACGTAATTTCAGGAACGACAACACATCGTTTTTTAACCATTCGAACGATTCAGTTGGCAGCCAGCTTAAACTAACTGATGGGTAGAAGAATGATTCGTTGATGGTCGAGCTCCAGTCGTTACGGGCACTCATATCCATATAAAGCTGATGTTTCCAGCCCAAAGAACCTGATGCGTAAACTGAATTTGACCGCACATGGCTATGATCCATTTCTGCAATGGCATCACCAACTTTGTTTGATAAAGTGTAAACGCCGCGGACTGTTAGATTCGATGCTCCAGTTCTGTCATAGTCGTAGTTTACGTCACGATAGTTCGCCCCGGCAGTAGCTGAAACATTAAAATCACCATAAATTTCATTAAAAAAGGCAATGAAATCGGCGTTCAGTTCAGTATTTTTATACATGCGCTGATCAAATCCACCTTCAGGATAATCGCCATAATCTTTATAATGCCGCTCAAAAGTCTTCATGTTATAAGTGTCTAAACCTAAGCGCCCTTCAAATTTCAGGGATTTAATGGGTTGGAAGAACAATGAAGATTTAGCGAAGAGCCTGTCGCGTGTGAGGCTGTTTGTGTTTTTATATACTGTAAAGTATGGGTTTATGTGATAATTATTATTCCAGTTGTAATACGAATATTCACCTGAGGCATCTTTTTGATCCCAGTTAGCCTTTAGTGTTTCCATATTGATTTGGCGTGCTGACCATATCATTAATCCGTTAATTGGATTGTTTCCGCCGTATCCCTGACCAAGCAAGTTGTCACTTTGAGTTCGGGTGTAGTTTGCACTCATATCAAAAGTAAAATATTCATTCAATTTCATATTGGTATTAAATTGTCCTGAATATCGCTTTTGATCGGTATTGGGAACTGTACCTGTTTGATCACGGTAAGAAAGCGAAGCGCGTGTGTTACTCTTTTCTGACTGAGATTGTACTGATATCGTGTGATTCTGTGAATAACCTGCCTGAAAAAAATCTTTTATGTTATCAGGTCTTGATATCCAGTCTGTTGCCTGCCGTACTCCATTGGTGATAGGGCTGTCATATTGTGGAAGCTTAAGTCCTACATCTAAACGTGGTCCCCATGATTCATCATAAAAGTCGTTTACCCCGTTGGACCCATCTTCCCAGCTGAATGCGTCTGTTTGTGCGAAATCCTGATATGTTGATGTGCCTCCATTAGTTTTCCAATGATATTCATCACCACCATAACCTTGTCCATATTCATTTTGCAACTTGGGTAAGGTTGATACCTGGTCAACGGTAAAATTTCCGTCATAGGAAACAGTTACACCTTCTTTCCCTTTACCTGATTTTGTGGTGATTAAAATTACACCTCTTCCTGCCAACATACCATAGATAGCAGCAGAACCTCCTTTTAAAACAGATATTGACTCAATATCTTCCGGGTTAATATCGTTCAAGCCGGACCCATAATCAACGCCACTATACGTATTGTCACCAGACCGTTTGGTGTCGTTCGAGATAGGAACTCCATCCACAACGATCAAGGGTTGCTGGTCGGAGCTAAATGAGGAGTTACCCCTTATAGAAATACGGGAAGAAGCCCCAACGGTACCCCCAAACTGGTTGACCTGCACTCCGGCTACTTTTCCTGAAAGTGAACCTGTGAGGCTGATTTGGCCAGCTTGAGTGAGTTCTTCTGATTTTACTTCCTGAACAGCGTATCCCAACGATTTTTTTTCTCTTGTAATACCAAGAGCTGTGACCACAACTTCATCGACAGAGATGTTGTCAGAAACAAGACCTACATTGATTACGCTTTGATTTCCAATCAGGACCTCCTGTGTTTTCATTCCAACAAATGTGAATACAATTGCTCTTGATTCTTGCGGAACTTTCAAGTTGTACTTCCCATCCATGTTGGTAATGGTTCCCAGGGTGGTCCCTTTCACTGATACTGAAACTCCGGGGATAGAACTGCCATCGGCGGAAGAAGTCACTTGCCCCGTGATTTCCTTCGTTTGAGCGTTTACTAATCCTATTCCTGAAATCAGGAATAGAAAAAAACAAAATAATCTCATTTTCATAGATTTCCGTTTATGTAATTAATTAAATAAAACTTTAACTTTAACAAATCTTTCAGAGGGGGGTAGAAAGATATGGAATCGAGCGATTGATATATGTTTGGCTTTGAATAAGCAATGTTCAACCCTTCGTCAAAATAAATGTCTATAATTTGAATAAAGTATGAATTTTGTCATAATTGACGTTCTTTTCTGTCAAATCGATATTTCATGTGGTTATAAAATATCAAAATGAAATGAATGAACAAATGTCAATTAATGTACAGATTCAATAAATGAGCAATGCCATATATCTATCTGATGGATATTTGCAAAAAATAGACTTTGCTCTATCCCAATTAACGGTGTAAAGTAAATGCCTCTCTTTTGTCACCTTCCTGTTTTTTAGTAACTTAATGAGGGTATAATGTTATGTTCTGATTGTTGCTGGAAATTAACATTGGGAAACACAATTAGTAGATTTACTTCAACGACTACTCCTCTTTTCTGTTATTCGGGGCATGTGGATGGATATCATTACGGTATGATTTCGAAACAAACTCCACGTTTGTACTTCCTTCTAATTTGTAATAGTTTGCTATCTTTGCCCGAAATTTTTTAATTTTTAATTAGAAATAACCAAATGAGCATATCTGAATTAAGCGAACAGGAAATTATCAGAAGAAATTCCTTGCAGAAGATGAAGGAAATGGGTATCGATCCTTATCCCGCAGCTGAATTCCCCGTAAATGTTACCACTTCTGAAATAAAAGAAAAATATAATCCAGAGCTGAATAATTATCAGGATGTTGTGCTTGCAGGCCGCATCATGAGCCGTCGAATTATGGGAAAAGCCTCGTTTGCTGAAATACAGGATTCAACCGGTCGTATTCAGTTGTATATCAATCGCGATGAAATTTGCCCGGATGAAGATAAGGCTCTTTACAACGACGTATTTAAAAAATTGCTCGATATTGGCGATGTGGTTGGTGTTAAGGGTTATACCTTTATTACACAGATGGGCGAACTTTCAGTTCATGTTAAAGAAATGGTTGTACTGAGCAAATCGTTGCGCCCGTTGCCTATCGTAAAAGAGAAGGACGGACAATTGTTTGACGCGGTTACCGATCCTGAAATGCGTTACCGCCAACGATATGTTGATTTGATTGTTAATCCGCAGGTGAAAGATACGTTTATCAAACGGTCGAAAATCATTAACACCATGCGCCAGTTTTTCAACGAGCAAGGTTATCTTGAAGTTGAAACACCAATTCTGCAATCTATTCCCGGAGGTGCAACTGCACGTCCGTTTATCACGCATCACAATGCCTTAAATATTCCGCTTTACTTGCGTATTGCCAACGAACTTTATCTGAAACGCCTGATTGTGGGCGGTTTTGATGGTGTTTACGAGTTTGCCAAAGACTTCCGCAACGAAGGTATGGACCGCACACACAACCCGGAGTTCACTGTAATGGAAATTTATGTAGCTTATAAAGACTACAAATGGATGATGAACTTTACAGAAGAAATGATCGAACGGGTTGCATTGGCATTGCATGGAACCACCAAGGTACAACTTGGCGAAGTGGAAATTGACTACAAACGCCCTTTCAAACGGGTGACGATGTACGATGCCATTAAAGAACATACCGGTTTTGATATTTCAGGCAAGTCGGAAGACGAACTTCGTGATATTTGCAAGCAGTTGGGTATCGAAACCGATAAAACCATGGGTAAGGGCAAGATGATTGATGAGATTTTTGGCGAAAAGTGTGAGCATAATTACATTCAGCCAACTTTTATTATTGATTATCCGGTTGAAATGTCGCCACTGACCAAGAAACACCGTTCAGTTGAGGGATTGACCGAGCGTTTTGAACTGATGGTAAATGGGAAAGAATTGGCCAACGCTTATTCTGAATTGAATGACCCGATTGACCAGCGCGAACGCTTTGAAGATCAGATGAAACTGTCGGAAAAAGGTGACGATGAGGCCATGTTTATTGATCAGGATTTCTTGCGCGCATTGGAGTACGGAATGCCCCCTACTTCAGGAATGGGGATTGGTATCGATCGCCTTACCATGTTTATGACTAATAATTTATCGATTCAGGACGTGCTATTCTTCCCCCAGATGAAACCTGAAAAAGCCGCTGAAACCAACGATCCGGACGAAAAATTCCTGGAATTGGGTATTCCGGCTGAATGGATTGACGTAATCCGGAAAATAGGGTTAAAAAAAGTTAAAGATTTAAAAGAGGTTAAAGCAGGCAAATTTTTTAACGACATTTGTGGATTCAATAAAAAAAATAAACTGGGTTTAGACAACCCATCAATGGAAGATATAAACAAATGGTTGTCTTAAATTCAGGAAAAGGGGACATGTTTGCAAACTCAAAAATAGCAATACTCGGGAGTGGAAGTTGGGCTACGGCATTGGCAAAAATACTTTTGCATAATGTTGATAGTATTAATTGGTATTTTAGGAGTTCTGACAATGTAGAACAATTCAACCGTTTTAAACACAACCCCAATTATCTTCGTGGGGTTGAGTTTGATGTAAACCGTATTCATTTTTTTACCGATATTAATCAGGCTGTTGAGGATGTTGATATCATCATTCTTGCTATCCCTTCTGCTTTTCTGAAAGATGCCATGTCTGATTTGAAAGTGGATCTGAACAACAAGTTTATCGTATCGGCTATTAAAGGGATTGTTCCCGAAGATAACCTGATTGTAGGTCAATACCTTCATCAGTTTTTCAATATTCCGTATGAACGGATCGGTGTTATTGCAGGGCCTTGCCATGCCGAAGAAGTAGCCCTAGAGCGGTTGTCGTACCTAACGATTGCCTGTCCGGATGTGAAAAAAGCCCGCGCATTTGCTTTTCGTTTGGAATGCCCTTACATCCGCACACACGTTTCTGACGATATTTATGGAACCGAATATGCCTCGGTCCTCAAAAATATTGTGGCCATTGCTTCCGGAATTGTGCACGGGTTGCGTTACGGCGATAATTTCCAGGCCGTGTTGATTTCGAACGCTATTCAGGAAATTAAACGTTTTGTCGATAAAGTTCACCCCATCACCCGTGATATTAAAAGCTCGGCTTATCTGGGCGATTTGCTTGTTACAGCTTATTCACAGTTTTCGCGTAACCGCACTTTTGGAACGATGATAGGGAAAGGCTATTCCGTGCGAACAGCCCAACTCGAAATGCACATGATTGCCGAAGGGTATTATGCAGCAAAATCCATTAAGGAAATCAACGAAGAATTCCGGGTAAATATGCCCATTGCCGAAGCTGTTTATAACATCTTGTACGAGAATATTTCCCCCGCCATCGAAATTCGATTGTTAACCGAAAACCTTAGATAAATTCTTAGATTAAAGTAAAATGGAAAAGATTTCTTTAAATTTTAATAAGACTTTTGATTTTATTTCAAAAGACTCGATTTTCTCATACAAAGAGGAGATCGAGAACCACAATCGCGCCCTTTTCAATAAAACCGGAAAAGGAAATGATTTTTTAGGTTGGACAACCCTGCCAACTTCAATTACCGATGCTGAGCTGGCCGATTTTGAAGCAACAGCGGCCAAACTGGTTGCCAAAAACATCGATATTTTTGTTGTAATCGGCATCGGAGGTTCTTACCTTGGTGCAAAAGCTGTGGTTGACGCACTGTCTGACAGTTTCGCGCACCTGAAAGAGCGTAAAAATCCGTTTATTCTGTTTGCCGGGCAAAACATCAGTGAAGATTACCTGTTCGAATTGCGCGAGTTGCTGAAAACCAAAGAGTATGCGATGGCCGTGATTTCCAAATCGGGAACTACTACCGAGCCAGCTTTGGCTTTTCGCTTGTTGAAACAGGACATTGAAGAAAAATATGGCAAAGCTGAGGCAAATGACCGCATTGTAGCTATCACCGATGCCAGCAAGGGCGCTTTACGCTCGTTGTCCACTACCGAAGGATATAAAACTTTTGTTATTCCTGATGATGTGGGTGGCCGTTATTCGGTTCTCACTCCCGTTGGATTATTAGCCATTGCTGTTGCCGGATTCGATATCCGTGCTTTGGTTAAAGGTGCTGTTGATATGCAAAAAGCTTCCGGAGTGGATGTTCCGTTTGAAGAAAACCTTCCTGCTCAATATGCTGCTGTTCGCAACGAATTGTACAAAAACGGAAAGTCAGTTGAAATTCTGGTGAACTACAATCCGAAACTTCATTTCCTTGCTGAATGGTGGAAACAGCTTTACGGCGAAAGTGAAGGAAAAGAAAATAAAGGCATTTTCCCTGCTGCGGTCGATTTCTCTTCAGACTTACATTCTATGGGACAATACATTCAGGAAGGTGAGCGCACTTTGTTCGAAACCGTTCTGTCAGTTGCCAGCCCCGATCGTGAAGTTCGTATTCCAACTGATGCCGATGATTTGGACGGTTTGAATTTCCTTGCGGGAAAACGTGTTGATGAAGTAAATAAAATGGCCGAATTAGGGACCATGCTGGCCCATGTGGATGGCGGAGTTCCAAACATTCAGGTTGTTATGCCTAAGCTGAACGAATATTATCTGGGTCAGTTAATTTATTTCTTTGAATTGGCATGTGGAATGAGTGGATATACACTGGGTGTAAATCCATTCGATCAGCCTGGAGTTGAGGCTTACAAAAAGAACATGTTTGCACTGCTCGAAAAACCGGGTTTTGAAGAAGCAACAAAAGCGATTAAAAAACGGTTGTAATCCGAAAATTACCATAACTTGCAAAAGAGAAATCTCCTTGTTGAGGTTTCTCTTTTTTAGTATAGAAATGACTGAATTAAAATCAGAAGAGTGGAAAGGATATGTTTATGCCTTGGTTGGCACCATTGCCTTTTCGAGCCTTTATGTCTTTAGCAAAGCGGGTCTAAATCAGGTTGAACTTGCGCAGTTTGGACTTTATTATTTTGGAATCGGGTTCCTGATTAATCTGATTTTTATTCTTATTTCAGGAAAAATTAAACAGATACCAGCCATTCCAAGGAAGGTATGGGGTTTGCTGGTTCTGCTTGGTGCGATTGATATTCTTTCCAATGTCACGTTTTTTATGTCCATCCGGGCAATATCCGATCCGGCAGTTACCTCCTTCTTGGGAAACTTGTTTCCGGTTTTCATGAGTTTGCTGGGGATCACTTTTCTGAAGGAACGCTTTACCTGGCTGGAAGCCCTGGGCGCTTTTATGGCTATTGCCGGAGCGTTTCTGATTAGTTATACGGGCGACCTCGATTGGCGGAAAATATTGATTCCGGGGACCGGATTGGTGGTGATTAATACTTTTTTTGCGGCATCACTCTCCATAATTGTTAAGAAGAATGTACAAAAAGCTAGTCCGGAGGTGTTTAATCTGAATTCCAATGGCTGGATTTTTCTATTCTTTCTGGGTTATTTTCTTTGGAGCGGTCAGCCGGTTTCCATACCTGATAATGCGCTGTATAATATCACCTTGGGCGCGTTCTTTGGTTCTTTTGTTGGCATTTTATCGTTTTATTATTCCTATCGCTACATTGCGGCTTCTCGTTCTTCAATTATTCAAAGCTTAAAGGGAATCTTTGTGCTGATCATTGCCTATCTTTTCTTCGGAAATTTTCCTCTCGGCATTCAGCTTTGGGGTGGTGGAATTACTGTTTCAGGGGTAATTATAATGACCATGGCACAGGCCGGATTGATTCGGGTGGGGCGGAAGCATGGATGAGCGGTTTGATTGTTTTTTGTATAACCTTCAAACCATAAAAAAAAATCGGCAAATTTATCGCTACTGGTGAAATCTTACTGCATTTCGGTTGTGTGGGATAGTCATAAAATTCAGGATTTCTTCTTTGCTCATTAATGAGGTGGCTCCGGTTGTTGTAGCAACCATGGCCCCTGCGGCATTACCAAATTGTAAGGCTTCTTCTATGGGGTGTCCGTTCATGTAATAATGAACAAAACCGGCAGAGAATGCATCCCCAGAACCAACGGTATCGCCCAAGCTGATCTGGTAACCCGGATCGTAATAAAATACTTCTTCGTTGGTTAAACAGAATGCCCCTTTCGATCCAAGCGTGCAAAGGAGGATGTCGAGCTTATATTTTTCGATAACTTCCAGTGCCAGATCTTTCAGGTTTTCATTTTTTAAATTCAGTAAATCTTTGGTGACCAACAGTTCTTCATCGTTGGTCTTCAGTATGTTTGCCATAGTCAGGCTGTCTTCAACAGTGGTGGCGGTATAGCATTTCTTTCGAAGGTTGATGTCGAGAAATTTGACCACGTTGGGCGATTCATGAATCAGTTCGCGCAGCGTATTTTTCGATATACCATAGCGCTGAACCAACGTGCCAAAACAAACACAATCAGCTTCGCTAAAAGCTTCAATCATTTCGGTATTAATTTCGATGTGATCGTAAGCAACATCGGTAATAATATTAAAATCAGGATTTCCGTTATCGTCAATCTTCACCTTTACCGAGCCGGTTGGAAACTGGTAATCGGTTTGAATATTTTCGTCAGAAACCCCCAGTCGTTTAAGTGCTTCACGTGCCTCTTTCCCAGCTTTGTCGTTTCCAACTTTACTAAGTAGGGTGCCTGTATCGCCAAAGGAATTTATCCGGTAAATAAAATTGGTTGGCGCTCCTCCCAAAACTTTACCATTTGGAAGTAAGTCCCATAATAATTCTCCAAAAGCCGCAATTTTTTTTTGCATAACTTCCTTTTTAAAGGCCGAAAGATAGAAAAAAATCAAAAATGGTAATTGACTAAAACTGTTTACTTTTAAACCAACAATAAACATCTTTGTCTTAACTGTTTTATTCGGAGAGAATAGTGACGGAATTAAAAACTATTTAAAATTTGGTATGGCATATAAAATCAAAAATTTACCCCGTCCCTTAAGGGTGATTTTTGATTTTTCGGGCTCCCTTCAGGGTTAGGGGTGAACCGAAAAATCAAAGAATTGGAAATTTAAACAGTTTCTTACTTATTTGGGGCTTGTTGTATGAATTATTTGGCTCATATTTATTTGTCGGGCAATGCTGACGAAATTATACTGGGAAATTTTATAGGCGATTTTGTGAAGGGAAATAAATACCTTCAATATCCGGAGCAAGTTGCTTTTGGCATACAGCTCCATCGGAGTATCGATTCGTTTACCGATAATCATGCTCACGTAAAAACATGTATTCAACTACTGAAGCCCGGTTATGGCCGTTATTCCGGAATTATTACCGATGTTTTTTTTGATCATTTCCTTGCAGCCAACTGGAACGAATATTCTGTTTTTACCTTGCGCCAGTTTGCCAGGCATGCCCATGCTGTTTTTCTTTCTAACTTTTTGTTGCTTCCTTTTCGGGTTAAGCAATTCCTTCCTTTCCTGATTCAGCATAAACGACTGGAATCGTATGCCCAACGCGAAAGTTTATTTCATGTGCTGGAAATCATGTCGCGCCGAACTTCACTTCCGGCAAATAGTGAATGGGCGATGCAGATTCTGCATCAGGAATATGACCAATTTGAAGCGCTGTTCCGAAGTTTTTTCGCTGAATTGATCACCTATGTGGAGACTGATTTTGGAATCAAAATTGACAGGCCGCATCAAATACCCGAATAGAACGCAATCCTGAACGGGTTGAAATTTTATTTATCCCATTTTTTGATGCAATCTGTTTTAGTTCCTGGCAATTTATAAGACTTCGTTCTCCATCGTTTCCAGATCCAGATACATTACGGTTCAATCCGTTTTGGGGTAGATGACCGCCGGAAGTATCGAAGCGCCCAATTTCATTGGGGTAGATGAATCGTTGACACTAACGGGTTAGCCGCCTGAATGTAATGAACCTGGAAGGTTTCTAGTAGCTCAATTGTTCGAACCTGCTGGCATCGAGCCTGATAAATACGAAAAGTAATAGGGTGAACGACCAGAGCGAAGAACCTCCGTAGCTAAAAAAGGGCAGGGGTATGCCGATAACTGGAGCCAGACCAATGGTCATGCCGATATTAACAGCAAAGTGAAAGAATAGGATAGTGGCGACACAGTATCCGTAAACCCGGCTGAACTTGGAGCGGTTGCGTTCGGCCAGAAAGATTAAACGCATCAGCAAACCCATAAAAAGGCCTATTACGGTAACTGTGCCCAGGAATCCCCATTCTTCACCAACCGTACAAAAGATAAAGTCGGTACTTTGTTCGGGTACAAAATCGAATTTGGTTTGGGTTCCCTGCAAGAATCCTTTGCCGAAAAATCCGCCCGAGCCAATCGCAATTTTCGATTGATTAACGTGGTATCCGGCGCCATGTAAGTCAGATTGAATACCCAACAGTTCGTTAATCCTGTCGCGTTGGTGCTGCTCCATGATGTTGTGAAAAACGTAATCGACGGACACGGCAAAAAGTACACTTCCAAAATAAATGGCAATCATAATCATCAGACTTCTTTTCCGGAGAACGTAGGCATAAAGAAAAGTAAGCGCTGATGTTAAAGCGGCGGCTATCAGGAGAAAATACAGGGGGTCGATGCTCCATTGAAGGAAATAATTGATTAAATACAGTACTCCAAAAATCCCTGAGAAAAGTCCGGCGGCAATTAACGTGCGACGCGTTTTTTTCTTCATTAAATAATTTATTACAAGGGCAGCGACAGTTAACGTTATAACGGTAATGTATGGGTCAAGTACCATTGTCAGAATAAAAACTAGGGCAATCAGAAAACTAAAAAATAACACCAGCCCATTTAATCCTTCACGATATAAAACAAGCAGAAAAACGCCGAAAACAATAGCCGATCCGGTATCGTTCTGCAAAAAGATAAGTCCAACCGGAACTAAAATAATGCCGGACAAAATCAATAGCGACTTGTATTCGTGCATCTTGAAATTGTACGAACTAATAAAGCGTGCCAAGGCAAGGGAAGTGGCCATTTTCATAAATTCAGATGGTTGCAGCAAAAAATTACCAATCTGAATCCATGACTTTGCCCCATTAATTGTGGTACCTATAAAAGGCACCAAAGCAAGTAACAGGATAATTCCTCCGTATATGGGAAACGCGAATGCTACAAAGAACTTCGAATCGGTATTAATCATGAGCACCGCAATAAAAATAGCGGCAAAGATCCACATCAACTGTTTTCCGTATTGCTGGGTCGAATCAAAAATGCTTTTATGCTCCTCATTAAAAACAGCAGCATAAATGTTTATCCAGCCGATAAACATCATTGCCAGATAAATTGAAATGGTGATCCAATCCACATTTGCCCAAACGTTGTTTCTTTTCTCCACTTTTAGGGTTTCTTTTTTACTACAGCCACATTTAATAAATCTGTTTCGATTAACCGTTGCTCCAGATCTTTTCTTTTGGGGACAATCGAATCGTTCAAATATTTTTCAATCAGCAATCCGGCAACCGGAGCCGCGTAAGTAGCACCAAATCCCGCGTTTTCGATAAATACTGCAACGGCAATCTTCGGATTGTCGCGTGGTGCGAATCCAACAAATGCCGAATGGTCGGCTCCGTGCGGATTTTGAACAGTTCCGGTTTTTCCACAAATAATAATGTCGTCCAAATGGACCGTTGCTCCAAGCGTTCTGGTTTCATCAACTACCGCCTGCATGCCGTCAATTACGGTATTAAAGTGTTCGGGACTGATATTAACCACTTTCTTCTCGAACGATAGTTGACGATCAACCCGGTTTGTATCCTGAATGGCCCTAACAATATGGGGCGTAATATAATAGCCGCGGTTGGCAATTAATGCACACAGGTTGGCCATTTGCAGCGGGGTTGCCTCTATTTCGCCCTGGCCAATGGCCAGCGACCGGATAGTCATGGCATTCCAGCGCCCGGGAGTGTACCATTTGTCGTAAAGTGATGCTTCTGGAATACTGCCTTTTACCTCAGACGACAATTCCGGATTCAGTTTCTGACCAAAGCCGAAGCTTGTTATGTAATCGCGCCAGGCCTGATAACTTTCAGCCGAATTTGATTTGTGATTCATAATCTGTCGGAAGGCATTCCAGAAGAAAGAATTGCACGATTCGCGAATTCCTTCACGGACTGCCAGCGGACTAACATGGCTGTGGGTGCACGAAATTGGTTTTGAGCCTTTTCCTGAACAGGAGAACCGGTCGAAAGGTGTAATGGCATGTTCCTCCAGGGCAATCAGTGCGTTGGCAAGTTTAAATGTTGAACCAGGCGGATATCGGCCAATTACAGCCCTGTTCCACATGGGTTTGTTTAAGGAATCGCGGTCCAGAATGTTATAATTGGCGCTCCTTTGACGGCCAACCAGCAGGTTTGGATCGTATGTGGGAGCACTGACCATTAGAATGATTTCCCCGGTTGCAGGTTCAATGGCAACAATTGCTCCTCTTTTATTGGTCATTAGTAATTCGGCATAAGCATGAAGTTCAGCGTCAAGCCCAGTCATCAGGTTTTGGCCCAGAATGGCAGTGGTATCTTCCAACCCTTCGTTGTATTTGCCTTTAATCCGGTTGTGAACGTCAACCATCGATTTGGTTATCCCTTTTATGCCACGCAATTCTTTTTCGTAAGCCTTCTCAAGTCCGCTTACACCAATATAATCGCCCGAACGGTAATATTTGTCTTCATCAATAATTCGTTGGTTAACCTCACCAACAAAACCAAGAGTCTGGGCAGCACTTTTGCTGGGGTATTCACGCAGGGTTCTCGATTGCACAAAAAATCCCGGGTATTTGTATAATTTTTCCTGAAGCGGTGCATAAATATCCGGAGAGATTTGCCCGACTACAATCGATGGTTTGTAATATGAAAATTGTTTGGCTTTTTTTATGGCTTCCCTTAAATCCAGTCGTTCTAGCTGCACAATGCGGCAAAGTTCGGTAGTGTCGAACGATTTAACTTCGCGAGGGATAATCATTAAATCGTAAGCCGCCTTGTTATAAACCATTAATTTGTTGTTCCGGTCGTAGATCAGACCGCGTGCGGGGAACGTGGTGATTTTTCGAAGCACATTGCGTGTGGCAAATTGCTTGTATGTTTTATTGGTTATTTGTATGGTAAAAAGCCGGAGAATAAAGATGGCGGCAATTCCAAGCATGATTCCGGCAATGATAAACTTGCGTTTCGAGAAAGTATCCACCCTGGGTTAATTTTTAAAGATGATGAACTGGCTCGCCAGGATAATCACAATCGAAAAAATGCTGCTGAGAATCCAGCGTAACAAGGTTTCCAGAAAATCTCCGAAAGAGAAAGTCTCAGCAAAAAAGAGGAAGAGGTGGTGTATCAATACCGAAATGACCACGTATTTCAGGAAACTGGCAAACCCTAGTTGTGTAAGGTTGGGAGTGTTCCCTTTTTCGATAATCTCTCGTGACGAAATAAGTTGGGCAATACCAGGTCGTAAAAAACCCAGCAGAACCGTTGCTCCGGAATGAATTCCAGGCGTATTGCTGAATATGTCGATAGAGATTCCGAGCAGGAATGAAATCCCGAGTAAAAAATATCCGGGTATTGTAAACGGGAGTAACAGGATAAACAGGATGTAGATGTATGGATTGATCAGTCCACTTAGCTGAATGTTATTCAGGATAAGCACCTGCACCAAAACAAGTACTATAAACATGATTACATATTTACCGAATCCTTTTATCATTCCGTAATGTTGTTTGATTCCAGTTTAATGAGTTCGGCTCGCTTGGTGTTTTGAACCACCTCAACGTATTTAAGCGTTTTAAAATTGGTCGATAACTCTACTTTTATGTCGTAGAAATTTGTTCCGCTAACCACACCAAATTTCTTTATGATTCCAATCATCATCCCATCAGGAAAAATATTGGAGTATCCGCTGGTAACCACGGTATCGCCAACATTTACAATGACATGAAACGGAATTTCCTTTAGATCAGCAGTATTGAAGTGTTCACCATCCCAGACCAACGAACCAAAATAATTGTTGGTAGTGATCTTGGCCGGAATAAGTAATCGTTTATTCAGCAACGACAATCCTGTTGAATAGTTCTGCGAGACATTGGTGATTACCCCAACTACACCATCGGCATTAATAATTCCCATGTCGGGCTTAATTCCGTGACGGGAACCTTTGTTGATGGTTATGTAGTTGAATTGTTTATTTACCGAATTGCTGATTACCTTGGCCGATGTAAAAATATAAGCAGGTGCTTCTACGGTATCGGGCCGGTTTATGGGATAATTTTCCTGATTCATAATCCGCATTTGCAATTGCTTGCGCAGCGAAGCATTTTCGGCAGCCAAACGGGCATTGGTCCGACCCAAACTAAAATAGTCGTCGAGATTACTAAATCTTTCGTAAATAGTTCCTGCAAAATTATTGCTTGAATTAAAGAAAGTTACCCGTTGGTAATCGTTGAGACTGACAATCAAAACCAACGAGATGGCTTCGAGTATCAGAAACATCATCAAAAAATAATTTCGCAGTAAGAAACGAAATAAACTTCTCATTAGCCGGAAGGTTTACTCCTTCTTTTCAGTTTTATCTGATCAGGAAAGAGAATTTATTTACATTCTTAAGGGCGATTCCTGTTCCACGGGCCACAGCACGCAACGGATCTTCAGCAACATGGAATTGAATATTGATTTTATCCGTAAATCGTTTGGCCAATCCGCGAAGCAATGCGCCTCCACCAGCCAGCCATATTCCGCGGGTCACAATGTCGGCATACAATTCCGGAGGTGTTTGCTCCAGGGCGCTAAGGATTGCGGTTTCGATTTTGTTAATCGATTTTTCCAGGCAGTGCGAAATTTCCTGGTACGAAACCGGCACTTCAATAGGAAGTGCAGTCATTTGGTTAGGACCCTGTATAACATAGTCGGCAGGCGGATTATCGAGCTGAGACAAAGCCGAGCCAACATTGATTTTAATTTCTTCGGCCGTGCGCTCACCAATTTTAATGTTGTGCTGATGGCGCATGTACTCCATAATGTCGGCGGTTAAATCGTCGCCAGCAATCCGGATCGATTTGTTGGTCACCAAACCTCCAAGCGAAATAACGGCAATCTCGGTTGTCCCACCACCGATATCAACCACCATGTTTCCTTCCGGCGCTTCAACATCCAATCCAATCCCAATAGCAGCAGCCATCGGTTCGTAAATCATATAAACATCGCGTCCTCCGGCATGCTCCGAGGAGTCACGTACCGCACGGATTTCAACTTCGGTCGATCCTGAAGGAATACAAACCACCATTCGGAGTGAAGGTGCAAAGAATCTGGATTTGGGATTCATCATTTTAATCATTCCCCTGATCATTTGTTCTGCCGCGTTAAAGTCGGCAATAACTCCATCGCGCAAGGGGCGTATGGTCTTCAGGTTTGCATGAGTTTTCCCCTGCATCTGACGGGCTTTTTCTCCAATGGCAACAAGCTTTTCTGTTTTCAGGTCGATGGTTACAATCGAAGGTTCGTCAACAACAATCTTATCATTGTGGATAATAATGGTGTTGGCAGTTCCGAGGTCGATCGCTATTTCCTGGGTTAAAAATGAAAATAATCCCATGTGTATGTTTTTCTAAATTTTTACTTTTTTTTAAACTGATCGGTCAGGAAAATTCAAATCAATGTTTGAAATGCCTGACTCCTGTGAAAACCATTGCAATTCCGAATTCGTCACAAGCGGCGATTACTTCTTCGTCGCGGATACTTCCTCCGGGTTCAACAATGTATTTGATTCCGAATTCGTTGGCAGCTTCAACGCTGTCGCGGAATGGGAAGAAAGCGTCTGAAATTAATACCGAGTCTTCAATTTTAATGCCTTCTTTCAGGTTAAAACGTGGAATGGTTAACTGGCGTAAACTGTCGAGCCGGTTAGGTTGCCCCATTCCAGCCCCGGTAAGCCAGAACGATCCGTCCTGATTTTGGGTAACCAATGCAATGGCATTGCTTTTCAGATGCTTGCAGGCGGTAATGCCAAATTTCGATAGGTTCATCTTTGAGCTATCGAATTGTATTTTAGTTACATTCTTAAATTCTGTTTCTAATCCTTCGTCTTCGTCCTGAATAAGCAACCCGCCGCTGATAGAACGGTATAACTTTTCTCCGGCAATTTCGGGTTTCACAGGAGTTTCCAGTACACGAAGATTTTTCTTTTTACTTAAAACGGCTAAAGCGCCGGAAGTGTATGCCGAGGCGATAATAATTTCAACAAAACGTTTATCGAACCATTCTGCAATCGTTTGATCAACCTCTCCGGTAAAACAAACGATGCCACCGTAAGCGCTTACCGGATCACCGGCCCAGGCCAGTTCCAGCGATTTCGCAATATTGCCGGTAACTGCCAGTCCGCATGGGTTAAGGTGTTTGACCACCGAAACAGCTACTTTATTCTGAATGTGGGTAACCGAGTGGAAGGCGTCGCTGGCTGATTTCCATGCTGCATCAGCATCGAGCATGTTGTTGTACGAAAGCGCCTTGCCTTGCAGCACCTTGGCGTTCGATAACGTGATTTCGGAATTACTGTTGCTGAATTTGAAAAAAGAAGCCGATTGATGCGGATTTTCTCCGTAACGTAAAACCTGGCCATCGTTTACGCTGATTCTTGCTTCTTCCTTTTTTTCGCCGTTGAAATAGTTGAAAATAGCACTGTCGTAATGAGACGATGTGGCGAATGCCATGCGGGCAAATTCTTTCCGATCTTCGATGGAAGTAGCCCCTTCCTTTTCAATAAGCAGATCGAGTAAAGTCTGATACTGATTGCGTGAAGAAACGATAATTACATCGTTAAAATTTTTGGCTGCAGCGCGAATCAGCGAAATGCCGCCAATGTCAATTTTCTCAATAATATCTTCTTCGGATGCCCCTGAAGCAACAGTTTCCTCAAACGGGTAAAGGTCAACGATGACGAGGTCAATTTCAGGAATTTCGTATTTGGCAATTTGTTGTTGGTCGCCTTGGTGGTCCCTGCGGTTCAGAATTCCACCGAAAATTTTGGGATGAAGGGTTTTTACGCGTCCCCCCAGGATGGAAGGATAGCTGGTGAGTTCCTCAACAGGAATAACCGGGGTTCCGAGTTCTTCAATAAATGATTGTGTTCCTCCGGTTGAATAGATCGTAACGTTTAATTCATCTAATTTTTTAACGATCTGATCTAACTTATCTTTGTGATATACTGAAATTAAGGCCGATTTGATTTTTTTTAAGTCCTTCATCTATAATCCTTTTGTAATTCGGGCTCAAAGATAATAAAACACCTTGATTTTTTCTTCTAAGAATCTTACTAATTAAGCTTATTGTAACATTAGAATTTTGAAATATTTTCAGAGTTTTTGGAAAATTCTGTAATCATTTCAGAATTTCGAAACTAATTTTCTGGTTCAGGATTGTTATCAATTTACTTTTCAAAACGAAGGATATGCTTTTAACCAGATTAATATTAGAGAGTTTCTCATTTGCATTCAATTCTCTTCGTGGAAATAAGCTGCGGACGTTTCTTTCCTTGCTGGGGATTACGATTGGCATTTTTGCTATTATCTCGGTTTTTACGGTTATCGATTCGTTGGAGAATTATATTCGGAACAGCCTTAACTCATTGGGAAGTAATATGGTTTATATCCAGAAGTGGCCCTGGACTCCTCCTGAAGGTGAATCGGAATACCCCTGGTGGAAATACATGAACCGCCCGGTTCCAACGATGGAAGAAGCTGATGACCTGATTCGCCGCTCAAAAAATATTGAAAATGCAGTTTATTTCTTTGGCTTTAATCGTACCATTCAATTCGGGAATAGTAAAGCTGAAAATACTGAAATTTTGGCTACAACACACGACTTGATTGATACCTGGAATCTTGAAGTTGAGAAAGGGCGGTATTTTACAGAGTCGGAATCGAATTCGGGGGCAACTATGGCTATTCTGGGCAGCGAAATTGCCACACGGCTTTTTGATCAGGTAAACCCGGTAGGAAAGATGATTAAAATGCAAGGGCATCGGTTTATGATTATTGGTGTTTATGCCAAAAAGGGAACCGATATGTTCGGAACCAGTATGGATAAACGGGTTCATATTCCGGTAGTTTATGCCATGAACATGGTTGATGTCCGCAACCGCGACCAGGGGCAGACAATCAACGTAAAAGCAAAACCTGATGCCGATCGTGACGAATTTGTTGCTGAGATCGAAGGGGTGATGCGCTCGCTGCACCGTTTGAAACCCATGGAAGAAAACGATTTTGCTATTAATGAGGTTAGTGTAATCTCAAAACAGTTCGATTCTTTTTTTGTGGTTTTTAACATGGCTGGCTTGATTATAGGCGGGTTCAGCGTTTTAGTGGGTGGCTTCGGAATTGCCAACATCATGTTTGTTTCGGTGAAGGAACGGACTAAAATCATCGGAATCCAAAAGGCTATTGGCGCTAAAAGATACTTTATTTTGCTACAGTTTATTTTTGAGGCTGTGGTGTTGTCGATGTTGGGTGGACTTTTGGGTTTAACCCTGATCTTTATCGGAACCACCATTTTTAGCTACGTTTCAAGTATGTCCATTTCGCTGACACTTGTCAATATTATTAAAGGGCTTATGATTTCAGGGGTAATTGGTGTACTGGCCGGTTTTATCCCTGCTTTTTTGGCTTCCCGGCTCGATCCGGTAGATGCCATGAACAGCGTTTAATGGAGTTCGGATTTGGTGTGCGTTTAAAGAATTTAATCAGGGTTTCACTTAATGTGGAGGCCTGATTACATTTATGGATTTGTGATGCAAGCAAAAAGATTGCCTGATTATAACACATCAAAAAACATCTTTGCCACAGTCATGTATATAATCAATCCCAGAATGTCGTTGGTGGTGGTTATAAACGGGCCGGTAGCCACGGCCGGGTCAATTTTGAGTTTATTCAGCACCAACGGAATGACTGTTCCGAACAAGGAGGCAAAAATCATAACAATAAATAAGGTAATGCTTACCGAATAAGTTAATCGCATGTTTCCGGTAAAAAAGAAATTATAGAGGAAGATGAGGATAGAGAACAAAAGGGCGGTGCTGAAACCAACCGAAAGCTCTTTGATCAGTTTCCGGCCAATGGAATCGAAACTGCGTGCTCCGCTGGCAAGGCTTTGCACAATAATCGACGACGATTGTACTCCTACATTTCCGGCCATAGCGGCAATAAGCGGAATGAAAAAAGCCATAGCAGGTATTTGTGTCAGTTGGGAGGAATGTGAACCCAGCACTCCGGCACCCACAATTCCACCACACATGCCGATAAACAGCCAGGGAATACGTGTCCAGGCACGTCGGAACACATTGTCGCCCTCATCCACGTCGCCCGAGATACCCGAAGCCATCTGGTAATCTTTATCGGCTTCTTCACGAATGATGTCCACTACGTCATCGATCGTAATTCGCCCTTTTAACCGGCCAATCTGATCGACAACCGGAAGCGCTACCAAGTCGTATTTTTCCATCACTTGCGCTACTTCTTCCTGGCTGGCATCGGTGCGCACCGAATGGGCTCCTTCGGTCACCAGGCTCTTGATGGGCGTATGCGTGGGCATCATAATCAGCTTTTTCAGCGAAAGTACACCCCTCAGCACGAGGTTGTCGTCAACCACATACACGTAATAAATTTCGTCAATATCTTCAGCCTGAATACTGATTTCTTTCAGGCAAGTCTGAACTGTCCAGTTTTCGTTTACGGCCACCAGTTCGGTAGCCATAATTCCCCCGGCGGTGTCTTCGTCGTATTCCAGCAGGTCGGCAATATCGCCAGCCTGTTCTTTATCTTCCATTTGCTGCAAAACCTCGTCCTGAACATCTTCATCGAGTTCGGCCATTACGTCGGCAGCGTCATCCGATTCCATGAATTCGATGAACCGGTGGGCAATAACATCAGGAGGCAGTGCTTTCAGGAAGCGTTTTCGGTCATTTTCCGGAATCTCAATCAAAACATCAGAAGCCAGTTCGCCGTCGAGCAACAAAAAGAGGTATTGTGCTTCTTCCGAATCGAGTTCTTCCATGATTTCGGCAATGTCGGCCGCGTGGAATTCGCTGATGCTCTGGATGATCTCCGCATCAGCTTTTTGTGCGATCAACTCAACCAGTTGGTCAATAAATTCTCTGTTCAGTTCAAATTTCATAGCAGAAGAGGTTTCAAATTTCAAGTTCCAAATTCCGGGTTGACTTGTCGCCGGCTGCTAGTTGCCGGTTTTTATCTATTTCAACAGCCCATCTCTTTCCGGCTGCTCGCCAATTAAACGCACAATCATTTCAAATTCGGCAACTCCCAACTGTTCGGGGCGTTTGTCGAATATCGGATTTGTTTTCAGATCGTCGTTCAGAATCATACTTTTCAGTGAGTTGCGCATGGTTTTGCGTCGTTGGTTGAAAGCCATTTTTACGATTCCGGTAAAAAGTTTTTCGTCGCAATTGAGGTGCTCTGTGTTGTTGCGCGTAAGGCGGATGACTCCTGATTTTACTTTTGGAGGTGGCGAAAATACATCCTCGTTTACAGTGAAGAGGTATTCGATATTGTAATAAGCCTGAAGAAAAACGCTCAAAATTCCGTATGTTTTTGACCCGGGTCCAGCAGCCAACCGTTCGGCCACTTCTTTCTGAAGCATTCCAACTACTTCAGGAACAAGATCTTTATATTCCAATACTTTAAAAAATATTTGCGACGAAATGTTGTAAGGGAAATTGCCAATGATGGCAAAGGGCTCCTGGTAATATTTATGCAGATTCAACCTCAGGAAATCAGCCGAAATAATTCGCTCGTTCAACTCCGGAAAGTGCTGGTTCAGGTAATCAACCGATTCGCGGTCAATTTCAACTACTGATGTTTCGTACGATTTATTTTGAAGCAGGAACTGGGTTAAAACACCCATTCCGGGGCCAATTTCCAATACTTTGCTGACGTTGTTTGCCCGAAGGCTTTCAACAATATTTTGTGCAATATTTTTGTCTTTCAAAAAATGCTGCCCTAAATTCTTTTTTGCTCTTACTGTCGCCATTTTTATCAATCTTTCGCGGCCCGATTTTTAAATTGTGGGTAAAAAACCGCCCGAATTAAAACAAATCTGTATTTTTGCCCTTATGGCATATCATTGGGAAGACTCTAAAAAGTCCGTTCCGGATTGCCGAAACAAAAGTACGTTAAATTCATGGGGTAACATACACGAAAAACTATCAATAAATAATTAGTCTTGAAACAAAATATCATCAAAACCCTCAAGTTTCTTTCTTTCTTTTTGCTCGGAATCCTGATATTCTGGATGGTTTACAAAGATCAGGATGTTAGTCGTATAAAGAGTATTTTAACGAATGATGTCAATTATTTCTGGATTGTAGTTTCTCTTTTCCTGGGTTTGTTAAGTCACATTAGCCGGACTATCCGGTGGAACCTGATGATTGAACCATTAGGACACCGGCCCCGTACGCTGAATACTTTTCTGGCAGTGATGATCGGTTACCTGATGAATTTGGCTTTACCCCGGATGGGCGAAATTTCGAGGTGTGGGGTGTTGGCGCGCTACGAAAAAATTCCGTTTACCAAGCTGGTAGGTACAGTGGTATTGGAACGTTTGATTGATGTATTGATGCTGTTGCTCTTGCTCCTTATTGTTGTATTTACCCAGTTCGGTCAGGTACTTGAGTTTCTGGGCAACAATCCCGAAGTAAAAGAAAGGCTAGAGAAAGTAATCTATTCACCAACCCTGATTGGTGTTTTGGTGCTAACCCTGCTCATTGTCTGGTTTTCGAGGCATAAAATTCGTGCGAGTGCATTTATGAAAAAAGTATCGGATTTTGTAGGGCAATTCGTCGAAGGGTTTCGCAGTATTCTGAAAATGAAGAAAGTAGGCGCTTTTGTCTTTCATTCAGTCTTCATCTGGTTGTTGTATTATGTGATGCTTTATTGCGTATTCTTTTCGTTTGGGTTTACCTCGCATTTAACTGCTTTGGCCGGATTAACCGTATTCGTTTTAGGTAGTTTTGGGATGGTTGCACCGGTTCAGGGGGGAATTGGAGCCTGGCATTTTATGGTTATTGAAGGACTTGTGCTTTATGGTGTTGACCGGGTTGACGGTAAAGTATTTGCACTGCTTGCACATGGAAGTACTACCATCATGTTAATTGTTATGGGCTTAATTTCGTTGCTGGTTTTGCCATTTGTAAATGAACGGGTAGATGATACCGTTGTGTTGAAAGAAGGAAATAGTTAATTTGGATTCATTTTGAATATAGATTTTTACATAGCCCGACGAATTTTTTCGGCAAAAGAAAACCGGAATAACCTCTCGCACCGTATTGTGAATATTGCCCTTTTTGGCATTGTGCTGGGGTTGGTAGTGCTCATATTGTCGGTAGCTATTGTAACTGGTTATAAATCTGAGGTGGGGCGCAAAGTCATTGGGTTTGGCTCTCACCTGCAAATCGTTAATCTCGATTCCAACCAATCCTTCGAAACCACTCCGATCAGTGATAACCAGCCCTTCGTCGAGGAACTTAAAAATATTGATGGAGTTAATCACGTCCAGGTTTTTGCAACCATGCTTGGCGTTATACGCACCGATGATGAAATTCAGGGTGTTGTGCTGAAAGGCATAGGACCCGATTTCGATTGGTCGTTCTTTCAGGAAAACAAGGTTTCCGGAGAGCCTTTTCATGTTCAGGATACCCTGCGAAGCAACAAAGTTTGGGTGTCGAAACAAATGGCCGATCTCCTCAAACTTAAGCTTGGCGACGATTTGTACATGTTTTTTATACCTCAGTCCGAAGCCGTTCCTCGTCAGCGAAAATTTGAGTTGTCCGGTATTTATAAAACCAGCCTCGAAGAGTTTGACCGCATGTTTGTTCTGGTTGATATTAACCATATCCGGAGATTAAATAACTGGAAAGATGATGAGATAAGCGGATTCGAGATTTTGGTCGATGATTTTAAAAAGCTTTCGGAGCAGGAAAAAGCAGTTCATAGCTTATTGCTTCGAAATATGTCGGAGGATGCCCCCGTATTGCAGGTTGAAAGCATCAAAGAAAAGTACAGGCATATTTTTGATTGGCTCGGGTTACTCGATATGAATGTGTGGGTTATTTTGGTGCTGATGGTGCTGGTAGCCGGATTTAATATGGTTTCCAGCCTGCTGGTTATCATTCTGGAACGGACACAAATGATCGGAATTTTAAAAGCGATGGGTGCCCGAAACTGGAGTATCCGCAAAGTATTTTTATATTTTTCGGTACTGCTTATCCTGAAAGCTTTGGTGGTGGGCAATATACTGGGTATTGGTATTTGCCTGATACAGCAATACACGCATGTTTTTAAACTCGATCCAACCTCGTATTACCTCGAATATGTCCCGATAAATCTGAAGGTTTGGCATCTTGTTTTACTCAACCTGGGCACTGTTGCTGTTACCATACTCATGTTGCTGTTGCCATCCTATTTTATAACCAAAATTTCTCCTGAAAAAACCATCCGTTTTGAGTAATTTTAAGGTATGTATTCCGGAATAAAAACATATTTAAAAGAGGCATTGCAGGGCGAGTTGCCTGGCATTGATGCTCACAGCAAAATGTTGCCACCAGGGCGCCGATTAAAATCTTTTGATTATGAGCTGGAGTCGGTGAAACAGAGTAGCGTTCTGGTTTTAATTTTCCCTATCGATAATAAACTTTATACGTGTTTGACCAAACGGCCGTCAACCATGAAATATCATCCGGGGCAAATCAGTTTCCCCGGTGGAAAAATCGAAAAGGAAGATGTTTCAGCCGAAATGGCGGCACTGCGGGAGGCTAATGAAGAAGTTGGTATCGATTCTTCTGAAATTGATGTTCTGGGTAAATTGTCTGATTTTTATCTGGAAATCAGTAAGTTCTCGATTCAGCCTTTTTTGGCGTGGGCCAACCAGAAACCCGAATTTTTGTTGAACGCCGATGAAGTGGAGGAATTAATTTTATTTCCGGTTACCGATTTCGTGGAAAACGAGATCATACTCGAAACAGAATTACAGACACTAACAGGCGAGTTGCGTGTAAAATACTTTCCGTTGAATGGCAAAATCGTATGGGGAGCTACTGCCATGATTTTATCCGAGCTTATTGAAATCCTGAAGAAGCAAAATCAATAATTGTCTTTTCTTGTTTTTTGAACCTCTACCAGATTAACACTTAATCGTAGAACGACCAGGCAACTCCAATACGGAATGTACGCCGGTAGTATGGATAATTGGGTGCAACATAGTAATTTTCACCTGCAAATCCAGATGCTGCATTCATCAGGATAAAGAAGAACCGCGTACGTTTCAGTTTCAGGTTGGCGTGCAAATCAATGTATGGATAATTTCCGATCCGTTGCTCGTTCTGGAGATAAAACCGGGCTGTTGCAGGCTCATAGGCATCAGCATAAAAAGCCGAATTGTAACGGGTGTCAATTCCGAGTTGGGTATGTAACACCTTCGACCACAAGGTGCGGTAGTTCAGACTGACAAATCCGGCAAACGCTGGCAAATGAACATAGCTATCGTTGTTTGCTTTTTGTATCAGGAACTGTGACCGAATCAGCCAGTGTTTGCTCTCAAAATCCTTGTTGAGGTAAGCCGATAGAATGAGCAATTCACTGCCGGCCTGGGTTGGAAGGGCGCTCGCATCGTTGTAAATGTAATTTCCAATCAACGAATAATTGACACCAATGGTGGTTTTATAGGCCTGTGAATGAATGCTCGACCGGATGGTCATTTCGTTAATGTTATCGAAATTGTTTCTCCACTGGAAATGGTTGGAGAAAAAGTACTGGTCAAAATATTCAGGAACCAGCGTTTTTAAGTTACCTTCAATATGCAGGCTGGTTGTATCCCTCCCAATTTTTAGCGGTTTATTGATCATTCCGCTCAACTCGGTTTGTCCGGCACGGTAACCAGTCAGATAAATACGTCCGTTGGCTTCCCATTGCCAGAATTTTCCTTCGTTTCTGAAAATACCTCCACCAACAAATGTGTTTGTAAACTGAGTGGGAGTATCACTGTTTTTTACAGCCATATGGTACAATTGCGTTGAGGAATGATAACGAAGGTTGTCGTGCCCAATGTATGCGCGTTTCCCGAAAGTATATTTCCGGTCGGGAGCCTCGTAAAATTTAATCTGGAATAAATTGGTTAACCGGGTGTATTTTACACTGTCGTTGGTAAAAGCGCCATTGATGTATGCCTGATCAAAAAAGTTGGCTGAATTCTCTTTCGCGAATTTTCGCTTGTTGCCCGATAACTCAAACTCATGAATAAAGCCCACTCGTGGAATAAAAATTTCTTTAACAAAATCCGAAGTGTCTGCTTCTGATTCTATGGTTTTTCCAAGCCGGTATTCGTTGATTGTAGATATATTGTTATTTTGGATTTTATTTACGGCGTCGTCCATCCTGACGGTAAATTCATCAGTTTTGTCAGGTTCATTTAGGTTTTGATCGGCTTCCAATCCGCCATTTTCCTGACCTTGCAGCCGATTAAAAATAATATTGGTGTGCGATAGGAATTTGTCTGATTGATACGAAGTTACTAATCCAATATTGTGGAATTTGTTCTCCTGTGCCAGGTATTGCCCGGTTGAACGGGTTTGATTGTAAATGAATTCGAAATTTAGTTTTTTGTTAATGTTCTGAGAGTGAAAAACATTGAACCGGGTTTCGTTGTGGGTAGTCCGATTTTCGCTTTGGCTATAGTCGAGCAGGGTGTATGGGGTCGTGGTGTTAAAATATTTGAGTTGCGATGGCATAAGCCAGTAAGCATCAAAAGACCGCGCAAAATAGAAATCAGAATTGGATGAGCGTTTAAAAAAATCGTTTGAAATGTAAGCGCCGCCATTGTTGCCGGTAAAATTTGTGCTGATGCTTTTCTGGTTAAAGGGATGGTAATTGTGATAAAACCAAAGGGTGGTGTCGAGTTCTGTAGGTTTGATGACGGAACCATGGTCGCTCACTTGCCAGGTTTTGATTATCGACGGAACTTTCTTCTTTTCTTTTTTCTCGCCAGTCTCATCTCCTGTCGGATTTTCCGGATTTTCTCCAGTCTCGTTTTGACTTCCGGTTTGGCGGCTACTACCCGAACCGGTCGGTCTTAATTGTGCATTGGTCTGAGTAGCAATCAGAAACGCTGCAAGAACTATGTAAATATACTTTTTCAACATGTCGGGGCAAAGATAATTAAATCTGAAACCTATGTCAATAATCAGAAAATTATTCATCGAACAACATAACTTTCAGGGAATGAAACTGTAAACAAAACGGATAAAACACCGGATTATGATTTTATTTTTCCTTTTTAACAAGTTTTTTTGAATTAGTTTTCAACCGGATTTTGTTAGTTAATGTCGCTCCTCCGTGCTTACAATCGACCCTTGTTTTCTTTATATTTGTTGCAAATTGGAAAGGAATATGATGCCGAATTATGATGAAGGTTCAATAAAAACGCTTGATTGGCAGGAGCATATCCGGAAAAGGCCCGGGATGTATATCGGCAAGTTGGGCGATGGCTCGGCGAGCGATGATGGTATATATGTTTTGCTGAAGGAAGTAATGGATAACTCCATCGACGAGTTCATGATGGGGAACGGAAAAAAGATTGAGGTTCGTGTGAGCAACGAACTGGTTTCGGTGCGCGATTATGGCCGCGGCATTCCGTTGGGAAAGCTACTTGATGTTGCTTCCAAGATGAATACCGGAGCCAAATACGACTCCGAAGTGTTTAAAAAATCGGTGGGATTGAATGGTGTTGGGATCAAAGCCGTAAATGCGCTCTCAAGTCACTTTTTGATTAAATCGTTTCGCGAAGGGGAAGTCAAGGAAATCAGCTTCAGCGAAGGAATTGTAAAAGAGGAGCAAGATGTGACCACAACCGATCAGGCCAACGGAACTTACGTTGCCTTTACTCCTGATGTCACTGTTTTTAAAGCTTATCATTATATCGACGATTACGTGGTCAATATGATGAAGAACTACTCGTTCCTGAATGCGGGGCTGGTGCTTGAATTCAATGGCGAAAAGTTTCATTCCAAAAATGGACTACGCGATTTACTCGAGGAAAATATGGAAGGAGAGTCGCTCTATCCGGTGATTCACCTGAAAAATGGCGATATTGAGGTGGCCCTTACCCACGGTAATCAGTATGGCGAGGACTATTATTCGTTTGTAAACGGACAGCATACCACGCAGGGAGGAACCCATCTCGTTGCTTTTCGTGAGGCGATCGTAAAAGCTATCCGCGATTTCTACAAGAAAGATTTCGATCCTTCAGATATACGTGCCTCAATCGTTGCTGCTATCAGCATAAAAGTTGAAGAGCCCGTGTTTGAGTCGCAAACCAAAACCAAATTAGGCTCCAAAGATATAGGTCCGGAAGGCCCTTCCGTGCGTACTTTTGTGACCAACTACGTGCTGAAGGAGTTGGACAATTACCTGCATAAAAATCCCGATGTTTCTGAAGTTTTGTTGCGCAGGATTCAGGAATCAGAACGCGAACGCAAGGCCATTTCAGGAATCAAGAAATTGGCTAAACAGCGTTCGAAAAAGGCTAACCTGCACAACCGCAAATTGCGCGATTGTCGGGTACACCTGGACAGCAATCATGAATTGCGCGAAAATTCTTCGATTTTTATAACCGAGGGGGATTCGGCAAGTGGATCGATCACCAAGTCGCGCGACGTGAATACACAGGCGGTATTTAGTTTGCGGGGCAAGCCGTTGAATACGTTCGGGTTAACGAAGAAGATCGTTTATGAGAATGAAGAGTTTAACCTGCTGCAGGCCGCTTTAAACATCGAAGAAAGTATCGACGATTTGCGTTACAACAAAGTGATTATTGCTACCGATGCCGACGTTGACGGAATGCACATCCGCTTGTTGCTGATTACGTTCTTCCTGCAATTTTTCCCGGAAGTGGTCCGCCAGGGGCATCTCTTTATTTTCCAGACGCCGCTTTTTCGTGTTCGCAATAAAAAGGTAACCTACTATTGTTACAACGAAGAAGAACGGGTTTCGGCTATTCAAAAAGTGGGGAAAACCGCAGAGATTACACGGTTTAAAGGTTTGGGTGAAATATCTCCGGATGAGTTTAAAAACTTCATCGGAGCTGATATCCGGCTCGATCCGATCCTGATGAAAAAACACGAATCGGTTGCCAACATGCTCGAATTTTACATGGGCAAAAATACGCCGGAACGTCAGGATTTTATCATCGATAATTTGTATGTGGAGAAGGACGACTTTTAAGAAAATCGAAACTCATCGGGAGACTTTAAGTAACCTGCGATGTAATACAGCATAAAATACGGATAAAATAAGTGATTGCAAAGAACAAAAATGACTGAAGAAAATATCAATAAAGACGAGTTTCAGAAAGAAGAAAAGAAGGATGGGATAGTCTATTTGTCTGGAATGTACCAGCAATGGTTTTTAGATTATGCCTCTTATGTTATCCTCGAACGTGCTGTGCCTTATGTCGAAGATGGCTTAAAGCCAGTTCAGCGGCGCATCCTTCATGCCATGAGCGTGATGGACGATGGTCGTTTCAATAAAGTGGCCAACGTCATCGGGCAAACCATGCAATATCACCCGCACGGCGATGCTTCCATTGGCGATGCTTTGGTTCAGCTCGGGCAAAAAGAACTGTTGATCGATTGCCAGGGAAACTGGGGAAACCTGCTCACTGGCGATGGTGCTGCCGCTCCCCGTTATATTGAGGCGCGCCTCTCGAAATTTGCGCTCGACGTGGTTTTCAACCCTAAAACAACCAACTGGAAATTATCCTACGACGGACGTAACCGCGAACCACTGGCGCTTCCGGTAAAGTTTCCGCTTTTATTGGCTCAGGGAGTCGAAGGTATCGCTGTGGGATTGGCATGTAAAATTCTTCCTCATAACTTTATCGAACTGATTGATGCTTCAATTGCTTATTTGCGAGGGGAAGATTTCGTGTTGTATCCTGATTTTCCTACGGGTGGATCGGGCGATTTCTCCCGATACAACGACGGAATTCGCGGATCGTCGATTAAAGTCAGGGCTAAAATTGAGAAGAAGGACAGCAAGACGCTTGTTGTTACTGAAGTGCCGTTTGGACGGACTACAGCTTCGCTTATTGAATCGATCATCAAGGCCAACGATAAAGGCAAAATCAAAATCCGGAAAATCGATGATAATACATCCGACAAGGTGGAGATTCTGATTCATCTGGTTCCCGGAATGTCGTCCGATAAAACTATCGATGCCTTGTTTGCCTTCACCGATTGCGAGGTTTCCATTTCGCCCAACAGTTGTATTATCGAGCACGATAAACCGAAATTCATTGGCGTTAGCGAAATCCTGAGGATCAATACCGACCAAACGGTTGCGCTGCTGAAACTCGAACTTGAAATCAGGAAAGGAGAGTTGGAAGAGGCCTGGCATTTTTCGTCGCTCGAAAAAATATTTATCGAAGAACGTATTTATAAGGATAAGCAGTTTGAGGATTCGGCCAACATGGACGAGGCTGTGGATCATATTGATTTACGGTTGCTACCCTGGAAACCCAGACTAAAAAGAGAAGTTACCCGCGAAGATATCCTGAAGCTGATGGAAATCCGCATGGCGCGAATCCTGAAATTCAATACCGACAAGGCGAATGATCATTTGCTGGCTATTGAAGCCGAGATTGAGGAAATTAACCACAAAATCGAACACATCATTCCATTCACCATTGAGTGGTTCGAAAAACTTCGGACGAAATATGGCAAAGGTCGCGAACGCCGTACCGAAATCCGCAACTTTGAAAACATTGTAGCCTCGAAAGTGGTGATTGCCAACGAAAAACTATATGTTGACCGAATTGAAGGTTTTGTGGGTACCAGCCTCAAAAAAGCGGAATACATTTGCGATTGTTCGGATATGGACGATGTGATTGTATTCAGAAAGGACGGTACTTATGTGGTATCCAAAGTTTCTGAAAAAGCATTTATTGGTAAAAATATTTTGCACATCGCCATTTTCAAGAAAAACGACACCCGTACTATTTACAATGTGGTGTACCGCGATGGTAAAAACGGTTTTGTTTACATGAAACGGTTTGCGGTTACCGGTGTAACACGCGATAAAGAATACGATATTACACAAGGAACACCGGGCTCGCGAATCATGTATTTCAGCGAAAACCCGAATGGTGAAGCCGAAGTGCTGAGGGTTACGCTAAAGCCAAAACCAAGGATCAAAAAGCTCATCTTTGAAGTCGATTTCAGTGAGCTGGCCATTAAAGGCCGTGCATCGATGGGTAACATCCTGACCAAGTTTGAAATCCATAAAATAGCGCTCAAAGAAAAGGGCGTTTCAACTTTAGGTGGCCGAAAAATCTGGTTCGACGAAGATGTGCGGAGGCTTAATTCCGATAACCGTGGCAAGTACCTTGGTGAGTTTACCGGCGACGATATGATTTTCGTGATTTATAAAACCGGTGAATACCTGATCTGTAATTTTGATTTATCGAACCATTTCAATGATGGGATATTGCTGATTGAAAAGTTCAATCCCGGGAAAGTGCTTACTGCTGTATATTTTGATGCAGAGCAAGGCTATTATTACGTAAAACGTTTCCAGATTGACGAATCGCAGAAGGAAGCCGGTTTTATTGGCGAATTCCCTGAAAACCGTTTGATTAGTTTTACCTGGGTTGGCCATCCGCGCCTTGAACTTCAGTTTGGAGGTAAAAATGAAGGCCGTGAGCCGGAAATTGTAGATGTGGATGAATTTATCGGCATCAAATCGTACAAGGCAAAAGGGAAACGACTTTCCATCTACGAAATCAGCCAGATCAATGAACTTGAGCCTACTGTTGTTGATGAAGAAGTTGAGGAACTTCCGGCTGAAGAACCGAGTCATGAGATTGTAATTCCGGATATTGAAGATGTTTTGTTTGGCAATAAACCCACAGAAGGAGAAGATCCACCCAACCAAATGACGCTCGAATTTTAACCGGTAATTTTTGCCTGTTTTTACGTTTTACTTTTACCTTGATTTATGCGAATATTCCTGATTGGATTTATGGGCTGTGGAAAATCGACGATGGGACGTGCGTTATCGACTTCATTAAACCTGATGTTTATTGATCTGGATACTTTTCTGGAGGAACGTTATTTTAAAAGCATTCCCCAGATTTTCGCAGAAGAAGGGGAGGAAAGTTTCAGGCGGAAGGAGCGCAAGGTGCTCGAAGAAGTTGCGGCTTTCGATAATGTTATTGTTGCAACAGGCGGGGGTGCCCCATGTTTCTTTGATAATATGGAACTGATGAATAATTCAGGATTTTGCATTTTTTTAGATGTTGAGATTGATTCTTTAGTAACCCGGCTTCTTCGTGCTAAAACCGAACGTCCATTAATTAAAGGCAAATCGCCCGATGAACTGCGCCTTTTTATTGAAGGGATGATGCAAAAAAGACGACCATTTTACGAAAAAGCCCGCCATATTTTAAAGGGAAAAGATATTCTTCCGGAGCAGGTTCTGGAATTGGTCCGATTAGAGAACAAATAGCTTTACTACACGTTAACGTTTTTCGGAAATCAATTAAAATGGTATCATGATCGAAATTTGTGCCTTGGCTTCTGGCAGTAATGGAAACTGCTATTATATTGGCAACGAGCGTGATGCTGTGTTGGTTGATGCAGGTGTTTCGGCCAGGCAAATTCTTATGCGAATGAACGATGCCGGATTGGATGCTTCAAAAATCAGGGGGATTTTTATTAGCCACGAGCATACCGATCACGTTAGTGGCATTCGGGTTCTGGTTAAACGCCTCGGAGTGCAGGCATGGTTTAGCCAGGGAACATTTGATGCTTTGAGAGAAACCGAGCGACCCGAATTGTTCGGATTTTTTAAGCCTGGAAAATCGATGCAGCTTGGTTCATTTACGATTCACCCTTTCCTGAAAAATCATGATGCTGCGGAACCTTGTTCGTTTCGGATTGAACACGACGATTGGCACATTGGCGTGTTTACCGATATTGGCGAAGCCTGTGAGCAGGTCAGGTATCATTTACGAAAATGCCATGCCCTGTTCCTCGAAACCAATTACGATGAAAAAATGTTGTGGGAAGGTTCGTATCCTTATCTGCTCAAACGCAGGGTGGCTTCTTCGCAGGGTCACCTTTCAAACGATCAGGCTTTTGAATTAATTCGTGAGCACGCCGGTCCTGAATTGGTGCATGTTTTTTTGAGTCATTTGTCGGGCGAAAATAACCGGCCCGAACTGGCTGCCGAGCGGTTTATAACATTGACAGAGCGGTTTGAAGTAAAACTCACTTCGCGTCATACGTTTAGTGAATTGTGCCGGTTGAGGTAAAAAAGAAAAGCCCTGCAAATAGTGCAGGGCTTCGTCTTTAAATCTTAAAAATATTAGACTACTTATGCTAGTTTAACATTTACTGCGTTTAATCCTTTTCTTCCTTCTTGAAGTTCGTAAGTTACTTCATCGTCTTCTCTGATTTGGTCAACCAAACCTGAAACGTGAACGAAGTATTCTTTATCAGATTCACTGTCTTTAATAAAACCGAATCCTTTAGATTCGTTGAAAAATTTAACTTTACCTGTTTTCATAATAATTAATAAAAAAATTGAAATATTGCTGCAAATATAATGAAATTAGTATGCAAACATTAAAGAGTGTTAAAAAAATGCTGATTTTGAATAAAATAAATCAATTGTTTCTGCGTTGCAAATGAGCTTGCGCTTCGAATAATCGAGACGGTTAAAGATTATCTGAGAAAATCTCTTTCACCGGGCCGCGCATATTGTATGCCGACGCCATCACCTGCCCGTATGCACCGGCAGTTCTTATGGCCAGAATATCGCCACGCTGCGAGGCATTTACCTGGATCCCTTTGGCAAAAACATCTGTCGATTCGCAGATGGGGCCAACCACATCATATTTTGCTTCTGCTTGTTTTGAAGTTAAGCTAACGATTTGGTGATGAGCTTTGTATAGCATAGGGCGTATCAGTTCAGTCATTCCACCGTCAACAATCAGGAATTGAGTTTCCATACCCTGTTTCACGTACAAAACCCTGGTTATAAACTGACCGCACTGGCCAACCAGCGAGCGTCCCAATTCAAAATGTAACTGCTGACCCGGTTTCAGTTTGATATGGTCGTTGAATGCTTTGAAATAGGCTTTGAAGTTTGGTATAGATTCATTCTTCGGATCGGTATAATTGATTCCCAAACCGCCGCCAACATTGATATGTTCGAGATAAAGCCCATTTTTGTCGAACCAGGAAGTGATTGCATTGACCTTCAGGCTTAGTGTTTCGAAAATGGAAATGTCGGTAATTTGTGATCCGATATGGAAATGAATTCCTTTCAGTTGAATGTTGGGAAGTGTGCGCATCAGCTGGCCAACTTCGTCAAAATCGCGGTAGCTGATTCCAAATTTGTTGTCTTTCAGTCCGGTGGTAATATATTCGTGCGTTTTTGGGTCAACATCCGGATTAATGCGCAAAGCTACAGGTGCTATTTTCCCCATTCGGCCGGCAATTTCGTTGATTACTTCAATTTCCGGAATCGATTCGCAGTTAAAGCTGAAAATGTTGTTTTCAAGAGCTGTTTCGATTTCGCGATCTGACTTACCGACACCGGCGAATGCGATTTTTGACGAAGGAAAACCTGCAGCAATGCATTTGCTGATTTCGTTTCCACTTACACAATCGGCGCCAAAACCTGCATCAATCATGGCTTTTATAACCGGATCGCAATTGTTTGCTTTAAGTGCATAATGTACTTCGAATCCGTACTGCGAACTCTCAGCTTTTGCGGTTTCAATGGTTTTGCGCAATAAATTCATATCATAGAAATAGAACGGGGTTTCCATTTTGCGAAACTGTTCAATGAATCTGGGCTCAATCATGATAATCTGTTTTGATTAGTTTTAGGCAATGTGTTAAAAAAGAAAAGCTTCTGGCTACGAATAGCAACCAGAAGCTTTTTCTGAAGCCAAAGTGGCTATTTTTAGGCGTTCAGCAAATTGTTGCTTAATGCCTGAAGTGTCTGTTTTTTAAGCTCCGTTTTTACGAGTACCGAAATATTGTGACGGCTACCTCCATAAGAAATCATTCGGATTGGAATTTCCTTTAGCGCTGAAAAAACGTTGGCGGCAAAACCAGTTTCTTCGGCAATCAGGTCTCCAACAATACAGGCAATTGTCAAATCAGAGTCAACTTCCACTTCGCCGTATTCTTTGAGTTCCGACACAATTTCGTTCAGATGTTTGGTGTTATCAATGGTAAGCGAAACCGCAACTTCAGAAGTTGAAATCATATCGATAGGAGTTTTGAAAAACTCGAAAATTTCAAAAATGTTTTTCAGGAAGCCATAGGCATTTAACATCCGGTATGAGCGGATTTTTATAGCAGTAATGCCATCTTTTGCGGCAACGGCCTTAATTCCGTGGCTGCTCGATTCTGCTGTAATTAATGTTCCTGAATCGCTCGGGTTCATGGTGTTTTTCAGGCGAACTGGTATGTTTTGCAGCTTTGCCGGAAGAACGGTTTGCGGGTGGAGAATTTTAGCTCCGAAATACGCCAGCTCAGCAGCTTCGTCGAACGAAAGCTGATCAATCTTTTGGGTATTTTCAACAAAGCGGGGGTCGTTGTTGTGGAATCCGTCAATGTCAGTCCATATTTCAACTTCTTCCGAATCAATGGCTGCACCAATTAATGTGGCAGTGTAATCACTTCCTCCGCGTTGCAGGTTATCGATGTTTCCATCGGCATTACGGCAAATAAATCCTTGCGTGATGTAATAATCAGCCTCTCCTGAATTTGCTAAAACTTTAGCAATATTTTCGCGGATGAAATAGGAATCTGCAGCTTTATCGCTGTCAATTTTCATGAAGTCTAAAGCCGGAAGGTAAATTGTTTTGTGTCCGTTTTCGAGCATCAATTCGGCAAAAAGAGCTGTTGACAGCAATTCGCCCTGAGCCACAATCGCGTTTTCGCCAATCTCACTAAATTCACCCGAAGTGAATGATTTAATAGTCTGGAAAATATCAGCAATAATCGTTTTGCCTTTTTCTTTCTTTTCCGCAGTTGTATATAAGTCGTTGACTACTTTGTAGTACTTCTGCTCCAATTGACTGATGACTTGCCTGGCAGAGTCCTTGTTCTTCTTCTGAAGGTAGTTGGCAATTTCAACCAGTGAGTTTGTGGTGCCCGACATGGCCGACAAAACAACTAATTTTTGATTCCCATCGGTAATCAGCTGCATTACAGCACGCATATTTTCTACCGATCCTACGGAGGTTCCTCCAAATTTTAATACTTTCATTCGAAAATAGTAGTGTTAATAAATTGAATATCTGTGTGTTCTGGTGGAATTCTTTATGCTGTAAAATTCCTGCTTCGAACTATATTTCTCATTCATTTTCGAACAGCAACCAGCCCAATTGAATCGGGGGCATGTTCGTTTTATAATAAAACTCTTTATTTAAAAGGAGTTAAGTCTTAGTATATAAGCATGACAAAGATGTAAATTATTTTTGAAATCGAAGACTTGATTTACAAATTGGAAGTAAAAAATGGATTTTATTTAAGAATTCGTCTTTTTTGTAGGTTTAATGGTATTGTATTCTTACGATTTATAAGTAGCTGCTCCTTTTCTCTTATTTATATCGTTGTAGGTGAATTTTAATATTTTTTGTTTTTCAGGTAGGGTATTTTTCGTTTCATGACTATATAGACTAACGAAGATGAAAATATCGGAATGATTACCTGTCTTTCCGGTAAGCTAAATCCTGGTGGTGAAATCGAATTTTGATACTAATAATTAAAACAGAAAAGTCATGAAAAATTTATTTAGAAGTGGATTGATGTTATTAGCAGGCATTTTGATCCTGGCAACATCATGTAATCAAATTAATGATTCGGAAAATGACGGAAAAGGAAGGGTTGTTTTGACATTGACCGACGCCCCTTTCCCGGTGAGTTTGGTCGATCAGGCCCTGGTTACTATTGATAAGATCGAAATACGGTCGGTTGCACCTGAAGAAGCAACAGAAGCGGAAGCCGATTACGCCTCACTTTACACCGTTTTATACGAAGGTGAAGGAAAAGAATTTGATTTGCTCGATTTGCAAAACGGTATCACCGCAGAACTGTTGAGCATGGATCTTGAAGTTGGCTCGTATGATCTGATCAGGATGCATGTTACAGATGCCACTGTAGTTTTGAAAAGTGGAGCTAGTTTCGATTTGAAGGTTCCAAGCGGTTCGTCCAGTGGCCTGAAAATTAAAGTATCTCCTGAATTGGTTATTGAAGAAGGTGTTGAGAGCGAAGTTGTACTCGATTTTGATGTGAGCAAATCGTTTATTGTTCAGGGAAATTCGAAAAAGGCCGATGGAATAAAAGGATTTATTTTCAAACCGGTACTTCGCGCCATGTGTCAGAAATATAGCGGGAGTATTGCCGGAATCGTATCGGAGAATGCTACAACCCCAATTGCTGAAGCACATGTACAAATCTTCAGTGCCGACACTGTTTATAGTTCGGCTTTGACGGATGCAACCGGAGCTTATGCTTTAATCGGCCTTCCGGCAGGAACTTACAAGATGGTTTGCGAAAAGGACGGTTATACGGCAGTTACAGTTGATCAGGTAATTGTGAAAGCAAGAGAAAAAACGGTTCAAGACTTTACGCTCGCCAAAACCAATCCATAAAAACCGGGATTTTTTCTCCGGAAAGGTTCAACGCAAATAGCTTATTTGATTGGAAAGCTGTCGCCCACAAAAGGTGACAGCTTTTTTATGTGTAATGAGTTTGTGCACAGTTAATACTGAAAGCTGATGAAAAAATTGGGAGTAATTCCCAGCGACTTAACGTAGGTAGTTTCGTTGAACGTGGTGGTGTCGAAATTAAAATCGCGCGAATAGATGTCGTTGTAATTTTCCTGGTTTAGTACATTAATTACCGATATGCCCAGCTTAATTCTGACTTTCTGAATCTGCAAATTGTAATTGGCAGCCAGATCGAGCCGTTTAAAATCGGGCAGCCGGTCGTAAATAAATATAGCTGTTAAGGTTTTGTCAACGGTCTGATTCTGAACGTATGACTGACCGGTAGAATAAATCCAGCTTCCGGAAAAATTCCATTTTTTCCAGCTTAGCAGGTTGTTCCATTTTAACTCATGGGCTCTGTCGAAAGGTGCAGGAATATCTTCGTTGTGATTGATTTCTGTAAAATTCCGAACCGCTTTGCTGTGCGAATAAGCTATCCAACTGGTAAATCGGGTACTTTCATATTTTAGCAAAAGATCGAATCCGGTAACATTTCCTTCGCCGGTAATAAATTTACCTGGAAGCTGAACTCTTTTGGCTTGTCCCGGTGGAATAAAACCTCCTGGATCAACATTCCGCTGAAATGGTGGTATATAAAGGAAAAGCTGAAGTCCATCAATGGTTTTATAATAAAATTCGGCATCGAGCGAAAGCCGTTTGTAGGTAAATGTTGTTCCGGTAATATAGTGATTAGACGAAAGTACCGGATGTTTATCGTCGTCAGCAATCACCCAAAAATCGCGGTTATAGCCATACGATTGGGTGGGGGCTACTTTGCTCAGAAACTGGTAATACCGTCCGGTTGCCAGTTTAAGGTTAATCCATTCACCGATCCGGTAGTTGGCCGAAAAACGCGGTTCGTAATAAAGTTTCGCAGATAGGTTATACCCGCTCATTCTTCCACCTAGCTTAACGTTTAGGTTTTTTATCCTCTGCGAGTTAAATTGCAAAAATGTAGCATACAGCAGAGACGAGTTGGCGATATCGGAATAGTACGCGTCAGTCCCGGCATTTTTTAAATAAGTAAATTCATTGTATTTGGTCTGAAACCCAAAATCTACCGTATTTTTCAGGCCAAGTGCAAATTCATTTTTCAGGGATGCCGAAAAATCGCTCAGCTCATTTTGTTCGTAGGTGTCGAATAAAGTGACAGTGGTGTTTTTTCCTTTTCTTGTCGTGACCTCTGTTTGTTCAGCGTATTGGTTCTGGTAACCCGAATATCCGAGTTGTAAATTGGAAAAGAAATTTTTGTGCCATTGCTTGATCCACGAAAAACTGAATCCATAATTTCCCCAGTCAGCATCGTTGCTGGTTTGAGAAAATGCCTGCTTTAGTTTTCCCTCTCCGATACTGGCCAGAAAATCCTTTCCGCCAAAAGCGCTCACCGACATTTTCTCACTTTCGTTTTTGCTGAAAGTTAGTTTGGCGTTGTAATCGTAAAAATAAAAGCCAGGCTTGAGCTGAACAATGCTGTTGGTTCCGTCAGTCGGGTTTTGGTCTTCAACCTGGTTTTCGAGCATGGCATTCACCAGGTAACTCGAATAAATATCGGCATACGATCGTCTTCCGCCCACAACCATTGTCAGCTTTTCAGAAAACGGAATTTCTGCGGTGAGGTTTCCGCTGATTAAATTCACTCCGCCGTTAACTTTGGGGTTGTATTTATTTCCGGTTTTGCCTGTAATGTCAATAATTCCTGAAAGTCGTTCGCCATAGCGCGAATCAAATCCACCTTTGTAAATCTGAATATCTTTCACCACATTGGGATTGATGGACGAAAAAGTTCCGAAGAAATGATCGAGGTTGTACAGCGTAAATCCATCAAAAAGTACCAGGTTCTGGTCGGGTGTGCCTCCCCGAATATTCAGGCCCGAAGAACCTTCGGCGTACCCAACACCCGGCAGCATTTGGATGGTGCGGAAAATATCGGTTTCGCCCATGTTGGGCAAATTCACAAACCCAACCGGATTGATAGTCGAATGGCTCGTTTCTTTATTTTGGGCAATCATTTGCATCCGGGTTTTGCTGATTTGGATCGGCGCTAATTCCATGTTTTTCTGTTTCAGCCTGAAAGTCAGTATAGCCGAGGTGTCGGTTATGGCAAAAGTGCTGTCAACCGACTGATACCCGAGATACTGAATGTTTACCCGAAGCGACTGAACTGCCGGAATGCGGAAGGCAAATGTTCCGTTTACCGAAGTGGCCAGAAACAGATTCTGATTGGGTAGGAAAATACTGGCATGAGGCAATTGTTCTCCCGAAATGCCATCGGTTACCAGGCCGGAAATCCGGCAGAAAGAGGATGCTGCGGTATTTTGTTGGGGCGTGCCTGGAATAATCAGGTAATTTCCAAACTTCTTTTCAGCCGTATATCCCGAATTTTTCAGGAGTTCTGCTAAAATATCTTCGGGAGTTTTTCCTTTAAATGTTCCGGATACCTGATGTTTGGCCATCGCGTTGGAATCGAAGGCCACTTTGATGTTTAGTGTTTGAGAAACCTGAACCAACGCCTCGGAAAGTAAGGTGTTGTTGAAATGAAATACGAGTGACTGGGAAAAACCTGATGAAGGGTAAATCGCGAAAAAAAGCAACAGCAGGAAGGAAAGGAGGTGGAATAAACTACTTTTTCCTGGGTTCAATCCTGATTCTGTTTCCATCTTTGATTTCATAATTCAATTCCATCGGTAAGCAAATCGTTTCCAGAACTTCATTCAGGTTCTTATTCGAAAAACCTCCAGTAAAAAAACGATTTTCTAATCCAGTTGTTGTGATGTTCACATCGAACTGACGTTCAATCTCCTCAAAAATAGAAATTAAAGGTTGGCCTTCAAAATAATATTCACTTGTTCTCCATCCAGCCATGTTTTCGGTTCCGATAGTGGAAGTCTTTTGCAGTTTACCTGAAATCAAATCAGCCTTTTCCCCGGGTTCCAGAATTACATTTTGCGACTGGGTTTTGACCTGAACTTTACCCGTTAAACACGAAACGCTCAGTTCTTTGTCGCGGGCAAACACGTTCAGGGTAGTTCCCAATACTTCAACCGAGCCAAGCTGGGTTTCAACTACAAAAGGTTTCCCTTTCTGAACCGAAAAAAAAGCTTCGCCTTCCAGTTTAAGGATTCGTTTTTCATCGAAATCCGACTTTGAAAAACTGATTTTGGAATCCGCGTTAACGGTTACACTCGACCCGTCGGGCAAGGTATAATCGATGTGCTGGCCTTTGCTGGCAACAATCTGGCTGGGAGCCGATTGATAGAAATAAATGGTGGATAACAGGACAATCAATGCAATAGAAGCCGCTGCTGACCAGTACATCCGGAGATTACGGACAGGTTTTTGAACGGTGGCCTGATTCATTTTACTGCGGAGTAATTCAAGCGCTTCGGCCTTACTTTTTCCGCGGGGAACGCGATATGCTCCGACGAAAATATCCACCTTTTCGTCGGTACTCAGTTTATCGAAGTTTGTCTTTGAAAAAACCGAAGGATCAATATGTCTGTTTTTACCCGTTTCCACCGCTTAAAATTTTTGTTCTATTTCTTTCCTGATGTGTTCCAGTGCCTTTTTCATTCTTTTCTCAACCGCTTTAACGCTGATGTTGAGATTTGTCGCTATTTCGTTGTATGTCATCTGATCCATTCGGTTCATCAGGAAAACGGTCCGGTTGTTTTCGTTGAGTTCGGCAAGTACCCGCTGAAGTTTCCGGTCAAATTCCTTGATTTCCATTTCAAATTCAGGAGTTTCAAAAGTCCGGTCTTCCACAATCGTCTGCTGAAGTTTGAGATTCAGTTTCATTCGTTTATACCGGTTCGAAAATAGGTTGGCCGAAATGGTGTAAAGCAGAGCCCGTGCTGTTTCAACCCTCACGGTCGCTCTCATTTCCCAAACCTTTAAAAAGGCATCCTGAACAATGTCTTCAGCAATTTCGGTATCTCCGGCTTTGTAGAAAATAAAGTGCTGAAGCTCATCGTAATAGGCATCAAATAACTGTTCAAAACCAGCTTGATTAAGTCCGGTTTCAGCCTGATCTTTATCCGATAATGTCCTCATTCGCTATTTCCTGACCTTCCGAATAAATATTAGATGTTGGTTATTTGCTGCATTTTACAACGTTTAACCTGATACAATTACAAATGGGTTTACCCTACTTTATTTGAAGCATATTTTCAGGAACCGAAAATTGCTTGAACTAATACTATTCGCCAAGCGCCTGTTCCATGTCGGCAATCAAATCTTCAGCGCCTTCAATTCCGACCGAAAGCCGCATCATTGTTGGCCTGATTCCCATTTCACGGCGATCGTTCTCTGCAAATTCGTTGTAAATGGTGGAATACGGATGAATGATCAGCGATTTATTGTCGTTGAGGTTAGTCGCACGGCGGATAATCTGTAACCGGTTCATAAAACGAAAACATGCTTCCTGACTTTCCAGGTCAAAAGTCATTACCGATCCGGGTATTCCATTGAATTGCCTTACAGCCAGGTCGTAATATTCCGATCCTTTCAGACCGGGATAATCAACGCGCGTAACTTTCGGGTTCTGTTGGAAATATTCACCCAGTTTCATGCAATTCTGGTAGCAACGTTCCACACGAAGTTCCAGAATGTCGAGCCCGGCAATCATGTAATTGGCCGTGTGGGCCGTCATGGGCATACCAAAGTTGCGGTAATAATTCTTCCGGAGCCGGGCAATAAAAGCGTCTTTGCCAAATTTCTGGGCAAACGTTACGCAGTTCAGATTTTTGTTCCAGTCGTATAACCCATTGTCAATGACCAGCCCGCCAAAAGAGGTTGCCCCACCCGAAATAAATTTGGTTGCTGACATCACTTCCACATGTACGCCCAACGATTTCGAACTGAAAACTGATGGCGGGGTGATGGTGCTATCAACAATCAGTAAAATACCATACTTGTTCGCCAATTCAGCAATTTGGCTGATGTCGGATATTTCAAGTTGCGGATTGGTTACTGTTTCGAAATAAATGGCACGGGTATTTTTGTCAATCAGCGGTTCAATCCATTCGGGTTTGGTGGTGTCAACAAATCGGGTCTCCAGTCCGTAAGCCGAAAGGCTTTGCTCAAATAGTGCCAGCGTATGACCAAAAAGATTTTTTCCTGAAATGATGTTGTCGCCCTGTTTGCAGATGGCCAGCATGGTAGCCGTAATGGCCGCCATGCCAGACGAAACGGCCAGCACCTGGTGGGCGTTGGTCAGGGTTTTTACCTTGGTTTCGAAATATTCCACAGTCGGATTACTGGTTCTTGAATACACATGAGCAGGTAACTCGCCACGGAAATTGGCCGCGATATCTTCAGATGAAGCAAAATCGAAGGCCACTGATTCGTATATGGGCATAGCCAGTGCATTGTGTGGATCTTTTTTCGGGAATGGTATATTTAGCGATCGGGTTGTGAAGCTTTTCATTTTCGGAAGTTTTGAAATTAAATGTTTTCAGCAGATTTGAGATACAAAGGAAACACATGTTTCAGGATTTGGTTTGCCAAGCATCATGCTGACCCAACAAATTTGGTAATTATTTCAGAAAAAGCGCCCATGCCCGAAATTCAAATTCAATCAAACACCGAAACCATCCAATATTTTTATCTTTGAGGCAAAACAGTCGCAGTTGCGAGTGAAAACTGAGACTGAACACTGATCACTTTTTTGCCTGAAATGAGGAAGCTTGGATTGATACTGTTGATTTTTTTGCCGGTGATGGTTTTGTCGCAGACCACTTCGGTGAAAATTGCACATATGAAATACAATGGTGGTGGCGACTGGTATTCGAATCCGACAGCGTTACCCAATTTGATTACTTTTTGTAATGAGAACCTGAAAACCAACATCGATCAGCAACCGGCAACGGTGGAGCCGGGAAGTGTTGACCTTTTTAATTATGCTTATGTGGATTTAACCGGGCACGGCAATGTTTTTTTCTCCGACTCGGAAGCTGCCAATTTGCGCACTTATCTCGAATCTGGTGGTTTTTTGCACATCAGCGACAACTACGGAATCGATTTGTTTATCCGCCGCGAAATGAAAAAGGTTTTTCCAGAACTTGAGTTTGTTGAATTGCCCAACGATCACCCGATTTACAACCAGAAATACCGTTTCCCCGACGGGCTACCTAAAATTCACGAACACGACGGTAAACCATCGCAGGGATTCGGATTGATTTACAAAGACCGGTTGGTTTGTTTCTATAGCTACGAAAGCGATTTGGGCGATGGCTGGGAAGATCGGTCGGTGCACAACGATCCGGAAGATGTTCGTCAGAAAGCATTGCAGATGGGCGCTAACATCATTTCGTTTGTGTTTAACCAATAAGAATCGAATCATGAAAGTTTTAGGAATTAACGGAAGTCCTCGCCGTGAAGGCAATACCAGTTTGCTGATTAAAACCGTTTTTGCGGAATTGGAAAAGGAAGGTATAGAAACTGAGTTTATTCAATTGGGCGGAAAACTGGTGCATGGTTGTACAGCCTGCGGAAAATGTCGTGAAATAAAGGATGGCCGCTGCCACATTAAAAACGATCTGCTCAACGAAATCATTGCCAAAATGGTAGAGGCTGATGGAATAATCCTGGGTTCGCCGGTTTATTTTGCCGACATCACCACCGAAATGAAAGCGCTGATTGATGTTTCGGGCTATGTGACCCGCGGAAACGGACATTTGCTTCGCCGAAAAGTAGGCGCGGCTGTAATTGTCGAACGTCGTGGGGGCGCCTTGCATGCGTTCGAAACGATCAATAACTTTTTCCTGATTAATCAGATGATTGTTCCCGGATCGAGTTACTGGAATTTTGCTTTTGGCGGCAAACCCGGTGATGTACTGAACGATGAAGAAGGCATGCAAACTATGCGGACGTTGGGCGAAAATATGGCCTGGCTGATGAAGAAGTTGGGGTAAAAGCGCAAGCTGATTTATAATTTTTTAATAACGTCTAAGGCAAATGGTGGAACCAAGGGTAATCCAATGTTTTCAGCAACTTTATTGTAAGTCTCAGCCAATGTTACTCCGTAGTCTTTCCCTTTGCGCAACAGCTTTAAACCTTTGTGAAGGGTGGATTCTTCATCACTCAAATCGTCGATAAACCGCTTTAACCGGTTGGCCGATTTAGGAGCTGGTTGCTGATTTTGCGATTGTGCTGCTTCTATTTCTTTAAGAGCCACTTCGGCCTTTTCAATGTCGCGAATCGTTACATCAATCTCATCATCATTCATACTTTTTTGCAAAAGCTTCCGCTCATCTTCAAAATCTTCTTTTAGTGACTGGATTTCACCGAGGATGGTCTGGATGTTGATGGTAACTGTGCTTGTTGCTGTTGCATTTGAACTCGAAGAACTTGTGCTGTTCGCCGTAGCATTTCCACCTTGGCTATAATTTGTAATTTGTGTTAAACTCATACCTATTTCTTTTAATTGTTTTAGCAATTGACTATCCCGATTTTCGTTTGCAGCATTCTCAACTATAATATCATTTAAGATTAAACCAATATTGACCGGTTTATAGTTCGAGTTTTCGCATTCTTCATAATAACTCCGGTTCAAAATTTTCTTCTGAAGTTTTTCAAATTCATAAAATGAAGGTTTGTCGCCATTCTTCATTCGCTCAATACAAGTTTCGCAATTACAGGCAACAAATTCTCTAGCCGAAATATTTCGGAAGTCCTTGTGCAACTTATCAACGGCAGAGCGGATAAATGCCAGCATCTGTTTACATCCGTTTTTATCGCCACTGATTTTAATATCGATTACCGGTTGGTTTTCTTCAGGATCGTTGTATTGCTGAACTTCAGCCCTCACCTCTTTATCATCAACTATATCTTTAAGGCGAACGCCGGTTTTCCAGTGTTGCTCCGAATCAATTTTCTCATGAAGCTTTACGATTAATCTGGAAAACAATCCATGAGGAATAAAGCCATATTGGTAGCGGAATTGAAGATTGGTTTCGTAATCCCATTTTTTAGCGGGCTTATCTGCGGGTAAAAGCAATGGAGTGATGAATACATCCTTTTCATCCGTTAATTCGTAGCAAATATCAAATTTGTCTTTTAACAGCAAACGAAGCAACATGGCTTTTTCTTCTTCGTTGTATTTATTCGTATCCCACTTCTGGTAAGCTTGTGTACGGGTAAACCGGCCACCTGAACTCTCGATTTTTTTGTCTGACAAAATGTAATACATTCACTGCGTAAGCCAGTTGTGATCGAGAAAAATGTGGGTACATAAATCACGGTCGTCGAAATAAACCAGATCCCCTAACGAACGAAAATAAGACAAACACCAATCAGCCTGGCGATGATTTAACCCTATTTCAGCATTAGCACAAAGCTTATAAAAGCTATCTTTTGAAATGTATTTCTGACCTTTCAGTTTTTCCAATTCATCGCGAACCAATCCCCATTTTTTTGGTACGAGTCGGTTTACAATTTCCATCTCCGACAATTTTTCGGCGATTATTTCATTCAATGCACCCCATTTCTTTTGATGTCTTCCGCGAGTTTCCGAAAGATTCACCTCTATGGTCTCTATAACCAATTCAGGATATAATTCACGATATTTATTAAGCGCAAAATTTTCGTTTGAGCCTTTACTCCCCTTTGGATTTTCGAGAACAATTACACTACTCTTGGGGCCTAAAAGATTGATAATTTGAAACCAATAGTCAAACCCAGCATTTTCAGCCCGCTTATTGGAAACCAATACATACAGGCAATTCTCGGTAATAAAGAACTGGTGCAACATTTTCTGAATATCCTGCCCTCCAAAATCCCACAAGTGGGCTTTGATGTTTGGTTTATCTATTGTGTTATGTACAAACTCCTTTCCCCTATGAACAACAATTCCCAAAGTTGAATCTATTTTCCCAGGTTCAACTTTGTAATCTGGTTTTAATTGCAAATTGGCAAAGGTTGTTTTTCCGGATTCTCCCTGACCCAAAATCATTAATTTCGATTCATAAAATGATTCTGCCCCAAATTCGTTGATTTGCTCAAACCAATCTAAAACAGCTTCACTTCCTTGACTCACAATATTCATGGGTGGGTTAGTAATTGGATTTTTAAAGAGTGAGATCCCCTCCTTCCTGAATTCGTCAAGATTTATAAGAGCCTCATTCTTTAAGATATGGATCAATCCTTGAATATTACTGATTTTATTATAGCTAAGGTCTAAGCTGGTTAACAAGCTTAGATTTCCCAGAAAATGGATATCGCTGATTTGATTTCCGCTAAGGTTCAAACTAGTTAACGAGCTTAAATTCTCCAGAAAAGTGTAATCCTTGATTTGATTTCCGCTAAGGTTTAAACTGGTTAATGAGGTCAGATTTCCTAGAAAGCTATAATCGTTGATTTGATTGTAACTAAGGTCCAAATTAGTTAAGGAGTTCAGGTTTTCCAAAAAACTGATATCGCTGATTTGATTGTAACTAAGATCCAAACTGGTTAGCGATCTCAGATTTCCTAGAATACTGCAATCGCTGAGTTCATTTCCACTAAGGTTTAAACTGAATAATGAGCACAAATTTTCTAGAAAACTGACATCGCTAATTTGATTGTAACTAAGGGATAAATTGGTTAACGAGTTCAGATTCCTCAGAGAATTGAATTCACTGATTTTATTGTAGCTAATATCTAAACGGGTTAACGAGCTCAGATTTTTCAGAAAACTGATATCGCTGATTTTATTAGTACTAAGGTCTAAACTGGTTAATGAGCTCAGATTTTTCAGAAAACTGATATCGCAAATTTTATTAGAACCAAGGCCTAAACTGGTTAACGAACTCAAATTTTTTAGAAAACTTATATCACTGATTTTATTGGAACTAAGTTGCAAATTGGTTAATGAGGTAAGATTTTTCAAGAAACGAATATCGCGTATTTGGTTTAAGCTAAGAAATAATGTTTTTAAACTATGAAGCTTTTCTAGCGAACGAATATTTGTTATTTTATTAGAACGTAAATCTAAATTGGTTAATGAGGTAAGTTCCTCTAAAAAATGAATATCTCTAGTTTGAGTCAAGCGAAGACTTAAAGATTGTAAAGACTTAAACATTCCAAGGGCTTCACAATCATCTAGCAGCCATTTCTCAGGCCACTTCCCCCCCAAGTGTAATGTTTTTATATGCTTAAGATTTGAAAATTGATTAGAATATATAATCTTATTTATTTCATTATGCTTTCCTGAGTTTGGGCTATCTACCCATTTACCTTTCTTGTAATCCGGATAATCATTAGAAAGGGTTAGCTCCTCTAAAAATTCCAATTCAAATAATTCTTCAGGAAAATCAGTTAATCCACAATTTCCTAAATCGAGTTTACCAGTTCGTTCGCGTTTTTCTTTTTCGATGAGTTGCAGGGCTAGTTCTGACATGATGTTGGATTAAAAGATAATGCAAAATGATATTGAGTTGAAATTGGGATTAAAAAGGCTCTTTCACTTTTTCCTTCAATCGTTCAAACCTCAAACTATCCTTTACCTCAGCCTTCGGGACATCTTTGTTTTGGATGTGTTTAATTATTTCTTCGGCTCGTTCTTTCGATTCTGGATGCGTGCTGATCCAGTAGATTTGGCTTGGTAAATGTTTGGTTTCGTCGGCCAGCCGGTAAAGGAAATTGGCAAAGGGTTCAGGATTGATTTCTGCTTTTTCGAGGTAATCTACAGCAGTAAGGTCGGCTTCGGTTTCCAAACTGCGGTCGTAAGCAGTTGACGACAAATGTTTGAGGGTTTCCTTTATAACTTCTGCATTTCCATTTCCGGTGGTCATCGATATCAGCACCGATAACCCAACTTCTTTGATCAGTTTATTCATTACATGGTTCTTTTCCATGTGCGCCAGTTCGTGGCCGATTACGCCGTACAATTCGGCTTCATTTTCGCAGGTAGCAATCAATCCCGAATAAATTACCAAATGTTTGTTGGGCAGCGCAAAGGCATTGATCTCGTCTTTCCGGAGCAAGTGGAGTTTTACTTTTTCCCGGTCAATTGCGTTGGCGGTACAAATGCGGGTGAGGATAGAATCAACCGGTGCAACGATCGAATCCGAACTTATTTCTGTTTCGGAGTTTTTCAGCATCTTCCAGAATAAATCACCAATTTTTTCTTCGGTATTTTGGGTGGCCTGCTCAATATCGAAAAGCTTCATCCAGTCAACCTGAGCTAATCCGAACCATACAGCCAGAATTAGGGCCACCGAGATCACAAGTTCTATGAGTATTTTTTTCATTTGTTTTTGCAGATGATGTGGGTTAGACCGCCGATTACCCACCATTCAACATGTTTCCCATTGCGTGTAGCTATAGCTGTGTAAATGGTGCCGATAAACTCGGTGAGGTTGAAAACAAAAATGGTGATGATGTAGGCGATATAGTTGTTGGTCATGTTTTCAGGAGTAAAGATGATGGAGATGGTCCACCAGAAACCTACACTGTTAAAGGGTAACAAAAATAATTGCGACAACAACGCCTGTATGCAATGCCACCGTACAAAATAAGTTCCTTTCAGGTTCCCAAGATAAAATATAAAGGTAGCGATGAGGTTAATGATGGGCAAAGGTAATCCGCCCATTATGGCAATCAGCGACATGACGTAGCTGTTCGAAGCCTTTTCCAGTTCGTGTTCGTCAGGCTGGTAATGAAAATTTGAGGTGGCAATCATAGACCTTTGGAAATGTTCCAAATCCAATTCAGAAGCACAAGCAGGATGGCCGGGATGGCAATCCATTTTCGTTTCAGAACAAGTTCGGTACGGTTATAAAAATTGTATAGTGTGCTTTTCCGACTCAGAACATCGTAGATAATCCAAGCCGGAAAAACCAGTAAAATGAAAGTAAGTAGAATTCCAAAAGGATTCCAGAGTATTGCTTCGGCAAAATCACCTTTCAGAATTGACAGGACAGACCTTGTTGAACCACAAGAAGGGCAGGGTACACCTGTGACACGTTTAAACAAACAAACCCCGGGTTCCAGCGCAAGGGAAAAAGCCCGGTAATAAGTTAGCATCAGCCAGATATACCCTGCTGCACAAGCCGTTGACAAGAGTACATACAACTTGTTTCTGCCCATATCGGATTAATAAAGAAGTTGCTGGATTTTTTGCATGTTTTTTTCACGGGTTGCACCCATAATCAGGAACCAGTCGATAATTGCCCAAATACCCAAGCCACCGCATGTCAGAAGTTTGCCGATACCCATACCGGTATCACCAATAAGAAAACGGTCTATTCCCAAAGTCCCGGCGAGTAAGGATACGATTAAACTTACAGTTGGGTCTTTCAATTGAACGCTTGAAATCATGGCCCATTTCGAATCTTCCAAGGCAATTAGCCGTTCACGGATTCCGTTGATTTGATAACTTTCAAAATACTTGGCATTGGTCATGATGAACATGTCGACTTTCTGTGCTTCCATAAAGTTAATTTGTGTTTGTTGTTCCTACTCTTAAGGCTTTTCGGCAGCTCCCCGTTTGATAGGTGGTTTCAGGATTCCACTTTTTGTCTTACTGAAATTCAGGCAAATTATTTGTTTATCATAGTCGCAAGTTAAACTATTTTGTTTGAAAAATTGCTATCCTTTTTTGAATTTATTTAACTTCAGTATAATTAAAAGAACTGTTTCTCAGCTTCAATAATATTTTTAATCAGTTTTGTATCCTGGTTCTGAAAATAGTCGAAATCTTTTTTTCTGATTGATTAACTGACAGATAGACTGCCGATCAGTTATTCCGCTGATGACTGGATAATAATTGTTCATTTCGCTGGCAAGTCGTAACGGAATAATTAATCCTCGAAATATATAGTCAGGAGTGAAGGTTGGAGGTGTAAGTAATTTTGTTGTTTAGCTTTTATAAGGTATATAAAATGTTTAGTTTTCTTGTAATTTGACACATTTATTCGGTAAATCATTTTAGATCGTTATTTTTGCGACTCAATTTGACGATTATGAAGGAAGCCAAAGATTGTCGGGATATTCGGGAGATACGGGAAGCCATTGACGAGATTGATCACCAGATTCTGGCCTCTTTTGGGAAACGGCTGGAATACGTGAAAGAGATCGTAAAATTCAAGACTGATCCGGACGGGATTGTGGCGCGGGACAGGCAGTTGGAGTTACTGCAAAAACGCAGGGAATGGGCCGCCGAATCCGGGCTCGATGCGGACTTATTTGAAGAAATCTACAAAATGCTCATCAACTGGAATGTACAGAAAGAGTTGGAGCTTTTCAGAAAAATGGAGAATACGACTATTTAAAACCCAAATAAAACACTTCAGCATGTATAAAGCAGATATTAAAGTTCTCGATTGCACGGTCCGCGATGGCGGTTTGATGAATAAATGGCAGTTTAGCGACGAGTTTGTAAAAGGTGTTTACGATGCCTGTGTTGAAGCTGGCGTTGACTATATGGAAATAGGCTATAAAAGCAGCGAAAAAGCTTTTAGCCGCAATGAAGTTGGCCCATGGAAATTTTGTGCCGAGAGCGATTTGCGACGGATTGTGGGAGATAACAATACTAATTTGAAGCTGTCGGCGCTGGCAGATATCGGACGGATTGATTTTGATGATATTCCCAATTCGGCTGACAGCGTTATCGACATGATGCGGATTGCTTGTTACGTGCACCAGATGGACAAAGCCATTGAACTGGCGCATCATTGCATGGATAAAGGTTATGAGACAAGTATTAACCTGATGGCTGTTTCGAAAGTGAACGAACGCGATTTGGATGAAGCATTGATGGATTGTGCCAAATCGCGCGTGCCGATTATTTATTTGGTTGATAGTTTTGGAAGCATGTATTGCGAAACCACCCAACATCTCCTGAAAAAATACCAGGAAGCCTTACCCGGAAAAGAAATCGGGATTCATGCGCACAACAACATGCAATTGGCCATGTCGAATACCATTACAGCCTTAATGGGTGGCGCAACTTACCTCGATGCCACCTTGCTGGGAATGGGGCGCGGCGCTGGTAATTGCCCGATTGAAATTCTGATTGCTTTCCTGAAGAATCCGAAATATCGTTTGTTGCCTTTGCTGAAAGCCATTCAGGAACAGGTGCTTCCCTGGAACCGGAAAATTGACTGGGGCTACCATGTTCCGTACCTGATTACCGGTGCCTTGAACGAACATCCGCGCTCGGCCATGGCCTGGATGGATTCGGAGCGTAAAGACGATTTTGTGTCGTTCATGAAAGAATTACACGATTACGAATTGTTGGAATAACTCTTCTTTTTTCAACTTAATCTATTTTTTATCTCGCCCAAAGATAGATGATGACTAGTCCTATAAATCTGTATCGCCTATTTAGGACTAGTCAAATTTTCAATAGAACCAGTCGGTTTGAACTTGGACGTTTCATTTGATCAAATAAATAACGCCGGAAAGCACAGGTGTATCCCTGTTCCTTCCGGCGCTAAAACAACTATTGGCAGATGTTTTATTCTTCTTTTTTCTTGATGCCGAATTCGGGTTTTATTTTCACAAAGAAAACAGGTATCATTCCCGGAATCATACAAAGGATGACCCAAACGAAGAAATGCTGATAACCAATAATTTCCTGCAACCATCCGGAGAACATGCCTGGTAACATCATGCCCAAAGCCATAAATCCGGTTGCAATGGCAAAATGGGCGGTTTTGTGTTCTCCTTCGGCAATATAAATCATGTATAACATGTAGGCGGTGAAGCCAAATCCGTAGCTCAATTGCTCGATGACCACGCAAAGTCCAATGATCCATTGGCTTTCGGGTTGTACATACGACATGTAAACATAGACCAGATGTGGAATGTTAATTGCCAGTGCCATAACCCAAATCCAATATTTTAGTCCTTTTTTGGCAGCGGCTATTCCTCCCAGTATTCCCCCGGCGGTGAGTGCAAGTATTCCGAATGTACCATAGAGAAGTCCAACATCGCCGGTGGTAAGCCCCAGTCCACCCAGTTGTCTCGAATCGAGCATAAACGGTGACGCCATTTTAATAATCTGCGATTCGCCCAGCCGGTAAAGCAGCAGGAAGGAAATAATCAGTCCAATATCTTTCCGCCGGAAAAACGAGCCGAAAGTCATAAAGAATTCTTTGAACAGGTTTTGATGTTCGCCAACTTGCTTATCCGAAGCAGGGTGGGGCAGGATGAAGCGGTGATATACCGAGAACAAAATGAACATCACAACCAGAATGATGAAGGTGATGCTCCATGCCAGGTGGATGTTCCCCGATATTCCTTTAAACACAGCTTCGGTGGGTCGGGTCAGTTTTTGGTCGCATTGAAAAAGCAGGTAGGCTGGTTTTTCGTAGTTTGAAGCATTGAACATGAGGCGTTCGCCTTCAAGCAAACGAAGGCTTTTATCTCCACCTTTGAAATCGAAGTTCATCACTAATTCTTCATTCTTCTCGGGTTTCGCACTTAGTTTCACAGCCACTACGCTTACATTGCCCGCTGGCGCTTTGCCATCAATTACCGGTTTCTTAACTCCAAAATATTCCTTCAGAAATTCTTTTAAAGGTATAGAAACATTTTTCGACCACCAGGAAACCTCTTTAGCTACGGCTGCCTGATTCAGAACAAACCCATTCTCCAGATTGTATGTTGAAACAACTTTCCGGATCGAGTCCAGTTGATAAGTCGGAATATTTTGGGTTGACAATTCGGCTTTTTGCGGGAAAACAGCAAAATAGCTATCTCCGCTGCTGGTTTCCACATTTTGAGGAACTTCAGGAAGTGTAATTTCCCTGGCAAACGAAGGGCTTGCCATAGCGGTAATTTCAATTGGTGGCAAACCGGTGGACGTTTCGAAAAAACCCGCAAGGATAATCAGAAAACCTTGGCCGGTGATCATGGCAATGCGGTAAAACGTACTGCGGATACCTACAAAATAGGCCTGCTGGTGTTCGTTGAGGCCCAGCATGTAAAAACCATCAGCAGCAATATCGTGGGTGGCCGAACTAAAAGCCAGCAGCCACATAAAGATGAGTGTAGCTTTAAAAAAGATGGGTAGCGGTATGGCCAGTGCAATGCCACCCAGTGCTGCACCAATAATCATTTGCATGATTACAATCCACCAGCGTTTGGTTTTTAGCAGATCTACAATCGGGCTCCAAAGCGGTTTAATCACCCATGGTAAATACAGCCAGCCGGTATATAATGCAATATCGGCATTCGAAATTCCCAGTTTTTTGAACATGATAACGGATACCGTCATCACTACCACATATGGGATTCCTTCAGCGAAATACAGCGTTGGAATCCAAGCCCAGGGATTGCGTTGTTTGGGAGCAGGTGAGGTCGTGTTATTCGTCATTGGTTGTTTTTTGTCATTTATTGTCATTCAGTAGTCATTTGTTGTCAGTGATTGTTTGCGACGCGACACGAATGACCAATACTGACACGAAGCAAATAACAATCCGTAATCCTTAATATTCTTTCGAAATGCTTGCTCCCCTGAAATAGTGCAGCAAAATTTCGTCGTATTTGTAGCCTTTGGCGCCCATCATGGCGGCGCCGATCTGGCAAAGCCCAACACCGTGTCCCCAGCCTGCGCCGGTTAGCACAAACTCGCCGGGAATACTGTCTGTAATATTTAATTTATCCACCACAAACGCCGAACTGTATAAATGCGATTCGGATAAGGTTTTGCGGATTTCCAGCTCTTTACCGATGGTCAATGTTAATTTGCTACCCACGATTTTGAGCTTTTTCAATCGGCCTGATTTTCCCCGTTCAACCGGAACCAAATCAAGTATGGCTCCAAAATCCCGTCCGGATTTTCGAGTAATCAGTTCAGCCAGATCGGCTTGCTGATAAGTCAACTTCCAACGGTAAAAGTCTTTGGTTTCCTGATCGTAGTCGTTCAGTACCTGCGAGAGTACTTCTTTATCGCGCGTGTTGCAAAAGGCTGGTGGGGCGTTTCTGATCCATTTTTCAGCGGCTGCTTCATTCGTCAGATCGGTATCAAAACCTTCAGGAGCATTTGGATTATCGATAATGGCTTGTAAGTACGAATGAACTTCGGGTTCCCAAACGTTTTCGAAAGTTTCGGCAATCCCCCCGCAGCTTTTCGAGAAGCGGGCATCACAGATTCTTCCGTCGTTCATCAGCAACATTCCGCGTGTTGCAGCAATAGCTTGTTCAACCAGTTCGGTTGATTGACGGGTAATTCCCTGGTAGCGCTGGCAATGGTCGTCGGCGCACACATCAAAATTCAGGTGGTCTTCACGGTCGTACCAGCGGATGTATTCTTCCGGAGTTTCGGAAATACTCTGATAGGTTTTGCCGGAGTGCTGTAAATTTTTCCCTTTTTCGGTTTGTGCCAGTAGCCACGAACGCGAAATGATGGCGTGCGCTTTCAAAAGCTCGAGGCTGCTGGTCGCACTCATTTCCGACGAAATTACACTCACCAGGTAATCTTCCAGCGGCAAAATATTTATGGCAGTGAGTTTTTCATTTTCGATCATGATTTTCAGCGAACCTTTAAAGGTTTGATCTTCTTTTCTTTCCCAATGGAAATTGATTCCAATGGTTACGTCGTTCAGTTCAAACGAAGCTTCGTGGTATCTTACCGGTTCGAAAATTAATTCTTCTTCATCGGTCATTTCATCGTTCAGCCAGATTTTGCCGTCGAGGTATTCTACTTTTTGAATCCCCTCAAACGGAACGCCGTTAGGAGCTAACAAATAACGTTCGTTCAACCTGAAAATAATTTCGGGCTGATACATAATTCCGATGCTTAATTGTGGTTCTAACATAGTTTCAAGTTCAAAGTTATAATTTCAGGCTTCGACGAGCCCAGCAACCGTCTTTCTTGGGTGCTGAGTCCCAAACAACCAGCCGCAGGTTGTTGATTATAAACATAGTTCAAGTACCGGGAATATTGGTTCAGAAAAGCCAAATTTCCGGTATAGTTTTTCTCCGTCTCGGGAGGTGTGCAAGGCTATTTTGCTGATTCCCCTGTTGTGAGCTTCGTTCAGGAGCTCCTGAAGGATCAGGGCCGAGATTCCTTTCCGGCGTGCAGAAGGAACGGTGTACATGTTCAGGATGTCGCCTTCGAGGTACATGGATTGATTAAAATCGCCGGGTATCTTTTTTATTACCATTGCCCCGAAACTCAGCGCGAGTCCATCCTGCTCGGCCAGAAATGCGAAAAAACGCTGCTCAGCCAAGGCTTCTGTAAAATATTGAGTCAGCTCGTTTGTTAACTCCTGCTGGTATTTTTCGCTTCGTTCGCCCTGCATTTCGGTGAGGTAGGCTATGCGGTATTTAGTCAGCAGTTCAATCTCCCCGGGGCCAACCTCACGAACCCTAATTTTTGATAAATCAATCTGCATATGGATCAGCTTTTTATTTTTTACATGAACCGGGCTTGCATAAAATTTTAAAATTTGTAACTTGTCGTACCAATTTTGAGAATACAAAATTCAGTAAAACAAGTTGTTGTATTTAAAATTGAACTCCGGTTTGATGATTACTAACTTAGTAAATAAAGTGAACTGATCTCACAGGGAATCGATCAATTTTGCAGAATTGTTGTATAACAGGAAAGTGACGGCAGAGCCCGGCCGGTTAATTATTTCTGCGGAACAACCGAATCGGATAGCTGACCGCTGATGCGCAGCAATTCTATTTCGGCTGACTTGCAACGGAAAAGGGATTGCAGCAAACGGTTTTCGGCATCCATCAATTTCTGCTGTGTTTCGCGTAACTCTATGTCGTTCATCGCCCCGAGCTTGTATTTTTGTTGGGAAATATCCCAATTTAAGCGGGCGAATTGCATGTTTTCTTTTTCAAAACGTACCAGTTTCAGGTTAGTCTGAAAATCGTTGTAAACCTGTTGCAGGCTGGCTTCAATATTCAGTTTTTGCAACTCCGCATCCTGAATGGCAGATTCTTCCCTGATTTGGGCCACTTTTAATTTTTGGTTGTTGGTAAATCCATTGAACAGGTTGTAATTCAGGGTTACACCGGCAGAGAATCCGATGTTGCGGTTACTGGTAAAAGTTCCGACGTCAGAAAGTGATTTGCTGTAGGAATAGGCTGAATTAAGTGTCAGCCGGGGCAACCTCACTGATTTGATTTCCCTGATGGTTAGGTTAGCCATGTTTATTGCACTTCTGGCTTCCATCAGTTCCGGGCTTTGCTCCTGAACTTTAGTCCAAAGTTCTTCGTAAATCAGGGCCTCGTTTACCGGTATGTTTTTCTCAACCAATACCTTGGTATTCAGATCGCGGCAAAGCAATAAGTTTAGGTCTGAAATGGTGTTGTACAATACCGACTGCTGTTTCATGTAGTTGGCACTGTCGGCATTCATGTCAACCGTGGCTTGCAGAAAAGTCAGTTCCGAGCCACTTCCCAAATCAAGCCTGACTTTCGCAAATTGTTTTCGCTGGGTCGAAATATTCAGTGCCTCGTGGTATAAATCGAGTATTTTTTGCTGAACAGCAATGTCGAAATATACGCGGCTAACCTGCGATACGGTGTTTTCGACAACACCCCTCAACTGGGTATTGCTTAGTTGCTGCAATTCATTCAGCTTATCGCGTTGAATAAACATATTAAGGCCATCGAAAATGGTCCACGAAAGTTGAATCCCGGCATTCTGGTTGTTGGTTTTTGCATTAGGTACATCGCGAATTCTTCCATCAAAATATTCTGCATGCGAATTGTTGATGGCTAATGATCGGGTACCACTTAAATCGAGTTTCGGCAACATCCCGGCATTGCCCTCCGAATTGTTGATGTCGGAAATTCTGGCTGTATTTTCAGCCAGCGAGATGGAATAGTTATTCTGTAGGGCCAACACGATGGCTTCCTGAAGTTTGAGGGTGTCCTGGGCAGATGCCAGCATTCCCTGAACAAGGATGAACGTAATTATGGTGAGTCGAAGTTTCATTTTTTATATCGTTTCAAGTTTCACGTTTTATGTCGAAGAAAGAACGTGATCCGGATTTGAATTGGTTATTAGCTTATAATTTAATATTGAATAAGGAACGAGAAACAGGAAATGTAAAAGGGATGCTTCGGTGTTTCTTATATCTTGTTCAGCATTTTATTTATTTTCTATTTTTTTTGAGAAATAGGTGTAAAGCGCCGGAATAACATACAACGTTAAAACAAGCGCAAACATCAATCCCCCAATGATTACAATTCCCATGGAAACACGGCTTTTTGATCCGGCGCCCAACGACAATGCAATGGGTAAAGCCCCGAGTACCGTGGCCAGGCTTGTCATCAGGATAGGCCTGAAACGCTGAGTGGAAGCTTCCAATGCAGCCTGCATCAAATCAGATCCGGCTTCTTTTTTCTGGTTGGCAAATTCAACGATCAGAATCCCGTTTTTCGTTACGATCCCAATTAACATGATCATTCCAATCTGGCTGAAAATATTAACGGTTTGCCCAAACAAGATGAGCGAAATCAATGCACCGGCAACTGCCAACGGAACGGTGAACATGATGACCATCGGGTCGCGGAAACTTTCGAACTGGGCCGAAAGAATGAGGTAAATCAGTACCAACGCAAGTCCAAATGCGAACAGGAGCGTGTTCGAACTTTCAGCAAAATCGCGCGAAGGGCCTGATAAGCTGGTTGAAAAAGTATCGTCAAGTACTTCTGCTGAAATCCGGTTCATGGCTTCGAGGCTTTGTCCAAGCGTATAGCCATCGGCCGGGTTAGCCGAAATAGTTGCTGAAACGTACCTGTTGAACCGGTATAATTGCGGCAGACTTGAATTGTATTTTACCTGAATCAGGTTGTCGAGCTGAACCAATTCCGACTTTCGGTTTCTGACATACACGGTACTCAAATCGAACGGATCATCGCGGTAACTGCGGTCAGCCTGCCCGATTACCTCGTATTGTTTGCCGTTGAATATGAAATAGCCCATTCGCTGTCCGGAGAAGAACAGTTGCAGCGTTTCAGCAATGTCGCGAATCGTGACTCCCAGTGTCCTTGCACGATCACGGTCAATCTGGATGGTCATTTCGGGTTTGTTAAACTTCAGGTTCAGATCAACCACCTGGAAAGCCGGGTCGGCCTGGGCTTTCTCCATAAATTCGGGCAATACTGATTTTAGTTTTTCCAAAGTCGGAGCCTGAATAATGTATTGAACGGGCAATCCTCCGCCTCGTCCAACCTGTATGGTTTGTTCCTGGCTAACGATGGCGCGGGCAAAAGTCATTTTTCGGGTAATCGCACTGAGCATATTGGCAATTTCGTCCTGAGACCGCTCCCGTTCATTGGGTTGTGTGAGCGTGATGCGCACGAATCCTGAATTGGTGGACGAACCTCCAAATCCGGGGGAGGTCAGCCCCATAAAGGATAGTTTTTCAGGAATGGTATCTACGATAGCAATAAGTGTTGTCATGTATTCGTCCATTTTTTCAAACGAAACACCCTCAGGAGCAGTAACATTGACCATGATGCGGCTTTTATCCTGCATAGGGGCCAGTTCCGAAGGAATCCTTGGCCAGAGAAAACCAATCAGGCCAATTGAGATGCCCATGACAATAAATGCCAGCCAGCGGTATTTCAGGAATCGCTGCAACGACCGGTTGTAACGGGCATTCAACGCGACAAAAAACTTTTCGGTACTGGCATAAAAACCGCTGTGGTGATCGCTGTGGCGAAGCCAGTGGGCGCTCATCATGGGGGTGAGTGTCAGCGAAACGAATGCTGAAATTATTACAGCACCGGCCATTACAATGGCAAACTCGCGGAATAGCTGACCGGTAAAACCTTCGAGGAAGATAATGGGCAGAAAAACGGCAGCCAGGGTAACTGTGGTTGAAAGGATGGCAAAGAAGATCTCCTTCGAGCCGATCATGGCGGCTTCCATCGGGTTCATACCTTTCTCAATTTTGCTGTAGATATTTTCGAGTACCACAATGGCATCGTCAACCACCAGTCCGGTTGCAAGTACAATACTTAAAAGGGTTAATATATTGATGGTGTAACCAGCCATGTACATCAGGAAGAAGGTCCCGACGAGTGAAATCGGGATGGCAAAAACCGGAATAAGCGTGGTTCTCCATTCGCGCAAAAACAGGAAAATGACCATCACTACCAGAAGGAACGAAATCAGGATGGTTTCCTGAACCTCAGTAATGGCGGTACGAATAGTAAGTGTCGTATCGTTCATTATCCCGAGTGTGATATCTTCAGGCAAATCTTTTTTGATTTGTTCAAGCCTGACTTTAAGCTCATCCACAATAGCAATGTGGTTGGCTCCGGGTTGCGGCGAAAGGGCTAACCCAACCATTTTTATTCCACCCTGGCCTCGCATAACGGTTTTCTCATTTTGGGCGGTCAGAATGGCATTTCCAATATCTCTGAATTTAATCAGTGTTCCTTCTGATTCTTTGATAATCATGTTGTTGAACTCTTCGGCGGTAGTCATCCGGCCCAATGTGCGAACCGAAAGTTCCGTTCCGTAGCCTTCAATCCGGCCAGTCGGCAATTCTACGTTTTCGCGGTTCAGGGCATCGCGCACATCCAGCGGAGTTAGTTGATAACCAGCTAATTTCAGAGGATCGATGTATAATTTGATGGCGTACCTTTTTTCTCCATAAATACGAATATCGCTCACTCCGGGAATCGTCTGGAGCCTTTCCTTTAACACATTGTTGGCCAGCTCAGTCAATTGCAGCAGGTTGCGTGTGTCGCTTTGCACGGTCATCACGTAAACCGGATTGGAGTCAGCATCCGATTTTACCACGATTGGGGGATCAACATCAGGAGGAAGGCTTCTTCGGGCACGCGATACGCGGTCGCGCACATCGTTGGCGGCAGTTTCCATTTCAACACCGATCTGAAATTCAACTGTAATGTTGCTGCTTCCATCGCGCGAAGAGGAGGTGAGGGTTCTGATACCGGCAATCCCGTTGATGCTTTCTTCAAGTGGTTCGGTAATCTGGCTTTCAATAATATCGGCATTGGCTCCGGGGTACGAAGTACTCACGGTTACCGTTGGCGGATCGACACTTGGATATTCGCGTACACCCAAAAAACTGTACCCGATGATCCCGAACAGCACTACCAAAATGGAAAGTACCATGGCCAATACCGGTCGTTTTATAAATATTCCTGAAAAGTTCATAATTTGAGTTGGCTGAGTTGTTTAGGCTTGTGTTGTCCTTATTTTTTTATTACTACCGGACCACCGTTGGTAACCTGTAAAAGTCCGGTAACGATTAGACTATCGCCCGCGGTAATGCCTTTTGTAATCTGAATTTCGTTGTCGGTCCTGATCCCGGTGGTAACCGGCACTTCTTTGGCTTTCCCGTTTTGGCAGATATAAACTGAATTTCCGTCCAAAACGGTTACAACCGCTTCGGATGGAACTTTGAGTGCATCGGGAAACCGTTCCAGAATCATATTTACACGGGCAAAAGTTCCGGGGTTAAGTACATTCTCCCTGTTCGAACAAAGCGCCCTGACTTTTAGCGTGCGGGTTTCAGTAGTTATTGATGATTCAATAGCATATACTTTTGCCATGTACGATGAATCAGAAGCATCAATGCTAAAGTTTATTTCCAGCCCTGGTTTAATGTAACCGCTATATTTTTCAGGAACGTCGAACTCAATTTTAATGGGGTCGAGTTGCTGTATGGTTGCAACAAGCGTGTTGCTGGCAATGTAATTGCCGACACTTACGGTACGAAGTCCAACTTTCCCGCTGAAGGGTGCATAAATTTCAGTTTTGGCTATTTGAGCTTCAAGCAATTGCTTGTCGGCCTGGTTTACCAACAAAAGACTTTTTGCGGCATCGTATTCGTCTTGGCTTATGGCTTTTAGTTCAAGTAGTTTACGCTTTTGGTATTCGTCGCTGGCCAGCAGGATGCCCTGTGCTTCGTTTCGTTTAAGTTGGGCCTGCAAGTCGCTGTCATTCATTTTAATCAGTAGCTTATCTTTTTGAACGGTAGCGCCTTCTTCAAACAATATTTTAACAATCCGTCCTGATATTTCCGGACGAATTTCTGCTTTTTCGTTGGCCATTATCGTTCCGGTTGCCGAAACCGTATTCAGCAGTAACTCGGGCTGGATAACCTTTATTTCGACAGAAACCGGGCCGCCTTTTTTCCCTTTTTTTGCCGATTCGTCCTGTTTCTTTTTATTGCAGGCCACCAGGCTGAACATCAGTGTCAGGCAAAGGCTGCAACTAATGAGGAGTTTAATTGGAGATGGTGAAGTTTTTCTTTGGTTCATGTACCTGAATGTATGGACAGGGAAAACCGGATAAAGGTGTTTATCGCGTTGCATATGTTGTTGGTTTGGTTTAATTCAAATTTAGTTCGACATTTTTTTTGCCGAATGGTTTAACTGAACCGGATAAAGTTCGCAATAATTAAATTTGAATTTACGTTTGTTTGACAAAAAGTTTTGATATTTGGTTCCGAAATAAACTAAACAAAGTTTTTTTCTGTTTAGTAATAGATCAAACGAATTACCTGCTTGTATATGATAGCTTTCCTTTTGTCGGTAAAACAACCTGTTCGTATTCTTTCTGTTGTGCTTTATGTGCTTGGTATAATGGCTTTATCTTTGCTGCCTCCACAGGATTTGCCTAAAATACCATTATTCCGGGGAGCCGACAAAGTGATTCATTTTATGATGTATTTTGTGTTTTCCATCCTGTTTTGCTGGGCCTTACGAACGGAACGGCATTATTCCAGATTATTCTTTATTGTCGTGCTAACAATTGGTTGGGGCGTGCTCATGGAATTTATTCAGTTTTCGATGCGTATGGGGCGCTCATTTTCGTGGTACGATATTTCGGCCAATAGCTTGGGCGTATTGGTTGGAATTGTGATTTATGTACTTGTCGCACGAAACTCCCTTCGCTGAAAAATGTCAAAAAAAAACCTCCGAAAGCCAGAGCCGACGGAGGTTGAGAGAAAAGGTAATGCTATAAGAGAAATTTATTTGAGAATAAGTTTGTAGATTCCTGAAGTTTCCCCATCAATCTTAATGAAATAAAGTCCCGGAGATTGGTTATTCAGGATTATATTTTCTTCTTTTTTAGTTGCACGCGATTGGATTATTATTTTCCCATCGCTGCTGAAAACAGTTATCCTCGTTGCCGATTTTGGTATTTGGTTAAATGCAATAGTTACATTTCCTTTCGTCGGATTGGGGTAAATCCGAATAGCGTTATCTTCAAAAAGCGGATCAATTCCAGTAGGTATTTTTACTTCAACTTTAAATTTCGATTTAGCAACTTTCCCGTTTGCCGAAGCCGTAATCACCAGTTCAGATAAACCTGTATTTTCAGTCGAAAAGTTTAACGTCAGTTCATTTCCTGAAATTTGTGGAGTAATAATTTTGTTGTTTGTATTCGATTCAACGGCATAGGTTACAACATCTTCCGAATCGTCGTCGGCAAAAACAGTAGTGAGGTTGATGATTAGGTGTGGTGACCGCCTTTCGACTGATATATTTTTTATCGAGTCTTTCACATATGGCGCATGATCGACATGCGTAACCAAAATGTTGATCGTTTCCTGCGTACTTGAAGCCCCATCCGATAGTGTCAGTTTTAGCGGGTTGTTGCCGATATAGTTTTTTGTAAAAATTCCTGATAATGTTGCTGATTTTGCTGATTTCGTAACCAATTTCAGGAATGACGGGAGGTTTTCGATCGAGAACGAGATTGGATCATTTTCGTTGTCGGTTCCTTCGAGCAGCAATTCTATTGCCTGGTCCTCGTTAGCCTCGAATAGCCTGGCTGATGTGTAAACAGGAGCTTTATTGACTTGTTTTACCGTAATTGTTACCTGTGCCACCGAAGAATTGGTCGTTCCATCATTTACGGTAAGCGAAAATGTAAAATTAGTGTCAGCAGTTACTTCCGGAGCGGTGAACGTTGGGTTTGGTTCGGTTGAGGTATTCATTGTAATTCCGGAAGGTGCAGTCCAGTTATAGATGAGCGGATCATTATCCGGGTCAACGGATGCTGTTCCGTTTAATGTAACAATACTTCCTTCGTTTACAGTCTGACCTGCGCCTGCATGGGCAGTTGGGGCGGTATTTTCAAGTTTTACTGTAATTACAACCTGGTCGGCAGGCGAATCGAACTTACCATCGCTAACAACAAGTGAAAAGGTATAGGATGTAGTGATCGACACATCAGGAGCCGAAAAGGTTGGTCTGGCAACATTTGTTGCGCTGAGCGATATGCCCGGTGCCGTTGTCCATTTATAAATGAGGACATCGTGGTCGGGATCCGATGAAGCACTGCCATCCAGAGTATATACACTTTTCTCAACGACTGACTGATCGGTGCCAGCATTGGCGATTGGTGCTTTATTGACTTGCTTGACAGTTACTACAACCAGATCAGCTAAAGAATTGACTTTCCCGTCGTTGACCAAGAGCGAGAAGATGTATGGTGTGTCTGTGATAACTTCTGGGGCTGTAAATGTTGGTTTTTGTGCGGTATTCGAACTTAAAGTAATTCCAGCAGGTGCAGTCCATAAATAAGTAAGCGCATCATTGTCTCCATCGGTAGAGGTACTTCCGTCTAAAGTAACTACAACTCCTTCGATCACAGTCTGATCTGCACCCGAATGGGCAACCGGAACATTGTTTATTTGTTTAATAGTTACCACAACCTGATCAGCGGCAGAATTGGCTTTTCCGTCGTTTACCACGAGCGAGAAAGTGTAAGGTGTATCGGCAGTTACTTCAGGAACTGTGAATGTTGGTTTCTGCACGGTATTCGAACTTAAAGTAATTCCGGCCGGTGCTGTCCATAAATAGGTTAGCGGGTCATTGTCTCCATCAATAGATGCACTTCCGTCAAGCGCAACAATAGTCCCTTCATTCGCGGTCATATCTGTCCCAGCGTTTGCAATCGGAACTTTGTTGACATGTTTAACAGTAACGATAATCGGATCTGAGCTTGAACTGATGGTTCCATCATTTACAAGTAGTGAAAATTCAAAATTGGTATCTGTAATAACTTCAGGAGCTGTAAAAGTGGGCTTTGAAGCCGTAGTTGAGCTAAGTACTATTCCTTCAGGTGCGATCCAGGTGTAGGTTAATGGATCGGCATCGGGATCGGTTGAGGCTGTCCCATCGAGTGTCACCAAAATGCCTTCATTTACTGATTGATCAATGCCGGCATTGGCCACAGGTAATTTATTCCCCTGCTTAACCGTGATAATTACCTGATCGGCGGCAGATTCCAGAATGCCATCTTTTACAATCAGGCTGAAGGTGTAGCTGGTATTACTTGTTACTTCAGGAGCCGTGAATGTTGGTTTCTGCACGGTATTCGAACTTAAAGTAATTCCGGCAGGTGCAGTCCATAAATAGGTTAGCGGGTCGTTGTCTGGGTCACTAGAACCGGACCCGTCAAGGGTAAACAGGCTGTTTTCGTTTACTGCCTGATCGATCCCCGCGCTGGCAACCGGCACTTTGTTGATTTGCTTAACAGTTACTACGACCTGATCGACGGCAGAATTGACTTTTCCGTCGTTTACCACGAGTGAGAAGGTGTAAGGTGCATCGGCAGTTACTTCAGGAGCCGTGAATGTTGGTTTTTGCGCGGTGTTCGAACTTAAAATAATTCCGGCAGGTGCAGTCCATAAATAGGTGAGCGGCTCGTTGTCTGGGTCAGTAGAGCCGGAACCGTCAAGGGTAAACAGGCTGTTTTCGTTTACTGCCTGATCAGTCCCCGCACTGGCACCCGGCGCTTTGTTAACTTGTTTAACTGTTACCACGACCTGATTTGCGGCAGAATTGACTTTCCCGTCGTTTACCACGAGTGAGAAGGTGTATGGTGTATCAGCAGTTACTTGAGGTGGCGTGAATGTTGGTTTCTGGGCGGTTTTAGATCTTAAAGTATTTGCGGCGGGTGGAGTGCGTTATTTC
>JAIBEY010000054.1 GCA_019459525.1 Prolixibacteraceae bacterium
CCGACGATTTCAGCATAAGGTAACGGATCTTTTAGCGACCCGTAAAAATGCTGGCTCAAAATGGGTTGCAGCGTTGAGTTGATCAAACTGGATTTTCCACTTCCGGAGACACCGGTAACACAAATAAGCTGACCCAAAGGAAAATCAACCGACACATTTTTGAGGTTGTTGCCGGTGCAACCTTTCAGTGAAAGTACTTTTCCGTTCCCTATCCTGCGTTTCTCCGGAACTGCAATTTGTGCCTCGCCCAACAGGTATTTTGAAGTGAGCGTGCCCGCTGTCAGAATTTGCTGAGGTGTGCCTGCAGCCACCACATGACCGCCATGCCGCCCTGCAAATGGGCCCATATCAATCACATAATCAGCATTCATCATCATGTCTTTGTCGTGTTCGACCACAATCACCGAATTGCCGGTATCACGCAGTTGTTCCAGCGAATTGATTAGCCGAAGGTTGTCGCGGTGATGCAAGCCAATGCTCGGTTCATCCAGAATGTAAAGCACATTCACCAGTTGCGAACCAATTTGAGTGGCCAGCCTGATGCGCTGCGATTCGCCGCCAGAAAGCGTTCGCGATGTGCGGTCGAGCGACAGGTATTTCAAACCGACATCCAGCAGAAAGCGAATGCGGTCGCGGATTTCCTTGATCACCTCAACGGCAATTTTTCGCTGCCGATCGCTCAACCGGTCTTCCAGATTATCGAGCCACAGGTTTAGTTCCGAAATATCAAGCTGTGCCAGTTCCGAAATATTTTTGCCATCAATCTTGAAGTAAAGTGACTCTTTTTTTAGCCGATGCCCGTTACATTCGGGGCAGGGCGTTTCGCGAACAAACTGATTGGCCCATTTCTGCGCCTTTTGCGAAGGGTTATCGTCCTTCTGCGCATCGATGTATTTAATCACACCCTCGTAAGTCATCATGTAATTCATGGAAACTCCGAGTGGCGAATTTTTTAGTTGAATCCGTTCGTTGGTTCCGAACAGAATGGCATTCAAACCATCTTCAGGAATATCTTTAATCGGGGTTTTCAGCGTAAATCCAAACATTTCGCCCAGCGCCTCAATCTGCCAGAATACCAACGTATTTTTGTGTGCCCCGAGTGGCGCGATTCCTCCGTTCTGGATGCTTTTTGTATTATCCGGAACAATCTTTTCGAGATCAATTTCGCTGATCATTCCCAGCCCGTTGCACTTTGGGCATGCTCCCTGTGGCGAGTTGAACGAAAAATTGTGTGGCGCCGGTTCGTTGTATGAAATCCCAGTAGTTGGGCACATCAACTGGCGGCTGTAATATTTGGCCACCTGGCTGTCGTGATCGAGAATCATACAAATTCCATGACCATTTTTCATGGCAATCTGCAACGAATCGTGCAGTCGTTTATCGCTTGCCTCGTCAACCAGCAGGCGGTCGATTACAATTTCGATGAAGTGATTTTTGTAGCGATCCAGACGCATGGCGGCTTTCAGCTCGGTAACTTCGCCGTCGATCCGCGCATTCAGGAACCCTTTTTTCAGGATTTGCTCGAACAGTTCGCGGTAATGACCTTTCCGGCCTTTAACTACCGGCGCCAAAATCAGGATTTTTCGTCCGGCGAACGAAGATTTAATCAGCGATAAAATCTGATCGTCGGTGTATTTCACCATCTTTTCGCCGGTGTTGTACGAATAAGCTTCGCCTGCACGCGCATACAGCAAACGTAAAAAGTCGTAAATCTCGGTAACAGTACCCACCGTCGAACGCGGATTTTTATTGGTGGTTTTCTGCTCGATAGCAATAACCGGGCTCAATCCGGTAATCAGGTCCACATCAGGGCGTTCCATGTTGCCCAGAAATGAGCGCGCATAGGCCGAAAATGTTTCGATGTACCGGCGTTGTCCTTCAGCATAAATGGTATCGAATGCCAGCGAAGACTTGCCGCTGCCGCTCAAACCGGTAATTACGGTGAGTTTGTTGCGCGGAATTTCAACATTCACATTCTGCAGGTTGTGAACACGGGCTCCGTGAACCACAATCATGCCTTCTTCTTCCGTCAAATCTTCGGGAGTATGTATATTTTCTGCTGACTGCATGGGCTTGTCTAATTGGTTTTTGTTCTGAATCCTTTTTCAGGAATCTTTAAGGTATATGTTTTCCTGACAGGATTTTTCAGGTAAGTTTCCCGAAGCCATGGGTTAAACATTTTCAAAGTCTTGTACGTAATGCCTTTCCCGATGGCATAGGCGGCAAAGTCGGCAACCGGGCCTTTAACCTGAACGGTTTCGGTTTCGATGATCGGGTAAAGATCTCTTTTTTCAATCTTGAACCCATATTCTTCGGGGTCTTCCATCACCAGCTTGAGCGCCAAAATACGAAATACATATCGCGTTGTTTCCTCAACAAACAGCAAATCGTAATAATTTTTTGCTTTCTGAACGGCTATTTTCTGATCAAGACCAGCCCGCCCGCCGTTATATGAAGCCGCAACCAGCGACCAGCTCCCAAATTTCTGATAAGCCGATTTCAGGATACGACAGGCTGTTTCGGTCGATTTTTCGATGTGGTAGCGCTCATCAACTTCGGCATTAATTTCCAGACCATTTTCTTTGGCAGCAGATTCGAGCAATTGCCATAAACCAACAGCTTTGGCAGGCGATACAGCACGAACATCGAACCCGCTTTCGGCTACGCACAGGTATTTAAAATCTTCAGGAACTCCGTTTGACTTCAAAATGGGTTCGATAATAGAAAAGTAACGTGGCGCATTTTTGATATAACGGATGGTTTGCGAATGAAAATAAACGGTAGAAAGCAACTCCCTATCCAGGTTTTCGCGGACATCGTAATATTCCATTGGAACTTTTTCTCCGGCGAATTCGAGTTTTTCAGGAAGTTTAACCGGGGTAAACAAATGGGTGCCGATGGAATCGGGCTGCTGAGAACCCGAATTTGAACATGCCGTTAGCGGTAAAAGTAAAACAACCGGAAGAGTCAGTATTAATCGGGAAACCCCGTGAAATATTCTAAAATTCATTTATACGTTTTCAAAATTTGACAATTCGCAAAAATAGTGGTTTTAAATTCCTCAGTCAACAAAGCTTGCTCTTAATTCTTAAAAACTTCAGTGAATGAATTTCGCTGAAAAACCTGATAAGTATTTTTTCGGTTATTTCATGTTATTTAACAATTCAACAGGATATGATACGTTATATTTGCACATAAACTGTAACCCACGCTATGCAACCTTCGTCCTGAATATTTTCCAGAAAAAACGGTTCAAATCAAATCCTGAATCCGAAATCTTCCCCTTAAAACCTTCTCAACTAAAAGATAGAACCAGCTATCACCCATTTAATTTCCACCAATTAATAAAAACTAAGATCAACTGACATGCATAAATTTACCTCTATTTGTCTTTTGCTTTTTTTATCACAATTAACATTTGCCCAATCCTTCACTATTCGAGGTTATGTTTCTGATCAGTCGAGCGGAGAACGTTTATTAAATGCCAATATTTACGAAAAACAACTACTGAAAGGAACAATTACCAACAGTTTTGGTTTTTACAGCCTTACCTTACCCAAAGGCAATTATTCACTGACGTGCTCTTTTGTTGGTTATAAAACTCAGCACCTGGGAATAAACCTGCAAAAGGATACGGTGGCAGATTTCGAATTGACAGCAGATACTGATCTTGAAGAAATTACAGTTGTTGGGCAGCATGTTGATTCGAAACTAACAAGTACACAAATGAGCAAAGTCGATATTCAAATGGAAAAAATCCAGGGCCTGCCCGGGTTTCTGGGCGAAGCCGATGTGATAAAAACCATTCAGCTTTTGCCGGGCGTGCAATCGGGGACTGAAGGTACCAGCGGCTTGTATGTTCGCGGTGGCGGCCCCGACCAGAATTTAATCCTGCTCGATGATGTACCGGTTTACAATGCCGAGCATCTTTTTGGTTTTTTCTCGGTTTTCAATCCCGATGCGATTAAAAACGTTTCGTTTTACAAAGGTGGCTTTCCGGCGCGGTTTGGAGGAAGGTTGTCATCCGTACTCGACATACGGATGAAAGACGGAAATGATCAGGAATTGCACGGCAATTTTTCGATTGGACTAATTGCCTCAAAACTGAATCTCGAAGGACCTTTAAATAAAGGAAAAACAACATTTAATTTCTCTGCAAGAAGGACTTATGCGGATTTAGTTGCCCGTCCTTTCATCAAAAAAACATCAGAAAACAAGGAAGTTGGCGGTTATTTCTTTCAGGATTTAAATATGAAGATCAGTCATAAAATATCGGATCGGAGCCGGATATATTTGAGCGCTTATTCCGGAAAGGATAAAGCCTATTACCGATCGGAATCAAGTTATACCGAAAATGAAGAGCGTTGGCAAAGCAAAGATAAATTTCACCTGGGATGGGGAAATATCACCACTGCCTTGCGTTGGAATTATCTGTTCAGCAACAAACTGTTCGGAAATACTACCCTAACTTACAGCAGATACTTATTTGATGTTCAAGAAAATACATCAAGTAAAAACCTTACAACAGGTAAAAAAGGCGACGAGTACAGCTTGTCTTACCGATCAGGAATAGAAGACTTTGGGTTAAAAATGGATTTCGACTATTCTCCGGTACCAAACCACCGGATAAAATTCGGAGGAAATGTTACCGACCATACCTTCAAACCCGGAATTATGGCCAACAAGGAGGATTACCTTGGGAACACCTCAAAAATCGACACCACGATCGGAAATCCGGACATCCACGCGCAGGAATTGTATGCTTACATCGAAGATAATATGGATTTAGGTTCCCGCCTTTCGGTGAATTTTGGCCTGCATTCATCTGGTTTTCTGGTAGAAAATAAGTTTTACACATCGCTGCAACCACGTTTGTCGGCAAGGGTTATGGCCTCCGACCGGATGTCGTTTAAGGCTGCCTATTCCAAAATGAGTCAATATATTCATCTACTTTCTTCGTCAACCATTAGTTTGCCAACCGATTTGTGGTTACCCACAACTAAAAAAATAAAACCTCAAACGTCGCATCAATTTGCACTAGGCGGAGTTTACCAGGTAAATCGGACTATCGACTTCAGTATCGAAGGATTTTATAAAACGATGAGTAATTTGCTGGAATATAAGGAAGGCGCTTCGTTTGTTGGGGCAAGCACCGGATGGGAAGATAAAGTGGAAATGGGCAAAGGATGGTCGTATGGCCTTGAGTTTTTGCTTGAAAAGAAAATTGGAAAAACAACTGGATGGATCGGTTATACCTGGTCGAAAGCCGAACGTCAGTTTGATAATCTGAATTGGGGCAAAAAGTTTTATGCGCGTTACGACCGACGCCACGACATCAGCCTGGTAATGACTCATAAGTTTTCGAACCGGTTTGATATTGGCCTGACATGGGTTTACGGAACAGGAAATGCAGTAACACTACCCACCCAGAACATTACTTCAATAGGAATCCCCCATGTGCAGAATTTCACCAGCACAACATATGAGTATTATGGGCAACGCAACAACTACCGAATGCCATCCTATCATCGGATGGATGTTGGCTTCAATTTTCACAAACAAAAGAAACATGGCATCCGGACCTGGAACATTGGCTTTTACAATGCTTATTCCAGGCAAAACCCATTTTTCCTGTTCTTTGATTCAACTTCTGATGAAGAATACCAATCTACAGGGAAATCGAGAGTTTTGAAACAACTGAGCCTCTTTCCGATTATTCCTTCAATTTCATACAGTTATAAATTTTAATCAGCCCAAACTATGAAATAGCCATAAGAGCTAAAACTCATGCCAACCGAAAATGATTATTTATGGCTATTCGCTTCGCGGATTTCGCAAGCTCAATTCCAAACGTTGACGACTTAATTGAAAAACAATAGTTAATACGAAAATTATACAATCAATATTGAAAAAATAAACACATGAAACATTATATACTAATCAGCCTTTTTTGCGGAGTGCTTCTTTCGTGTACAAAAACGATCGATTTTGACGATGAAGGATATGCCAATCAAGTGGTGGTGAATAGTTTTATTTCTACTGAAAACTATTTTTCGGCTTACATCACAAAAAGCAGTTCCATTCTGGAAAACGAGCAAAATAATTCACCGGCAGAAGGATCGATGGATTTATACGAAGATGGTACTTTGATCAGGCAATTCCCGTCTCAGGTTGGAGGTTTCTCAGCAACCGATATTGTACCCAAAGCAGGCAAGACCTACCGGATGGAGATCACTTCGGAAGGAAAAAAACTGGAAACTGAAACAACTATTCCGGAGCAGGCGAATGTTATTTCGTTTGATACAGCCACTGTAAAGAACGAATTTGGTTCGAAAAGCACCAAATACACAGTTAAAATTAAAGATGCCGCCGGAGACGACTTCTATCGGATTGTTGTCCAGTCTGAAAGTCTGGATTTTTACACCGTCGATTCTTTAGGGATAAAAAAAAGGAAATATTTACGCACTAAAAACTTACTGGGAATTAATTCAGATGATCCGGTTTTTAAAAACCTGTATAATAATTTTGGCGATGAGATCATAGATGTTGGACCAAGCAATGAATACAGCATTTTCCCTGACGACTATTTCCAAGGGAAAGAATATTTACTGAAGTTCCAGATTTCAGAGTACAATTATGGTTATTATCCTACAATGTCAGGAGGTAAGATTTACGAGCGTAAAACAATACTGATTCAAAAATTATCCAAAGAAATGTTTAATTACATGAAATACCTGAAACTGTACAACCACTATCACGACAATCCATTCTCAGAACCTGTACCTGTTTTTTCGAATGTAAAAGGTGGAGCTGGAATATTTGCAGGATATAATGATAATACGAAACTCCAATTTGAGAAAATTTATATTCCATTTTCCATGGATACTATAAAAGTTGAAGATGGTTATTATTATGGTGGTGGTTACTAAACACCACCGACAGAACTTTTTAAAGCTTTAAACTCCATCGAATATACACCTAATAATCAACAATATAAATCGACATAAAAATAAAAACCGGGCGAGAACATCGGCCGGTTTTTTATGAGAGAATACCACAGTGTACATCGATTGCCCACGTATTGCGGACTTATTATATTTTCTTTACTACAGGAATTATGCCAATTTGTTTAATATCCTGAATTTTGGAGTAATCGTACAACATAAATCCTTCTTCGCCAATCATGAACAGGTAATCGTTCATCGGAATGACATCGTACGCATGGATTGACGGGAAGATCGCGAGTTGAACAATTGCCAACGGATCGGCAGCATTGTATATTTTTAAACCGGCATCTCCATCGCAGATAAACAACAAATCATCGTCGATTCCCAAACCTTGCGGGCCATACATCGGATACGATTTCAATAACGTGAATTTGGAATAACTATTGCTCATCTGTACCACATCCAGTTGATTCAACGATCCGCGGCAGGTTGTCCCGCCTTTCAGGGTTACAAATGCCAGATCGCCTTTAATAACCACAGGGTCGCAGGCTGTCATGTGCGAAAAAGTACCTTTCTGCGATGGTTTTTCCGGAACTTCGAGCGACTGTACGATCAAGCCACTTTGGGTACCCAGGAATAAATGATTATCGGTAATAAAAATGGTTTCTACGATCCAGTTTACATAGGTGGTATTCAGCAAGGTAACCTGCGAATTTGAATTCAGTTTAAACGTTAACAAACTACTTTGATTGACGATATACAGAAAGTCTTTATACAAACCGAACCGGGCCATACTGCCTCCAACACCGTAAGTTGAACCGGCAGCTCCGGATGATCCGGTGATACCTCCGTTTGATAGATAAGCATTATCCATCGTCAGGCTTTCGTAGCGGTAATAAGTTGGGTAGTATATTTGTTCCAGTTCCTGACGGACACTTTTCACTTCCCAATCGGTTACTACACCCTTTTTTTCATCCAATTTGGCAAGCGGATATTTGGTGTCATACGACGGCAATGTATAGGGAAAAACCTTCTCAACACGCCCCACTTCTTTTATAGCCGAAAAACTGGAAACATCAATCGAAACTAAATCGACATAACTGTCGGCATACAAAATATTGTCTTTAATTGCAATATCTACATTTCCTGGGATCTCAATAAATCCCTTGTTTTGAGGGCTATTCGGGTTACTCACATCGTAAACATGTACCCCTTTCATTTTTTCGTTGATGAAAATATACTGGTCCTTGAAATAGATTTTACCGGGATTATTCATTTCACGTGCGGTACTCATTTTCACGGCCGAACGTAAATCCGCATAACTCATATAAACAGGCGCATTGGCGGTAAAAGTTTCGTAAACTTTGTCGGTGCAGGCTGATGTGAAAGTCAATAAAAGCACCATTATTGAAAATATCGTTTTAGTCTGTTTCATGGCTTTTAGTTAAAAATGAATCCGATTCTAAGTGAAAGGCGCGAAAAATTAGTTTCAAGTTTGTAACCGTTATCGCCCGAATAATTGAGTTGATGGTAGCGGTAGCCGAATGAAAAGAACCACCCAAAATTATCGGATGTAAAGCGTTGAAACCCGAGCGATGGATTAATAAGAAAACCGCCTTCTGTCTCCAGCTTTTGGTTATTCTGGTAACCAGGCCAGTACGACGAGGAATAATCGACATAGTAGTTATTGAAATTCCGACGGCTTTCGTCTTCCAGCGGAACCTGGTAGCCCAACTGCAAATTCAGGAAAGGAGTAAATCGGCTATCCCTGAATTTATACTGAATCTGGGCAAATGCGGGCATATAAGTCTCGTCTAAAAACTCAGTTCCAAGTCCGGCTCCAACATATAAGTTATCAACCGCCCTAAAATTTACTGATGTAGTGAATGAAAAGGGAGCCGATTGGTTGTTCCCCGAATTTCCAATCAAAACCCCTGCCGAAGTATCGAAAAAATAATTTTGAATCGGCTTCGCTTCTCGCACGGATTTAGAATACCTTGAAACACTGTCCACTTCAGCCGACTGAAAAACCCATTCATTTCCGGCTGAATTGATTTTTACTTTTTCGCCATCATTAACAATGAGCTGGCCTTTAATAATTCCGCCTGATTTCAGGTAAACCAGATCTTTTTTACTCTTCTGGGCAAATGCCGGAACGAGCAATATGCCTGCAATAAAGATGATCAGAATTTTTTTCATTTGATTTTGGTTTTTTAAGTTTTCTGTACATTGGGTGACGTTCGTGTGCAGTTTCCGGTTGTTAGTACTGAAATGAAGATGGGATGATGGGAAAAAAGGTTGCGCGGGGAAATCAGGAATTCCACGCCTGAAGTTTGAAACAGCCAGACACAAACGACTATTCCGAAACACGAAACAACTACAAAATCAACGATATAGAATAATAACAAATCCAAAAACTATTGGATTAAAAAATCAGAAGAATGGATAGGTGGGTTACAACGATACAATGCTGGCAATGTGGATTCCCCTGAAACAATCGTCCATACAATTGTTTTCCACATAACCACACGAAGAAATTAAACCATTGTTCAGGGTTTCAAAATATGTTTTTGCATTTTCTCTTTTGGTCAGCCATTCGCTTCTGGCTTTATCATAAATCTGATCCAGGGTTAACGCATCGGCGGCGTAATGTTCATGCGAGTTTATAGAGTTCTCATCTTCAGCCCATTCCATATCCTCCTGAACGATACTGCCGAGCCCGTTTGTTGAAGTAAATTTAAACGAACGTTGGGTTACTTTTCCATTGGCCACCGTAATGGTTGTTTGCCATGCGGGGCCACTCCACGAAGACCCGGCCACCGTATAACTGTACGTATTTCCAGAGGTTTCCTTAAACGTCAGCCATTTGTTATAACTTTTCTCAAAGTCGCTCTCATAATTGATATCGCTTTTTTCGCACGAAGAGAACAGAAATCCGGTAAATAGAATGGTAAAACAGAAAATAAAGTTCTTCATTATTTCAATCGTTTATTTAAAAAAGCGTACATCCATTTTGATCCGGTATTACCCGTATGAAAACGCTACAACTTCAGTTTAAAACTCGTAGCTTAAACCGGTAAAAACACCAACCGTATAGGGTTTGTAAGAAACAGCAGAATTTCCGTTTAATGAATTCAGGTAATATTTAACGCGTGGTTCCACATTCAGATAAAGACGTTTCGAGAGCCCGTACTTCAGTCCAATGCCCAGGGTTCCGCTGTAATTCATAGTCTCCATATCTTGTGTGCTGCCCACAAGGCTTTTACCGGTATTGCTTTCCATGAAGGTTTGGTTTCCCACCAGTACATTCGAGCTGAAACCGCCCATCATTTCCACATCAAATTTCGAATCAATAAGCGTATAGCGCACATACAACGGAATTTCAATGTATTCAAAATTCTGAATAAACCGGGCATCAGATACAACCACGGCTGACGATGTCATCGTTTTGTCTTCAAGATTGGTTCCCAACACAATTCCGTCAGGAACACTGCTAAACTCAATCACTCCGGCGGTACTGTTGATTGCCATTTTACTGGTCCAGGCATCAATATTTACATTGGTATTAAAATACTCTTTGCCATGGTCGGACCCGGAAACAGGTGCATTTGCAACGTTCTGGTTTGAATTTGATGTATTCCCGGATGATTGCCCCATGCCGGAATAATATACCCCACTTTGCAAACTCCAGCGTTTCCCTTTTTTGTATTCTACTGATATTCCGCCACCCAAATCGACCGGATTCGACGAAGCATTGAGCATATTGCTGGCATACGCTTTTGTATGACTACTTCTGGACACATTGTATGCCGGAGAAACCTGCGCCCCAACCAACCATCGGCTTTTCTTCGCTGTTTCGTTCTGAGCCAGCATCAATTGCTGATTTTGCTCCATAATCTGCTGGTCGATCGATTTTACTGTAGATTCAGCTGCAATCGGGTCATATTTGCGCACCTGAAGTGAATTCCCTGATTCCGTATCGGATGTCAATAACCTGAAAAGTCCCTTCAGAGGCTGGAGGAGTGTTGATTCTTCATTGGCGGCAACCAAAGTGGGTTCATTGTGCTTCACAATCTTTCCAGCCAACGAAATAGAAGTTTTCTCTCCCATTTTTTCTGATTCGGCTACAACTGCCAATGAAAGCTCTTCTGAGCCCAATTCCTTTGCTGACTCATTCTGCTCTGCCACAATCTTAGTTTCCGCAGCAGGCTCCTGAACGATTGGCTGGTTGGCCACCAGCGGTTGGTTCAGCGTTTTTCCGTCGTTGACATTCAATTGCCATCCGGCAACAAATGCCAGAAGTAAAGCTGCGGCAACGCCTGCCATACGCCAAAATACTATTTTTCGTTTCCGATGCTCACCGGCCACACCGTTAAGCACATGATCCAGAATATAAGCAGGCGGTTCCTGCTCGTAATTCAAGAGCTTGCTGCGAAATAACTCGTCTAAATTCTTATCTTTCTTCATGCCGTGTAATTGTTATGGGCATTCAACTCTTCTCCAAAATTCTCCTGCACTTTTTTTTTCAATATGTCTCTGGCCCTGGCCAGATTCGATTTAGATGTTCCCTGCGTAATCGACATTTCCTCTGCAATTTCCTGATGCGACATACCCTCAATCACATACAAGTTAAAAACCAGTCGGTAACGGGGAGGTAATTGTTGTATCAGTTTCATCAAATCATCGGCTGCAATTTTAGCGATCACATCATCCGAATAATTAACCGAATCGTAAATCGCCACATCTTCAACCGGATAAAGCAAATGTTGCTTCCTGATCTTTTCCAGCGATACATTAATCATGATCCGCCGTATCCATCCTTCAAGCGAACCGTCGTGCCTGAAATTTTTCAGGTTGGTAAATACTTTAATAAAACCATCCTGCAAATTATCCTCAGCTTCGGTGGCATCTTTGGCATAACGCAGGCATACCCCGAACATTTTCGGTGCAAACTGCTGATAAAGCATTGACTGAGCTTTTCGGCTCCCGGCAATACAATCGGATATGATTGGTTTAAAATCTTCCAAGTGCACACTAAATTTTTCTGACAACCCAAAATTACTCAATTAATTGTACTTTGGGTGACTATCATCCACGGTCAGTATTCATTCAATCTTTCCTGAAATCAGGATACAATTTCAACAAAGATGATGATGGGCTGTATTTAGTTGCGTCAAACTATTTTTTTTGTTGGTTAATTTGTTTTTCATCTTCGGTTTTCGATTTCTGAAATGCAACGCAACCAAAGTTGTCATCAATCCGTCTTAATTCCATAACACACCAAACTATGAAACGATATTTTTCAATTTTAGCGCTGGTAATGCTGAGTATAGCCTGTACCAACGACACAGAAAACCCACCGGTAACCCTTATTACACCTTCCGAAAAATCGGCTAAAATTATTGCCGCCGACAACCAGTTCGGGTTCGAACTTTTCAAGAAAGTCAACGCTTCGCTTGATGAACCCAAGAATACGATGATTTCGCCAATGAGCGTTTCGCTGGCTCTGGCGATGGTATATAACGGCTCCGATGGAAATACCAAAAAGCAAATAGAAGAGATGTTGCATAAATCAAATCTGACGACAGAAGATATCAACCAGAGTTACAAAGATTTGGTAGCCGCCCTTTCGAGCCACGACCCGAAGGTGGAACTTTCGATTTCGAATGCCATTTTTTACCGAAACACCTTTCCTGTAAAAGATGCGTTCAAAACAACCAATGAAATTTATTACGATGCCCAGGTTTCAGGGCTCGATTTTTCGAAAACAAACGAAACCCTGAATACGGTAAACGGATGGGTAAATACCAACACCAAAGGAAAAATTGATAAAATTATAGAGCAAGTCAGCAGCGACGATATCATGTACCTGCTGAATGCCATTTATTTTAACGGCGAATGGAAATACCGGTTCGATGCGAAAGCAACCACCGACAGGCCATTCACTAAAGAAGATAAAACTACAGTGCAGGTACCTACAATGACGATTGAGAAACCGTTCAATTTTTACAGTCATCAAAGCTTCCAATTGCTCGAGATGCCCTATGGAAGCGGAAAATATTCGATGCTCATTTTTTTGCCCGAAACAGGAAAAACAACCGACGACGTAATTTCGCTGATGAACGCAGAAAATGTGAACGACTGGATTTCGAAATTAACCGAACAGAAAAAAGAAGTATTTCTCCCCAAATTCGAATTTAAATTTGACGACAGCTTGGTTGATGAACTGAAAGCTTTAGGCATGACTGATGCGTTTAGCAATGCTAATTTAAGCGGTATAGCTGATGCCGCAAACCTGGTAATTTCAGAAGTTATGCACAAATCGTACATCAAGGTTGACGAGCGAGGAACGGAGGCTGCTGCGGTTACCGGCATTACTGTCGAATTAACTTCGGTTGGACCCGACAATTCTTTCAGGGTCGATCATCCGTTTGTATTTGCCATTCGTGAAAAAGACACCAAAGCTATCCTGTTTATCGGCAAGGTGCTGAATCCGATGCAGAATTAAGTCTAAATTGAAGGACCAATTGCAAATGAAACCACTTATGAAAACGATATCTGCTGCATTTTTTCTATGCACATTTTTCTTTCTGTGCGCCTGTACCGATCAGGAAGAAATAAAATTGGCCAATTCATCAGCCAAATATGTCGAATTGAATTATTCGAACTATAACAGTCTGAAAACGGATCCGATAACTGTTATTAGCGCTAAAGTGGATGGCGATTACCTGGTTTTGACCCTTCAATATGGCGGCGGATGCGAAGAGCATCAGGTTGACCTGGCGTTGATTCAACCGGAATGCGGAACTCCCCCACTTCCACCTCCAACCTTCGAAATCAGGCACAATGCCAACGATGATAGGTGTAAAGCCCTGATCACGAAAGAATACAGCTTCAACATTTCAGGAATCAGGGAAGAAGGTAAACACCAGATCAATTTCACTATTTCTGCAAAAAACACTTCCGGAACATGGGAAAGTACCCAATATACCTATAAGTATTAGCAACAGCTCTCCACTTCCGTTGCCAGAAGTAAACCCATCGTTTACTGACTGATTTTTACGCCAGCCGCAAACGCAAAAATATTTCGCTTCGGCTGTAATTCTGATCATTTGACAGCTACCAATTTGTTTGTATTATGACAAGCCACCCTGTTGTAAATCTTGTCTTTAAAGTTTTTAGTACAAACAAATAACAAACGTATGATCAAAATCAGATTAATCCTGATCATTGCATTGATGCAGTTATCCGGAATGGTTATTAGTCAAAATGTTTTCAACCAGCCTGTTCCGGTTGATCCGGCCGCAAGAGTGGGTAAACTGGCGAACGGATTAACCTACTACATCCGTCATAACGAAGAGCCCAAAGAGCGGGCGAGTTTCTACATCATTCAGAATGTGGGGGCTTTGCTCGAAAACGACGACCAGAATGGCTTAGCCCACTTTCTGGAGCATATGGCTTTTAACGGAACCAAACATTTTCCCGGGAAAGGAATTATCAACACACTCGAAAAACATGGTGTGGCTTTTGGTCGCAACATTAACGCGTACACCAGTTTTGGCGAAACGGTTTATAATCTGAGTGATATTCCGGTTAAACACGAAGGACTGGTTGACACCTGTTTGCTGGTTTTAAACGATTGGGCCGATTTTCTTTTGCTCACCGAAGAGGAAATTGATGCTGAACGTGGTGTTATCAGCGAAGAATGGCGCACACGCCGCACGGCTGGGTTCCGAATGCAACGGCAGTTTTTGCCTGTATTGCTGAATGGCTCTAAATACATGAACCGTGATGTGATTGGCGATCTGGATGTGATCAAAAATTTTAAATACGAAACGCTCCGCAATTTTTACCACGACTGGTATCGTACCGATCTACAAGCTATTGCCATCGTTGGAGATATTGACGTAGATGCTGTTGAGCAAAAAGTTAAGGAATTATTCTCGAAAATTGAAGCCGTTAAAGATGGCCCAAAACGTGAATTTTACGAAGTTCCGGAGCATAAAGAACCACTCTACGTGCTGGCAACCGACAAGGAAGCCGACAGTTATTCGGTATCGCTGTATATCAAGCATAAAGCGCCTGCCGCTTCTGAAAAGACATTGGGTTATCTGCGCGAACAAACCATCCAGTCGCTCTTCGGAATGATGACCCGCGACCGGATCACCGAGTTGCTCCAAAAAGGAGTTCCTCCCTTTGTAAACGGAAGCATCAACTATTCCGGACTTATTGATGGTTATGAAATGTTGTCGGTTTCAACCACGGCAAAACCCGATCAGGACGATCTGGCCTTTAAATCCATTTACACCGAGGCTCAACGCATTTACAAACATGGCTTTACTTCCGGAGAACTCGATCGTGCAAAAACCAACCTGCTTACCTCGTACGAAAGCCGCTACAAACAGCGCGACAAGATTAATAACGACCAGTTTGCCATGGATTTTAAGGGTCATTATATTGAAGGCGAACCTTTAACCTCTATCGATTTTGACTGGGATTTTGTGCAGAAAGTTTTACCAACTATTTCAGTTGAAGAAGTTTCGGCCCGTGCAAAAAAATGGATGACACCGGAAAACCGGGTAATCGTGGTAATGGGTCCCGAAAAACCAGAAGCCAAACACCTCTCGAAAGAACAGGCGCTCGCTATCATTTCTGAAACCGAAAACAGCCAGATTGAACCTTATGCCGACGAGGTCGTATCAACCAACCTGATCAGCAAAGAACTGAAAGGCTCAAAAGTAAAAAGCACCAAAAAACTTCCTGAATTTAATGCGGTAGAATGGACTTTAGGTAACGAAACCAAAGTCGTTTTCCGAAATGCCGACTATGAAAAAGACCAGGTTTCGCTTATTGCAATGAGTAATGGCGGAAGCTCGAAAATAAACAACGATCAGGTAGCCTCGGCCATGATGCTCAACCAATTCATCGGCTCGTTTGGCGTAGGCGATTACGATGCCACTGCCCTGAAAAAGGCGCTGACCGGCAAAAAAGTAAGCATGGCGGTTGGCTTGTCTGACCTGAATGAAACGTTCAACGGAACAGCTACCCCGAAAGATTTCGAAACCATGATGCAGTTGCTGTACCTGCAATTCGAAAATCCGCGGTTCGATAAGGAAGCCTACGAAGCGCTGCTTGGACGATACAAAGCATTTATTGCCAACATGGCCAATAACCCGCAAAAGATCATCAGCGATTCGCTGCAACTCATTCTGACCAACAAACATCCGCGTACCAAACTGATGACTCCCGAACTATTCAACGAAATATCGATGGAACAAATGGAAGCCATCTACAAAGACCGTTTTGTTGATGCCGGTGACTTTACCTATCTTATCGTGGGTAATATCGACGAAGCTACCGCCAAAACAATGGCCGAAAAATACATTGGCTCGTTAACCAATTTACCGCGCAAGGAAAACTGGACCGATCGTAAAGTTGAAGGACCAAAAGGAAAAACCGTTCGCGAAATTGAGATTCCGCTAGAAGTTAAAAAAGCTACAGTGTCGGTTAATTTCAACGCCAAAATGGAATACTCGCCTGAACAAAACGTATTGCTGAGCGTGCTGCGCGACATCCTGAATTTACGCTACATCGAAGAAATTCGCGAGAAAGAAGGCGGAACTTATGGCGTAAGGGTTTCAACAAGTTCAGCGAAATTTCCAAAAGCGGAACAAAGCCTAAGCCTGATGTTTGATACCGACCCGGAAAAAGCACAGCACTTAAAATCGATTATTTACCGCGAAATTGATAAAATTGCAGCCAACGGACCAACTGCCGAAGATTTGGATAAAGCGGTAAAAAACCTACAAAAGAACCGTGAGCAGTCCAAACTCCACAACAGTTACTGGCTTCAAGCTTTGACAGGCTTCTATACTTATAATATCAATATAGCCGCTCCTGAAAATTATGAAACCATTCTGGAGAAGATGACCATTCCTCAGGTACAAAAGTTTGTACAATCGTTTACATCCAAAGCTGATGTGGTTGATATTATTTTCAAACCAAAACCATAGCAGGATATTCACAACAATTAAAGCCAAGAAGCCCTTTCATCACAAACGATGAAGGGGCTTATTTTTATATCCTGTATCATTAAACATCCAAGCAACAAACAGCGACCGATGCCAGCATTTTGGCTACTGAAGAACAAAAAAAAGAGTGCCTCCGCAATGGAAACACTCTTAAAATATGGATAGAAAAATACGTTCTATTTTACAGGTTCAATTTCGATCATCACATAACCTTTCGGTATTTTCTGACCTTTTTCAACATTAATCTTTACGATTTTGCCTTTGAAAGGCATCTGCACATCATTGTACATTTTCATCGCTTCCAAAACAATAATGCTTGCACCACTTTTCAATACTTGTCCTTCTTTGACCAATACATCGATGATCGTTCCCGGAATGTATGATTTGATCAGATTAAAATTGGGCTCTTCCCAAACTTTCCGGTTCAGGTACTTTTTGTTATACGTGGTTTCGTATTTTGCACTGTGTACAATAATGTACTGCTTATTTTCCTGGTCTGCCATAATCCTATCGTTTGGTTAAAATGGTGGAAGTCCGTGCTTTTTAGCCGGAGCCGGCACATCTTTATGCATTGAAATCTGAAGGGCATGCAACAGGATTTTACGTGTTTCCTGTGGTTCAATTACTTCGTCGATGTAACCTTTTGATGCAGCTACATAAGGATTGGCAAATTTATCTTTGTATTCCTGAATTTTTTGCTGACGCATCGCTTCCGGATCGGCTGCTTCTGCAATTTCCTTGCGGAATACAATATTGGCAGCGCCTTCAGGTCCCATAACAGCGATTTCGGCAGTTGGCCATGCAAACACGAAGTCGGCACGCAAATGGCGCGAATTCATGGCAATGTAACCACCGCCGTATGCTTTCCGGATGATCACTGTAATTTTTGGCACAGTGGCTTCTGAATAAGAATACAGGATTTTTGCTCCGTGACGGATAACTCCGGCATGTTCCTGATCAACTCCCGGAAGGTATCCAGGCATATCTTCAAGCGTGATAATCGGAATATTGAAGGCGTTGCAATAACGGATAAAACGGGCAGCTTTATCGGAGCTGTCGCAATCGAGCACACCAGCCAGAACCAACGGCTGATTGGCAACAAAGCCCACCGTTTCTCCATTCATACGACCAAAACCAATGACAATGTTGGCAGCAAAAAGTTCCATAATTTCGAAGAACTCAGAACCATCAGTAATCGATTTAATGATGTCGCGAATGTCGTATGGCATACGGGCATCAACCGGTACAATATTTTCGATTTTCAGTTTGGTTTTTGGTTCCTGCGGAGGGAAAGCTTTTGCCCGAACGGTGTTGTTCCATGGAATATAAGTGATCAGCGTTTTGATCTGCTCGAAACATTCTTTTTCACTCAAAGCAAAGAAATGGGCATTCCCGGTAATTTCAGCGTGAACACGCGCCCCACCAAGTGCTTCCATCGAAATATCTTCGCCCAATACACTCTTGATAACAGCAGGACCAGTAATGAACATTTTCGAGATATTTTCAACCACGAAAACGAAGTCAGTCAGGGCTGGAGAATAAACAGCGCCACCGGCACAAGGGCCAAGAATAACCGAAATCTGTGGGATTACACCTGAAGAAAGCGTGTTACGGAAGAAAATCTCGCCATAACCAGCCAGCGAATTCACACCTTCCTGAATACGGGCGCCACCTGAGTCATTAATACCAATCAACGGGACACGCATTTTCAGCGCATGATCCATAATTTTGGTGATTTTACGGGCGTGCATTAATCCTAAAGATCCTCCTTCAACAGTAAAATCCTGAGCATAAATACAAATTGGTGAACCATAAATAGTTCCGGTTCCGATCACAACCCCGTCTCCGGCCAAAACTTTGTTGCCCATGTTGAAGTCCGTCCCAACATGCTCAACGAACATATCGTATTCATGAAATGAGCCCTCATCAACAATAGCGAGAATACGTTGACGCGCAGTTAATTTGCCTTGAGCCACTTGCTTCTCAATAGCTTTATCTCCTCCACCCAGACGAACCTCATCCTTACGTTTCCGAAGGTCTAAAATGCTTCTTTTCAGTGACATAGAATTTGTTTTTGATTAAAAAAAACTAAAAATTGATTTTGGTATGCATTCCGATAAATGCCCATACACGCTGGCAAAATTATTAAATTTTTATTGCCCGATATGTTTTATAAAACATTTGTTATAAAATAGGCTCTTTTGTTTGTGTATTTGTTTTTGAATTATTTTATTAAAAGGTTGAAATTTTAAACGGCTATTTTGCCGCCCTTCGGTAAAGGTAAAAAGCGAGTCCTCCATACAACACATTCGGAATCCACATGGCCAGTGATGGTGCTAATAATCCGCTGGTTGCAAAAACGGTTGTAACCTGCATAAAAAGGATATACGAAAAGCTAAGCAGCAGCCCCAGTCCCAAATGAAACCCAATTCCTCCTTTTATTTTCTTGGATGCGAGCGATACTCCGATAATGGTAAGAATAAAAGCTGAAAACGGTCCTGAGCGCCGTTTATGTTTTTCAATTTCGTAATTAATCGTGTTTACTCCGCGAAGTTTTAAATTAGCAATGGCATCGTTTAACGCAGGCAGCGCCATGGTTTCAACAATATTGGCAACAACCTGGTAGTCGCCCGGAACCATATTAAGTACCGTATCAATTTCGGTTCCACGTGTTATTTTTTCGGTATATCCGTCAATAGTCCTGATGGAATACTCATGAATGGTCCACTTCTTTTTTTCCCTGTCCCACTTAATATAGTCTGACGATAATTTGGAAACCAATTTCCGCTCTTCAAATTTTTCGATAGTAAATTTATAACCCACATCCGTCGAGGCATTATACGAATCGATGTAAACAAACACACCCGGTTCAATTTGCCGGTGGATGTTGCGTTCGGCGCCCACTTTCCGGGTTCCTATATACATATTGGTAAATTCAACTCTTTTTTTATTGGCCGGAGGAATCACATAATTACCAAGCAGATACGAGAACAACACAATAACAGATGCACCAACAATATAAGGTCGCATCAGCCGGTTATACGAAACACCTGAACTTAAAATAGCAATGATTTCGGTGTTATAAGCGAGTTTTGAAGTAAAATAGATAACAGCAATGAAGGTAAAAAGACCGCTGAAGAGATTAGCAAAATAGGGTATAAAATTGATGTAATAGTCAAAGATGATCGTTTTTACCGACACATCTTTCGACATAAAATCATCTACTTTTTCAGAGATATCGAAGACAATTGAAATGCTAATGATTAGTGCAATAGCATAAAAAAAAGTGCCCAAAAATTTTTTGATGATGTAAAAATCAATTTTATGCAGCATAAATCAGCGTATTTTATAATCGTACCGAAACCTGTTGTACCATTTCTTCTTTCCAGGCCTTGAAAGTATTATCCAGAATGTGTTTCCGGGCCTCTTTTACCAGCCAAAGATAAAATGCAAGGTTGTGCTGGCTGGCAATCTGGGCCCCAAGCATTTCACCGGCAATAATCAGATGACGAAGAAAAGCCCGGCTGTACTGATGATCAACAAACGAAGTTCCATCCGGATCGACAGGTGAAAAATCATCAGCCCACTTTTTATTCCGCATGTTCATAATGCCTTTTTGCGTAAACAGCATTCCGTTACGGCCGTTACGGGTAGGCATCACACAGTCAAACATATCAATTCCCCGATCAATTCCTTCCAAAATATTAACCGGTGTTCCAACTCCCATTAAATAACGCGGTTTATTTTCCGGAAGTATTTCATTCACCACTTCAATCATGGCATACATATCTTTCTCCGGTTCACCCACCGAAAGGCCACCAATGGCATAACCATCGCTCTCGTACTGAAGTACGTTTTGTGCTGCTTTCGCCCTCAAATCAGGATAAACAGCACCCTGAACTATCGGGAAAAGCGATTGCGAATAACCGTACTTGGGCGAAGTTTTTGCAAATTGGTTCCAACAACGGTCGAGCCATCGCTGTGTCATTTCCATCGACTTACGGGCGTATTCATACTCGGCATCGCCGGGTGTACATTCATCAAAAGCCATCATGATATCGGCGCCAATGGTTCGTTGGGTATCGATCACATTTTCAGGTGTAAATAAATGCGCCGAGCCATCAATATGCGATTGAAACTTAGCTCCTTCCTCGCTTAACTTCCGGATATCGCCCAATGAAAAAACCTGATAGCCACCGCTATCCGTTAATATAGGACCATTCCATCCATTAAATTTATGTAGCCCACCTGCTTGTTCTATAATTTGTAAACCAGGTCGCAGATACAAATGATACGTGTTCCCCAGAATAATCTGGGCACCGATATCTTCCTTCAAGTCCCTTTTGTGTATCCCCTTAACCGAACCGGCTGTTCCAACAGGCATAAAAATGGGTGTTTCAATCGGACCATGATCGGTTTCAATAAAACCTCCCCTTGCCTTACTTCCTTCAGCCGTATGTTTTAGTTCAAAATGCATTAACTGTTTTTTTTGAGTGCCCAAAGATAGGTATAAAAGTGGAACGAGCAGAAACATGAAGAATTCACAACTGTTAAATCTAATTAAAAATTGAGCCGATAAAACCATCAGGTTTATTAATTTTGCCGCGTAAAATTTGAGATCCATCATTCATAAATTAAGCTCAAGCGAAGTGAAGATTATTAACTTTCAAACCCTATCCGTCATTGACATTGCATTGCTGTCAACCATATTACTGGCATTCATTATTCAGCTTTATTATTTGTTGGGTTACTATTTAAAATTGAGCCGCAAAAAAAACACTTCTGCCAATCCAAATCCCAATCAGGTAACTATCATTCTTCCGGTGAGGAACGAAGAAGAACGCATTCGCGAAATCATTACCAAATTTGAAGAACAGCAGTTTACCGATTTTCAATTACTCGTCATCAACGAATATTCCGAAGACAATACTTATCAAATCCTGAATGTGCTTGCCGAAACCAATCCGCGGCTTAAAGTAACCAGCCTGAGCCAGGAAACCCGATACTCGGGCAAGCAGGCAATGAATATTGGTTTGAAAGGCGCCTCATCACCCTGGGTGGTGGTTTTAACACCTTTTTCGGGTACAATCAACCCCGAATGGCTGGCTAAACTGAACAGCATAATTACTCCCGAAACCGAGGCCGTTATTGCCTACACCAACGTGGAGCGTACAAAAGGATTTCGCAACCTGATTTGCCGGATAGAACGATTCCATCAGTTCGTGATTAGCGGCGCCTGGACCTTGGCCGGTAAACCTTTTGTTTTCAACGAAAACAATATCCTCTTCCAAAAATCGATGTATTTTGACACCCTTGGATTCAGGCATAAGCTAAACCATAATTTTGCCAACCTCGAATTAATTTTCAACGAAAACTTCAAAAAAGGAAAAGTTAAAATTACCACCGACCCAACAATGGCCGTGCGCGAACGTATTGAAGACGACCGTGGCGACCACATCCGCTTACTGAAAAAAAGCGTTCAAATCAGGCAAAGCCTGTCGTGGTCAAAAAAGCTTGGTTTATTTACCGACGACCTTACTCGACTGCTTTTGCCCATACTTTCAGCCATCGTAATTTTTATTCATCCGGAGTACTGGATAACCTTTGCAGCCCTTCCATTTATCCACCTGACAGTTCTCCTAATTATTGTTAAAATACTGCTAAATCGTTTGAATGAAAGGAAAATATTTTTATCTTCGTTTGCATTCTTTTTAATCAAACCAATCATTAACTGGTGGTTTATATGGTCGATGTACCTTATCCACCGCAGAAGCAGATGGAACTAAATCCTCAATTATCAGATAAAGCACAGTACGATTTTTTACTTGTTGAAGCGGCTCTTACCGGTGAGGAGAAAGCCTTTGCCAAACTCATGAGCAGATACAAGGATGCCATCTATTTTATGCTTCTGAAAATGGTCAATAACAAAAACGATGCAGAAGACCTCACGCTCGAAGCCTTTGGTAAAGCCTTTAAAAACTTGCACCAGTATTCGCCCAACTTTGCTTTCAGCACCTGGTTATTTAAAATAGCCACCAACAATTGCATCGATTTTCTGAGAAAACGTCGCGGAGTTTATGTCTCGATTGAAACCAACCAGGAGAACGGCGACAACGACCAGCCCATTAAATTACGTTCAACCGAACCCAACCCGGAAGAAAAACTGATTCGTATTCAGAAAGCTATTTTGATGCGAAGAATTGTCCACCGCCTAAAACCCCGATACCGCATCCTGGTGGAACTTCGTTATTTTCGCGAGTTCTCGTACGAAGAAATTGCAAAAGAACTAAATTTGCCGCTCGGCACGGTAAAAGCGCAACTTTTCAGGGCCCGCGAAATGCTCTTCAAAATGATCGAATCAACCGAAATTGACGAGCACGAAGAATAGTTCAACCCACAACGAAATGATGGAAATCCTTACAAAATATTTTACTGATCTCACCGACCAGCAAACAAATCAATTGGGGCGACTGGGATCACTCTACGAAGAATGGAATACCAAAATCAACGTTATTTCCAGAAAAGATATTGAACAGCTTTACGAACGGCATGTGTTGCATTCGCTTGCCATCGCCAAAGTTATTCGGTTCAAACCCGGAACAACAGTATTAGACGTGGGTACCGGCGGCGGATTTCCAGGTATTCCGCTCGCCATCCTGTTTCCTGAAACTTCGTTCATGCTCATTGACTCGATTGGGAAAAAGATAAAGGTAGTGAGCGAAGTTGCTGCCGCCCTAAACCTCAGCAACGTGCAGGCCGAACACATCCGGGTTGAAGACGTTAAGCAAAAATTCGATTTTGTTGTTAGCCGTGCTGTCACAGCCTTTCCACGTTTTGTTGATATGGTAAAAACGAAGGTTTCGGCCCGGAATAACAACGATTTACCCAACGGAATACTGTATTTAAAAGGTGGCGATTTCGCTGAAGAAATAATTCCATTCGGACAGCAAGCGAAGGTTTATGATCTTCAAAGTTTTTTTCAGGAAGAATTTTTTGAAACCAAAAGGTTGATTCATTTGATTTTGAAAAATAAATAACAATAAAGCCAGGTTTGGTTTGGAGGATATTAAAAAAGAACTATTTTTGCAGTCCGAAATAAAAACGAAAATACAAATAAAAAAAATATTGACCGATGAAAAGGACATTTCAGCCATCTAACAGAAAAAGAAAAAACAAACACGGTTTCAGAGAAAGAATGTCGTCAGTTAGCGGACGCAAAGTACTGAAAGCCCGTCGTGCAAAAGGAAGAAAAAAATTGACAGTTTCTGACGAACCAAGTCACAAAAGATAGTCGAAGACTTTCAGACTTCTAATCATATACAGAAGGTAAAGAATGAATTTTCTTTACCTTTTTGTGTTTATACCCCAATTGTCTTCGCCAGAAAGAAATCGGATATCCGGAGTTACAGGTAAACACACCTACCAAATTTTAAACTATTTTTGCGTTCACACACCGAACCATGAATTTTAAAGCATGACCCTGAAAGAATTTTTGAAAAGTAAAACCTTTAAACGAAATGCCCTTGCTGCCATTGGGATTTTCATTTTCCTGATTGTGCTCAACATGTTTTTCCTCCGGATATACACCAATCACGGCGATTCGGTTGAAATACCTGAACTTAAAGGAAAAACAAGCGATGAAGTTGCCGCTATTCTTGACGACCTGGACCTTAGGTTTCAAATCGGGGATTCTGTTTATTCAAAAGAAACGGCTCCGGGAACAGTTCTGGACCAATACCCCAAAGCGGGCATGAAAGTCAAGGAGAACCGTGTCATTTTTATCACCTTGTGTGCCCTCAGCCAGGAAATGATAGCCATGCCCCAGCTTACGGACATCTCCTATCGGCAAGCGATAAATCTGATAGAAAGCAACGGATTAATTGCCGGAAACATCGAATACCAGCCTTCTGAGTTCCCGAACCTGGTGCTCGAACAAAAAGTAGAAGGAAAAAGAATCAGGGTTGGCGAAAAGATTGCAAAAGGATCGGTGGTTGATTTAGTACTTGGAAGCGATAGTAATGGCGAGGCCAGCGAAGTTCCGACCCTGTTTGGACGCAATCTGGCAGAGGCCCGGCTAACCATCGGAGAAGCCTTTCTGAATGTTGGAACCATCAACTGGGATGAATCAATCACTACCGAAGAACAGAAAAACAAAGCGCTGATCTGGAAACAAACTCCCGATCCGGCTGAAATATTTGAAGTAGCCCGCGGAACCGCAATTGACATCTGGCTTACGCTCGATCCGACCAAACTTCAGGCTAAAACACAGGAAGAAGAACCTGAAAACTCATTTTTTTAAATGACAGACGAAAACGAATTGATCGACGAATTTGATGACATTGAAGAGTCCGAAGACGGCGCTCTTTTTGAACACTACAATATTGTAGTTGATCCCGGACAAACATTGCTTCGGATCGACAAATTTTTATCGAACCGGTTAATGAACGCCACCCGCAGCCGGTTACAGGCCGCTGCCGATGAAGGCAAAGTATTGGTAAATAAAATTCCTGTAAAATCGAGTTACAAAGTAAAACCTGGCGATGAAATTTCCATTGTTATGGATTATCCGCGCCGCGAGCTTAAAATAATTCCTGAAAATATTCCGTTAAACATTGTTTACGAAGACGATTCACTCATCGTAATCAATAAACCGGCCGGGTTGGTCGTACATCCCGGGCACGGAAATTATTCGGGCACGCTGGTCAATGCCTTAGCCTATCATTTTAAAGAGTTACCGCTTTTTAATTCCGACGATCCCCGTCCGGGTTTAATTCACCGGATTGATAAGAACACTTCGGGATTATTGGTAATTGCAAAAACCACAGAAGCCAAAGTGAGCCTATCGCTTCAATTCTTTGAAAAGACCACCAAACGAAGATACGTGGCGTTGGTTTGGGGCGATCTGGAAAAAAACGAAGGAACCATCACCGGAAACATTGGACGAAGCCCGAAAAACAGACAGGTTTTTACCGTTTTTCCTGAAGGCGAGCATGGCAAACATGCGGTTACCCATTACAAAGTCATTGAACGCCTGGGCTATGTAAACCTGGTAGAATGCCGACTGGAAACCGGGCGGACTCACCAAATCAGGGTACACATGAAACACATTGGCCATCCGTTGTTTAACGACGACAATTACGGAGGCGACCAGATTTTAAGAGGGACTACATTTACCAAATACAAACAATTTGTAGCCAACTGTTTTCAGATGATCCCGCGTCAGGCATTACACGCCCAAATGCTGGGCTTCGTACATCCGGCAACGGGTGAAGAAATGATATTCGAATCGGAATTACCGGACGATCTGGCCAACGTCATCGTAAAATGGCGGAATTATTTGAGTAACCGGATAATCGAATAATTTTGAACCACATAGGTCACATAGAATTTTTGTTTCAATAAAACTAAGATTAAGAGTATGACCACTCAAAAAGATGTTAACACATTAAGTCATGCCATTATTGGATACGCTATTGAGGTTCATAAGGAGCTTGGTCCTGGGTTACTGGAAAGTATTTACGAAAAGTGTCTGGCTCATCTTTTAATCCAAAATGGATATACAGTTGTCGGACAGCAATCAGTTCCCCTGAATTTTAAGGGTTTAGACTTAACCTGCGAACTACGGTTCGATTTATTGGTGAACGATCTGGTTGTAGTTGAACTAAAAACAGTCGACAAAATATTGCCAATTCATGAGGCACAAATCTTGTCATACCTGAAACTTTAAAAAAAACCCAAAGGTATATTAATCAATTTCAATTGTTTGAATATATTTAAAGAGGGCCAACAAACTTTTGTTACAGAACATTTTAGAAAATTACCCATAGAATAGTATTTTCAAAAACTATGTGTTCTATGTGGTTCAAAACTTATTAAAAAATGAAAAAAAATATTGCAGTTGTTTATGGAGGCGACTCATCCGAATTTGTTGTTTCGGTGAAAAGCAGTAAGAATGTATTCGAATCAATCAATCCATCGGTTTACAATGTCTGGAAAGTACAGATGCAAGGCCTTAATTGGGATGTCCTTGAAGGCGACGAAATAATTGCATCCATCGACAAAGGGGATTTCTCATTTGTCAGAAACGGCGAAAAAATTAAGTTCGATTTTGCCTACATCACCATCCACGGAACGCCAGGCGAAGATGGCAAACTACAAGGTTATTTTGACCTGGTGAAAATTCCTTATTCTACCTGTGGCGTTTATTCTTCAGCACTTACATTCAACAAATATTTTTGCAGCAATTACCTGCGTAATTTTGATGTCCCGATGGCCAAATCGGTTCGCTTGTTCAAAGGCGACCCGGTTGATGTTGACGACCTGGTTGAAAAACTTGGACTGCCGGTTTTTGTTAAACCCAATGCGGGAGGATCTAGTTTTGGTGTTACCAAAGTGAAGGAAAAAGAACAGCTTCAGAGCGCACTGGAACTGGCTATGACAGAAAGCTCGGATATTCTGATCGAACAATTCATTGATGGAAAGGAGTTTACCTGCGGGCTAGTTAAACTGTCCGATCAGAAATTGATATTTCCGGTTACTGAAGTTATTCCGCAAAACGAATTTTTCGATTACGAGGCCAAATATACCGCCGGAAAAACCGACGAAATTACTCCTGCCCGTATTTCTCCGGAACTGACCCAAAAAGTACAGCAACTCTCGTCACGCATTTACGACTGGTGTGATTGCTCCGGAATTGTGCGGATAGACTATATTTTGAGAGACAATGAATTCTATTTCCTGGAAGTAAATACGACTCCGGGAATGACTGCTACAAGCTTTGTTCCCCAGCAAATTGCAGCCATGGACAGGAAACTGGGCGACATTCTGGGTCTGATTATTGAAGATAAGCTGAAGTAATTTTGTTCACAACTTAATATCTGAAGGGAGCCTGCCGGTTCCCTTTTTTGTTACCTTTGAATCCCTGCGAAAAAAACTGTTTGCAGGAAAATCCAAATCTCAGATTGATTGAATTCCAGAAACATGGCCGGAGAAAAAAAGAATTACCAGCAACAAAATAAAATGACGATTGAGCAAATCAATGCTCAGTATGGTAAAATACCACCCCAGGCAATTGAAGTGGAAGAAGCCGTTCTGGGGGCGCTGATGCTCGAACGCGACGCCTACATTACGGTTGCTGATATTATTGATACGCGAAGTTTCTACAAGGAAGAACATCAGAAAATATTTGATGTGATCAAATATTTATCGACCCACGAAAAGCCGGTGGATTTGCTGATGGTTACCCAGGAACTAAAAAACCGCAACCTGCTCGAAGAAGTTGGTGGACCATTGATGATCACCCAGTTGACCTCACGGGTTGCTTCGGCCGCACATATTGAATTTCACTCGCGTATTATCGCCCAGAAATTCATGCAACGTGAAATGATCCGGGTTTCAACAGAAATTCAGACTAAAGCATACGACGATACGATAGATGTGGACGATTTGATTGACTTTTCGGAAACCGCCCTTTTCCAGGTAGCCGAAGGAAACATCAAAAAAGAATCGATGCCAATTAAACCGCTTTTACGCGAAGCAGCGATCCTGATTGAAGCAGCTTCGCACCGCGAAGACGGATTAAGCGGTGTACCCAGTGGTTTTACTGCAATGGACCGCATCACCTCGGGATGGCAAAAAACCGATTTGGTTATTGTTGCCGCACGCCCATCAATGGGTAAAACCGCATTTGTATTGTCGATGGCACGGAACATGACTGTGGAACACAAAGTTCCGGTAGCGGTTTTTTCTCTTGAGATGTCATCCATCCAGTTGGTTAACCGTTTAATAGCTTCGGAAACAGAATTAGGCTCTGAAAAAATAAAAAATGGCCGTCTGCAAGGTTGGGAATGGGATCATTTCCATCGCAAGCTGGCTGTTCTCGACGAAGCGCCACTTTTTATTGACGATACCCCCGCCCTCTCGGTTTTCGAATTCAGGGCCAAATGCCGCCGCCTGAAAATGCAGCACAACATTGGGGCTGTTATTGTCGATTACCTTCAGTTAATGACTGCCGGGTCTGACAATAAAGGAAGCCGTGAGCAGGAAGTTAGTATGATTTCACGATCACTCAAAGCCATTGGCAAAGAATTGGACATTCCTGTTTTGGCACTGTCGCAGTTGAACCGTTCGGTTGAGTCGCGAGAGGGAAAACGCCCGCAGCTTTCCGACCTTCGTGAATCGGGAGCAATCGAGCAGGATGCCGACATCGTGTTGTTCATTCACCGTCCGGAGTATTACGGAATTACCGAAGACGAAGATGGCAACTCACTCATCGGGGTAGCCGAAATCATCATTGCCAAACACCGTAATGGTGCGGTGGGCGATGTTCGGCTGTCGTTTAAAAAGAACCTGGCCAAATTCGCCGATATGGAAAATATTATTCCGGAAGAAATTGGTGGCGGCCAGTACGGGCAAAAGTTACAGTCAAAAATGAATGAAGATTCGGGTGATTCTTTCAAAAAAGGAGCAATACCGGTCAGTTCTTCGTTCGACAACGATAAATTCAGCCACTATGAAAATTCAGGAGGTGAACATATTCCGTTCTGATTTGCGGCATAAATGGTTGCTTATCCCATTGTTGTTTTGGCTTGTACAAACAGCAAATGCAGCTTTCATCCTGATTCCGATGGACGAAAAGCAGGCCAACCATTTAAAAGCTTACGGAATAACCTACTGGACTCTGGAACAGGGGATTGAAGTAAAATGGCTGCTCAATTACCGTGGAGGAAGTTTTTTGGTTCAACATCAGCAAGCTTTGGCCAGCGAATGTTTGGTGCGAGGGGTTAGTTTCGAAACATTGGCCGACGGACAGGCCAACAATCTGTTAAACGACATTGCACGTGAAGATGTGAATCAAGACGCGGTAAGCATGCAGAAAGCGCCTAAAATTGCGGTTTACTCGCCACCCAACAAACAACCCTGGGACGATGCGGTAACCTTGGTTTTAACTTATGCCGAGATTAAATTCGATGTCATTTATGATGAAGAAATACTGAACGGTAAATTGAGCGAGTACGACTGGCTACATCTTCATCACGAAGATTTTACAGGCCAGTTCGGAAAATTTTTTCAGGCCTACCAGCATGTGGCATGGTACCAGGAAGAAGTCCGGATAAATAAAGAACTCGCCCAAAAGATGGGTTTTATGAAAGTTTCAGAAATGAAGAAGGTAATTACCCGCGAAATTAACCAGTATATTAACAATGGCGGTTTTTTGTTTGCCATGTGTGCAGCTACCGACACCTACGATATTACCCGGGCTGCCGGCGAAACCGACATTTGCGAATCGATGTTCGATGGCGATCCTGCCGACCCACATATGAACGACCATCTCGATTTTGGTCACACCCTCGCCTTTCAGAACTTTACCATCAACCGGAATCCTTACGAATATAAATTTTCGAATATTGATGTTTCGACTACCCGTAAAGTGCCGCGCGAACAGGATTATTTCACCCTGTTCCAGTTCTCAGCGAAATGGGATCCGGTACCAACGATGCTTTGCCAGAATCATGTAAATTTGGTCAAAGGATTTATGGGGCAAACAACGGCTTACGATAGAAATCTGGTAAAACCCAATGTTCTGATCATGGGCGAAAATAAAGCGGCCAACGAAGCCCGGTACATTCACGGCGAATTGGGTAAAGGCTTCTGGACCTTCTATGGCGGGCACGACCCTGAAGATTTTCAGCATTTTGTTGGTGATCCGGTTACCGACCTGAATTTACACCCCAACTCACCCGGCTATCGGCTCATTTTAAATAATGTATTGTTCCCAGCCGCAAAAAAGAAAAAACAGAAAACCTAAAAAGGTCAAAAGGCCATTTGTCGCAATACCATTCTATCAACTAACGCTTTAACCCGTCCTGCAAAATGAATGCAATCGGAGCCCCAATAAGATCGACCATAAAAGAATTTAAGCACAAGACTAATTGATATTTTATTATTTTTATCCCAGAAAAAAATTCGGATTTATACTTCTTGAATGACTGAAAAACGCGATGATAATGGATTAGTTAAGTTACTGCAAAAAGGAAATGTTCTTGCATTCGATTCGCTTTTTCAGGGTTACAGCCCCAAGCTATATGGATTTGCTCTTAAATATTTAAAAAATGAGACCGATGCGGAGGAATTGGTTCAGGAGGTATTTGTTACTGTCTGGGAGAACCGCCAAACACTGAAGTCAGAACTTTCGTTCAAATCTTACCTGTTTACTATTGCCCTGAATAGAATCAGGAAACACTTCAATAAAATGGCTACCTCACTACGGTATCTCGAAACGTTGAATTATGAATCGGAAGTAACCGACAGCCAACTTATTCAGGATAACTATGAATCGGTACTGCAACGAATCAACCTCATTATAGAACGGATGCCCCAGCGGCGACGTGAAATTTTTGTCAAAAGCAAGCTGGAAGGGATGAGCTCAAAAGAGATTGCTGTAGAGCTCGACATAACTACCGGTACTGTTGACAATCAGGTTTCCGATGCCCTTCGTTTTATCCGCAGCCAATTAAAAAAAGAAGACATTGCGTTGCTACTCTTTGTCGTTTTGTTTGTGTACTAAACCCCAAAAGAGTCCGACTACAGCTCAACTCTTAAAAAAGGAAAAATCCAAAATTTATGATATCAAGAAAATCAGAACCAGCTTAAAATGCCGGGTTCCAGAGGTCATTGTATTTATTTCTGTTTTTCTTGAAAAAAAACCAAAAACACCCATGAGAAAATAAACCTCAGCGGATATTAGGTATTGAAGTGAGATATGTGAGACGAGTTACTCTGATGTAACCACAAAGATTGGCCTAACAAAAATCAATGAAAAAACATTTAGAGCATTTACTGCAAAAATACAAAGATGGAAAAATCAGTCTGAAAGAACAGATTGAACTTTCGCAGCACATGGCCGACGCGCAGGATAGCTATTCTGAGGAAGTACTGTCAGACGACTGGCAAAAGCATATAGTTTCAGATTTTATTCCTAACCGAAACATGAACCCCATTCTCGATCGGGTTCATCACCGTATCCGCCTGAATGAGGGCGATAAGAAAATCCAGGTTTCCGGATGGCAAACCTTCCAGCGGATTGCCGCAGTACTTTTCTTTCCGCTATTGCTTTCGTTCATGGGTTATTTCTATTTTCAATCAGAAAAAGCAAACGACATTTCGTACGCCGAGATCCAGTGCCCAATGGGGGTCCGCACCAAATTCAAACTCCCCGACGGATCAATTGGCTACCTGAACAGCGGTGCTCGCCTAAAATATCCGGTACAATTTGCGGATAACCGAAAAGTTGAGCTCACCGGAGAAGCATTCTTTGATGTGGTACACAACGAAAAAGTCCCTTTTCATGTCAATACCCGAAACCTCGACATTAAAGTACTGGGAACGACCTTTAACGTGATTGCCAATGAAGATGAACCCACCGAAGAAATTGTGCTGCAAACCGGACAAATAGACGTTTCGTCAGTAGGCGGGAAAAACCTTACCATCCTGAAACCCAATGAGCACCTGACCCTGGATATTGCAAAACGGACATTTGTAAAAAACGAAGTAATTTCTTCGCAATACACCACCTGGAAAGAAGGCAAGCTGGTGTTCAGAAACGAAAACATGCAACAGGTTGCAAGGCGTTTAAGTCGTTGGTACAATGCCGAAATCGTGCTCGAAGATAACCAGTTGGATAGTTATACCTTCCATGCAACCTTTATCGACGAACAACTTGACGAGGTACTAAAACTTCTTTCAATCACAACACCCATCAGTTATTTTGAAGAGAAGAGAACAACAGACAACGACGGAATATACAATAAACGGAAGTTATTTCTTAGGATCAATAAATCAAAAATAAGTCAATTCAATTAAAAAAGTACAGGAAAGTGTTGGAACCACTTTCCTGTCAAATCAAGTAGTAGTACGCTCTAATTATTGTTTAACCACTTAATGATTCAAATTTATGAAAAAAAAACGAATCAGGGTGCCGGTATCAATCCGCGCGCTCTTTAAACTCTGGAAAATTATGCGCTTAAGTGTATTTTTTTTATTTCTATTTGTTGCTCAATCTTTTGCAACCGAAACCTATTCTCAACAAACCCGCCTGACTTTAAAAATGCAAGGTGTTAAGGTAATTGATGTTTTAGGAAAAATTGAAGACGAAACTGAATTCTTTTTCCTTTTCAATCAGAAACTTGTTGACGTTGACAGAAAAGTTGACGTTGATGTAAAGAATGTAAACATCGACCAGATTTTGACACGTATTTTCGAAAATACCAACGTCAATTATTTAGTTAAAGACAGACAAATCATTTTAACTACAGCAAACTCTGTCAGTAGTTTAATGCAGGAACAAAAATCTGTTTCCGGAAAAATTACCGACCCTTCGGGAGCTTCACTACCCGGAGTTTCTGTTGTTATCAAGGGAACGTCAACCGGAACAATTACAGATGCCAACGGAGACTATACAATTCAGAGGGTACCGGAAACAGCAATTTTGCAGTTTTCATTTGTTGGAATGAAAATTCAGGAAATTGCTGTTGGCAGTAAAACAATCATTAATGTTACCATGATCGAAGAATCGATTGGTATCGAAGAGGTTGTTGCTGTTGGTTACGGAACCATGAAGAAAAAAGATTTAACTGGTTCTGTTTCCAGCATTTCTGAAGAAAGACTTCTTGACAGGCCTGCCATTAACGTAGCTCAGGCTATCGGTGGAAAAGTTGCCGGGGTTAAGATTATCGAACGTAGCGGACAACCCGGTGGTAATGCCATGATCCGTGTGCGCGGAACAAACTCGATTAACTCGAATAACGACCCGCTTTTTGTTGTTGACGGAGTTGTGGGTGTTGCCAATGCACTGGGAATCCTTAACCCGAACGAAATCCAATCGATGGATGTATTGAAAGATGCGTCAGCAACAGCGATTTACGGAGCCCGTGGATCAAACGGTGTTATTCTTATCACAACCAAACGTGGTGTGGCCGGAAAAACTCAGGTTGAATACAACAGCTATGTATCAAGAGGCGAAATGAACAGAAAGTTCTACGTGCTTAATGCAGAACAAATGATGTATGTAACCAAACAAGCATGGATGAACGTGAAGAAGTATGCAACATCACCAAACTGGTCAGCCAGCTTTGATGCCTCTTTGCTGCCCGCCGGATATACAGGCAAAACTTACTCGGAAATGCCATATCTTTTTGAAAAGACGACAGCCGGTGGTTATTCAATTCCGTTGTTGGGCAAAGACGGTAACTATTACAAACCTCGATTCGACACGAACTGGGAAGAACAAATCTTCAATCCTTCAACCTCAACCAACCACCAGATTAATATTCGTGGCGGTAGCGAAAGAGCTAAATTTGGGGCATTCTTTGGCTATGCTTTAGAAGACGGTTTGTTGGATAATTCGAACTTCAGACGTTATTCCGGAAAACTTAACGGAGATATTAAAGTAAACGACAAAATTGATGTAAGTGCAAATCTTGGCATAAACAGAAGCAAGGAACAAACCAATGATGTTTCTTACTTTAGTGGTGGTATTGCCCGTGCTGCTGTAGAAGCTTATTCCATTTTGCCTATTAAATATCCAAACGACCCAACTATCTATGGTGCATATGCCGACCAATGGAGTAGCAACGCCGACTTCCCTGCTGGTGAAACTCCTCACAATCCGGTGCATATTACCAACGATGTGGAAACGTTCACCAACCGTTCGCAGGTTACCGGTGACGTTACCCTCAACGTAAAAATTACTCCTGAATTAACTTTCAAATCAAACATTGCAATTGACCTGAACTTCTATAAATACAACAATTATGGCGGTAGGGCAATTTCAACAGGAAATCAGGGTAATGCCAACATCGATATTTCGAATACTACCTACTGGCAGAACGAAAACTACTTTAATTACAACAAAACCTTTGGAGATCACGCCATTGCAGGTATGATAGGTCTATCATGGTCAAGATATAACTGGGAAAATCTGAATACAAGCAACCAGTATTTCTTCGACGACTTCTACAAATGGCATAACATCGGTATTGGTACTGCCACCAGGCCAGCTCCATCGAGCGGAGACGGCCAGAACTCATTGAATTCATACTTTGCCCGTTTCAACTATACCTATAAAGGCAAATACCTGTTTACAGTTACTGGTCGTGAAGACGGATCATCCAAATTTGGAACGAATTCCAAATACGGGTTCTTCCCTTCAGGTTCTGTGGCCTGGCGCGTAACTGAAGAAGAATTTGCTAAAAACATCGATGCCTTATCAAACCTTAAAATTCGTGCAAGTGTGGGCCAAACTGGTAACCAGGAAATCGGTTCATATGTAACGCAAACATTCATTGGGTCGGGCAACATCATCATTGGTGGGGTTGTTACTCCAGGGTTATACCCCAATTCTGTTGGAAACAATGATTTACGTTGGGAGAAAACCACGCAGTATGACGCAGGTTTTGACATGGGCTTATTCAAAGACCGTATTACAATGGCTTTCGATTACTATTACAAGTTAACCGAAGACATGCTTCTTGACGTTCCACTGCCTCAGTCAACAACAACTGGTAGTGTTAAAAAGAACTACGGTACAATCGAAAACAAAGGTATTGAGGTCACGCTTGGCACGCACAACATTAAAAGCCAGAACTTTAACTGGTTCAGTGATATTACCTTCAGTGCAAACAAAAATAAAATCGTAAAACTCGGACCAACCGGAGCTGATATTCTCCGCAACAGTTGGGTGGGTGGAGCCAATACCATTTTACGTGAAGGCGAATCGGTTGCTTCATTCTTCGGACTTACCCGTCTTGGAACATACAGCACCGAAGAAGCATCACTGGCCGCCCGTTATGGTTTTGTTCCCGGTGACGTGAAATACCTCGACAAAAACGGTGACGGTGTAATTAGTTTCGTTGCCGACGGTGACATACTTGGCAGTGCATTTCCGGTTTGGGATATGAATGTTAGCAACACGGTTGAATACAAAAACTTCGATTTTAGCCTCGACATCAGATTCTCTTACGGAGCCAAAAAAGAAAACAGGACAAACCACTCGTCAGAAGACCGTCAGGCAATGGCCAATGGTAAAAACTCGATTCTTAATGCATGGCGTCCAGATCACCAGAATACCATGATTGGACAGGTTCGTCCGGGTAACGGGGGAGCTTATTACCAAACTTATCCTGATACACACTGGATTGAAGATTGTTCGTTTATCAGGGGTGAAGGCGCAACTATAGGCTATTCATTTTCTAAACCAGCCTTAAACGGAATTGGAATTAGCAAATTAAGGTTATATACAACTGCTAAGAATTTCTTTGTGATTACCAAATATACCGGATACGATCCTGAAGGTAGTGACAGAGATAACATGGACTCGATAACTCCAGGTATGGACTTTTTCATGTACCCACGTCCAACAACCTACACTTTTGGAGTAAATGTTATTTTCTAATTTTAAAAATACTAAAGAGATGAAAAAGATATTATTATTAGTATTAGGAGTTGGTCTTATGCTTGGTTCTTGCCAGAAGTTCCTGGAAGAAACGCCAACAGGACAACTAACATCTGAAACCAACATAACAAGTGCCGCTGGTGGACTGGCCCTGGCTTCTGGTCCATACAGATCATTGGGGAACTGGGTTGATGGTGGAGACCAGTGGGGTAAAAACCTTGCTGCTTCGCTGGAATATGCTACAGGAAAAGCTTACTCTCAATACATGGGCTCTATCCTTTGGGTGTACGAAAGTAACTCCATTGCCGGCGACTATGATTATTTTATTAATGAATGGAATAACTGGTATCGTGGTGTACGCGATTGTAACCTATCCATCAGCATGTTACCTAATGTAACAGGTTTATCAGCCGAACAGAAATCGAAATATTTGGGCGAAGTACGTGCCTTACGCGCTTTTTACTACTTCAACCTGGTTCGCTATTATGGCGATGTTCCATTCAATACATCAGTACTGACCGACATCTCTCAGGCTTCGCGCGAACGTTCTTCGATTAAAACCATTTATGACAAGATTATTGTTCCGGACCTGGAATATGCAGTTAACCAGAGTACTTTAGCCGATGTACCCTCAACCGATGGTCGTATTACCAAACTTTCGGCCCGTACATTATTAGCCGATGTATATCTTACCATGGCCGGGTATCCGTACCAGGAAATTAATGCCGCCAACGACACCACAAAAAAATGGTGTGCCGAAGGTTTATGGACCATGACCGAATATCCGGTAAATACAACAAGTGCTAAAGAACTCCTTCAGAAAGCAAAAACACAACTCGATTTTCTGTACGGTAAATACACCCTTGGTACTTACGATGATTTGCACAATCCGGCAATGAATAATAAAGGAGAATCAATCTTCCAGGCACAGTTCCTTGCAGGCACCCGTAACAACGGGATTGTTCAGGTTTGCCTTCCGCTTGCCAGTCAGATTTCGTTGAACGATGAAAACGGGACATTCATTCCAAGTGTTGCTTATCATGCGTCGTACAATCCTGCCGACAAACGCGTTCAGGATCGTCAGTTCTTTTTCTACAGCGACACCAGATCAACAAAATACGACGCTAACGAAGGACCTGCATCCAAATTCCCAATGGCATTTTTATACAAATACTACGATAAAAGTTCCATAAAAGTAACTGGTCAATCAGGCTTAAACTGGACATTCTATCGTTATGCCGATGTGTTGTTAATGCTTACCGAGGTAAACTGGACACTGAATCAACTGGGAGTATCTGTTCCAGCTGACGAGATTACCAAAGGTATCAATGAAATCCGCACAAGAGCAATGATGCCGACTTACGCCAGTATTGATGTAAACCTCAAGAACATCATGGCTGAACGTGCTTACGAACTGATATTCGAAAACAAAATGCTTTGGGATATGAGACGTACCCGTAAAGCGTTAAAAGACGGTAGTGGTCAGTTTGATGGTCTTGAAAATCTGGTTGGTCACCAGCCAAAGAATTTCAATTACCAATTTTCTGCCAAGCACCTGTTGTCTCCGGTATCATCTACCGAAATTGATAACAACAAGTTGTGTATTCAGAATTTTGGCTGGGCTCCAAAACAAGTTGGACAATAAAACGATTTAATTAATTGAAAAACATACGAAAATGAAAAACATCATATTCTTATTATGTGCGATGGTTTTGATCGTAAGTTGTACTAAGCAAGACTATTACGAGATCCCTACCGATGAAAACGGTAACGTTATTCTCACTGGTATCTCTAGTACAACCACGACTGGCATCAGCTCGCTGGATAATTCATTCTCAGTAACCGCAACTTTTGCTACGGCAAAGGTGGGCGACGTAATGAATGTTGAATTACTAAAATTACAAATACCTTCAACCGGAGGAACAACCACGCAATTGCTACCTTTAGCTGGTACTCAAAAACAAGCAACTGTTGGAAGCGACATGAAAGCTACCGTCACTTATACCAGGGACGAAGCAAAAATGGCCAAGGTTGGTGATTATGTAACCGTTGTTTTTGCAGGAAAAACAGACTATGCCAAACAACGGGTTGACATGGTTGCCGCAACAACAGTTACCAAACCTAAAGTAACAGGCAAAGAGATTGATGTTGCCCGCACTACTGAAACTGCATTCTTTAATGTATCGGTTGCCCCAAAATCGGGTGCTTACGCCGGAACATTGATTGCAAAACGGAAAAATGGATTAAAAGCAGCCTGGGAAAATGTTTCAGGAACTCCATTTTCAGGAACACAACCGTTCCTGGTACCAATTTCAGGAAGCGATTTTGCAGCAGGTAAAGATACCATGTACTATTCGTTCTCTGCTACATCAGGTAGTTATACCGATGAAGTTGCCTCTACCATTATCGTCCGCGATCCTTATTTCTTCCTGAAAAAAGCAGCTACCCTTACATTGGGAGGCTCTTCGGCAGGTAGAAACATGTTGATTAACGCCGCGGTTGCTGAAACTGATGCTGCAGCAAACATTGCTGTTTCGGGTTCCCTGATTTTGAAAGGTGGATCGGCCTGGCTTGCTGCCGGAAAAACCATCCAATTTGTTCCTTCAACATTAGCGATGTACGAAGCAAACAATTCAACCAACATCATTGCTGCATTTAATGCAGGTACGCCAACAGCAACTGCTGATCCGATCAACGGAGTTGGAGTATTCATCTATAAAATCGTTAACGGACCAGCTCCAACCGATGTTTACTATGGTATTCTGAAAATGACCAATGTAATTCCCGGAACTTCGGTTTCGTTCGAATACAGAATTGGTGACATGTATGCACACCTTTCAGTAATTAAATAGAATCATTTTTACAAGGCACTGCTAAGCAATTGGCAGTGCCTTTTTTTATCACAACACTTCACCTGTTCACTTATCATATCTCCTGAATTTAAGGTACTTAAACTACAGATCATGAAAACATTGAAGGTGACACCATTTTTTATTGCCTTACTGACGATTTTAGCCACCATCCATTTATATGGCCAAAACTCACAATCGTCGAAAATTGATTTTTTCAATACACCCGTACTTTTTAAGGAAGGCGGAAAATCCTACCAACAAATTTTAGCCAGCTATCATTCCGAAAAACCCGAAAAGATTAGCTTCTCGAAAGATGGCAAAGAACTACTGAAAGCCGAAGCCTCAAAGGGGAATAACAAATTTCTCCTGACTATTGAAGCAGTTACCCGGCCCAGTAAAATCGTTATCGCTGCTAAAACCGACGACAAACAAATACAAAAATATACGGTCACCCTCCTCCCCGTAAAGAAATGGCAGATCTATCTGGTACAACATTCACATACCGATATTGGCTATACCCGTCCCCAATCCGAAATATTAGCCGAACATTTAAGATACATTGATTATGCCCTCGATTACTGCGATCAGACAGACGCGATGCCTGATGATGCCCGGTTCCGGTGGACATGTGAATCAGCATGGGTAACCCGCGAGTACCTTCGGTCGAGACCTGCATTGCAAATCGAAAGATTTAAAAAGAGAATTGCAGAAGGCCGTATTGAAGTGACCGGCATGTATGCAAACATGGCCGAGATTGCCGACGAAAACATCATGTTCGACTTTCTTCAGCCCTTAAAAGAAATTAAACAATCGGGCATTCCGGTAAAAACAGCCATGCAAAACGATGTAAATGGAATTGCCTGGTGTATGCCCGACTACTTTAAAAATACTGGTGTCAAATATCTTATTATGGGCATCAACAAAACCAGGTCTATACTTCCGTTCGACAAACCGACCTGTTTCTGGTGGGAAGCGCCATCGGGCCAACGACTGCTGGCATTTCGTGCCGACCATTATATGACTGGAAACAATTTCGGCATCGAAAGCAAAGCAATCAAGGCCGAAAACCTGATCTGGCATCTGGCCAATCTCGACAGCAAAGCTTATCCTTTCGACCGGATTGGTATCCAATATTCGGGCTATGTAACCGACAATGCGCCCCCGTCAACAGCAGCCTGCGAGTTGGTAAAACAATGGAATGCCAAATATGAATCGCCGAAGTTAAGGCTTGCTGTCGGAAGCGAATTTCCGGAATACGTTGAAAAAAATTATGCCGCTAAACTGCCCGTGTACCGCAATGCCTGGCTCGATTGGTGGACTGATGGCTACGGTTCAACCTCCAGGGAAACGGCTGAAGTGAGAAAAACACAAAACCTGAAACAGGTTGACGAAGGCCTGTTTTCGATGGTCGCGATGTTAGGCGGGCAATTAAGCCCAAGGCTGGAAGAAAAGATTGACCATATCAGTGAAAATGCCATTTTCTTTGACGAGCATACCTGCGGGGCCGACGAAAGTATCGATCGCCCGTTCTCCGAAAACTCGACCAAACAGTGGCTGCAAAAAGGAGCCTATGCCTGGGAAGCATTGAAGAGAGTAACCCTGCTGAACGAAGAAGCGCTCGCCCGGTTACAGGAATTCATGAAAAAAGCCAGGTTCCCGCTTATTTATGTCGTCAACACTTTGGGATGGGAACGTTCCGGAGCCGTTGAGCTTTTCATCGATTACGAAGTTCTGCCCATTCATAAACCATTCCGAATCATCGATATCTCTACCGGGGAAGAAATTTCAGCACAACTTTTGCGCGAACGCCGGGAAGGTGCATATTGGGTTTTAGAAGTTTCGAAAGTTCCGGCACTAGGATATAAAGCCTACAAAATTGAGTTGAAAGAGGGTGCTGAAGAATTAGCTTCCGAAAAGAAAACAGAAGTTGAAATGCTGGAAAACAAATACTACAAAATCACTATCGACAAATCGACCGGCGCAATAAGCAGTTTGGTTGACAAAGAGCTAAAACAGGAAATGGTTGATGCGCAAAATCCCTGGAAACTTGGTCAACTGATACGCGAAACCCTTCCAGACAGGGATCGGATGGTTCCGTCTCATTCATCGGTATCAAACACCAAAGTGGAATATGGGATAAATGGTCAAGTTTGGGAAAGCATTCGCATAGCTGCCGACATGGAAGGTTTTGAAAAAGGTGTAGCCCAGGCACCAAAAGGACTCGAATTGGAAATCCGGTTGTTTAAAAATACCAAGAAGATCGAATTTCAGTTCCATGCAGCTAAAGAGATTATTACATCACCTGAAGCTCTTTATGTCGCCTTTCCGTTTTCGTTACCTCAATCAAAAATTGTTTTCGAAACCATTGGTGGAATCCTGACACAGGGGCAGCAACTTCCGGGCTCTTCATCCGACTGGAATGCAGCTCAGAATTTTGTTTCTGTTCGCGGTCAAACAGGCCAGATCATTGTTGTAAGCAACGAAATCCCATTGTGGCATTTTAGCGATTTTAACATGGGAAAATTCGAGGCTAATCCAAAGGCTGGTAAAACCACGCTGTATTCGTGGGTGATGAACAATTACTGGTTCACCAATTTTCGTGCATTTCAGGAAGGCGGTTTCCATTGGGGGTACCAGATCACATCAACCAGCGATACAACCAATACCTGTGCAACAAAATTTGCCTGGGGCGAACGAAATCCATTTGCAACACGTACCTTTCCTGCCGGAAAAGATGAAATTCGGAAACCTGTTTTAGAAACAATGAGTATAAAAGGTTCGTCAAATGCCATTTTAATCAACAGTCGCCCTTCGTTTAAAAACGCAGGCCATATCCTTCTCCACTTCAGGGAATTGGAAGGTAAACCGGCCACACTCACTCTGGAATCGAAGATTTCCGGAAGAACTATAAAGCGACTGATTGAAGTGAATGCAACCGGCGATGAAATAGGTAATCCGATTCAAAACATAGCATTCAGGCCATTCGAAGTCAAATTCGTAGAGGTTCAATTTCAGGTTAACTGAACTTCTGCAGGCTCTCCCTGAATTCAGCTATTCAAAGGTCAAAACAAAATACGAAACCTAAACCAACTAAACCTGACCGTATGAAAATTGGAACTAACTTGCTTTTCTTTTTGCTGATTTTATTCAATGCCTGCAAAAACAAAGATGTTTCGCTGTATGTCGATCCGAATATTGGAGGTGTTGCCCCTTTGCTTACAACAAAAAATCCGACGGTACACCGCCCCCACAGCATGATTCGGGTATTTCCGGTGACCAAACCGGGATTGACTGACCGCTACCTGAGCGATAAAATTTACGGATTTGCACTAAATATGCCAGCCTACCGCATGGGGCATGTAACCGAACTGATGCCAACCATTGGGAAACCTGTAACAAACAGGGATCAATATGCCGCATCGTACGACCACGATCAGGAAGAGGTACATCCCTGGTATCACAAAGTTTACCTTGAAGATTCGAATATTGATGCCGACTGGACAACCACTGAGCGAGCTGTAATCTACCGTTTTAATTTCAACGGCAACGATTCGTGCAACATCATTTTTCGCTCAGGGCGCAAGGCCTCCTTCAAAATAACAACGAATAACAGTATTCAGGGCTGGGAAGAATTCGAGAAAACCAAACAATACTTTTATGCTGAATTTAGCCAGCCGTTCTTATCTAAAGGCTCATTCGAATCAGGAAAAATAAAGCCTGAAACTGAAATTGCAGGAAATGCAGTCGGTTTGTATGTAACGTTCCCTTCTCCCGAAAAAGCGGTTGAAGTCCGTATGGGTATCTCGTATATCGATGAGCGGCAGGCAGCCATCAATCTCCGGAAAGAAACGAACAACAAAAGTTTTGAATCGATTAAAGAAGAAAGTCACCAGATTTGGGCAAACAATCTCGGGAAAATTAAGGTAGAAGGCGGAACCGAACGACAGAAACGGATTTTTTACACTTCGCTTTACCGTTCTATGGAACGAATGGTCAACATTTCGGAAGATGGCCGTTATTTTAGTGGCTACGACGATCAAATACACCAGGATGGCGGGCGTCCGTTTTTTGTTGACGACTGGCTCTGGGACACCTATCGCTGTCTTCACCCGCTCATGTCTATACTTAATCCATCGCAACAGGCCGATATGGTTGAATCGTACATTCGCATGTATGAGCAAAGTGGCTGGATGCCTACATTTCCGCAGTTTTATGGCGATTTTCCGGCCATGATCGGGTTTCACTCAGCGGCCTTGGTTTGGGATACTTACCAAAAAGGTGAAACAAATTTTTCGGTAGAAAAAGCCTACGAAGGCCTGAAAAAGAATGCCATGCAGGGAACCATGTTACCCTGGAGGACCGGGCCGATGTGTTCGCTGGATAGTTTTTACCTAAAAAATGGCTGGTATCCGGCTCTTCCTGAAGACAGTACCGAAACATTGCCCATGGTCGATGGTTTCGAAAAGCGCCAGGCCGTTGCCCTTACCCTTGAACACAGCTACGACGACTGGTGCCTGGGTCAACTGGCAAAAGCTTTAGGAAAAATGGATGATTCTGAGTATTTCAGCAACCGGTCAAAAAATTACCGGAATGTGTTTAATCCGGCAACCGGTTTTATGGCTCCCAAAATGGCGAATGGCGAATGGATTGAACCCTTCGATCCGCAATTGTCAGGAGGTATAGGCAGCCGCTCTTTTTACGCTGAAAACAATGCCTGGACATGGAATTTCAGCGTTCCGCACGACATTCCTGACCTGATCGGATTGTTGGGCGGGAATGATGGATTTGTTAAACGGGTCGATGCCCTTTTCAACGAACCAACCCATATTTCGAAATGGCAGTTTATGGGCAAGTTTCCGGATGCCACTGGCCTTAACGGAATGTTTGTGGCAGGCAACGAACCCTCGTTTCACATTCCATATTTGTATAACTACGCTGGCCAACCCTGGCGAACTCAACGCCGGATCCGCGAAGTCATGGATATGTGGTTCGATGATCGGCCGCTGGGAATTCCCGGCGATGAAGACGGTGGCGGACTTTGCTCATGGTATGTATTTTCGGCCATGGGTTTCTATCCGGTTACTCCCGGAAGTGGCGAATATGCTATTGGCAGCCCATTCTTTAACCGAATTGAAATAGAATTGCCCAACGGAAAAACATTCACCGTAATTGCAAAAAACTGCTCGAAGAAAAACAAATATATACAGTCGGCTACGCTAAACGGAAACGAGCTGAACAGGTCATTTATCAACCATTCGGATATCGTTCAGGGAAGCAAGCTGTCGTTGGTTATGGGCGATAAGCCCAATAAACAATGGGGAGTTGCACCTTAATTGCATAGCATACCGCACGACATAAATTACATATTTTAACCAGAACACCGGTATATTAGTTGAGTGTACAGTTTCGATTTACAAGAATAATGTTGAGTTTTAGTTTTAGTTCCAAAGAATAATCTTTTAAAAAACTAACTATGAAATCACGACTAACCAAGGCCTTAACGACCATTTTTTTATGTACTGTTTGTTTACCCTTATTCTCATTCCCGGGTGAAAAAGACAAAGTTTCGTCTAAAGTAACCGACACCAAACCGAAGAAAGACACCATTCAGGTTATCGGTCATGCACACATGGACATGAACTGGCTCTGGACTTACTCGGAAACGATGCAGATGTGCAACGACAACCTCCGTCAGGCGGTAGCATTTATGAAAGAATTTCCGGATTATACCATGCTGCAAAGCCAGGCCGCCGTTTACAACTTTGTTGAAATGGTCGATCCTCCCCTGTTTGAGCAAGTGAAAAAATACGTGAAAGAAGGCCGGCTGGAACTTGCCGGTGGCATGTGGACCGAAGGTGACATGAACATGTCGTCCGGAGAAGCCATAAGCCGTACTTTCCTTTTGGGGCAACGCTATTTTCAGAGCCGCTTTGGTAAAATGGCTCACATCGGCTGGCTTCCCGATAATTTTGGGCATGTGTCGCAAATGCCACAGGTACTCCAACTGGCAGGATGCGATTATTTCTATTTTCACCGCACCAAACCTTATCTCGGTACATTCTGGTGGGTTGCCCCCGACTCTTCCAGGGTTTTGTGCTACGCCAACGACACCTACAACGGCGACATCACTCCGGAACTAAAAAACGAAGTGAATAAATTTTCGCCCGATAAACGACGGATTCTTCAGATTACCGGAGTGGGCGACCACGGCGGCGGCCCAACACGGGCAAATATCAACATGGTGCATCAGCTCGATAAAACACCGGGCTACCCTTCTGTGAAATTTACAACGGCAGCCGATTTCTTTAGCAAAGCGTCCAAAGAAATGAACGGGCGCCCAACCCATCGCAACGAGATGCAGTTTATATTTGAAGGTTGCTACACCAATGTAGCTGATATTAAAGAGGGCAACCGAAACAGCGAAAACTCACTTTACAGCAGCGAATTCTTCAATACCCTGCGCTGGCTGAATGGCGATAAATATCCGGCATCCGAACTTCACGAGTTATGGACAACACTGGCATTCAACGAGTTTCACGACATACTTCCCGGATCGGCCATTAACGAAGCCAACAAAGAAGCCGTGGCCCGTTACAGCGAATTACTTCGAAAATCCACAGAACTTCGAAACAACGCCTTCCGGAAAATGGCCGACGAGGTTAAATTCCAGACAGGTATTGGCCAACCAGTTGTTGCTTATAACCTTCAGCCCACCAGCAGAAAAGCCATTGTTGAGGCCACTGTTTATTCGCACGAAGAACCCATTTCAGTAAAAGTAGCCTCGTGGGGCGCCAATTATTACGGAAAAAACTTTACTGCGGTTGATAAAGAGAATGCTGATGCTGTAAAGGCAAAGAACGAGAATGAAAATTTCTTATCGCCCGATTATGCAAAAAAACAGGCATTGTCGAACGGGAAAGTTGCGTCGGTATTGGTTCGCGACGCATCAGGAAAAACTTATCCGGCTCAAATTGTATTTTCTAAGCCGACACCTCCTGGATTCACTTCAAAAGTTCAGTTTATAGTTGACGACATGCCAGCCGGCGGATACAAAACTTTTTATGTTGACGTTACCCAAAAAGGAGCATACCGCGAAGCTATTCCGGTTGCCAACAATACCTTCGAGACCGATTTCTTCTCAGTGAAATTTGATATGAAAACCGGTGGGATCGTAAGCCTTTTCGATAAACGTACCAAGAAAGAATTTGTACGCGAAGGCGGGCAGTTGAATACGCTGGAAATGTCGATGGAAGACAAAAAAGGTGGAATGAAATCGTGGACCATCAATAAAATAGTCGGGCTCGAGAAAGTAACCCGTGTGGTTAGTGTAAAAGTTATCGAAAACGGCCCGGTAAGGGCGTGTATTGAAACGGTAAAAACATGGGGAAAATCGCGGTTTATAGAGCGGACTTACCTCTACCGCTCCTATCCGCGTATCGATTACGACATGGAAGTTCGTTGGTTGGAAACCGGAAGCGACAGCACCGACTCGCCCATGTTGAGGGCAATCTTCCCTATTTCAATGGAAAATTCAAAATTTTATTCGCAGGTTCCGTTTGATGTGGTTGAACGCCCTGTTGATGGTAAAATTAATGGCAAAGATGCCCCAGTCTGGCAAAAATCGCAATCGAACACCTACGGTGTTAGCCCTGAAATGAACCACGGACAGGAAGTTCCGGCACAAAAATGGGTTGATGTAACCGACGGGAAAGTGGGCATTGCGCTACTCAACAAAACCAAGTACGGCCATTCCTATTTCAATGGAGACCTGAGACTCACTCTGATGCGGGCCGCCGGTGATCCTGATATTTATCCGAACCTGGGTAAATTCAACATCAGTTATTCGCTTTTTCCACATTCCGGAGATTGGAAAAACGGAGTCTGGGCTGAGGGCGACAACTTTAATGTACCCGTTTATGCTGCGGAACCACCATCGCTGGCGCTCGTCAAAACGCACGCGTCACGTCCGGAAGAAGAATCTTTCTTCTCTGTTTTTCCGGCCAATGTAGTCCTGTCGGGCATGAAGCAGGCCGAAGAGGGTGAAGAACTCATTATAAGGCTGGTGGAAGTGGAAGGAAAAGCAACAACAACTACCGTTAATTTACCCGTTACAGCAAAATCAGCCCGGAGGCTTAACCTCATCGAGTTGCCTCTTCAGGATGCCACAGCACCAACAGTTCAGGGAAAATCGGTTACTGTCACCCTTAAACCTCACGAAATCGTTACAATCGGTATTAAATGACGAAAACACCTGGACAATTGGAATAAGGGAAAAACCATGTGATCTGTGTCTCTATATATGGTTAAAACAAAATGCAGCAAATGACAACAACAAATTTCAACAAACGACAGATGCTCAAATACGTTGGTGATTTCAGCCAGCTATTCGGAATAAAAGAATACACGCTTGCCGGAGGAAAAGCCAAAGGAGTAAAAGCCTTTGATGTCAGAACAGGTTCAGGACTGGAATTTACTGTACTTGCCGACCGGTGCCTCGATATTGCCGGATTGTCGTTTAAAGGAACCAATTGCAGCTATATCAGTAAAGCCGGAATAGTAGCTCCGGAATATTACGAAGCAAACGGCATCGGTTTTTTGCGCAGTTTTTTTACTGGCTTTTTAACCACCTGTGGGTTACGCAATGTGGGCTCTCCCTGCGAAGAAAATGGCGAAATATTTAGTCTGCATGGCCGGATTTCGAATACTCCGGCCGAAGAAGTTTGTGCCCAAACCGAATGGGTTGATGCTGCTCCGGTTTTGACAATCAGCGGCAAAATGCGCGAAGCCCGGCTTTTTGGCGAAAACCTGATTTTGGGGCGAAAAATCACCTGTAGATACGGCGAAAACAGAATAACCATTGAAAATACGGTAGAGAATTGCGGGTTCAAACGCGAAGCGCTCCTGCTTTTGTTTCATTTCAATATGGGCTACCCGTTGCTCGACGAAGATGCTGTTTTGGTCACCCCTACCGAAAAACTGACACCCAGAGATCCGGAGGCTGAAAAAGGTAAAACTTACAACCATCAATGTCAGCCTCCCACTCCGGATTATCAGGAACAGGTTTTTTACCACAACCTGAAGGCCGATAAAAACGGCGCTACCTGCGTAGCTTTAATCAATAAAAAGCTGGAAATTGGAGTGGCCATCCGGTTCAATAAAAACCAGCTTTTCAACTTTACCCAGTGGAAACAAATGGGCGAAGGCGATTATGTGATGGGCATGGAGCCCTGTAACTGCTATGTGGGCGGCCGCACAGATCCCCGAAACAGTGAGATTCTCGAACACCTTGAACCGGGTGAAATCAGGAAATTCGACCTCACCGTTGAACTACTGAACGGCAGGAAAGAGATTGATGCAATGACGAAATACATAACCAACTTACAATAATCCAACTTAAACTTTTGCTTATGAAACGCAGCGAAATCAACCAGATACTGAAAGATGCCAAGGCATTTATGGCCGAAAAACAATTTATGTTACCTCCATGGGCCTATTGGAGCGTGTCCGACTGGAAAAAAAATAAGGATGATGGGCAAGAAATCGTTGAAAACATGCTGGGTTGGGACATTACCGATTTTGGTTCGGGCGATTTCAATTCCAGGGGGTTGTTTTTATTTACGATCAGGAACGGAAAATTCAATGTAGATAAAAAACCATATGCCGAAAAGATCATGATTGTGGAAGAGAATCAGGAAACGCCTTTGCATTTCCATTGGAACAAAATGGAAGATATTATCAACCGTGGTGGTGGCAACCTGGTTATCGAATTGTATAACTCTACTCCCGAAAATCAGTTGGATACCACTTCGGTTCGTTTTAAAACAGATGGAATTTCGCGCAGTGTTTCGGCAGGAGGGAAAGTGATATTGTCGCCCGGAGAAAGTATTTGCCTGGAGCAAGGTATGTATCACCGGTTTTACGGTGAAGCCGGAAAAGGCAAAGTACTCGTGGGCGAAGTCAGTATGGTGAACGACGATAACTCCGATAATTGTTTTTACGAAACCATTGGCCGTTTCCCTGTTATTGAAGAAGATGAGCAACCTTTACACTTACTGGTGTCTGATTACAGCAAATTTATTTAACCGATGGTAACACAGAAATCATTCAGAATCTCCGGAACCGGTTGCGCATTGGTTGACTACCTCTATAAACCACTGAATTTTAATGATGCTGTTTTCTCCCGCTATCTATCGAAAAATGCAGGCGATGGAGGTCTGGCTCCGGGGAAACTGGTATTTAAAGAGGAGTTTGAACAGTTTTCGGGTGACAGTTACATGCAGGTTCGCGATACATTAACAAATAAAAAGCAACCTGTAGCTGTCAATATCGGCGGACCTTCAATCGTATCGCTAATCCATGCTGCCCAGCTCTTGCACGGACTAAATGCCGATGTCAGTTTTTATGGCTGCATGGGCTCCGACGATGGTGGCGCTTTTATCCGTAATCAGTTGACAAAAACTCCTTTAAAAATCGGGAAATACAAAACCGGAGCCCAATACACTCCGTTTACCGATGTTTTATGCGATCCTGATTTTGACCACGGTAACGGCGAACGCATATTTATAAACAATGTAGGAGCCGCCTGGGATTTTATGCCTTCCGATTTGGATAATTCCTTTTTCGAAAGCGATCTGGTGGCTTTTGGGGGTACTGCACTGGTTCCGAATATTCATTCCGGATTAACTGATTTGCTGAGAAAAGCGAAAGCGCAAAAAGCAATAACAGTGGTTAACACGGTGTACGATTTCCTGAATGAAAAACAAAACCCGTTAAAGTCCTGGCCACTCGGTAACTCAATGGAAACTTACCAATATATCGACTTGCTCATTGCAGATATGGAAGAATCGCTCAGGCTTAGCGGTACCTCTTCGGTTGAAGCAGCTATGAATTTCTTTAAATCAACCGGAGTGGGCGCTGTGATTGTTACGCATGGCTCTAATCCTTTGCACTTTTTTGCCGATAACGTGTTGTTCGGAAAGATCCCGGGCAGTACGCTTCCTGTTTCTGAAAAAGTAAAATTACAAATCAGGCAAAACCCTGATAAAGTGGGTGATACAACCGGATGTGGCGATAATTTTGCCGGTGGGGTTATGGCTTCAATAGCCATGCAACTCATTAAAAAACCCGAACAACAGGTCGATCTGGTACAAGCGGTTGCTCTTGGCATTGCCTCCGGAGGTTTTACCTGTTTCTATAACGGAGGCACTTTTTACGAGGAATCACCCGGACAAAAAGCGCAGCAAATGGAATCCTATTACCTCGGATATTTAACACAAATCGGAAAAGAACACGTTTTATGACCCGGAAAAAAATGGTTCTTTTTGGAGCCGGAAAAATTGGCCGCTCTTTTATCGGCCAGGTCTTTAGCCGCTCCGGATATGAGGTGATTTTTGTAGATATCAATCGCCAGTTGATTGATAGGCTTAACGAAAGCAGGCAATACAAAATAATCATAAAAGGGCCCGAGGCCGATGAAATTATCTGGATAAGTAATGTTCGCGGGATCCATCTCCACGATTCGGAACAGGTGATTGCTGCGCTTGCCGATGCCTCCATTGCCGGAATTTCAGTTGGGCAGCAAGGCTTGCCCGCCGCGCTTCCGCTTATTGCACAATCGCTCCTTCTTCGGAAACAAAAACACGGAGAATGGCCACTCGACCTTATCATTGCCGAAAACATGAGAAATGCCGATCAGTATTTTGCAGCCGAATTGGCGAACCTGCTACCTCCCGGTTATCCGGTCAGTCAATTCGTGGGTTTGGTAGAAACGAGCATTGGGAAGATGGTTCCGATTATGACCGAGAAAGATGTAAAAGAAGACCCTTTACAAGTTTTTGCAGAACCATACAATACCTTAATTGTAGCCCGGAATGGGTTTAAAAACCCCATTCCTGACAGCTCATTTCTGGCTCCCAAACAAAACATCAAAGCCTGGGTCGATCGGAAACTTTTTATTCACAATCTCGGTCATGCTACGGCTGCATACCTGGGTTATTCGAACTTTCCGGAAGACAGATACATGCACCAGCTATTGGATCACCCTGATATTCTGGAAGAAACAAGGCGAACCATGCAGCAATCGGCTGATATCTTACTCGGGCTTTATCCTGAAGAATTTACCCGACTGCAACTGGAAGAACATATCGATGATTTACTCAGCCGCTTCAGAAACAAAGCCTTGGGCGATACCATTTTTAGGGTTGGCTGCGATTTGTATCGCAAATTAGGCCCTGAAGACAGACTTGTTGCACCCATTCGGGCAGCCCAAAAGCTGAATAAACCATATAACCTGATTCTGAATGCTTTGGTTGCAGGCATATCTTTTCGTGCCAAAGACGAAAACGGGAATTATTATCCAGCGGACCAGAAATTCTTTGCTGAATCAGAAAATGGAGTTAACTATATTTTAAAAACGGTTTGCAAATTGGATATCCGGATGGATTGTTGTTTACCTTTAGCCGGCGGAAAAGTTAAGCCCGGTTGATCCTGATTTTTAATCAGCCGACGGGCATCAACCGCTGATCTTTTTGTTTTCAATTTCCAAAGGTCCATCGCCGTTATACCATCAGGCTTAATTAGGAACAACTAATACATACAATATAAACACTTATTATGAAGCTTATTAACTACAAAAAATTAATTTTCCTGATTTGTTTTTACATGGGCGCGTTAATGGTAACCGCCCAGCTTCCAACCGAAGACCTGACCCGCTATGTCGATCCGCTGATTGGGACAAAAGAAATGGGGCATGTATTTCCGGGAGCGTGTGTTCCGTTTGGGATGGTGCAACTAAGTCCGGATACCGATACGATTCCGTACGCGGTAAACGGCAAATACACCGGAACAGTTTACCGTTACTGCGCCGGTTACCAACACAACGATAAAACCATTGTCGGGTTTACACACACACACCTGAGTGGAACCGGGCATTCCGACCTTTCCGATTTTCTGATCATGCCAACGGTAGGTACGCTTCAACTGAATCCCGGAACTGCCGACAAGCCTGAAAGTGGTTACCGTTCGCGTTTTGGCCACGAGACCGAAAAAGCTGAGCCGGGCTACTACAGCGTTATGCTCGACGATTATAAAGTAAAGGCTGAATTAACTGCGACGCCCCATGTTGGCGTGCATCAATATACATTTCCGAAAAGCGACCAATCACACATCATCCTCGACCTGAATCACGGCATTTATAATTACGACGGCAAAGTTTTATGGTCGTATTTGCGGGTTGAAAACGACACGCTGGTTACCGGATACCGCATCACCAGCGGCTGGGCACGAACCAGTTATCTTTATTTTGCCATGGTTTTTTCGAAACCCATTAAAAACTACGGGGGGAAGAACGACGAGAACCTGGTTTATAAAGGATTCTGGCGCAAGTTCGATCAGGAACATAATTTTCCGGAAATGGCTGGTAAAAAACTACGGGCACATTTTGATTTTGAAACTGCCGAAGGCGAAAAAGTTAAAATCAAGTTTGCCCTTTCTGCCGTCAGCACCGAGGGTGCCCTGAAAAACCTACAGGCTGAAGTTCCGCATTTTGACTTTGAAAAGGTTCGCTCCGAAGCCAAAAGCAATTGGCAAAATGAACTGAGCCGTATCACCATCAATGCTTCTCCTGAAAAGAAAACAACTTTTTATACTTCCTTGTATCACACATTTATCAACCCCATTCAATACATGGATGTGGATGGCCAGTACCGCGGACTCGATCATAACATTCATCAGGCCAAAGGTTTTGTGAATTATTCGGTTTTCTCGTTATGGGATACTTACCGCGCATTGCATCCGCTTTTTACCCTGATTCAACCCGAAAGGACTTCGGATATGGTCAACTCCATGCTTGCTCATTATGATCAAAGTGTACACCATGTGCTACCCGTATGGAGCCACTTCGGAAACGAAAACTGGTGTATGATTGGCTACCACGCCGTACCGGTAATTGCTGATGCCTGGATAAACGGGATTCGTGGATTTGACGGCAAACGCGCCCTCGCCGCCTGTGTAGCTTCGGCCACATACCGGGGCTACGGAAACCTGGGCGACTACATGGATTTAGGGTATGTTCCGTATGAGAAAAATGCGGTCGGCTCGTCGATGACTCTGGAATATGCTTACGACGACTGGACAATTGCAAAGATGGCGCAATCGCTTGGAGAAACGACGGTTGCCAGCCAATTCGAAAAACGCGCCAACAACTGGAAAGTGCTTTTCAATGAAAAAACAGGCTTTGTTGGAGCCAAAGACGCCAAAGGAAACTGGAAAACCCCGTTCGACCCAATGCACACCGCCAACGAAGGATTCATAGAAGGAAATGCCTTGAACTATTCACTTTACGTTCCGCAGGACATCCCTGCGCTCATTCAGAAAATGGGTGGAAACAATCGTTTCTGCGAACACATCGACTCGCTGTTTACCATGTACATGCCCGACAAATATTTTGCCGAGACCGAAGATATTACCCGCGAAGGGCTGATCGGTTGTTATGTGCACGGTAACGAACCCAGCCACCACGTGGCCTATATGTATAATTGGGCTGGCAAACCATGGAAAACGCAGGAACGGATTCATCAGATTGTGAATACCATGTATCTGAATAAACCCGATGGCTTGTGCGGTAACGACGACTGCGGACAAATGTCGGCCTGGTACGTTTTTTCCTCTTTAGGTTTCTATCCCGTTTGCCCGGGTTCAGGACAATATTCGATTGGCTCTCCCTCAATTCAGGAAGGAAAAATTCAGCTTTCCGGAGGAAAATCGCTGACAATAAAAGCCAACAATCTTTCAGATAAAAACATTTATATCAAATCGGTAAGCCTGAACGGGAAACCGGTGAATACAAGTTTCATTTCGCATTCCGACCTGGTTAACGGGGGAGAACTGATTTTTGAAATGAGCAACCGCCCAAATAAAAAACGGGCAATAAATTAACGATCAAGTCACTACAAATAAAGTGATTGAAAACTAAAAGTCTATATCATTTAGACCTTTCGTAGTTAGTTACACTTCAAACAGCAAACAGGCGGTTGGCAATCAGGTCGGCCGCTTGTTAATTTAAAGCAGTTGCTGTAACCAGCCTTCCTCATTCCGTCCTAACGATCATCCTTTAATTGTGCTAGTTTGGGTATTAATATTTCCTGATCTCCGCAATCTTAAACAACACGACACCAATTGATTCTAAAAAAACCCTTTATATTTGGAGCCAGCAACTTACAGGCCATGAAGGAGAATAACGGGCAGGAACATTTGTTGGGATTAACTGAAGGCAGTGAAAAGGCGTTTCGCCTAATCATGGACCACTGGTACCTGCGCCTGTATAATTTTGCCAATGGATATCTCGACCATGCCGAAAATACCAAAGAAGTTCTTCAGGACGTATTTCTCAAACTCTGGGACAACCGCCAGAAATTAGCCGAACAAACCAACCTGAACGCCTACTTATTCACCCTCACCCGAAACCGCTGCATCGACCTGATCCGCCGCGAACGGTTGATGTTGCAGTTCCGTACCGACAAACAAGACGAATACCTCCGGCTTACCGAAAATTTTGATGCCCTCTCCGACCCCATTCTCGACGATTTGTTTGCACTGGAACTTCAGGCTGAAATTAACCGTGCAGTAAGCGGATTGCCTGAACAATGCCGTAAGGTTTTTATCATGAGCCGCACCAATGGACTGAAAAACAAAGAAATAAGCGTTTCGCTCGAACTTTCGGAAAAAACAGTGGAGAGCCATTTAACCAAAGCACTGAAAACCATTAAGCTGGCACTTGAACAAAAATTTCCAGGTTCGCTAAACCTGTTACTGATATTCAAATTCAACAGAAATAAAAGGAGTCGGTAAAACTCCTTCCTGTTCAAAAAACAACTACTTTTCATAACCACCCCTTTCGTTTTTCAACACCTTCAACTATTTTCTTCGTTTTTTTTTGAAAAATATCAAGATTGACTCAGGGTACTTTCGGCATTGTTCGTTATAAGGATATAAAAACGAAAGTATGACTGACGAAATTTTATTTAAATATGTTACCGGGCAAGCAAATTCTGACGAAACAAAAGCCGTTCAGCAATGGATGTTGGAATCGGAAGCCCGTAAAAAAGAACTGGCCCGCCTGAAAAACATCTGGATTATTTCTGGTTTGGAAAACGAGATTGACCAGCAAGACAAACAAAAGGAAATAGAAAGAATCTGGAACCTGATCAGGCAAATGAACCCCGGCAAAAAGGAAAAAACACGCAGGATAAACCTGTTTCGTTTTGCGGCCGGAATCGCTCTGCTGATAGGTATTTCAGGAACAATTGGCTATTTTATTTCCAACAACAGGTCCAACTCAAAGCCGGTTTATACCGAAATTTTTGTCCCGAAAGGCGAACGTTCAACTGTAATCCTTCCCGATGGCTCAACCGTTCAGCTTAACAGCGACTCGCACCTCAAATATACGGCTGCCATGAGTTCAGGAAAACGACAGATTAATCTCGAAGGCGAAGGATACTTTCAGGTTAGGCACGACGAATCACGCCCATTTGTGGTTGAAACCCCATCGGTTAAAATTGAAGTTTTAGGCACGAGTTTTAATGTTAGCAGCTACCCGAACGACTCGCTGACGACCACATACCTTCAGAGCGGGAAAGTAAAAATCACCGATCAAAAAGGTGATGGAATTCAGTTGAGCCCGGCAGAAGCCTATGTATTTAACCGGATCACCCAGGAATCGCAGAAAATAAAAATTCAGGATAAGCGCTTTACCGATTGGACACAGGGAATCCTGACCGTCAACGGGGAAACCATTGGCGAACTGGCAAAAAAACTGGAGCGCCGTTTTAACATTACCATCAATTTTGGCGATCAGGATGTGAAAAATCATGTGTACTCCGGATCGATAAAAGATGAGGATCTGAATACATTGCTTGAAGCGCTGACGTTTGCCTCTTCAATTGATTACCAACGAAAAGGAAATACGATCACCCTGTTTTCGAAGAATTAAAAAACCGGAAAATGTTTGCAGCATTTCCCGGTTAGCCCGATAATTAATTTTTGTGCCTGTTGATTTGCAGTCGGTTGGCACCATGTTTAACTACCAAAATGTTTTCAAAGTTATGAAAAAAAAACGAACTGAAGACTATCCGGGCTGGTACCGGAAAGTCAGGAAAGGGTTATTGATTATGAGATTAGCTCTGTTTTTAATGGTTTTGGGAGTGTTGCAAAGTGCAGCATCCGTTTATTCGCAAACCTGGCGGGTAAGTATGAACGAAAAACAAATCACGATCAGGGAAGCACTGAAGAGAATTGAGAATAGCAGTGAATTCCGGTTTTTCTACGAAGAAAAAAAACTGAACGTGGACACCAAAGTCGAAATTGACGTAAACAATGGAACCATTCAGGAAGTGCTAAAGCAACTTTTTGAAAGCGAGAATATTGATTACAAAGTGCTCGAAAATAATTTTATCGTTTTAAAGCCAAAAAACGATCAAAGCCGGACACCGTTGGAAAACAACCTGCAGCAACAAAAACCGGTTTCAGGAAGAGTAACCGATCCGTCAGGTGAACCACTGCCCGGCGTAACGGTAATGATTAAAGGCACAACTACCGGAACGATTACCGATGGGAACGGAAAATTTAATTTTACCAGCCTCCCCGAAAATGCGGTCCTGCAATTTTCATTTATCGGGATGAAAGCCCAGGAAGTATCCATTGGAGCTCAAACCACGATTGATGTTAAGCTTGAGGAAGAAACCATTGGTATTGATGAAGTTGTAGCCATTGGATATGGTGTGGTTAAAAAGAAAGATGTAACCGGTTCGGTAACTACGTTGAGTACCGAAGATTTTAACGTGGGAGTAAGCACCTCTCCTACCGACCTCATTCAGGGTCGTGTTGCCGGAGTTAATATTGTAACGAATGGCGGCGAACCAGGTGCTGGTGTTTCGGTACGGGTGCGCGGAGCCAATTCCATCCGATCAGGCCAGGAGCCCCTGTACGTGGTCGATGGAATTCCACTCGATATTACCGATGTACAGCCTGGTGGAGCTTCAACCACAGGCGTTGGATCTGCGGCTGCCAAAAACCCGCTGAATTTCATTAATCCTGACGACATTGAATCGATGGACATCCTGAAAGATGCTTCGGCGACAGCCATTTACGGATCGCGCGGGGCAAACGGGGTAGTTATTGTGACCACCAAAAAAGGCAAGGAAGGCAAAGCTTCGGTTTCCTACTCGGGTTATACCGGTTTTTCGAACCTGCCTTCCAAATACGATGTACTAACCGCTGCCGAATATAACGCAGCACGCTCATCGCTCGGATTACCCTTATCTGACAATGGTTACAGCACCGACTGGCAGGACGAAATCTTCCGCACGGCAACAACAACCAGTCATAGTTTGTCGCTCAGTGGCGGTAGCAAAAATTCGTCTTACCGCGCATCGTTAAGCTACCTCGATCAGGAAGGGATCATCAAAAAAACCGGCATGGAGAAATACTCCGGACGCCTGAATATGATGACCAAAGCCCTAAATGACCGGCTAACTTTGGAAGTTGGATTAACAGCGGCCCGCACCAACGACCAGCGTGCCCCACTCGGCGAAACCGGTGGTGTTGAAGGTGACTTATTACTTTCTGCGCTGAAACTGAACCCGACTTACCCGGTTTTCAACGACAACGGAACCTATTTCCAGTTATCCGATCAGGTGCGCAACCCGGTTGCCATGATCGACCTGACTGACGATAATACCCAAACTAACCGCGTACTTGCCAACATTTCGGCAGGTCTAAATCTGTATAAAGGTTTGAATTATAAACTTAACGTTTCGACTGACCAGACCCGCGCCACACGCAAAGTGGCCCAGGATGCCCAACTTTCGTACATGACCGACAAAGGTACCGCCACCATCAACAACGTGGAACTTGGCAGCAGCCTGATTGAGAACTACCTGACTTACGATTTCAACCTGAATGCTGACCACAAATTCAATCTCCTGGCTGGCCAGTCGTACCAAAAATTTCGTATTTACACGTACAACATGTCGGTAACTGGTTTTGCTTCCGGAGAAATTGACAACCTGAACGATCTGGCATTGGGAAAATCAACTGCTGCCGTAGTAGGTTCCGACATCACAGTAAACGAATTGCAGTCGTTCTTTGGCCGTGTAAACTATAACCTGAAAGAAAAATACCTGCTTACCGCCAACTTCCGCGCCGACGGTTCCACCAAGTTTGGGAAAAACAATAAATACGGTTATTTCCCTTCAACGGCGCTGGCATGGCGTATGTCCGAAGAAGAATTTATCAAAAGCATGGATGTATTCAGTAACCTCAAAATGCGCTTAGGCTGGGGTATTACCGGAAATCAGGAAATCACCTCCAAAATATCGCAGGCTACGCTGGGCTCAGTAACAGGCGCAGTACTAAATGGAGGAAACACATTGACTCCCGGATACACTTTAACCCGAACCCCGGATCCCGACCTGAAATGGGAAAAAACAACACAGTACAACTGGGGGCTCGACTTTGGGTTCCTGAAAGGTCGTTTGAGTGGGGCTATTGATCTTTTCCACAAAAATACTACCGATGTGCAAATGCTTGTCGCCACTAAAATGCCATCGCCAACAGCTACTTTCTGGACCAACAAAGACCTGAACATCATCAATCAGGGGATTGAAGTTTCGTTAGCCGGAATCCTGATCAGCAAAAAAGACCTGAACTGGTCGGCCAACCTCAACTTCTCAAAGATTAACAATGAGGTAAAAAACATGGATGTCTCCAAAATTGCAACGGGTTACCCAAGCGGTCCCGGAATCACCGGAACTCCATCGCAATACATCATCAACAACGAACCCTTGGGAACTTTCTGGGGAAAAACATTTGTTGGGTTTGACGAAAGCGGCAAGAGCGTTTTCGCCAAAGATGCCGACGGCAAAGAGATTGAAGGCGTAATTGGCAACGCATTGCCCGATTTTACTTACAACTTCAGCACTACCCTGGCGTGGAAAAAGTTCGACCTGACCCTGAATTTTAATGGCGTTTACGGCAACGACGTATACAACAATTTAGCCAACATCATCGACCAGATGAGCTTGTTCGGAAGTGGGTGGAACACCACTCCTTCGGCTTTGCAAACCGGCGAATCGACCAGTAATGTGCTGAACTATTCCAGTCGGTTTATCGAAGATGGCTCGTACCTGCGCCTGTCGAACGCCACATTGGGCTACAACTTCAAACTGCCAAATCAGAAATACATCAGCAAATTGCGTGCTTACGCTTCAGGAAACAACCTGTTTGTAATTACCGATTATTCCGGATACGACCCTGAAGTCAATACAACCCGCGTATCGAATGGCGTTCCGGCAATGGGGATTGGCTGGACAACCTATCCAAAAGCACGAACAATCACTTTTGGTGTCAACGTAGAGTTTTAATCATTAACGAGTCACTATCATGAACAAATTATATTACCTGTCGCTGGCAATCCTGTTTCTGGGATTTACAGCCTGCTCCGACCTTCAGGAAGAAGTTTTGGACGAGCAAAACGGATCGGTCATCGTAGAAGATCCTACCAATGTAGATATGCTGGTTACCCCGGCGTATGCTTTTCTTCGCGACTTACAAAGCCGGGGCGCCGGTTGGCTGAGCCAGCAAACCTGTACCGACGAGGTGGTTTTTCCGACCCGCGGTGCGAACTGGAACAGCGCCGATTACCGTACCATTTTTACGCATGATTACACCGCGGCAAATAGTTACATCAAAAATACATGGAACAGCTACCTGATTGGATTTGCCCGTTGTAATGTGGCTTTGTATTACATGGACAAACTACCTGCATCAGAAAAAGTAACCGACTATAAAGCCGAAGTGCGTTTCATCCGCGCCCTTTCGATGTACCAGTTGAACGACTGCTTTGGCCAAATGCCTTATCGTGAATTTTCAGAATACGATTATGCCACCGATCCGCATTATTATACCCGCGCTGATATGGTTGCCAAAATGATTTCAGAACTGAATGAAATCATCCCGCAATTGAAAGAGAAAGGGAGTGTCCCCTACGGCCGTATCACGAAAGCTGCCGCACAAATGCTCCTGGCCAAAATTTACCTGAACTACCAGGTTTATACCGGAACGGCACCTGCATTCACGGATGGTACAGCCAAATGGGACGAAACCATTGGGCTGTGTGATGCCATTATCAACTCCGGAAAATACATTCTGGCCGACGACTTCTGGAAACTTTACCTGGCTGATAACGCGGCCTATTCCAACCAAACCGAAACCATCCTTCCGATCATTTTCGATCCGGCTATCGGCATCGGTGGAATTCCTTGGATTAACATGACCTTGGATTACAACCAGGCATTCGGAACCTATTCGGCATCAAACCTCTGGAATGGCTGCTGCACCACACCAACTTTTTTAGCTACCTGGGATCAAACCGACCCCCGGTTCAGCGATAACCGGTTGAAAAGCACTACCGGTTTTAATCTCGGATTCCTCTCCGGACAACAATACAACAAAGCCGGTGTTGCGCTGGTTACCAAAGACGGCGGCCGTCCACTGATTTTCACCCCTGATTTCAGTAACAACAATTCGCTGGAAGAACAAGGTATCCGCGTAGTAAAATATGCGCCAAATCCGGCAACCACTTATCCGGGTTCGAGCGAAAACGATTACCAGTACTACCGCCTGACCGATGCTTATTTGATGCGTGCCGAAGCTAAATTCCGCAAAGGCGATGTAGCCGGGGCACTGACCGACATCAACACCATCCGTGCCAAACGCGGAGTTCCAACTTATGGTTCGGGCGAGTTGACCCTGGAGAAAATTCTGAATGAACGCGGATTTGAATTCTATTGGGAAAATTCGCGCCGCAACGATTTGATCCGTTTCAACAAATATTGTGAAGCCCGTTACGAAAAAACAACCGTAACACCTGCCTACAAAATTCTGTTCCCTGTTCCGCTTACGGCTTACGATGCGGATAAAAACATGAAACAGAACCCTGGATATCCGGCATTTTAGTTCGTTCGATCCGACAATAGTTGGATTTTTAAGCTGAGGCTGTTCCTGTATCGGAACAGCCTTTTGCTTTTTTTAGCTTCTTGAATTTACATTCTGCCACTAAAAACGAAGCATTTTAGGGTTCACATATTTTTATTTGTTTGGGATAAACCTGACTAATTGGTCTAAAAAATAAGGTGTTACAGGATATCAAAAATGGTATGAATTATACTTCTATTAAATAACAAGTTTCTTTTTTCAGATAGATTGACTATTGAGTTCATTTTTTCTATTTTTGGCTGGATTCATTTTTCAGTGCTCATGAATGATCAACGAATTTGGGAAAATATTATAAATGGAGATGTTGAGGCATTGCGTATCCTGCACGAAAAATATTATCACCAATTGTGGTTATGGTCGAGCAAATACATTAAAAACGATACGCTGGCCGAAGAGTTAGTTTCCGATTGTTTCATCAAACTATGGAATTGCCGCCAGAATATTGTCATCGAAAAATCATTAAAATCGTACCTCTACATGATGCTCCGGAATCAAATGGTGAGTCAGTCGAGGAAATCGAAACACGAAATTGTGACTGAATCCAATCAGTTTCCCGATTTACCTGATGACATAACGATCAACAATTATGATTTCTATGCCGAATTATACTCGGCCATCAACAAAATTCCCGAGCAACGACGCAAAATTCTGGAACTTGCCGCTTTCGAATCGCTCACCTATAAAGAAATTGCTGAACAGCTAAATATTTCAGTAAACACCGTAAAAACACAGATGGGAAGGGCGTACCAATTTCTGAAAGAGGAATTGGATCCCCATAATTTCCTTATCCTTCATCTCTTCGTTAAAAAGAAAAACTAAACAGGAACCAGCCGTAAAAACAGCACCACTGCCCGCTTTTTACTCCTCTTTTTGGCTAACCCCATTTAATACAGCCCCTCCCGAAAAAAAAATAAAATAAAAACGAACAACCTGTCACCCTGTGTTCATTCGTTCTGCGTCATTAAAGTATTAAGAATATATTACGAATGTATTAACGCGCAATAGGTGTATGGATTTTTGGGATTTAATAGCAGGCAAATTACACGGGGAACTCGACTCAAACGAAAAAACCGTATTCGATAAAGAACTGAAAGACAAACAAAATCAACAGTTGTTTACCCGGGTGAAAGTCATATCACAGGGTTTGCCTGAAGCAAAACAATTAAAAAATGCTGACCGGAATCGTTCGTGGAATACAATTAAAAATCAAGTAAGTACCAGAAAACAAAATATTTACATTCGAAACTTCATGAAATATGCAGCAATACTGGTTGTTGCATTTCTTTCCGGACTATACTTCCATACCCTCAGCACAGATACCAACCAGGAAATTCAATATGCCGAGGTAGAAGTTATGTACGGGCAAACCAGCCATTTATTCCTTTTCGATGGCACCGAAGTTTGGCTAAACTCGGGCACAAAATTTAAATATCCCAATAAATTCAATCAAAACGAACGCAATGTGTTTATCGAGGGCGAAGCATTTTTTAAAGTATCTCCAAATAAAAACATTCCGTTTAAAGTAAAAACGGACCAACTCGAGGTAGAAGTTCTTGGAACCTCTTTTAATGTTTCGGCATACCCCGGTGAGGAAACCCAATCGGTTGTTCTGGTTGAAGGCGAAGTTCAGATTAATAACCGGGAAGGCGAAAAAATAGGCGAAATGTGCCCCGGGCAAATTGCAACAAGAACAGATGGTACAACTGCCCTTCAGGTTAAAAATACAGATCCGTACTTTTATACCAGTTGGAAAGATGGTAAGGTGATATTTAGTGCAGAGAGCCTGGGCGAGATTGCAAAAAAAATGGAACGGTGGTATAATGTCGAAATCAGGTTTGAGAAAGAAAGTCTGAAAAATTTCAAATTCACAGGCACCATATTAAGAAATAAGCCTATTGACCAGACCATTATGGCCATGGAAATGTTGGCTCCAATCGGGTTTAATTATCAGGTTAGAACCAATGAAAAAAGTATAATAACCATTATTTCGAAACATAAAAAAAGACAATGAGCATACAATAATAAAAAAAGCGATGAAATGATTGGACCCATCTCACCGCTAATTAACAAAACAAATATTGTTTCATTTAACTCTACAAATCTATGAAAAAACATCGAGAATGGGACAGTCATGTTTGGCTGTTAAAAAAACTATTGCGAATTATGAAACTTACAAGTATTTTAATTCTGGCTCTGGTTCTAAATGTAACTGCATCAAGCTATTCGCAAAATGCGAAACTAAACATCCATGTAAAAAACGGAACTTTTGTTGATGTGTTAAAACAAATCGAAAATCAATCAGAGTTTTATTTCTATTACAACAACGATGAAATAAGCTCGATTAAAGATGTTTCGATAAGTGCCGACAATCAAAAAATCCAGGAAGTTTTAGATGGGCTTCTTTCGGGTACCAATCTGGAATATAAGATTATTGACCGGTACATTGCCTTAAAGAAAAAAGAAATGAATGAGTTTGATCGGGAACTCGGCATGCAGCAACAAAAATCGGTTTCGGGGAAAGTGACCGATTCAACCGGGGCTCCGCTTCCCGGAGCATCAGTCGCAGTAAAAGGAACGACTAACGGAACAATAACTGACATGGATGGGTCCTATACCATTAAAAATATTTCGGCCGAAGCAACCCTTGTATTCTCTTTTGTTGGGATGAAAAGTCAGGAAGTCATCTCATCAGGAAAATCAACCATAAATGTGCAACTGGAAGATGAGACCGTTGGTATTGAAGAAGTTGTTGCCATTGCTTATGGTACCGCCAAGAAAAAAGACTTGACAGGTTCTATCAGCACAGTCGATTCCAAGCTCATGACAACGCAGGCCAATTCAACAGTAACACGCGCTTTGGAAGGTGCCATAGCCGGACTTCAGGTATCTGCAGTTGATGGACAGCCGGGTCTGGACATGGGAATTCGGTTACGTGGAATTGGTTCAGCCAATCAAAATACTTCAAATGCCTTGGTCGTTATTGATGGCGTTCCAGCGCAAAACGACAACCCCTTATCGACGATCAACTCAAAAGACATCGAAAGTGTTACCATATTAAAGGATGCTGCCTCTACAGCATTGTACGGTTCGCGTGGCGCCAATGGCGTAGTTTTGGTTACTACGAAAAAGGGGGCAAAAGGCGAAACAAAGGTATCGTTTGAAGGTCGTTGGGGCATTAACCAGGTAGGACCTTATCAATTTGATAAAATTTCTGATCCCAAAGATGTTTATGAATATGCCTGGCAGGCAATCTACAATTCGGTCCGTTATGGTGTCAACGGTTCAGGGATGGCCAAAAATTATACAACGAACGTGCAGAACCCAAACATGACAAACGAAGCCGCTGCTCAATTTGCCAGTGCCCACCTGTTTAACTATACAGGATCGAACACCTCTTTTACACGAAACGCACTGGGCAACTGGATGTCGTACAATGTTCCGGGTGCTGTTTACACAACAACAGGTAGTGGTTCAACTGCAAGTGCGACCATGTCAGATGCTTATCTGGTTAACACCGATGGCAAATTAAATCCAAATGCCAAACTACTGTACAACGACAATTACGACAAATATTTGCTGGAAAATAAATTGCGTCAAGAATATAACATTTCGGCAACCGGCGGTAACGAAAAGGTTGACTATTTCTTTTCGTTAGGTTATCTGGAGGATCCTTCCTATATCCGAGGCTCTGAGTTTTCGCGTTACAACGGGCGTACCTCCATTAACGCAAAATTGTTTGACTGGTTAAAGATGGGTACTAATATCGCTTATTCGTACAGAGAAACCCAATCGCCAGCTACCCGTTTTGGACGTAATGCAGGTTCTGCGGTAGCCAATGTTTTCCGTTTTATTAACGGGCAGAACCAGTTGATACAATTGTATGCCCACGATAAAGATGGTAATTACATCTACAATGCCGATGGGTCGAAGAAAGTTCATGTGCTGGCAGGAGATACTTATTCCCCGTTAGGGTTGACATCAACATCGCTTTCTTCAACGAACATCTTAACCATGCTGGATACCGATCAGGACATCAAGAAATCGAGCGATGTGATAACCCGATCGTATGCTGAAGTAAAATTAATGAAGGATCTGATTCTCATCACAAATCTTGGATTGGAAAAATATCATGAAACCCGCACACGCTATTGGCAGAGTACAACAGGACAGGCACAGGGAACTGGAGCTTTTGGCAAAACCTTCCAGAACGTAACCGTCCTTAATACACAGCAATTGTTGAGTTACAGCCGTGACATCGACAAACATCATGTTGATGCGTTGGTTGGCCACGAATTCAATAAATACAAATTGGAAAACATCAACTACAATTCGGCTTACGAATTGATTCCCGGATTCGTTTCTTATTCAAACTTCGTAGGTCGTTATACTGGTGGGACATTCGCAACCCCTGGCGGCAGTGAAACCTCGAACGCCATGGAAAGTTATCTGGGGCGAGCTAACTATATTTTTGATGGTAAATATTATGCTTCTGCTTCACTTCGCCGCGATGGTTCTTCCAAGTTCAAGCAAAAAGAAAACCGTTGGGGAACGTTCTGGTCTATTGGTGGAGGTTGGAGAACATCTGCTGAGTCTTTCATGGAAAATACCAAAAGTTGGTTAGACAACCTGAAAGTACGTGCAAGCTATGGTGTTATTGGTAACCAAAGTGGTATCGGCAACTATTCAGGTTATCAGACGTGGTCGTATGGGGCTACATATACCTCAACAACCAATGGTACTGGTATCCCAGCGAGTTTTACCTTGGCAAAAGGAGGGTATGTTAATGAATATTTAACCTGGGAAAACACGAAAACCTTTGACGCAGGACTCGAATTTAGTTTGTTGAACCGTATATCAGGAACATTCGATTTTTTCAACAAAAACACAACAAATGCAGTGTGGGATCAACCAATAGCACTCTCGCTCGGACAATCAAGTTTACAAAGAAACTCGGCAAGAATTCAAAATAGTGGGTTCGAAATCGAACTGAACGTGGATATCATAAACAAAAAAGATCTTTTATGGGCAGTTTCGCTAAATGGAACCCACTATACTACAGTATTGAAAGCAGCACCTACTGTAGGTTCAGCGGCACTAAACGGCGGTTGGACAGCTACGGCTGATGCCTGGAGTGCATCAGGTGGAGGAGCCTCTTCTGGTATTACCTATTTGCGCGGTGTGGATAAAGATTATTATAATTTATACCTGTTCAAATATGCCGGTGTAGATCAGACTACTGGTCTCCCACTCTTCTACCACCAGGTAACTGAAACAGATCATACCAAAGGACTATACACTGATGTTGCTGTTGGTGGCGATGCCAAAACGACTAACTATTCCACAGCATCTCGCTATGAAATGGGTAGTGCAATACCTGATTGGATCGGGGGTTTCAGTACCACCCTCAGATACAAGAACTTCGACTTTACCGGCCAATTGGCTTATCAATTAGGCGGAAAATACTTTAGTACGGAGTATGGTAATGGTCTCTATAACAACAGCAATATTGGCGGTGCCATGTCGGCTGAATTGATTGGCAATACCTGGACTCCGGAAAATACAGACGCTAAATTCCCAATGGCCATGTATGGTAACACTTATGGTGACGGATCAACGTTTGGTAGTTGGATGTATACTGATTTGGCCTTATTCAGTGCCTCTTACCTGAACATAAAGAATCTGACGTTGGGCTTCACCTTGCCAAAATCGACCTTAAAGAAATACAAGATCAGTAATCTACGGGTATATGTATCGGGCGATAATTTATGGATGGTAACCTCGCATTCAGGCATTGACCCACGTATGTCGCTAGTTGGCGGACTTGAAGTTGGTGCTTACTCTTATCCATCCATGCGTACAATCTCATTCGGGGTTAACCTGGATTTATAATAAACTAAAAAAATAGATCGATATGAAAAACTATATCATTGGAATAATATTTCTGGTAGGCATGCTTCTGTTTTCGTGTGCCAAAGAATTGGATTTAACTCCTCCAAGCAGCATAACTGACGAACAAATCGAAAAAATATTGGCTTCAGGCGATACGACAGCGATAAAGAATATCATGGAAATTATGGCTAATGCGATACCCAAACTACTAAATTCCAGTGGCATAAGTGGCGCTGGGACTGCCGATGGTCGTTACCGCGCATATCAAGGGATGGAGGCCATGCGTAATTTAGAAGGAAATGACATTGTTTTTGGGAATAAAAACTTAAGCATCTTTGGTGCTGATGAGTACTATCTCCGAGATTTTATTTCCACAACTGTCGATAAAAATATATACTACTGGACTCAAGCATGGTCTATGATCACCACGACCAACAAAATGCTTAACTTTCTGGATGACAAAACCATAGAAAATAGTGCAAAAATGAAGGAGTGCAAAGCCAGAGGTCTTGTTGTTCGCGCGTATGCCTATAATTTCTTAATGGAAAATTATCAGGATGCTTATCTTCAGGGTGGTAAAGACAAATTAGGGGTCATGCTTTATGATCACTATGATGTATTACAGCCTAGCAAACCTCGTGCTTCGGCCAAAGAGACATACGATTTTATCAAAAAAGATCTGCAATCTGCGATTTCGCTGTTTACAGTAGCGAAAAAGGGATACACAACCACTGTTCTGACTGATATTGATATGGGTGTTGCAAATTTCATTCTAGCTCGGGTATCATTATCGACTGGTGACTGGACAACTACAATCTCGGCTTGCGATGGTATTCTGGAAAAATATCCAAAACTAATGGGACAAGATTTCTATGGTGGCACAAAAAACGTTAGCAAAACTAGTGTTCCTGAAATTCGCCCGGAAACCAATGGATTCTTATTCAATGATAAAAACCCGGAAGTAATTCTGGGATGGCCGGTAGGAGAAGCCCTCTCGACACACAACAGTTGGATGAACCCATTTGGTGAAGGTTATGGTGGTTTGAGTGAAGGATTTGCCCGTATCGACAACCGTTTGTACGATAAGATTGCCACAGACGACTATCGTAAAGATTGTTTTATGGCAACCGCTTTGGGAGATTATACTTATCCAACCAGTGGTACTAAACGAAATATTCCGGCTTATACCAACCTTAAATTTGCCGCCACCCATGGTATTGGAACGGATGACAAGAAAAACGTCGGAACTGTTACCTGTTATTACATGCGTACATCAGAAGTATTACTGATGAAAGCTGAAGCACAGGCTCAGAATAACGATGCTACAGGTGCAAAAACCACGTTGAATATCCTGTTGGCCGCACGTACCAAAACCGGATCAACTCCATTAACTTGTGACACTTATTCTTCAATGACAGGAATGAGTGCGTTACAGATGGTTCAACTGCAAACCCGTATCGAATTATGGGGAGAGGGTGGACGTGAGTTCTACAACAACAAACGTTGGGGTATTCCTGTTGATCGCACAAGTTCGACCAACCACATTGATAAAGGCACTTATGCGGTATCGAAAATGACCCTTCAGATTCCTGAACAAGAAATGCTATATAACCCTCTGGCGGTGCAGAACTAATTCGGTAAACTCAATTATTAATAATTAAAGAAGGGCGGAGCAATAGCCCCGCCTTTCTTTTGTTCTTTGTCGCAAAATTTTGACTGTGAGTTAAAGTATAAAGGATAACTCAACGATCAAAACATGCGATTGAGATTTCATTTGCCTAAACCAACCTGATGAATTCGAAAAGTATAAAAACTGGATCAATTCAAAAGATCACATTTCTCCTCATTTTATTCTACATAAGCATTTCCTGTACAGGAGATAATCATCAATACCGCCTGATCCACAACAACGACGGAACCGATGCGCTCGGAAACCTGTGGTTTCATAAACGGCCACTGACAGTAGCCGACCTTAATGCGTATGTCGATATGACGGCCAACTCGCAGGTAACTACTTACATGATGTGCAGTGGCAGCGACTTTTTCTACTACCGCTCGAAATACGGACGTTTGTTCTGCGACGATTTGAACGGTACCCTGACTTGTGGGAAGGATACCGCGGCTTACCGGAATTTCAGAAAATATTACCAGAACTTTTTGAACCTTGAAAAAGAAGGAACCGATTTAATTGCCGCTTCGCTGAACCGCGCAAAAAAGAATGGCATGGAGGCTTTTATTACCTACCGCATGAACGACCTCCATTTTAACGATACCACCACCCACTGCCCGATTGTTTATACCGATTTCTGGTATCAGCATCCCGAATTCTGGCTCAACGATGCTACACCGGGTTGGAATGCTTCGCGTGCGCTCGATTTTGCACACCAGGAAGTTCGCGACCGCAAACTGGCTGTCATTTCGGAGCAACTCGAAAAATATGACATGATCGATGGTTTCGACCTCGATTTTATGCGTTTCATTGTCTATTTCAAATTGGGCGAAGGACGTAAAAATGCGCCGCTAATGACCCAACTGGTAAAAGATATTCGTGCCAAGGTGGATTCGGTTTCTGCAAAGCGCGGAAAGAAAATTATCCTTTCAGCACGGGTTCCCATTACGGTGGAAGACTGCCTTAATAAAGGCCTGGACGTTCAGGAATGGATTCGCCTGGGGCTAATTGATTTTGTAAGCATCGGCGTTCACTGGTTGGGCGACCCTTCCCTTCCCGTGGCCAAATTCCGGAAAGACCTGGGTAAGGTAAACATTCCCATTTATGCCTCAATCGACGATGGTGGTTACCGTCCGCGCGAAACGTTTTCGCATGGCATGTTCCGTGGAATGGCCTCACACATTCTGGCACAGGGCGCCGACGGAATTTACCTGTTCAATCAATATTACAGCGAATACAATTCGACATACAACGGTCAACTGCATCTCGAAAAAGGCGATCAGGTTTGCCGGGTGATGGCACCACAACTCCTGCAGGAATTGGGCAAACTGGAAACCCTGCAAAACCGCAACAAAATTTATTGCCTGTGCGACAGTTCAGGCCAATACGGAATTAAGCCCGTCTCGCCACTACCTTTAGAAGTAACTGAAAATAAAACAGGTAAGGCCGATATTTATATTGGTGATGATCCCCAAAAAACCATTCCGCAGGAAGTCATTTTATTTTTCCGGCTGAATAAATCTCCTGAATTTGAAGTGCTGGTGAACGGCACAAAAATATCCGCTGAAAAACCCGAATACGTTTCGCTGTACGACCGGGCACGTGGATTGGCCGGGCAGGAACGCGAATACGCTTTTCCGGTTCCGGCGGCCTGCATGAAACAGGGATACAACACCGTTACCTTTAAAGCGAAAGGGATAACAACATTTAAAGTTAAACGCCTTGAAATAGCGTTGAAATATGGCGATCCGAAAACGCACGGATATTTCTAAAAAATAAACTATTCATTTGACCAACACCGGTAAAGGCCGGACAAAACCAACAAAAGAATAACATGAAACGAAGAGATTTCTTAGTTCGAAGTGCAATTTTTTCAGCAGGATGTTTTGCCGCCAGCGCAGTCCCGGCTCTGGGAATTAACACGAGCAATGCCAAAAACATCCGTTTAGATACCGACCTCTATAAACTATTTAAAAATCCGGAATCGAAGTACCGTCCGTTTGTGCGCTGGTGGTGGAATGGCGACAAAGTGGAAGCCAAAGAACTCGTCAGGGAGTTACATCTGCTGAAAGATGCCGGTATTGGCGGCGTGGAGATTAACCCCATTTCATTCCCTTCAACGGGCGACGACCTGAGCAAAAAATCGCTGCAATGGCTGAGCGACGAATGGATCGACATGTTGCAGGTAACTTTTGCTGAAGCAAAAAAACTGGACATGACCTGCGACCTGATTGTAGGTTCGGGATGGCCGTTTGGCTCCGAATCGCTCGAGGGAGAAGAACGCGCCCAGGTTGTCATTGTCAACGCTGAAAAACTGGAAGGCCCCATGGTTTATGAATTTTCGCAGTTCAACATTTTCAAGTCGGTCGATCCGGGGGTTACCGATCCGAATCCGAGCCGTACCTTCGAAATCCTTTCGCTCAAAATGGTTCCCAACCCCATGAGCGGACTCGATCAGGTAATTGAACTATCTGATAAACGGAAAGATGAAATCATCCGCGTGGATGTTCCCGCCGGAAACTATGTGCTGTATGCTTTGGTGAAAGTTAATTCGTTTGCCAACGTCATCAATGGCGCGCCGGGCGCAGCCGGGCATATCCTCAACCACATGGATAAAACCGCTGTGCGGAAATACCTCGATCACATGTCGGACACCATCCAAAAGAGAACCGGGCCGCTGTCGAACCACCTTCGGGCTTTCTTCACCGACTCCATGGAGTTGGAAGGCTGCAACTGGACCGGCGATTTGGCTGAAGAGTTTAAGAAACGCAGAGGCTACGACATGATGCCTTACCTGCCGTTCACCATGTTCAAAGTCGGACGGCTTGGCGCTGTGGTGGATGATAAGTACGGAGTGGAGAAAACTCCGGAATTTACCGAAGAAATTAAACGGGTACGCTTCGATTTTGAGTTAACCAAAGCCGAATTATTGCGCGAACGCTTTACTGAAACCTATCTGCAATGGTGCAAAGACCAGAACGTAAAATCGCGGGCACAGGCCTATGGGCGTGGATTTTTCCCGCTCGAAACCAGTCTTGGGTATGATATTCCTGAAGGAGAATCATGGACAACCAACTGGCTAAAACACAAGCTGGGCGAAGAAATGTCGGACGAAGATTACCGTCGCGGGCGTGGTTACACCATGATTGACAAATATGTTTCTTCTGCCGCCCACCTTGCGGGGAAACGGGTTGTAAGCTGCGAAGAAATGACCAACACCTACATCGTATTTAATGCTACGCTGGAACTACTCAAAATTGGCTCCGATCAGAGCATCATGTCCGGAATTACGCACACCGTCTGGCATGGGTTCAATTATTCGCCGCCCGATGCGCCATTTCCCGGATGGGTCCAGTACGGTTCGTACTACAACGAGAACAACAACTGGTGGCCCTATTTCAAATACCTGAACAACTACAAAGCCCGGCTTTCGTCGGTGTTTCAGCATGCCGACATGTACACCGACATCGCCATTCTTCCGGCCAACTACGACATGTGGGGCGAAATGGGTGTACAAACCGATCCGTTTCCCGAAAAACTCAACGTGCCATACACTTCCATCATTTGGGAATCGATCAGCAAAACTGGCAGTGCTGCTGATTATACTACTGAAATTATCATTAACGGTTCGACTGTTCAGAACGGGAAGTTGTGCTACGGGCCTAAAAAATACGGAACACTTTTCTTAGCTGAAGTCACCAGTATAAATCCCGAAACAATCGCCAAATTGTACGACTTTGTTTCGTCAGGCGGACGAATTTTCTGCATCGAAAAATATCCGGAGAAGTCGCTGGGGCTGACCAACTATCAGGAAAAAGACAAACAGGTTCAGGAGTGGGTCGACAAGCTAAAGGCTTTTCCCGATCGTTTTATCCTAATCAAAAAACCGGCAGATAACCGTTTCCTCGAATGGTACAAAGAGGCGAGGATCAAATACCAAATCCCGCATTACCTCGAAATCGAAAATCCGGATCGTTACCTGATGCAAAACCGTTACCTGAGTGACGACCGAAGTGAAATTTTCTTCTTCGGAAATGCGCACAAATTCAACACGCATCAAACAAAAATTACCTTTTCCAAAGAAATTACAAAAGGACGTTACCCCTGGATTTGGGATGCCGAAAGCGGCGAACGCTACCACATAGAGTTGGCCAACAACAGTTTCGAACTGAAACTTGGACCGGCAGAAACACGGCTGATTATTTTCAGTAAAGAAAAGAACGGATTAAAATGGACACCTGCCCCCGAAGCCGCCGAAAACCTACAGGTACTGACAGGCAACTGGAACGTTGAATTGCGCCACAGTCGCGAGAACTGGGTAAAAACTATGCAGATGGACGAGCTGAAAGACCTCAAAGACACCGAATTTGTGAATTTTACAGGGATTGCCATTTACCGGAAGACCATCGATTCTACGGATTTGAAAAAGTCCTTCCTGAACTTAGGTCAGGTTTACGGCGTGTCGGAAGTTCTGGTTAACGGCAAATCGTGCGGCGTAAAATGGTACGGCAAACGGATTCACAACATCGCACCCTTCCTGCAGAAAGGATCGAATGAGTTGGAAATCCGCGTAACAACCACTATGGGAAACTACATGAAAACGTTGACAGATAACAAAACGGCGCAGAAATTTACGGTGTTAAAAACAAAAGATCAGCCCATCCAATCGATGGGTTTGGCTGGTCCGGTAACCCTATATTGATTATTCATTTATAAACCAACACTATGAACAAGCTAAAAATCATCGTTTTATCCCTGACTTTGCTTTGCGTCCTCCGGCTTTCGGCGGAAGATTACAAAGCCTCGATGTTCGGCATCAAATCGAACGGAACGACCTTAAATACAACAGCCATTCAGAAAGCCATCGATTACATTCACGAAAAAGGTGGCGGTCAGCTTGTATTTTATGTGGGCCGGTACCTCACCGGTACCATTCAGCTCAAATCGAATGTAAAAATCCGTTTGGAAGAAGGCGCCATCCTGGTTGGTTCAACCAACATTTACGACTACAACATCAACACCAACTACAGTTCGCTGGTGTTTGCCTATCAGGCCGAAAACATTGCCATTACCGGCAAAGGAGTGATTGACGGACAAGGCCGCGAAGTGGCTTATAACCTGATCGATCAGGTTCACAAAGGAATTATTCCGGATGACCTGAAAAACGACAGGCCCTCCACGCGTCGCCCACGGGCTATTTATTTTCGCGAATGCAAAAACGTGGATATTACTGAAATAGTAATCCGGAATTCGGCTGACTGGGTTCAGGTGTACGACCAGTGCCAGAACCTGAAAATCGACAAAATCACCGTTGACAGCAAAGCATTCTGGAACAACGACGGATTGGATGTTGTGGATTGTAAAGACGTAAAAATTACCAATTCGTTTATCGATGCAACCGACGATGCCATCTGCTTCAAATCGCACGATGCCACCAAAATGTGCGAGAATGTGGAAGTACGCAACTGCGTGGCCCGTTCGAGCGCCAACGGCATCAAATTCGGAACGGTTACTTCGGGCGGCTACAAAAACTTTAAAATTATCAACAACAAAGTATATGACACGTTCCGTTCGGCCATCACCATTGCTACTCCGGATGGCGGTGTGATTGACAATATTCTGGTTGACAGCCTGTACGCCTACAACACCGGAAATGCCATTTACCTGCGTATTGGCGCCCGCTGGAACAAAGGCCGGACCGGTTCGATGAGCAACATCACCATCCAGAATATGTATTGCGAAATTCCGAACACCAAACCAGACACCGGCTATGAATACGAAGGCCCCATTGAAGACCTGCCCCGCAACATTTCCCCGGCCAGCATCGTTGGAATTCCCGGACAGGACATTACCAATGTAACTTTGCGCAACATCCAGTTGGTTTACCCCGGAAACAGCAACCCGAATTATGCTTATCGCGGCACCAAACCAGCCGATTTGGACAGCATTCCGGAGATGACGGCAGCCTATCCTGAATTTTCGCAGTTCAAGGAACTTCCGGCCTGGGGATTTTATGTGCGCCACGCAAAAAATGTCAAATTTGAAAATGTAACCTTAACCGCCAAAGGCAAGGAATACCGTCCGGCCATTGTGCTGGACGACGTAAAAGGTGCTACTTTCTCCGGAATGAAATACAACGAACCCGGAGGAAGCAAAAAACAGCTTCATGTTTACAAATCTTCCGGAGTTATCCAGAAGAAATAGTCAATCAGTTAATTACATCATAAAAAAACAAATACAATGGGTAAGGCAAATATATATTTACTGATGCTGGGGCTGTTGTTCAGCGTGCAACTGTCGGCAAAAGATTATAAAGTTTCAGATTTTGGTGCAAAAGCCGACGGGATTACCGTCAACACCTGCACCATCCAGAAAGCAATCGATTATATCAACGAAAATGGGGGCGGCAGGCTCGTTTTTGAAGCCGGAAATTATGTCACCGGAAGCATCTACCTCAAATCGAATGTTACGCTTCAGCTTAACCATGGAGCAACCATTTTGGGCTCAACCAATCCGTTCGACTATATCAAGGATAAAAAAATTGGCTGGATGTCGATGATTTTCGCTGTAAACCAGGAAAACATTGGCATCACCGGAAAAGGAACCATCAATGGGCGCGGTTTCATCACTGCCAACAACATGGTCAACTACATTCACCGTGGCATTTATACCGATCCGCTTAAACTTGATCGTCCCAACGAAACCAACCGTCCGCAGAATGTTTATTTCCGCGAATGCACCAATGTAACCATTACCGACATCACGCTGCGCGACCCGGCCAGTTGGAATCAAACCTACGATCAGTGTAAAAATTTGTATGTCGATAACATTTACGTGGACAGCAAATCGTACTGGAACAACGACGGCATTGACGTGGTGGACTGCGACGGGGTGGTGATCAAAAATTCGTATTTCGACGCGGCCGATGATGTCCTTTGTTTCAAATCGCACTCGGCCGACCATATTTGCCAAAACGTGGTAGTTGACAATTGCGTGGGCCGTTCGAGCGCCAACGGACTGAAATTCGGTACTGTTTCACGCGGAGGTTTTCGCAATTTCAAGGTAACCAACCTGACCATTTTCGATACGTTCCGCTCGGCCATCACATTTGCCGCAGTCGATGGTGGTGAGATTGAAAACATTGTGGTTGACGGCGTTCGTTCGATCAACACCGGGAATGTGATTTTCCTCCGTATTGGCGACCGCTGGAGCAAAGGCAAAAAACCGTACATGAAAGACATTACCATCTCCAATGTTTATGCCGAAGTTCCTTTCGGAAAACCTGATGCCGGATACAATTACGAAGGCCCTGTGGAAGATTTGCCACGTAACATCTCACCGGCCAGCATTGTCGGGTTGCCGGAATACAAAATTCAGAATGTAAAACTGAAAAACATCGAGATCGTTTACCCCGGCGCCGGAAACCCGTTGTACGCCAAACGCGGACTGACTCCTGCCGAACTCGACAGTATTCCTGAAATGCGTACGGCTTACCCGGAGTTTTCGCAGTTTAAAGAACTTCCGGCCTGGGGAATTTATGTCCGCCATGCCGAAGGTATTTCCTTTGAAAATGTCACTTTCACAGCACTAAAGAAAGATTATCGCCCAAGTATCGTAATCGACGATGTGAAAGGCGCGTCATTCAAAGGAATGCTATTCAACGAGCCGGAAAGTAAAGGAAAACAACAAATTTTCCAGCAAAAATCGAGCAATGTAGTTATTCAATAACAAGTTCGGAGTGAGCTAAAGTTCGGAGTGCCTAGAGTTAACTCCAAACTTTAGGCACTCCGAACTCCAAACTTAAAATAAATATTATGAGCAAAATAAAAATAGTTACCATTATCCTGTTGACGGTTTGTACAGTTAACCTTTCAGCAAAAGATTACAAAGCATCGCTGTTTGGCGTAAAATCTGAAGGTGTTACGCTAAATACCAAATCCATTCAGAAAGCTATTGATTTTATCAGCGAAAATGGCGGCGGAAAACTCGTGTTTTACGTGGGTCGTTACCTCACCGGCACCATCCAGTTAAAATCGAATGTAACCATCGAACTCAAAGAAGGTGCTGTTTGGGTTGCAACTCCATCGGTGTACGATTATTTTGGAGTAAACGGCACCAAAGCGCTGATTGTTGCTGACGGTCAACAAAACATTGGCATCGTTGGGAAAGGGGTTATTGAAGGACAGGGAGCCGCTGTGCTGGAACAAATCAATACCCAGATTCAGAAAGGCTATCTCCGGGAAACCGCAGCACAGGCCAGTCCGGCGCTAATTGTTATGAACAATTGCAGCGACATCGTCATCGACGAGTTTAACCTTATGAATGCCTGCGGAAATGTTCAGTCGTACACCGGTTGTAAAAGTTTAATCATCAACGGGGTGACCGTAAAAAGCACTTCGGTAAAAGGGACAAAAGGGCTGCTGCTGGCTGGTTGCGATGGCGTAAAACTGAGCAACATTTTCTTCGAAACTTCGGATACTGAAATAAGCACTACCGAAACATCGAAAAACGTTTCAATAATGAATTGTAAAAACGCTGCTGGCAAAAAACTTCAGACTAAAAACTAATGCGACACAACAGTCAATTCCTGTTTCTGCTGATCCTGCTCTTTTCCGGAGATTTATTCTCCACGGCTGCCGGTAAAAGTAAAGCGGCCCGTTATGGGAAAACGAACATCGCCGACATGGTGCTGATTTATCACGGTGGAGTTCATCGTCCGATAGAATGGAACAAAGATCAGTTCCTTCCTTATGTGGTGCACCAGAATCAACAAGGCAGGAAAGACTGGTTGTTCGATGGATTTCTTTTCACCGAATTTCTGGATGGAAAAGGCCACCATTTTGCCCACGGCAACAGCAATACAACTTTGGCCTGCAAACCCGAATGGGAATGGCTTACCGACCGTCAGCTAGAAAAAGACAGAGGTTTCTCAGCCCTGGATCAGTGCATTGGCGGGCAAATTAAAGAAATCGGGAAACCTTCGTTCAGGCATAAACTGGTTGTTGCAATGCCCGTCCCGGTTAAAGGGCAAAAAGACTGGGGAAGCCTCAACCGTCCAATGGATTTCTCGAACGATGCAGATCGGATCGAAGCCTGCAAATGGTACATCGATCAGTTTTTAGACCGTTACCGGAAAGAAGGCTACAAAAACCTTGATCTGGAAGGTTTCTATTGGGTGTCGGAAAAAGATGACGTTTACAAAGATATTTTGGTTCAGGTGGGCGATTACATCCGTTCAAAAAACCTGCGGTTCTTCTGGATTCCTTACTGGACAGCCATTGGTTTTGACAACTGGAAAACCGACAAATTCGATTTTGCCTACATCCAACCCAACTACTTTTTCAAGAACGAAGTCAACTACGAGCGGTTAGATGCCGTTTGTGCCTTCGCCAAGGGGACAGGAATGGGACTCGAAATGGAATTTGACAGTCGCGCGTTGGCCGATGCCAAAGAATGCAAACGCGACCGGCTAATCAGTTATATCGAGGCATTTGAAAAAAACGACGTATTCCAAGATGCATCAATTGCTTATTACGAGGGAGGTGGAACTATTTACGATTTTTATCGTTCAAAAAATCCGTTGGACAAAGCGATCATGGACCGACTGGCAAAAATTATCATTCAACGGAAAAAACGACTCCTATGAAGAATCTAACTACTGTTTTCTTTGCATTAATCAGCCTGGTAGTTTCGGGGAAAGCCCCTGAAAAAGGAACCCATTACGACGGAAAATTTTGCTCCGGATCAGGTGATGCTGAATACTTGCGCTTAATCGATGAGTCTTTTGCTTTCTTTCACCCCAATCCGGTGGTACCCAACCTGACAATGATCTACAAACCTGAATGGGATACCTTTACCGAAGGTGCCGGATGGGGAGCCTGGTGGATACAAAACAGTTACGGATTTTCATACGCCGCTACTCCTTTTCTTGAAGAACCCTGGGTTTCCACACTGCAACGATCGTGGGATCTTTTTTGGAGTAATCAGGGTGATGGAAAGCGCAAAGGTTTATGGGGCGACGGGAAGCCGAATAAACTATCCGAGTTAGTTGCTCCTGATGGCAGTTTGGGCGACTGTGCCGCTCCCGGTAAAATCGTTTATAAACAGGGTGATGGCGATGTAAAATCGCACGACTGGTTTTATGAGGCAACCGCCGCAGGTGTGGTGATGCAAGCCGAAATATTGCTCTCTGGGCATGACCTTAAAAACACCTTGAATTACCTTCCCAAAATGGAACGGGCATGCGATTGTATCGAGCGGACACGCGACCCCAAAAACAATCTGTTCCTGGTTGGGGCAGCATGTAACCTGCTGGCTCCAAGCTATGGCGGAATAAAACAGGACGATGGAACCTTAGCGAAAGCATACTTATCCGGGCTTTCAATAACTTACCTGGCTGCACTCGACCGTATGATAGAAATCTACAAGTTTACCGGAAATCAGGAAAAACTTAAAGAATACACCCGGAGACAAAAAATTACCCGGGAATCACTTCCCCAACTTCTGACCCCGGACGGCTATTTTGTCAAATACATCGAACCGGACGGCACCAAACACGGGGTACTCGGACAACATAAATACGGTTACCTCGAAGGAGTAGCCAATGCCGATGCTGTAGCCCTCCGGGTTGCCGAACCTCAACTGGCCCAGAGCATTTACAAACAAATTGCCTCTTTTAAGGAAATACGGCCATTCGACTTTCTGTTAACCAACGCCCCCGGACTCGAC
>JAIBEY010000020.1 GCA_019459525.1 Prolixibacteraceae bacterium
AAACCGATGTCGTTGACGGAAAATATCAGAAAAAGAAAGATGAAAAAACCGGGATTGCTTTGCCAGAATACAACTGGGTTTGGAGCCCGACCGGTGAGATAAACATGCACACCCCCGAACGCTGGGGAATGCTGCAATTCTCCGGAAATACGGTGAAAAATCAAAATGTGGAGTTTCAAATGCCGATAGACGAGGAGTTGAAAAACTACCTGTGGCAGATCTATTACAAACAACACGAATTCAGGATAAAACACGGAGGTTTTGCGTCTTCTCTGGCTGAACTTTCGCTGCCGGATGTTTTCAAAGATAGCACTGGAATGTCTGCAAAATTGGAACTTGTTGCCTCACAAAATCAGTTTTCAGCAAAACTGACCACCACTAATGGCTTGGTTTTATCGCTGAACGAGAACAGTTTATTACAAAACAGTCAACCAAACAAGAACCATGAATAAAAGAGATTTTATCAAATCATCGCTGTTTGCCGGAATCGGAATAATGAGTTTTGGCCAGGCTAGCGGAAGTCAGAAACAGAAAAAATCTGCCGGTTATAAAAATTGGATATGGGAAAATCCCAATCATACCGAAGAAGAAAGCCATATCAAAGAAAGATTCAGCCGTTTTTATTAGGCAGTAATTCGCGGGATGTTTTTTGAAAGCGACAGTGAAAACCATTTCAGGATAGCCAAATTGGTTGGTTTGGAAGCTCACCGCTGGATGTGGACACTGAATCGCGGCGAAAAAGAAGTGTTGGAAAATCACCCCGATTGGTATGCTGTAAGCCGAAAAGGGCTATCTTGCGCTACTCATCCGCCGTATGTGGGCTATTACCGTTGGCTTTGCCCGTCGAAGCCTGAAGTTCAGGAATACCTGAAAAGTCAGGTAAAAATGATTCTCGAAAAAGATAATGTTGACGGCATCCATCTGGATTATGTGCGTTTTTGCGATGTCATATTACCCGTCAATCTTTGGCAAGGTTATAAAATAGATCAAAGCCGCGAATTGCCTGAATACGATTTCTGTTATTGCGAAACCTGCCGGGCGAAGTACAAGGCTGAATACGGAATTGATCCGCTGGAGATTGAACATCCCGATCAAAGTCCGTCGTGGCGGAAATTCAGGTATGAGCGTGTCAATTCGTTAGTCAATCAACTGGCTGAAATAGCCCATCAGAAAAAGAAAGTAATTACAGCGGCGGTGTTTCCGACTCCTGAAATTGCCCGCCGAATTGTTCGGCAAGACTGGACCAACTGGAATTTGGATGGCGTTTGCCCGATGATTTACCACGGTTTTTACCGCGAACCGGTTACCTGGATTGGTGATGCCGTTGAGGAAGGTATTCACTTTTTGAACGGTAAATTTCCTGTTTATGCCGGATTATATTTGCCTGATTTTAAATCAGACGATGAGTTGGATAAGGGAATCAAAACCGCCTTGAAGCATGGCGCTTCAGGAATATCTTTATTTGGAAACGTTGACGAGAAAGTGCTCGGTATCCTGAAAAAGGCTTTGTCTGAATTATAAACCAAAAACAAGGCTATTTAAATTTTGATCTCATTTTACTTTTTGTTTTCATGATCACACTTTGCATCAATCAAACCAGCACCGATCCGTATTTTAACCTGGCGGCCGAAGAGTATTTCCTGAAGAACTTTCAGGAAGATTTTTTTATGCTTTGGCGAAGCCGGCCTTCGGTGGTGGTTGGAAAACATCAAAATGCACTGGCCGAGATCAATCATGAGTTTGTGCACGAAAACCAGATCCCAGTCGCTCGGCGACTTTCGGGTGGAGGCACGGTTTTTCACGATCCAGGAAATGTGAATTTCACCTTTATCCGGAATGTGACGAATATTTCTGAAGTCAATTTTAAGGTTTTCACCGTTCCCGTGGTAGAAGCATTGAAAAAGCTGGGTGTTGAGGCTTACACCACAGGCCGCAACGATTTGCTGATTGACGGCAAAAAGATCTCCGGAAACGCCGAACATGTTCATCGAAACCGGGTTTTGCACCATGGAACTTTGCTGTTCGACAGTCGTTTGGCCGCACTGAAAGGCGTGTTGAAAGTCGATTTGTCGAAGTTTGAAGATAAGGCGGTACAAAGTAACCGCAGCGAGGTGACCAACATTGCCAATCACCTGCCCAAGCCAATTTCGGTCGGGGAATTTACTGATTTTATTTTCGGCGAAATCAGCCAAAACTATACTGAATTTAAGGTTTATGAACCCACTACGGAAGATTTGGAAGCCATAAAAAAACTCTCCATAGAAAAATACCAAACCTGGGACTGGATTTTTGGCTACTCACCGCGCTACCGTTTTACCAACAAGCTGGAAACCGAAAACGGCGAAATTCAGATCAGCTTGTTAGTGGAGAAAGGGCATATTGCTGAAGTTGGCATTTCAGGCTTAATTCATCCTGAATTTGCTCAAAAGATTGAAAAAATTTTATTGGGTTGCAGGCACGATTTCCGCTATTTGGAAACTAAGATTACTACCGCTGATGTCATTTCCGAAGCGGAAAGAAAAACCATGAATTCTTTCCTGAGATTCTTATTTTAGCCTGTTGGGGTTGAAAACTGTACCCGATCACCATTGGACCGCTCATTCCCGATTGCCCGATTTGGCATGAAACCGAAAGTTACAATTACTGGTTATCGTCGCATGCAGGCAATATGCTACTGACTAATCCGGCTGATATTTCCTATGTTTTAGAATTGGAATTCGGACAATCGAGGTTTCAAAATATAATTTGTGACTTGGGTTAAAGTGTATAATATCAAAAGATTGAAAGCTACTTTTCAATGTTATAATTTATATGAAAATATCTCTCAGAAAAAATGCAAGGGAAGTTAAAGTTCATTAACTTTAATAGGAAATTAAAAAGATAGAAAGGTGAAGTTTTGATGCGGGTGATGGTGGGCTTGAGTTCCGGATAAAAAATGGAAATCATAAGAACCAAAAAATCAATAGTATGAAAACTTTAAAATTTTTATTCGTTCTTATCTTCTGCATAGGAATGATCAGTGTTGATGCACAAATCAATTTAAAGGACAAATTGAAAAGGCAGACCAATAACAGGGCTAACAAAAACGTTGATCAGGGAATTGATAAAGGGTTGGATGCCGCTGAAACCGGAGTGAAGGACCTGTTTAAAAAGAAAAACAAAGATGCTCTCGACAGTACTTCCGTTGATGCGCAGTCTCAGAAGTCAAATCAAGACTCAAAACAATCCCTCAAAGCTTATTCCAATTACGATTTTGTACCGGGCGACAAAGTTCTGTTGTACGAAGATTTCAGCCAGGATGCCATTGGCGATTTCCCCGCATTGTGGACTACCAACAAATCAGGCGAAGTCAATACCCTGAATGTCGCGCCAGGTAATTGGCTCAATCTGAATGCGACTGAAGGCAACTGGTGGTTTTTAAAGCAGATCGAATTTCCTAAGAATTTTATAGTTGAATTTGATGTCGTTCCTAAAAAGGGAGCGCCCCGATACGCTGTTGGCGTTGCCATGTATGGCGAAAATGGTTTTAAGGAAATGAGCGATCCGTATGCCTGTAAAACCGGACTGGTAATCAATATTGCAAAAACAGCCTGGGAATCTTATGGGTTAAAAGCCGGAAGTCCCAGAATTAGTGGTAATTCAACTTTAAACCTGGTTGAAGAAGAAAAAGTAAACCATGTCATCATCTGGGTTCAAAACAGGCGCGTGCGCATCTATCATAAAGGTGAAAAAGTACTGGATATGCCTACCAACCTGTATGACGACAGTAAGTTTACCCGGTTCGGATTCATGTTGTACCGTGGAGCATCGAGCGCTTCGTATGTCAGCAATATAAAAATCACAACTGCATCACCCGATACCCGTAATAAACTCCTGACCGAAGGAAAATTGGTTACTTATGGAATTTATTTCGATGTAAACAAAGATGTGGTAAAACCCGAATCGTACGGTACATTGAAGGATATTGCAACCGTTTTGAACGAAGTGCCGGATGTAAAAGTGAAGATTGTTGGACATACCGATGCCGATGGTGCTGAGGCGGCCAACCTTGATCTTTCGAAACGCCGTGCTGCCTCGGTGAAAGCCGAACTGGCGAAATCCTTTGGAGTAAATGCCGACCGCCTTATTACCGACGGATTGGGTGAAAGTCAACCGGTTGCGCCAAATGATATTCCTGTAAATAAAGCCCTTAACCGAAGGGTCGAATTCATCAAACAGTAAAACTATACTTGTGCTATGCACGGTTTGTTTCGTGGCATATTTCATGTATCACAAGGTAAACCAACAGCAAATCTGTTTCATTGAAATTAACGAGTAATCAACAATAAATAATTACATCACTTAACCAATTTAGTAAAAATGAAAAAACTAATTTTAATTGCAGCAATTGTCTTAGGCGTATCAGTATCAAAAGCTCAGGAAACATTTTTCCCAACCAAAGAAGGAACAGTTCTGGTTTACAAAACTTTTGATAAGAAAGACAAAGTAACCAACACGATTCAATACACCATCACACACTTAGAAATAAGCGGTAGTGATATGGATATTACCTATTTGTGTGAATCAATTGACCCGAAAGACAAGCTCGTTTTTAAGGAAGAAATTACTATTCATCAGAAGGGCGACAAGCTCTATTTAGACATGAGCAACTTTATTAACAAAGCTGCCTTCCAGCAGAATGGAGAGATTCCGGCCGAAGTTGTTGTGTCAGGAAACAATATGGAAATACCAATTAATCCGCAGCCGGGCGATATTTTGCCTGACGCCCATGTTGAAATGGCTCTGAAAATGGGATTTGTGAATATGAAAATTTCAGCAGACGTTACGAATCGGAAAGTTGAAGCCATTGAAGATGTTGTTGTTAAAAGTGGAAGTTTTAAGAGTTATAAGTTTTCGAGCGATATTAATTCTGTAGCAATGGGCATTAAAGTTAGGGCCAAAAGTGTGGAATGGTATGCCAAAGGAATTGGGACGGTAAAATCTGAGAGCTACGATAAAAATGGTAATCTGCAATCGCACACCGAATTGATTGAAATTAAATAAACTATCGAGAGGAACCTGACTTTCGAGCTTTGTATGAGAAAATTTATGTCTTTATAAGTACCAAATTTTAATTAGAAATCGACTAAAATCAGTTATAAAGACAGTGTTACGAACATTGTTAATGAAGAAAAACCAGCAAAATTAACTCAAAAAAAATAAGCTGAAATGAAAAGTATAGCCTCGATCATGGCAAGTTTATTTCTGATCATGGCCGGAAATCTGTGTGCCCAGGAACTACCACTTATTCCGGACAAACAAGGCTCTTTTGAAACCCTTAGCCGGACGGATTATACCATGCCTGATTTCGGATTTACCAAGGCCGAAATAGTGGCTAATCTTCAGGAAATTAAGGAGATTGTCAGCGTTGTTCGCAAAAATCCGGTTTTAGCCGAAATGAAGGGATTTGATGGACGGGCCCGAATTTATACAATAAGTATGAAGGACGAACACAGCTATGGGCTTCCTTCCCGAATCAGTTTCGAATTTGCAGCCTGGTACCGATTGAAGGATGGACGAGAAGTCCGTGGGTTAATTGAACCTCCGGAATGGTCGGTGTATCTGAATAAAATGCAACCGGGTTGGACGAGTGGCTTTTCGCATAAACCCGATTTTTTTGCTGTGCCAGAAAAGAAGGAAGTCGTTGAACCGGGAATAGATGTTTATGATGGCGAGTGTTATGTGGTGCATGATGCCAACCGACCTGATTACTGGTTGCCGGTTACTGTTAAAGAAGCTTTTGATGTGGTATTTGCAGAAACCGGGAAAATTACCGATCAGATTCAGAAAGACTATATGATGAAATTTTTGAATGAGGAATGGGCTGCAATTTCGGCTGAAGACTATAACAAACCGGCAACTCTCAGCGGAATGATTTCCCGGGTAGGCACCAATGAGGGTTTTCCAAAAATCATGAAAGTTAATCCGGCTTACTGGGATAAAAGCCGACCAAAATCAGATATCCAGTTTATCTACTTCCGCATGATCGGAAATAAAAAATATTTGGAGCAACGGAGTAATGAATATCTGAAAGCAAATAGCATAAGCTACCATTGCGCCCGATTTGAAGAATCGCTCAATATGGATTTTGTAAGATCATTCAAACCGATGGTTGTTAAATAGTTTTAGCTTGTTCAGCAAGCTATCTGTTCGCTTATTTGGTTACCGAAAACACAGCTTTCCCGCTACCCATTTGTCCTTTTTCGTTGATACCCTGTACTTCTATCACAAAATCAGACAGTACTTTACTGGCTGTAACTGAGAATTCAAACCATCCGGTTTCGTTTACCTGCTGATTGGGTATCCACATTAGGGTTGTCCTGTTATCTCGTTTCAGATTAACGGGCTCAACCGGAAAGAGATTCGGAATCCGGTAGGCTCCGTCATAGTTGTGTGAGTTCTTTTCAGCTTGGGAATCAGATTCAGTTATTTTGGCCTTTTTCATAAATATCTCGATGATACCCACCGAATTTAGCCCGGTATAGCGCTGAATATCCATTGGATTGGTCGAAACATTGATGTAATCAACCTCAATTGGCGAAATGTTTTGAAGGGAAGAAATATCGGTTCCCATCTGTTGTCCATCGAGTATGATTAATGCGCCTCCCTGGTAATTGATAGAATTTTCGGATCCGACAAATACGATTTGATTGTTGGTTATTTTATATGGTTTTATCGATTTGATTACATCCAGTAAATTAGTGGCTGTCGATAGCATTCTGCGCTGATTATCAATTGCAATGGTGTTTGTTTTTACCACTTTTGGCGCTTTTGTAAACAAATCGGGATTGCTGCTGAAGTAGGTTTCGTCAATCACTTTATTCTTTCTTACAAAGTTGTATTTCTGGGAATTCTTGGAAACAAAATCGCCAATTCGTGCTTCAAAGTTTTTGTTCAGAACCACTTTCAGTTCGCGTTTTCCTTCAGGATCAGTTGCTTTTACCGAAAAGTCTTCGGTACTGGCAGTGCTCTGGTTCGGAAACGAGAATCGCCCATCGGCATTGGTGGTGGTGGTGAGTAGCTGCATATTTTTGTTATTCACCAGGCTTACTTTGGCTTTATTTACTTTATTCTCGTTTTTATCGGTAACAATGCCCGATATCCCACCGGTTCCGACTCCTGAGGTGTTGGCATTTTTAGGTTTAAACGCTTTGATTTTTGACCAGTCGAAGCCTTTTACACGATTGGCAATTAAATAAACATCAAACAACACCGAAGGGGATATTCCTCCCTTAAACGCGCCCGAAACAACCGAAAATGGAGTTTCGAGCCCGGATGCAACAAGCAGGCATTCGTTAATTGGTGGTTGGGCTGTACTATTTCGTTGCCGGTCCGAAACCGAAACGCTCACATTTCCCGAAATGAGTTGTCCGGCTTCATCTGCCAGCCGAATTTTAACTCTCATCTGCTCACCGGCCACTAACTTGTTTTTTTCGGGCTGAATGTCAATTTTTAGTTCTTGTTTTTTATCGACAAAAACAATTCTTTGGGCCAGCAAATGTCCTTCGTTCGAAAAAACGGCTAATTGATTGATCCCGTGCGGAAGGGTTTCTGTGGGAATTTTGATGCGGCCGATTCCGTTTATTTCCATATCGGCAGCCCAGTAGATGGCATTTCCCTGGGTGACAACCAGAGCAATGGCATGTTTTTGTTTGTCGGTAAAAATCAGGTTGGCCGAAATAAACCCGGCGTCAGTTTTTACAACCGATAATGCAAGCCCGTCGGGAAGGGGCGCCGGGAGTTCGAACGACTGTTTTTGTCCGTTTTTGCCTGAAATAACCAGTTTGTACAATTGATTTTCGGGATTTGGAATCGTGAAAAGGCCCAAACCTTTGGTAAACGTTTTAACCAGGCTTACCGATTTTCCGCTCTGATCCAGCACCGATGCTTCCAGTTCAACCGCAAGACCCCATTTGTTGAAGGCTGTAAAACCAATTTTGGAGGGAGCTCCGGCAATCAGATTTCCACCTTCAGGAAAGAACCTGACTTCCAAGGGATCGATATTCGAGGGTAGAAATACTTCATATTTCCATTCTTCTTTATTGTCACTTAGCTCGCATACGAAAGGTTCGCCATTGGTTTTTGCCGGTAACGTAAAGGGCAGGGTAACTTTCCCTCTTTCGTCGGTTTTAAGCTTCCCTTTTTCAATAATGTCGGCTCCATTCATTATTTGGTAACGAAGTTGGGTGTTTTTCTGTATTTCGCCCGAATTTTCACTGAGAATGATAAACAACTCATTCTTTTCTCCTGCCGTTGAAATACTGTCTTTAGCTACTACTTCGGCAACGAGTTGGTTGGAGTATTGTGGGTTGATACAGATCGTGGTGAGCGAAACTTCTTCCGGTGAGCTGTGTGCCGATGTATAGGCTACCAGTGAGTAATTTCCTTTGGGGATGGTTGGTGAAATTTCCACATCGCCTGAGGTTGCGCCATTTTTAATCCTGAAAATTTCGGAAAGCACAAGGGTTCCTTTTTTGTCGTAAAGTTTTACAAAAAGTTCATCGCTTCCTTTGGCAACAGGAAGATGGTTACCTGTGGTTACAAAAGCACGAAACCAGATCGTTTCGCCTGGCTTATACTGCGACTTATCTGTGGTTATAAAAACTTTCTCCTTCGGGAAATAGCTGAAATAATCGGCCATCTGCTGGCTGAGTTTGGGAATCGGACCCTGGTTTTGTGCCGATAATACTATTCCTGCAAAAACACCCAATACCAGTAAAGTTAAAGTTTTCATTTCGCCATTATTTTTTAATAAAAAGACTTTCTTCCTTTTCGTTGAGTTTGAATAAGGAATCATTTTCGAGGTAATACTTCCGGAGTGTTTTCCGGAGATCTTCGGAAGGTTTTATGGTGTTGTAATTACCCCAGAAACCCTCGTCGTAGGTCGTTATTATTTCGGTGAAAATATCTTTTGGACTAAAGAGCTCGTTTTTTTTGTAGTGGGTTCCATCGTCGGGATTGATGTCGGTAATCAGCAATTCAGAGGTGCTGTGAAAGGTTGAGTTGACTTTATCTTTTTTACTTTTTACCTTGAACTGGATGGAAGCCTGGGCGCTGCTGAGGTGCCATTTATTGGCGGCACGCCGGTAACTTACCTTATAATCAACGTTTATGGGTCGCACATAAAAATCTTTGGGCTTTTTCCGGATAAGCGATTCGTGGGCGAATTTGAGACCTGAACGGCTGAGGCTAAATTCGGCCTGAACCAAAGCCAGCGACGACATATCGACATACAATTTGCCCTGGTAACACGGGTAATCTACCTTTTCTTTAGGCTTGAAGCGGATCACATAGGTTTCACGGTTGTCAAACTCAACAATTTCTTCGAGCGAGTATTTATAAAAATCGCGGAATTCAGGATCAAGAAACGAATCGAGGGTTTTTACTGCATCCAATTTGGTAATGTAATACGGTCCTCCCTGAATTTTAAAATCGACATACTGAAAAGGTTTAACATTCAGATTTTTACGTCCTTTAATGAATTTCACTTTATCCTGTGCAAATGAGTTGTCGTATGGCGCTTTCCTGATTTCCATTACCGCTTCGGCAACGTCAATGTATTTATTGTCCTGCTTAAGAACTTCGCGATAAAACGAGGTCATAATTTCAGGATCGCGCGGGTAATTCAGCAACATTTTTGAAAGGATTTTATTCAGGATTTCCTGCGGATTGATGACCGTAACCTTAATTTCTTTTAGCTGTAATGATGTGGGCTGAAGATAAATGGTGTAATTCTGGTCTGTAATTTCGCTGATGGGTTGCCGGTGCTGTCGGTAACCCAAACACGAGAATATGACAGTGTCCTGTTTCATCGATTCCGGAATTTTCAGTTCGAAATCGCCATCGCTGTTGGATATGGTCCCGATACTGCTTCTTAAAATCGAAATGCTGGTGTAGGGTAGAACATCTTTTTCTTCGCGGTCAATCACCCGGCCGCTGAAAATGATGACTTTTGGTTTTTCTTCAACAACCTCAATTTCTTTTTTTTTTATTTCTTCTGGTTCAGGTTGGGTGATCACAATTTGGTCGCCCAAGGCTTGAAGTACAAACTTCGAGTTGAATAAATAATCAAGGGCCTCCTGGATGGTTTTATCTGTAACCGATAGATTTGCTTTTTTATCGGCTTCGATGAGTGTTGCATCATACGAAAAAAAGACCTGAGCCTGAGCTGAGATTTTTTCGAGGATTGCAGAAATTGGTTCGTCTATAACTTCAAGACTTATCTTTTTATCCAGAACGGAAGTGTTTTCCTTCTGTCCGCAGGCAATTCTGACGGACAAAAGGAAAACAATTAGAAGAATTCCGAAAGCTGGCTTTATTTTCATCCGGTAATCATTTGTTTTTTACGGGCGGATGGAATTCACCTGTTTGCTTGTTTAAAGGTTTCATAAAAAATTACCTAAACATGGTGGTTTTAAAACATTTTCTTCAGGAAGAATTCGGTTTTTACCTGTTCTCCATCGCGAAGTACGGTAAGTTTAATCCGCCTGTCTTGCTGACTTTGAAACAGCAAATTTATATCATTTAATGTTAATGTCTTATGGCTACTGCTGTTTAATGAGATAATCTGGTCGTTCTCTTTGATTCCGGCGTAATAAGCTGGCGAGTTTTTTCGGATATCGCTGATGATGAAGATAGGTAGGCCAGGCATAGGGTTGGTAACTTCCAAACCACTCATGTTGTAATTAAAATCGTCTTTCAGGTTACTGTTTGGCCGTAAAATCAGGCGTTTGTTCGGATAGTCCATCGTTACATAAAACCGGCGCAGTATTTCGGCACCCAGTGTTCCGTTCCGATCGTTTTTACCGATAAGCTGGTCAACCAATTCATTTTCAGGAAATGCGACGATGGGTTCGTACAAAACCAAGGGGCCGACCCAGATGGCACCGATGCGCCCTTTTTTTCCATACAAGTCGCCACTCAAACCGCGTCCGAGGAATGTTTCAATATGGTTTTCGGGCAAAGAAATGCGGTTGTCGGAATTGGTTGACAACCAAATGGCATCGCTAGCTCCGGTATCAACCAATAATTTTACCGGCACCTCTTCATTTTTATCGGTTACAATGCTGGTTTTAACGAAGGGTTTGTTTTGCTCGAAAGTAAGCGGGAGAACGATATCCTTTTCTTTTTCCTTGTAATTAAAATGCTCAGGCTTGGTTAGCGTTAGTTTGTGTTGTTCGTAGTCTATTTTTACCACATAATCTTTGAACAGATTAAACCCGATGAGTCCGTGAACCGGAATTCCGAGGATGTGCGAGATCTGAAAATTTTCGTTGATTACCATGTGTATTTCCTGATCGAAGGCCACTAGCCCGTCGATGTTAATCGTGTTATTTCCGGAGCGGTAAGCGGTAAGCTGTTCGCCCTCGCCAAGTCCTTTTACATTAATGGGCTGAAGGAAATTCAGGTTCAGTTTATTTACAAATGGGAGCTCGGTAATGATGGGATATCGTACACCCGTATCGAGAATAAAATTAAGTGTATCAGAATTGTTAATGGCTACAGGAATAATAATCAGGTTACTCGACGACTTAAAATTGATAGTCATCGATTTCTTCTTCGGGTTATCAAAAACAAATCCGGTTTGGTTGGTATAATTCCTGATTTTTTTATCGTAATCCAAACTTTTGTCCATCGGAACATAATCGCGAATAACGAGGATGTTGTCTTCAATTTCAAAGAGCAGATAGAAATCTTTCATTAACTGGTCGAGCACGTATTTGATCGGTTTATTCGATACATTCAGGCTGAGGTTTTTACCTTCAATCAGTTTAGAATTGTATGAATAATCCAGTTTGAGGTAATCACAGATTCGTTCGATAATGTTCGAAAGCGATTCGTTCTCGGCATAAATACTGATATTCTGGTCGAGTACGTTCTCCGTTTGATCTTCTTTTATTCCTTGTTTGGTAATTTGTTTTTCAGTTTGCTTATTGGCTGGTTTTGATGCGGGTTTTTGCGCCAGTGCTTCGAATGATGATGCTATCGACAATACGAATAATATGACAAATATACTAAGTGGTATAATTTTAATTGTTTTCATGGCTATTTTAACAATTGTATTTTAGGATCGTGCCTTTAAGATATACTGTCCGTTTACTTTCTGAGCCTCGATCTGGAAAGTGGTTTCGATAACTTTCAGGATAAAGTCGAGTGGGTAGTCGTTAAACTGGGCAGTGAGCAGTAGTCCGTTGAGCCTCGAATCGGCCAAACGGATGTTGATTTTGTACACTTTTTCTAAGTTTCCAATTACTTCGGCAAGCGAAGTCGCCTTAAAAATCAGGTTGTGCGTTTTCCAGGCTAAAAAATTGGGATCTTGATTGGTTGTTTTCAGCAACGAATTGCTCGAATAAACCAAAGTTCCCTTATCGCCCGGAGCCAGGATCAGTTCGTTAGTTAGTTCGGTTTCGGTTGTTTTGTTTACAACCTGCACTTTGCCGGTTTCAACAATTACCTCAACCAATTTTGTTTCCGGATAGGCGCTCACGTTAAAGCTGGTACCAAGAACTTTTATTTGAGCTTTTCCGGCGTGAATAATGAAAGGTTTATTTTTATTAGGTTTTACTTCAAAAAATGCTTCCCCTATGATGGTTACTTCTCTGGTTTTTCGCCCAAATCTTTTCGGAAATTGTAATTTGGTATCGGTATTTAAACTAACCAGGGTTCCGTCGGGTAGCGTAAATGTTTTCAGGATTTGGTCGGTGGCCGATATTTCAAGTAACTCGTGGGTGGCTGCCGGCCTGTAAATCACTTCGTATCCGGAAACCAGCAGTAAGGCTGCAAATATCAAGGCGGCTGCAATCCTGAAGATTGGGTTGGCAATCAATTTTCTGAAAACAGTTGACGTGGGTGCCTGGTTATGGATCCGCGACTCTACTTTATTCCATGCCTGATCTGCCGGATATTTTTTCAGTTCAAAATACAAATCAACCTGTGCAGCCATCTGGTGTAGTTGCTCTCTCTCGTTTACATCCGAAACCAATTCTTTTGCAACAGATTCCGTTTCATCTGCTGCGCAATTGGAGTTTTCGTCGTAAATTGACCTGGCGAGTAATTCCCAATCTTTATCTGCTATATTTTGATTTGTTTTCATACGTGTATAGGACATTGGAGGGTAGGTTTAACCCTTATTGCCTGATTCTGATTTTTTAAAGATAAAAAGCAGCGACATTAAATGATTACTGAATTCTTTTAATTCTTCGCGTAAGTGTTTTAGAGCCAGCCCCATCTGGGCTTCAACGGTTTTAACCGAGATATTTAAAGTATCGGCGATGTCTTTATACTTCATGCCTTGTTCACGACTTAGCCTGAAAATTTCCTGACGTTTGGGTGGCAGGGAATCGATACTTTGCTCAATACGCTGAATAAGACCCACTTCAATGTAATAGTGCTGCGGATCAATATCCTGATGAGCTGATTCGAGGACCATATTGGAATATTGCTTTTTTATTTTCTCGTGCTGAATCTGGTTGAGGCATTGATTGCGTACCGACCGGAAGAGATAGTGTTTCACAGACGTTTCGATATTTAAGGTAGCGCGTTTTTCCCAGATTTTAACAAACATGTCCTGAACGGTCTCTTCAGCCAATTCGCTATCATTCAGGAATTGACGGGCAAAATGGCACATCGCCGAATAGTATTTTTTGAACAAGATCTGAAATGCCCGTTCGTCGCCTTCCCTAAGTTTTAAATACAGTTCTTTATCGTCTGTTTGATCCATAATTTTCCGGCAAAATGTCGGTTTTGAGAATTCGGCTAAAGGTATAAAAAAATCGAAAGTTGCTTATGATGGCAGGTCACACCTGTTGATAAGCATAAAATAGCTGGGTAATGTCAGTCAGATCATGCGTTTACGATCGGCTTGATGAGGAAAGAAGGAAAAAAGTCTAAATTTTGTTTGAAATACTTTGAGCAAAGGAATTTTCCATTATTTTTGCAGCCGGTTTACGAACAAGCCCGAATGGCGGAATTGGTAGACGCGCTGGACTCAAAATCCAGTGATAGCAATATCGTGCCGGTTCGATTCCGGCTTCGGGTACAACAACAAAAGCTGCTGATTTCCAGTGGCTTTTGTTGTTTAATGACTAATGCGAATCCATCGAAATTCCTTTTCTTGGATCATGCGGAAAACAGGGATCAATCGGGAATTTAGTTGTCCAGTGATTCTAAATTAGAAGATAAATAAGCCTTTTAATTGTTTCTAAATGAATGAATATGGTTGAGGAAATTTTCTGATTCGTTAACAATTGGATTTTTTTTTTGAATAATAGCTTTTCAAAGAATGTTTCATTATATTTGATAGGTAAAAGTATAAACTTCAACTTGGTTGAACATGAATGAGAATAATTGTCCAAACATTCTTATTGCAGAAGATGTTGAGTCCAACTTTCTTTATTTGAAGGCTGTTCTCAGCAAAATGAATGCTACTATTTTTTGGGCTAAGAATGGAATTGAGGCCATTGAAATTTGTGATCGTGAACGTTCTATTGATTTGGTACTTATGGATTTGCAAATGCCTGAAATGAATGGGTATGCAGCAACTAAGATATTAAAAAGCAAATACCCCGAACTCACGATAGTTGCTCAAACAGCCTTTGCGATGTCAGACGACCGGGAAAAGGCTTTGGATGCAGGGTGCGATGATTACCTGGCTAAGCCGATCAAGTCTAAAGATCTGTTGAGCATGGTTTCAAAGTTTGTCAAAATCTAATCAGAATTCTACTTAGAATAAGAAAACGTCCGTCAAAATTAGATGGACGTTTTTTGTAATGGGTATGGTAAGATAAATACACATCAATCATTACTTTTGCCGGATTGCCATTTAAACTAAATGCCTGCTGCATCAGCAAAATTTAAAACTGAAACCATGGAAACAGACATAGTAACGAATAAACAATTTCTTCTCGATCAGCGATACCTTAAAATGGCAGCCATTTGGGCACAGAATTCCTATTGCAGGCGCCGCCAGGTTGGGGCTTTACTGGTCAAAGACAAAATGATTATTTCTGACGGTTATAACGGAACGCCTTCGGGGTTCGAGAATAATTGTGAGGACGAGAACAACACTACCTTTCCGTATGTTTTACATGCTGAAGCCAACGCAATTACCAAGGTGGCCAAGTCGAATAACAGTAGCGATGGTGCCACATTGTATGTGACTTCTTCGCCATGTATGGAATGCTCTAAACTGATCATTCAGGCTGGAATAAAAAGAGTGGTTTTTTACGACAATTATCACAAAACAGACGGGATCGATTTGTTGAAAAAGGCAAATATTGAAGTCCTTCAAATCGAATTAAATACATAATATAAAATCAATAGTCACACAATGAAACGAACATGTTGCTTCACAACACCCAAGAGGATGATAATAATTCCAGCAACATGGAGTTCCATACTTCCATTAAAAAACAAATTAGTATAGTATGAAAAGTACGAAATTCTCTGTTTATATTCCGATTTTACTCGCAGTAGCTTTGGTTGCAGGTATTTTGATTGGAACCAGACTGACCCGTAATTCGGGAAATAATATGCCATTGATATCAAAATCAGGAAAACTTGAAGCGATTATTGATTTGATTCAGAATTCTTATGTTGATTCAATTTCTACCGATACGCTTGTTGAAAATACCATTCCCCAATTACTGAAAAATCTGGATCCGCATACAGCCTATATTCCTGCCAAAGAGATGGTTGAGGTGGAAGAAGAAATGCGTGGGGATTTTGGAGGTATTGGCGTACAATTTTCGATTCAGAATGATACGGTTATGGTTGTTGACGTTATTTCAGGCGGGCCATCGTCGAAACTCGGGATTTTACCCGGCGACCGCATCGTTACAGTTAACGATACTTTGCTGGCAGGTAAAGACCTGAAAAACGAAAAAGTACTTTCAAAGCTCAGAGGCGAAAAAGGTACAAAAGTGAATGTTGGCATTAAACGAAAAGGGTTTAAAGAACTTTTTGATTTTGAAATCACCAGGGGCGAAATTCCGATTTACAGCGTTGACGTAAGTTATATGATAGAAACCGGTACAGGCTATATCAAAGTAAGCCGATTTGGAGAAAAAACCTACGAGGAATTTATGAGTGGCATGGAAAAACTCCACCAGCAAGGCATGAAAAATGTTATTGTTGATTTACGTGGAAATCCGGGAGGATACCTGAATGCTGTAATTCGTATGGTAAATGAATTCCTGGATAAAGGAGAACTCATTGTTTATACTGAAGGAAATTCGCAAAAAAGGAAAACTTACCAGGCTGATAGCCGTGGAGTTTATCGCGATAAAGGTGTGGTCGTTCTGATCGATGATTTTTCGGCGTCGGCCAGCGAGATTTTCGCCGGTGCCATTCAGGATAACGACCGTGGCTGGATTGTTGGCCGTCGTTCATTTGGGAAAGGCCTTGTTCAGGAACAAATACCTTTTAGCGATGGAAGCGCCGTAAGGCTAACTGTTGCCCGTTATTATACCCCAAGCGGCAGGTGCATACAAAAACCTTACGACAAAGGAACCGACGAGTATTATAAAGACATAATGGATCGCGCTATTCATGGCGAATTCCAGAAAGCCGACAGCATTAAATACAAGGATACGGTGAAATACAAAACACTGGCTGGACGCATTGTTTATGGTGGTGGTGGTGTTATGCCCGATTATTTTATTCCGGCCGATACGCTGGGTTACTCCGACTATTATTTAAAAATTACGCAAAAAGGTTTGGTTTACCAATTTGCGCTCGATTTTGCCGATTCGAAACGGAGTGAACTTTCAAAACTAACTTCAACCAATGCGTTTGAATCCTACTTTCAAAAGACGAATATTTTGGACTTGTTTGTAGCTTTTGCCGATAAAAAAGGTGTGAAACCCAATCAGGCAGATCTGAAAAAATCGTCAAAAATAATTGATAATCAGATTAAAGCGTATGTTGCCCGAAACATTATCGGCGAAGAAGGTTTTTATCCAATCATTAAAAATATTGATAAGACTTTGCTTGAGGCCATCGAAAAAACTAAAATCCCAATTCAGCAAAATTTAACGAGCGCTGTAACAAAATGAACAGTTGATCGTCTTACCTTGTAAAATAAGTAAGCGTAATCAGCATGAATGTAAAAGAATACAACCAATCGGTTGACTTGTATTCAGACAATGTTTTCCGTTTTATTCTGAAAAATATTAAAGACGATGAGCGTGCGCGCGACATTGTTCAGGATAGTTACGAGAAACTTTGGCGTAATGCTGAGAATGTAAATTTCGAAAAGGTTAAATCCTATTTATTTACAACCGCTTACCACACCATGATCGATGTTCTCCGAAAAGATAAACGCCAGACTTATCTGGAAGATTACCGCATACCGGAAGAAACACACGATGAGCAATATTCTGATCTTTCAGAAGTTTTAAATGAAGCGGTGAAACAATTGCCCGATATTCAGCGGACAGTGATTTTGTTACGCGACTACGAAGGTTACTCTTACAAGGAAATTGGAGAAGTAACTTCATTGAGTGAAGCTCAGGTTAAGGTTTATATATACCGGGCCAGGGTTTTTCTGAAAAATTACATTGGTAAAATGGATTTAGTAGTATGAAGATAACCAGAGATAATTACGAACCGTTTTTTCTCGATTACCTTGAAGGTAATCTGGACGAAAACAAGATCGATCAGTTTCTGGATTTTCTGGAAAAAAATCCAGATTTGAAAGAAGAACTGCAATTGTTCGAGCACGTAAATTTGCCGGAAGAGCACATCGGTTTTTCTGGAAAAGAAAGCTTGTATAAAAGTGCGGCCGAAGAAAAATTGATGCTCGAGAACAAAGTTATTGCCTATCTGGAAGGAGATATGGAGCAAGAAGATCGAAAATTATTTGAAACCTACTTGTCTGGTCATCCGGAATTGTATAAAGAATATAAGCTATATACCAAAACCCGTTTGCATCCCGATCCCGGAATGACCTATCCGGATAAACAAAAGCTGTATAAAAAATCCGGTTCTGTAGTGCTTATGAACTGGGTTGCACGGGCGGCAGCAGTGCTTGTATTGGTGTGGGGTATCAATGCTGTTATTCAAACCGGGAATCAATCGGGATCACAAAATCAATTTACGGAAATAGCTGAAGTAAATCCAAAGCCTGTACCGCCGGTCAAGAAAAATGAAACCGAAAAAAAGGTTCAGGAAACCGACAACACCGAAAAGATAAAAGCCACCAAAGATACAAAACCCGAAAAGGCCAAAAGTCTTCGCGAGCAGACCAAAGGAAGGCTCGAGGAAACCCGGCCGGCAGATTCAAAACCTTCGGACCGTGATTTAATTGCGCTTGCAGAGATTTCTCCCCGATTGGCCCAACTTGATCGGGAGCCTGTTGAAGTCCGGTTGGCTGTTTCGGGTACTATTAGCGTAGAAAAGATTAATGACCCGAATATCATGACGGTTGAAGAATTTTTGGCCAGTCGTGCCAAAAAGGCCAGCAACGAAGGATTGCTTTCTGCTCAGCGGATTTTTCGTACAGGGTTGAGCGTGGCTTCCGAGCTTTCGGGCGACCGTATTGGCTACCGTGTAGAAAATGGTAAAATATCGAGTGTCGAGTTTGAGAGTAAATTGATGGCTTTTTCAATTCCGCTGAAAAAAAAATAAAACAGCTGTAACAAATTAAAATACCTCGCCGTCATACAGGCAAATTTTAACATTACAGCCATGAAAACAATTATTTTATCACTATTAGCCGCAACAGCACTTAGTTTCGATTTAAAAGCACAGGATGTATTTTCGGAAAACTATTCATCCAAAACATCAACCGAAATCGTTTTAACGCCAGATACGATTGTTGCATCTTCCGACCAGGATACCACGATCGTTCGTATTGGTAAAAAAGATGTTAAAGTGATTGACCACAACGACGGAACTGAAATTTTGTGGGGGAAAGACAAACACAGAAGAGACAGATCAGGCAGGTTTAACGGTCACTGGGAAGGAATTGAGTTCGGGTTTAACGGATTTGCCGATACCGACTACAGCGACTACAACGGGATTGAATTTATGTCGCTCAATCAAGGTAAGTCCGCTGAGTTTAACCTTAACTTTTACGAGTTAAATATTGGTCTTGCAAAATCCTATGTTGGTTTAGTTTCAGGGATGGGTTTAAGTTTTAACAGTTACCGGTTCGAAAATCCTTACACCCTGGTAAAGGGAGCCACCAGAACCGAACCCGTTTTGCTGGATTACGAGGATCTTTCGAAAACAAAACTGGCCGTTTCGTACCTGAATGTTCCGCTTTTACTGGAATTTCAGATACCCGTAAACCAGAATGAAGGCAGGCTTTTTATTAATGCCGGTTTAGTGGGCGGGGTAAAACTGGGTTCGCACACCAAGGTTAAACATGGCGATACCAAAGACAAAGATCGTAGCGGGTTTAATCTTAATTCGTTTAAATATTCAGCAACAGCGCGCGTTGGTTATAAAGATGTTAGTTTGTTTGCCACCTACAGCCTGACCCCTTTGTTCCAGTCAGGAAAAGGTCCGGAACTTACCCCATTTACCATCGGAATAAGCTTTTTAAATTAAACAGATATGGTGTTCAGAAAACCAGAGGGGAGTTTATCAGGCCAGATAAACTCCTTTTTTAGTTTTGATTGATTACTTTTGCGGAATAGAATCATCCGGATGAAACGTATATTTTTTTTATTTCTGGCTACAATCACTACCCTTCTGGCTTATTCGCAGGAGAACGACTCCATCATTGTTGTGAAAAGTCCGGCCGGAAGGCTTTCTGGTTTGATTGACATTCAGGATTTGGTTAACGAAGGGTTTAATTACTGGGATGAAGAATTTGAGGGGCACTGGGCCGGTGTTGAGCTTGGCGTGAATAGCTTCATTAAATCCGATTACAGTCTTTACCCGGCTGCCGAAAATAACTTTCTGGAGAACAACCTTCTTCTTTCCAATGTATTAAATATAAATGTTTTACAATATTCGAAAGGGTTGCAGCAAACCCGAAACACCATTGGGTTGGTAACAGGTATTGGGCTGAGCCTTCAAAGTTATCACCTAAACAGCAACACCACCATCGAGCTGGACGAAAACCGGAAAGTGATACCCCAAACCTTGTTTTTTGATTCGAACCAAAAATCAAAATTATCATCGGTTTATTTGGAGGTTCCGTTGTTGGTCGAATTTCAGATTCCGGTGAGCCATTTCGCCAATCGGGTATATTTTTCCGCCGGAATTATAGGTTCGAAACGGCTCGAAACGCATACTAAAATAAAATACCGTAAAAATGGCGAACGCCAGAAACTGAAATCACCTGGTGATTATTCCATTCGCGATTTCAAAGTTTCGGGAACCATCCGAATGGGCTACCGGTGGATTAACCTGTTTGCGAGTTGTGATGTAGTTCCATTGTTTGAAGATCGTCGCGGTCCGGAACTTTATCCGTTTACTGTTGGAATAAAGCTAATTTCTTTCTAAATCAAATATTATGAAACTTCTGCTGATCAGCAACTCCACCATGCCCGGCGAGGCATACCTCGATTACCCCAAGCACGAAATCAAAAAGTTTTTAGGCGATAAACCATTGACGGCTTTATTCATTCCATATGCTGCCGTTACTTTTTCGTTCGGTTTGTATGAGCAGAAAGTGGCTGAGCGGTTTGCAGAACTGGGTTATCAGGTAAAAAGTATTCACCATTTTGCCGATCCGGTAAAAGCTGTGAAAGAAGCTGAAGTGATTGTCGTTGGAGGCGGAAATACCTGGCAACTGGTTCGGATGCTGCACGATAATCAATTGATGGAAGCTATTCGTGAAAAAGTGATCGGAGGAACTCCTTACGTTGGCTGGAGTGCTGGCTCCAACGTGGCTTGCCCTACTTTGCGGACAACGAACGATATGCCGATTATCGATCCCAAAGGGTTTGATACAACCGGGTTGGTGCCTTTCCAGATTAACCCGCATTACCTGGATGCCAATCCTGAAGGACATGGCGGCGAAACCCGCGAGCAGCGCATCGAGGAATTCCTTGAAATTAATCCTGATATTTATGTAGTTGGCTTGCGCGAAGGAACGATGTTGCGGGTTGAGAATCAGAAAATGGAACTTATCGGAAACCGCACAGCCCGTATATTCAGGAAAGGAAATACTCCGGTTGAGTTGAGTGCTGCGGACGATTTTAGCTTCTTGCTGTAGTCTAAAAGTAAAATATACACAAACAAAAGGCTGAACCCAGACGGGAACAGCCTTTTTGATTTTATAGAATAATCGCGTATTAAACTACACCTTGAGCCATCATGGCATCGGCCACTTTAATGAAACCACCAATGTTGGCACCTTTTACATAGTTGATGAAACCATCTTTTTCAGTGCCATATTTCACGCAGGTTTCGTGAATATTGATCATGATCTGGTGCAAGCGGGCATCCACTTCTTCGCGGCTCCACGGCAAACGCATCGAGTTTTGAGTCATTTCCAATCCTGAAGTTGAAACGCCACCTGCATTGGCTGCTTTGCCGGGTCCGTAAAGGATTTTGGCTTCCAGGAATACTTCAACAGCTTCAGGAGTAGATGGCATATTGGCTCCTTCAGACACAACAAAACACCCGTTTTTAACCAGTTCGCGGGCATCGTCATCGTTAATTTCATTCTGTGTGGCGCAAGGGAAAGCGGCATCGCATTTAATTCCCCACGGAGTTTGGCCTTCGAAGTACTGAACACCGTACTTGTCTGCATATTCTTTGATCCGTCCGCGACGGATGTTTTTCAATTCAAGCACGAAAGCCAGTTTTTCTTCTGTAAATCCGGCAGGATCGTAAACGAAACCTGCAGAGTCGGACATGGTGACCACTTTTGCGCCCATCTGGATGAGTTTTTCAACCGCATACTGTGAAACGTTGCCAGAACCGGAAACGGTGGCAATTTTGCCCTTTAACTCCTGTCCACGGGTTTTCAGCATCTGGTCGGCAAAATAAACGGCACCGTAGCCGGTGGCTTCCGGACGAATTAAACTTCCGCCCCATTCAATGGCTTTACCAGTTAAAACTCCGGTAAATTCGTTACGGATACGTTTGTACTGGCCATACAAATAACCAATTTCACGGCCACCAACGCCAATATCACCGGCAGGAACATCGGTATCGGCACCAATAAAACGCTGCAATTCGGTCATGAAGCTTTGGCAAAAGCGCATCACTTCGTTGTCCGATTTTCCTTTCGGATCAAAATCAGAACCACCTTTTCCACCACCCATGGGCAGTGTAGTCAGGCTATTTTTGAAAACCTGTTCGAAAGCTAAGAATTTCAGGATACCCAAATTTACAGTTGGGTGGAAGCGAAGTCCGCCTTTGTATGGACCGATTGCGCTGTTCATCTGGATACGGAAGCCACGGTTTACCTGAATGTCGCCATTATCGTCAACCCACGGAACGCGGAACATCATTACCCTTTCAGGCTCGACCATCCGTTCAAGCACTTTGGCGTGGCGGTATTTTGGATTTTCTTCGATGAAAGGCATCAGTGATTCTACAACCTCTTTAACGGCCTGGTGAAATTCAGTTTCTCCAGGATTTTTGGCAATTACCTTTGCCATGAACTCGTTTACTTTCAGATTTAAAATATCAGCCATTGTTGATTTTTTTGATTATTTTATGAGTTAATTTTAGAATTTCACAAGCACTTTGATTATTTCTGAGCCTAAAAATAATCACCAATGGCGAAGCATGGTTAAGGGTGGTTGGTAATTACGTGTTTCACGTAAGGGAAGAAAGTTCGAAGTGAACTAGAGTTTGGAGTGCCTAAAGTTATTTCTGAAACCATCAACTTCAGGCATTTTAGGCACTTCGAAATCTAGGCACTTTTAAATCTCGATAATGTTGTTCTTAATCGCAAACTTCACCATATCAACCGTACTTTTCAGGTTAAGCTTTTGCATGATGTGGTTTTTGTGCGATTCGACCGTACGGACACTGATGAAAAAACGATCGGCAATTTCCTGGTTCGAGTAATTTTCACCCCAGAGTTTCAGGATTTCGATTTGGCGGGCACTCAAATTACTGACATCGGCATTTTGACTCATCTCATCCGTTTTCAGGCTTGAAATATAGCGATTCAGCAATAAATGGGTTATCGATTTGCTGTAATAGTCGTGCCCGTTTCGCAACGAATAAATGGCCTCCATCAGGCTGGTACGATCAGCATCTTTACCCAAAAAGCCTTTCGCGCCTGCTTTGATGGTTTTAAGCACAATTTCTTCGTTATCAATAATGGAGACAATCAATATTTTCAGCTTCGGATTGCTGATGTTGAGCTGTACAATGAGGTTGAGGTTCCGGACAGAAATATCGTGCATATTCAGGATCAGCACGTGTGCCTGAATCGATTTCAGTTTTTGGACCAAAATATTACGGTCGTCGCAAGACAGAACAACCCTGACATCTGAAATGCCGGACAAAAGTCCTGAAAGACCTTCCAGTACCAGTTTATGCTCATCAAAAATTGCCAGATCAATCATATCAACTTCCGTTTAATTTATTCATCAAAAAGGATGGCCGATGTTTTTTGTTTACCATCCATTAAAATCGTCAGTGGTTTTTCGAACCTGACATGTTTAAAAAAGGTGGTTCGGTTAATAACCGGTTGGTTTTCGAGCACTTCCCAACTGACAAAATCAGAGGCCGATGTGTGCTGAACGGAGAAATACCCAATGTTCATCGAGGTTACATTGTGAAAGAAGTGAGATCCGAGTGACGAATCGAGCGGATAATTATCAAGGCTGACCTCCACAATTACTTTAGCGTTTGATATTTGCGACCAGTTAACTGGAATTCCCACAAAGCGGTCGCGACTTCCCCACCGGCCAGGACCTATCAGGATATAGGGTCGTTCATTTTTAATCATCAGGTTGTTGAGGTACTCAATTTCGGATGCCATTTCCAGAGTTTTCAGCTTATTGAAAGCCGTGTTATCTACAAAAATAACATCCTGAACATCTTTAACTTCGCCATTTCCCAAGCTTGTTCGGGTATAAAGTACCATTTCCGACTGGTTGAGTTTGCCGATGTCGATGTTTTGGTTCAGTTGATTACCAATTAACGGTTTGATTTGCAGCAGATAAAAAGTGGGCAATCCATTGGCTGCAGGGTTCAGGTCAACGGCATATTCAATTTCGACCGGTGAACCAAACGCTTCCTTGATAGTGTCGAGCAGCAAATGAATGGTTTCTGCCAGCGGAACGTAGTCGTATTGCAAAATATCGGCAAAGTTGATAATTCGCGGACCATACACACTTAATCCGGTTTCAATCCGGTCGTTATTCGGGTTGTAAACCGATGCACAATGAGTCAATGTTCCATGCTTTTCGGCTTCGCTGATGTTCAAAAGCCGGAGGGCTGCCAGTTCTCCGTTTTTCAGGAAATCGGTTTCCACATCACTGCAATCGAGCGCGTAAAACTGAACCTGTGAGCTGTTGAGCAAATCTTTAATGCTGTAAATCGAAATTCGCGGATAACGTGGCGAAAAGCGGTACGATTTCCAGCCATCAACCACATAAGATCCCAAACCAACAGCCGCCACTGCAAAGCCTTCCTCGGGTTTCATGTTGGCCACCGGATAGTAGTTGTACGATTGCGCTACCCCGCTGATGTGCGGATAGTAGTAGTTGTCGTATTGTGTACCAACCAATTCCTGAAGTACCACCGCCATTTTCTCTTCTTCGATTTTGTGATGGATAATCGAAAAATAGTTGCGGGCCTTTTCCGAGAAAGTGGAGGCAAAAACCAGCTTAATAGCCGTGGAGATCTGTTCCAGAACGAGTCGTTTATTCGTGCCGTTGGGAATCAGGTAAGTATCGAAAACCCCCGCAAAAGGCTGCGTGATGGAATCTTCCGACGTGCTCGACGACCGCACGGCAACAGGTTTGTCGATTTGCGAAACGAAAACCTTTAACTTTTTCTGCAAGCCCGATGACAAGTTTGCTTCGGCAAAATGGTAGCGCAATTCGGCATAGCTGATGTTCGGGTCTAGAATTTTGTCGAACAATTTATTTTTGGTGATGAAATACTGAAACTCGTCGGTTCCGATAATGACCGTGATGGGCGAAAGAATATTGATTTGGTTGGTCAGTGTCGGAAAATCGAGATTGTAAATTAGCGTGTTAATGAAAGCCAGACCACGCCCTTTTCCGCCAAGCGAACCTCCTGAAAACGAAACCATATTTTTTTCATCGAGTGTCGATGTTTCGTCAAAACTCAGGATTTTTCCTTTCTTTTTTTCTTCGCGGTACCGCCTGAAGGTATCGATGAAAAACTTGCGGGTTTCGTCCATGTTTTTGAACGAACTGATTTGTACCGGGTTGAGCGTTTTGGCGAGTTGAATTTCGCCACGCGCCATCAGCCAGAGTGAAAGCTGGTTTTCGGAAGCATGTAAGTAAAGCGATTCGTCCGGAATTTCAGTAAGGAGCATTTCGAACTCGCGCAACGATTTGGCTACGGCAATTTTGTTACCGTCTTTGTCCCTGAAAACAAAGTTACCGAAACCAAGATAACTGGTCAGATAATGGCTGAGGTCGTTGAGCAGGGTTTCCGAATTTTTATTGATGAAGGTCACTTCCAGATCGTTGGCAACCTGTTCATTCCGGTCTTCCGACGATTGCAGAATAATCGGCAGGTTGGAGATATGCGATTTCACGTATTGGATAAAATTAACCCCGGCGTGTTTATCCAGTTTCCCGCCACGGTCGAACTCCACATCCGAAATTACACAAAGCATAAAATCCTTGTACTGATTGAAAATGGCGATGGCTTCCTCATAATTCCGGGCAAGCAGAATTTTGGGCCTCGACCGCATTTTACAAATTTTATCCAATTCGTTTTTCTCCACTTCGGGCAACAATTGCTGCACCTGACTAAAAACAATATCGTACAGAATTTGCAAATATTTGGAATAATAAATTGGCGAATCTTCGATGAGCAGAATCACTCGTACCAAACCTATTTTGGTGTCGTTCTCCACATTCACTTTGTCTTCGGTCGATTTAACGATCGCAAACAGGATGAGCGAATCACCGTTCCACACAAACAACCGGTCAACAGAGCGGATCGTTGGTACCAGTTCTTCAAAATATTTGATGTCGCTCTTTTTATTCAGGAGCAGGTAAATGGGCAGTGTTTCGTTTTGCGCCCTGATTTGCTCGCTAAGCACGATTGGTGTTTCGCGGTCACTCCCTGCCATCAGGATAACCAGGTCGAAATGAGTAGTTTCGAGCAGCATCAATGCTTCTTCAGCCGACGAAACGCCCGTGATGCGTGGAACTGAAAACAAACTGTACTGGTAAATTTCGCCCATGAACCGCTCAAAGAATGAATCTTCGCTTTCGAGAATGAAGGCATCGTACAAAGTAGCCACAAACAGGATGTGTTTCACTTTGTACTTCATCATATCGAGGTAAACGTATTTGTCGAGGGCCTGCTGGTTAAAATACAACTGAAGCGGTTTTTTAGCCCGGATCAACGATTTTCGGAATTCGTCGGAATGCTGGATTTCGCGCGCAGGAACACCTTTCTGATGAATGATTTCGCGACCTTTGAAATTGTTGAGATAACCGCTCACCAACCTGGCGATGTTGACCAGCAGGTTGCGCTCTTCGTGCAAAAAAGGGCCTTCGTCCTCTTGGGGTAGTAGTTTGTGGTAGAAAATTTCAATAGTTCCTTTTTTATTATCGATGGTCACGAAATTTTCGCGCTGTACCCACACTGTTTCCATCAGGTTCAGGCTGGTGTATGTTTTTCCTTCGAACCTGATTTGAGCTGACGCATACTTGGGATATTGCCACGATTTGGGTAGGATATGGCAAATTTCCTGAAGGGTTTCGTCAACAGGCTTTCCCTGTTCAATGATCAGCGAGGTTTGGTTAATGGCTCTTAATTCCTTTAAACGCTCGGTGTTTTCGTGCTGAAGTTTATTGAATACTTCACGCGTGGCCGAACCAGCAATCAGGTTCGACAGGTTGTTTAGCAGATTGTACTCTTCTTTCAGGAATGGTTCTTCGCCAGCCTGCGGAAAAGATTTGAGGTAGAATATTTCGATGGTACCTTTTCGCTTATCGGGTGTTTCAAAATCCTGAGCCATTCGCCAGCGTGTTTCCCTGAACCCTTGACTTAAAAAGACTTTGTGATCGTAGCAAATCCGCGCAACGGTAAATTCAGGGTACTGCCACGAATCAGGCAAGATGCTGCAAATGATCTGTAAGGCGTCTTCAAACGATTTACTATGCTGTAAAATGTCCGAAGTACGGTTAAGTCCCCGGAGTTCTTTTAGTCGTTCTGTATTCCGGATGAGCAGTTGCTCCAACGCTTTTCTCGAAACGGTTCCCGAAATAAGGGCGGCCAGGTTATCAATCAGGTTTCGCTCTTCGGCGAGAAAAGGGCCTTCGGCAGCCTCCTGAAACTCTTTCAGGTAAAATATTTCGATGGAACCTTTGGTGGAATCGGGAGTATCAAATACCTGCTGCAATTTCCAGGGCGATTCGCTGAACGATTCGCTGGTAAATTTCTGATTTCCGTATTTGATACGGGTAGCCGTAAAGGCTGGGTATTGCATGGCTTCCGGCAAAGCCGAACAAATTTCCTGTAATAACTCGTTTAGCGAATTACTTTTTTGGAGAATCCGGGTAGTTCGGTTAATGCTCTGGAGTTCTTTCTGCCGCTCTTCCATGTCGATACTCAATTTTTGGAGCTCTATCCTGGAGATTAGGCCAACAAGCAAGGGCGAAATCCGTATCAAAGCCAGTTCGGCGGTTTCAATCTCTGCAACAAGCGATTTGCTTGGGTCGGGATGCGACAGATACAATTCAATGATTCCGGTTTTGTTGCCGGATATCGGCAAGTCGTGTTTCAGGAGAGTGGGGGTTTCTTCAAACAGATAGCTTCGGAAAACCTGGTTGCTGAATGAAATGCGCACAAAAACTGAAATTTCGGTAACCGAATTTCTGGCAATGGTGTCACAGATTTTCTGAAACGATCCATCCAGGTCCTTGGCCTCATTCAGTATGTCAATAATCCTGAGAGTCAGATCGTCCCGAACAAACAACCCTGTATCTTTTGTCATAGTTTTCAAATGTGTCAGGCAACCAACCGGAAGCTTTTTCGAAATTAGCACTTAAAAGGTTCTGATTATACTCCGAAGCAGGAAAACATCCAAATAAAAATACCCGAAGGTTTTAAACCAACACTTTCCCGCCTTCAGTTTTTAATATGCTGATTAAACAGGGACGTTTGTTTTTTCCGATACGCACAATGTGTGCAGAACCTTATTGCTCTCGTTTTCAAATCGTTTTACCAATTCTTCGAAACTTATGTAATACGCGTTGAAATTATAACCATCAACACAAACGGCACGGGTATTGGCGCAAATAGTTACCCTGAAAATTCCGTGCTGTCCTTGTTGGTTTTGCTCGTTCAGGTAAAGCATTGCTTGCACCTGAGTAGCCGTAGCGGTGTAAATCGTACAGGTTTCGCGAATGGTTTTTGCAGAACCGAGCACATAAATCTGGTCGTATTTGCGGCCTCCTAATGTTTGCCCCAACACCTGCTGTGCACGTCGTGAATCCTGATTGCCGGTACATATAAAAACATCCGAATTGTTGCGCAGTTCGTTTTCAAGAAACTGATCATCGTCGGCGGTTCCGGCAAGCAAACAGGTAATGTGGTTTCCGGCGGCGCGCAGAGCAGCTAAAACAGGGTAAAGTGCAATCATGCTTTCCGGATTGACTACGCACAGAACAGTACCAAAATGTTCAATCCGGAAAGGTTCGCCAAACGGCCCTTCCAGCTCCAACTCAATATGCGTTGGGCATGGGTTGAGTAAGGCTGACAGTTTTTCGGGAATGGAAGGGGCAATTACTGTAAGTGTTTCACGGCTCGCATCTGCCTTTACGATGGGTAAGGTAATGGCGGCACCATTCGTTGTCCGGAGAATAACATACTGGCCCGGGTTAAACGTGTTGAATGTTCCGGAAGGTTTGATTTCCAGCTTGTACAAGTGTTCTGAAAGGTTTTTTCGGGATACTATTTTGGTCGTCATTTTAGTTGATTTGAATGAAAAGCGGAAGATAGATTGATTCAAACGGAGAAAAAAAAACTATACCCGAATTACGTGTTTCCTTTACGTGAAAAACGGAAAGACCAATATTCTTAATGCAGCGTTACAGGAACTTTGCCGATGGCTATTTGGCTGGTGTGTTCAGGTATTTTCCGGAAATAAATCTGATTGGGTACCAGGCTGCCAGAAAACCAATGCCGGAAACCAGCAGGAAAATAGCCAGGAAATCGCTGAACCGGATCTGGACCGGATAGGCTGTGAAAATAAAAGAGCCTTCGTTCCCGGGGATTTTCAGTAACCCGAATTCAATTTGAACCCAGCACACGATTAGTCCCAATATAATCCCGAAAGCAGCGCCCAGCAGCGAAATCATCCAGCCTTCGAACAGAAAAACAGTGCGGATTAATTTTTGGTTGGCTCCCATGCTTTGGAGCGTAGCAATGTCGGCCTTTTTGTCGATAATCAGCATCGAGAGCGAGCCTAAAATATTAAAGGAGGCAATAACCAGGATGAATCCGAGGATAAAGAAAATGACCCATTTTTCGGATTGCATCACCTTATAAAAAAGTTCGTGTTGTTCGAACTGGGTTTTCACCACAAACGTATTGCCCAATATGCGGCTAATTTCTTCTTTGGCCAAATCTTCGGATATGCCCGGTCTCAGCACAATCTCAACTGCACTGACCTGGTTTTCCATCTGAAATAATTCTTGCGCATAGCCGAAGGGAACCAGAACATATTTGGAATCGATTTCCTGCTGGTTGGCAAATACTCCGGATGCATAAATGGTGTTGTGATTGAATGCGTTGGAAAGGCTCGGCCGCCCGCTCGTACCTTTTTTCAGGGTGTAAATATGAATAGGATCAGAAAAATTGAGTCCAACCGATAAATAGTAGGCCACTCCCTGTCCAACTACGGCAAAAGGAATTTGTTCAGCTTCCAGAATGAAACGGCCACTGGTGATGTAACTGGTGTCGAGCCCTGAAATTTCGTTGTAGTTGGCCGGAACGCCTTTGATGGTTGCAAAGTAGGTGCGGTCAACTCCGTATCTTAGCATGGCGTCTTCTTCAATAACCGGAGTAACGGTGGCAACCCCGGACAATTGCCTGAGGGCATCAAAATTACCTTGATCGGGACCAAACGATTTGCCTTGCGCAGCCGTAATTTTAATATCAGGATCGAAAGACGAAAACATCGATTTTATGGAATATTCGAGCCCGTTAAATGCCGAAAGAATGGTTACCAACGCAAAAGTACCCACGGTAACACCGGCAACCGAAATGCCTGAAATCAGGTTGATAATATTGACTGACTTCTTTGAAATCAGGTAACGACGGGCGATATAGAAGGCAGTTTTCAATGGGTTATTTCCAGGCTTTAACAATCAGGCCAGTTCCGCTTTTGTGTTTTATCGCCAGGTCGAAAAAGTTCAGTACCAAGGCAAAAGGATAAACGATGAGGTAATAAAACGGAAGCAGAACAAAGAATATTTTACTGGCACCCAGCATCAGGATCGGGTATTTCATCGATAATTTCCACGATATTTTCCCCGGAGTTCCGTACGAGTATCGGGCTTCTACTTTGCTGAATCCCACCGATTTCAGTTTCCTCTGGATGTCGCCAAGGTTGTAGCCATCGCGAACATGCTCTTCGATAAAACCATGAACTCCTTCTTCATGGTCGTGCGAATCGGAACCACCCTGATCGGATGGAGTTGAAATGAGCAACAGTCCGCCAGGTTTCATCGAAGCATAAAAGTTCCGGAAAACCTGAACGTCTTCTTCAATATGCTCCATCACATCAACCGAAAGCACCAGGTCGTAGGTATTCGCTTCCTGAAATTGGGTCAGATCGGCCAGTTCAAATTTTACCCGATCAACCAGGCCAGCTTTGGCCATAAACACGTTGCAATCCTCAATCTGTTCGGGTTTGATGTCAACCGCCTTGATGTGGGCAGCCGGAAACCAACGTGCCATACGGTAAGTATATTGACCAAAACCAGAACCGGCATCGAGAATAGCTTTTACTTCAGGAGAAGAATGTGTGCGTTTGCGGAGTTCTTTGCGGATGTGCCAGGCCCGAAGCAAAAGCAAATCGAGCAACTGGTAAAAGAGCTTGCGTAAAACCGGATGCTGGTTGAATACTTTTCCCAGCGAACGTTTAATCGGATCGTATTGCATTTATTAGTCTTGAGTGTTAGAATATTAGAGTCTTGAATTTTCGAGTGCAGAACTGTTTTCACTCAAGATTCAAGATTTGAAATTCAAGGTTATTCCTTGAGCAGCCGGTCGATGTTATCGATGTAATCGAGGCTGTCGTCGATATGGAAATCGAGTTGCGGCACAATACGGAGTTGTTTACCCACCTTAATTCCGAGCAACCCACGGATTCTGGACTGATGATGTTTGATTTCGAGCAATGTTGCAGCGCCTTTTTCTGACGGGAAAATGCTGAGATAAACCCGTGCAACCGATAAATCCGGAGAAATCCGAACATTGGTTACGCTCACTAATATTCCGTGAAACAGGTCTTTACCTTCTTTCTGCAAAATATCAGCAAGATCTTTTTGCAGCAATCGGGATATTTTATTTTGGCGTGTTGTTTCCATCGTTTTTCGTTTTTGAAAATTATGAGCCAAAGGTATTAATTTACTTTTACTTTTGCCTTTTAACTTTTGCCTTACCATGGAAGGACTTTTCGATTACGGCCTTTGGGGATTATTTTTGGCCAGCTTTCTGGCCGCAACAGTGGTGCCTTTCAGTTCCGAAGCCTTACTTACGTTGTTGATTGCCAACGGAACCGATGTTACCTCGGCAGTTATGGTTGCCTCTGCCGGAAACTGGTTGGGTGGCATGAGCAGCTTTGCCATTGGTTATTTGGGTAAATGGGAATGGATTGAAAAATACCTCCGCATCAAACGCGAAACCATCGAAAAATGGCACGCCCGAATGTATAAACGGGGAGCCATTTTTGCCTTTCTGAGCTGGGTACCGGCCGTTGGCGATATCTTTGCCGTCGGGCTTGGAATTTTGCGGGCCAATATCTGGATAACTGCCTTGGCTATGCTCGCCGGAAAACTGTTGCGGTATGTGGTTTGGGCCTGGCTGAGCGGGCTGGTGTTTTAGGATTGCAAATCAAGAGCAAAGAAGGGCCAATGTTCGGAACGATATGCAGTTGCCGACTGCGAGTTGCTTTCCTGGTGAGTCACACAGCCATTATTGTGGACTGCGGGCTTTGTTGTTCGTACCGAAACCCCTATTTATTTTTTTATAGTTACCGTTGGGGGTGGAGGTGGGGGTAGAGTTAGTTGACTTTTTGTCTTACCAGAAGATTCAATTGATTCGAACGCCATAATCATTTCATTTGCGTTATTTACTACTTTTCTAATTACACCATTTCTGTCTATAATTAAATGAGTAGGGTACATATTGATGCCTAATTCTTTACTTAAAAATTGTTTCTGATTTGCAATAACTGCATAGCTGAATGGTTTTTTCGATAAAAACTGAGTTAATTTTTCTTGCTGGTCAAATGCTAAACTTATAAAGACAATGTCATTACGATTTTGATATTTTTCAACAAGCTCATTCAAGACAGGGAATTCAGCAACACACGCCTTGCAGGCAATGAACCAACATTTGATTACAGCAATTTTACCTTTCGTATTCTCGTTGTTATATTCAAGTCCATTCAAATCTTTAAAATAAAATTCCGGAAAGGCTTTTCCTTCCATTTTAAAGTTATTGTAAGCATATGTCGAAACGTTTTTAATTGTTTCACAGATACTTTTATCTGCTGTTTCGTCTAGCTTATAAAGTTGGTAATGATTTGTGTTACCCTTTGAGATTAATTTTAAGGGAATATACTCTCCCGAAGTAAGTTTAGACAAAAACTCTCCTTTTGAAATTATTTTCGAAAAATTGTCAATAGCGATAAAATCTGATGATAAGACTATATTATTACTGTGATAGGCCCACCATTTCGGAAAATCTTTTTCAAGGTTTTTAAAAACAATATTGGGTTGATTCTGGCCTTGCTTTTCTGAATGACAAACCAATATCGAAAATGTTATTAAGACTGACAATAAAATAACTTTTTTCATAATTGTCTGATTATATATGTACTTGTAAAATTATGCATAACAATTGTACCCCCTAACATGCGGGTATTTTGCGTTAGTTTGAATTGCTAATTAATTGATGTTTATGATTTTGAATGAAATGAAGGATTCGGGGGCGGAATGAAGATTGCATATTTCAAAAATTAGTTCGTTGATTCTTCCAAAAATAAAAAATACTTTTCGAATAATCATAATTTTTGATTACTATTTGGGTTGTCCAACAGAGTTTTATCTGGTCTAGACCACCTCAGAGTTTGCTAAAAAATTTCTGGCAGCGGCTTTGGGCCAGATATCCGGATGAGCCGGAACAAAATCTACCAAGCTTAAAATATTTAACCATCCAATTCGTCCTCCAGATAAGAAGGGATTAAGAACTGAGCCATTCTGCTGTCATAAGCTGAAAAAACCGGTTTATCATTTATCCTCTAAAATCAGTCATTCACCTATTGAATTTGCTGGATTATCTACCCTGCTAAACATTGGTAAGGAACAAATCAGGAAATTTGGCGCGAATTAATTAATGAACAATTTACATACAGGAAACGTTTCTCGTTAAAAATGTTTCCTTTCTTTGTTCCGAAATTAAAAGTTAACTCAAAAATGCACGACAAATTGAATTTTGAAGATCCTAAATTTTGCGCCATTCTGGACCGAACGGTTGAGCTGTTCTATGAATTTGGGATCAGAAATTTAAATATGGACGATATCAGCCGAAGCTTGGGTATTTCAAAAAAAACACTTTACCAGTATGTGAAAAGTAAAGAAGACCTGATTGAAAATCTTTTCTACTACGATGAAATGAAATGGGATATCGAGTTTTCGAAGATTAAACCGGGCGAACTGAATGCCATTGAAGTATTATTCAAAGCCAGTTTGATGGTCTTTGAGGAAATGGGCAGGCTAAACCCGAAATTAAAATTTGAACTAAAAAAATATTACGAGCACCTCGCTAATCAGTTTATGGTGCGCAGGCAGAATCATATTTTTAACCTGATCAGCAGAAATTTGGAGAAAGGAATCAAAGAAGGGCTTTACCGGAGCGATGTAAATGTTGATTTGGCTGCCGGTTTGTATGTCAGGAATTTGGTTGATGTGCACAACAAGGATTATTGCTTCGTTGAAAATATCACCTTCGAACAACTTTTTGAGGTGATGTTCGAAAACCATATCCGGGCCATTTCTACCCCCGAAGGATTAGCTTATTTCGAAAAACGTAAAGCGGAAGTTATCCAATCTAATAAAAATATTTTTAACCAATAAAGAATACACAAACATGTTCAGAAAACAAAAACAGATTCTATTGCTGGCAATCATGGTTCTGTGCGGAGCCGTGACAGCCATTGCGCAGGAGCTCGTGAAGCTTTCCCTTCAGGAGGCTTTAGCGTTGGCTTCTAAAAACAACACCAACATTCTGAATTCCGATCTTGATCTGAAAATTGCCCAGAAAAAGGTTTGGGAAACAATTGCCACCGGGCTTCCTCAAATCTCGGGGAAAGGAACTTATCAACACATTTTTAAAGTTCCGACGATGAGCTTTGGTGGTAGTACCGTTTTGTCGAATACCGAAGTTCCGTGGAACGATGCTACACAAAGTGGCACAATGAGTTCGCTGACCCTTTCAACCGGTGAAAAGATCTACCTGAACAGCGAGGCTGGCGCCCCTATCGAACTTGCCCTAAAAAACAGTACAACATTCGATTTAACGCTTTCGCAGTTAATATTCAGCGGATCGTATATTGTTGGTTTACGGGCCACCCAGGTTTACTACGGGTTGACCAAACAGAACGCCGAAAAAACCAGGCTCGATGTGATTGAAACGGTGACGAACACATACACCATGATTCAGTTGGCGGAAGAAAGTAAAAAGATTTTGAGCCAAAACCTCGAAAACATCAACAAAACGCTGTACGAAATCTCGGAGATGAACAAGCAGGGTTTCCTCGAAAAAACGGATGTCGATCAGTTGGAAGTAACAGCCAATACGATCAGAAATGCCATGAACCAGATTGATAGCAACCTGAATATGGCTTACCGTTTACTGAAAATCCAACTGGGCATGGAAGATGCTGAGAAAATTGAGTTAACCGATAGCCTGGAGTCGGGCGAGTCGCTTACCAAATCGAGTCTTGAGCTAATCACCGAAACATTTAATCTCGGTCAGAATATTGATTACCAACTGATACAGACTTCTGAAAAAGCAGCTAAACTTGAGCTGGACCTGGCCAAAAGTAATTATCTCCCAACTATTGCAGGTTTCTATAACCATACTGAAAAATTAAAAGCCCCGGCTTTCGATTTTGCCCCCAAAGATCTTATCGGGATTAATCTGAGCCTTCCTATTTTCAGTAGCGGGCAACGTATGTCAGTGGTAGCGCAAAAACGAATGGCACTCGAAAAAGCCAAAAATACACGAATGCTGGTTTCAAGCAGCTTGGCGATGCAAGCCAGCCAATATCAGAACGAGCTGAAACTGAAACTGGAGAAATACCAGAATCAGAAAAAAAGTGCCGAGTTGTCAAACGATATTTACGAGCGGACCCTCGAAAAATACAAACAGGGAATGGCTTCGAGCATGGATTTGATGACCAGTCAAAACCAATACCTGAGCAACCTGACTGACTATTACCAAAGTATTTACGATGTTATAGGCGCTAAGTCGAAACTCGAAAAAATGTTCAATACCAACCAGAATACAGAAAATTAAAAATTTATACAGATGAAAAAGATTATTATTTACTCTGCATTAGTCGCTTTTTTAGTTTCGTGTGGCGGTGCTACCGACAAAAAGGCTGAACTTGAAAAGCTGAAAGTTCAAAGGGAGCAATTAAACACACAAATTGCCCAGCTCGAAGCAGAAGTTGATCCGGAAGGTGAAAATGCAGTGGCTAAGGCTATTGCCGTAAAAATTACGCCAGCAGCCGAATGTACTTTCGACCATTACATACAGGTACAGGGAACTGTTGATGGCGACCAGAATATTGCAGTTAGCCCACAAATGGCTGGAATTGTAACTGCGGTTTATGTGAAAGAAGGCACACCGGTAAAGAAAGGGCAAGTTTTAGCCGAGCTCGACGCTTTGGTGATGAAACAATCGCTGGAGGAAGTGAATACTCAGCTCGCACTGGCAAACAGCATCTTTGAAAAACAAAGCGCTCTTTGGGAAAAGAAAATTGGCAGCGAAGTGCAGTATTTGCAGGCAAAAAACAGCAAAGAATCGTTGGAGCAACGTGTCAGCACAATTAAAGAACAATTGAAACTGGCCCAGATCGTTTCACCAATCAGCGGAACAGTAGAAAGCGTTCCACTTCGGGTGGGTCAAATGGCTTCGCCCGGAATGCCAACATCCACCATTCGCGTAATCAACATGAGTGTGGCAAAAATATCGGCTGAGGTGGCCGAAACTTATGCAACACGTATTAAGAACGGAAATCCTGCCATTGTTAATTTTCCGGATTTGGGAAAAGATATCGAAACCAAGCTGAATTTTACCAGCCGTTTTATCGACCCAACCAACCGTACTTTTATGGTTGAATGTAAAATTTCGACCCGCGACATTGAGCTTCGGGCCAATATGATTGCATACATTAAAATTAAGGATTACACCAACGAAAAGGCTTTTTGCCTGCCGGTAAATTACGTGCAAAGCAATCAGGATGGTAAATTTTTATACATCGCCAAGCAAAACGGAAACGACTGGATTGCTGAACGCAGAATGATTAAAACGGGGATGGATTACGATGGAGTTATCGAAGTTCTTGAAGGAATTTCAGCGGGCGAAAACATAATTACTTCAGGGTTTCAAAACCTGAATGGTGGTGAAAAAGTAGTTTTCTAATTAGCAAAATGACCAATTATGTCGAAAGAAAATAAGTTTAAAGAATTTTTTGCAACGAGCTGGGCCATCGATAACCGGACAAGCGTTTATGTGCTTGCTATTCTGATATCGATACTCGGTATGATGAATTACTACTTTATCCCGAAGGAACAATTTCCGCAGGTAGTAATTCCATATATCATTGTAAGTACACCATATCCGGGCACTTCGCCCGAGGATATTGAAAACCTGGTTACCCGTCCGATTGAAAAACAATTGAAATCGATCGCGGATGTGAAAAATGTGACCAGTAATTCAGTTCCTGATTTCTCTTCAATCATTGTCGAATTTGACCCCAGCTTGTCAATCGAAACGGCTAAACAGCGTGTTCGCGATGCAGTTGACAAATCAAAAAGTGATTTGCCGACTGATTTGCCTGAGGATCCTTCGATTATGGATGTCGATATTTCAGCGATGCCGGTAATGTACCTCAACATCTCTGGAAATTACGACCTGAATAAGCTGAAACACTATGCCGAAATTGCACAGGACAGAATTGAGGGCCTGAAGGAGATTACCCGGGTTGAAATTGTGGGTGCACTCGACCGTGAAATCCAGATCAATGCCGATATTTTTAAGATGCAGGCAGCTAAGGTAACTTTTGGCAACATCGAACAGGCTGTTGCGATGGAAAACTTGACTATTTCGGGTGGTTCGCTAGTAAACAATGGGGTTCGTAATACTGTCAGGATTAAAGGACAGTTTACAGATGTCCAGACGATTAAAGATATTGTTGTTCATTCGTCGAGCGGTGCTTTCGTTAAATTAAGCGACATTGCCGAGGTAAAAGATAGCTTTAAAGAGCAGGAAAGTTTTGCCCGCCTGGATGGTAAAAATGTAATTACCCTGAATGTGATCAAAAAGAACGGAGCAAACCTGTTGGATGCTTCGGATCAGATTGTGGAAATTGTTGCAGACCTGAAGGAACGTGAATTCCCCAAGGGCATGGACATTACCATTACTGGCGACCAGAGTCTTCAGACCCGTAATACACTGGAAGAACTGAACAATACCATCATTATCGGGTTCATCCTGGTAACCATCGTTCTGATGTTCTTCATGGGTTTCACCAATGCATTCTTTGTGGGATTGTCGGTTCCATTATCCATGTTCGTAGCCTACCTGATTATTCCTGGACTGGGTTTTACCATGAATATGATGGTGATGTTCGCCTTCATTTTTGCCCTGGGGATTGTGGTTGACGACGCTATCGTGGTTATCGAGAACACTCACCGTTTACACCGGTTTAATCCCGATATAAACATCGCGGCAAAGAAAGCGGCTGGTGAGGTTTTCCTTCCCATTTTGTCAGGAACATTAACCACTTTGGCGCCATTCTTCCCGTTGGCATTCTGGCCCGGAATTGTGGGTCAGTTCATGCACTATTTGCCTGTAACATTGATTATTACGCTGTTCGCCTCCCTTTTTGTTGCTTACGTGTTCAATCCGGTTTTTGCCGTTTCGTTTATGAAACACGAATACGATCAGGAATTTCAGAAAGGAAGTGGTTGGAAAAAGCTTAGGACCATTATGATTGTCATGCTGGCTTTTGCCGGAGTATTCTATGCTACCGGAGTATATGGGTTGGCCAACTTCCTGGTGTTTGGTGTATTAATGATCCTGTTTTTCCATTTCATTCTCAAAAAGATGATCACCGGCTTTCAGGAAAAAACATGGCCATGGATCATGGGAATATATGAAAGACAGCTTAGGATGATTCTGAAAGGTGCACGTCCTATCTATATTTTGGTCGCGATGATTGCGCTCTTCTTTGTGACCATCTTCATTACAGGAGTTGTCAAACCTACCGTATTGTTTTTCCCGGATAGCGACCCCAATAATATTTACGTGTACGTGAAAATGCCGGGAGGGACAGACCAGAACGTTACCGACAGTATAACCAGTATTGCAGAGGAACGCGTTTACAAAGTAATGGGTAAGAATAATCCTGATGTGGAATCTATTATCTCGAACGTAACCATTGGCGCCGAAGAACAAGGATTTGTTTCTGGAACAGGAACCCCTTTTAATAAGGGAAAAGTCTCCATTAATTTTATTGAACACAAATTACGTTCTACGGGAATTTCAACCACTGAATACCTGGAAATTCTTCGAAAAGAAGTGAAAGATATTCCGGGAGCCGAAATTTCGGTTGACAAAGACGCCAACGGCCCACCTACCGGAAAACCTATCAATATTGAGATTACCAGCGAAAATCTGGGAAACCTGGTGACCGATGCTTATGCTTTCCGCGATTATCTCAAATCGATGAATATCCCGGGAGTTGAAGAATTGAAAACTGATTTCGAGATGAATTCACCTGAAATCATTATTCAGATTGACCGTGACCGGGCTCAGCGCCTTGGAATCTCAACCGGTCAAATTGGAATGGAGATTCGTACCGCATTGTATGGAAAAGAAATTTCGAAACTGAAACAGGAAGAGGATGAATATCCAATCATGCTTCGGTACAAAAAAGTTACCCGCGATAACATCGATGCTTTGGTAAACCTGGAGATTACCTACCGGGATATGAATTCCGGAATGTTACGCAGTATTCCGTTGTCAACGGTTGCTAAAATCGATTATACATCCTCCTATGCCGGAATCAAACGGCTCGATCAAAAGCGTGTCATAACGGTATATTCAAATGTACTTTCAGGTTATTCTGCCAACGATATTGTACCAATCATCAAGCGTGAAGCCAAGAATTTTACCTTACATGAAGGTACGAATATAAAGTTAACCGGAGAACAAGACGATCAGGCTGAAACAGTTGCGTTCCTTTTGAAAGCAATGATCATTGCCATTGGCGCGATCTTCTTTATCCTGATTACGCAGTTTGGTTCGGTCAGTAAATCGCTGATCATTCTGAGTGAGGTTATTTTCAGTATCATTGGAGTTCTGCTTGGTGTAATGCTTTTCAGAATGGATCTCGTGATCATGATGACCGGACTGGGAGTTGTTGCATTGGGAGGTATTGTCGTCCGAAACGGGATTCTGATCGTGGAATTTATCGATGCGAAAATAGCGGAAGGAATGCCAACACGACGTGCCATTATCGAAGGAGGTAAAACCCGTATGACACCGGTAATTTTAACAGCAACAGCAACTATGCTGGGTTTGGTGCCATTGGCCGTTGGTTTGAACATCAATTTTGCCACCATGTTTACCGAGCTGAATCCGCATATCTATTTCGGTGGCGACAATGTGGCTTTCTGGGGACCATTGGCCTGGTCAATCATATTCGGATTGAGCTTTGCCACATTCCTAACCCTGATGTTTGTTCCGGCTTTATACGAGTTGGACTATACCATCAAATTGAAAATGAAAAAGCGCAAAAATCTCAAGAGAATTAAAGAACTCAATAAGTAATAGTTTTGGATAAATAATTAGTTTAGGGGCTGGCTCGTTTTGAGTTCAGCCCCTACTTTTTACTAAGAAAAGCGTTTCGGCAAGACAAGTGGAAAATCTAGAGTAAATAAAAAGCCACATCCTGTTCAACCAAAATTTCGCCAGTTGTGGTATCGATCAATACCTGCCAGTGCGACGGATTAAACTCCCAGCAAACACGGAGTTCGAGTTTGTCCCCGTTTATGAAGGGGTAAATAACTTTCCGGTATTCTGCCAAATTTTCTTCGAAAATAATATGGTTCAATTTCCGCCCCCAGCCATCGTAGGAAGTTAGTTTCCTCCCAACCAGTAAGGACTTTGCCAACCCAACTGTTACCTGATCTACTTGGGGAATATAGGCATTTGGAAACCAATGCCCAAAAATACGATGAACCCCATCTGCTGTTGCCGATACCGTTAATAAGGAGTTTATTACTTCCAACCCACCAATGGACTGTGTCCCAAAATCGATCCCAAGATGATTGTATTTTGTGGTATCTGTGCGGCTATAGACACCTCCATAATTTTGAAAGAGTACATTGATTTTTTTCGGAACCAAATGAGAAGTATTTGTGATTCCGGTGAATTTGCCTTTATCAGACAAGTACAGCTTAATTAAAGTTGTTAATGCATTTATATCAGAAAATTGTTTGCTGTAAAGCTGTTTGCGTACCTCGAAATCATCGTCATAACTCCATCCAACAAAGCCAAATGAATCAATGAGCGAAAAAGTAAGCTGCCCTTCTTCAAATTCCTTTTGTCTTTTTTCAATTTCAGTTTTCGATAATTTTATAAAGGAAGTAGGATAATTATGGTCATTGTTTCTAAAAAGAGTGTCCTCTGTTTGTAGTTCATCCTTGGAGCATCCAAATAGAAAAAGAATTAAAAGAAGAATGATTTGATTTCGCATGGTCGTGGAGATTTAAGGCAAGACGATGATTCTTGGAAATAGGTTGCGTTTGAAGCTAAAACAAAGAAAGATCCACCAACTACGCATTCCATAGCTTTAATTTTTTAAGGTAAATTTCGCCTTATTTCACTTTTGCCCGGTACAATCCTTCGTGAGTTTCTTTAATCAGATCTACAATCGGAATATTTGCCGGACAGCGGGATAAATCAATTTTCTTTAGATTCTCTTCCGTCGGAAAATTTCCCGGAAACCAATGTCCTTTTTCCTGAAACATGTTGTACCGGTAAAGTCCAAAGTCTTTCATGTCGTAGCATTTCCAAAGCATTCTGAATCGCAGTATTTCAGGAATATTCAATCCTGACGGATCATTCTCCATTACGTATGCATCAAAGTTGGAATAAGGATCGAGTAATTTTTGCTCGTCAAGAACTTGTTTGATCTGTTCATCTTCCGGAGAAAAAGGCGATGGTGCCGGGAAAATACCGTTGAGGTGGTCGAATTGCGCTGTTACGGGCAATCCAAAGGTTAAAGTATGAATAGCCGAATGGCTCAGGCAAAAACGCGCATTCCACTGGATGGGATGCAATGGAGCTGTTAATTCGGACAGCTTTTGCGAAGGTCGGAAAAGCTGTCCTCCTTTGTCATTAGGCGAAATGATAAACACGCCCATGTCTTTCGATTCAGCCAGGTCGATGGCCGCTTTGTTTCGCTGGAAAAAATAGTAATAGTGCAGGTTTATAAAGTCGAACAGATTGGTTTCAATGGCTTTCAAAATCACTTTAAGTGGCGCATGTGTGCTGAACCCGACATGTTTGATGATTCCTTCTTCTTTCATTTTCAGCAACTCTTCAACCGGACCTCCTTTTGCACAAGCCATTTCAAACAGCCCGGCGGTATTGATGCCGTGCCAGGCGTAAAAATCAAGATAGTCTGTTTTTAATGCTTTTAGCTGAAGGGCAACCAGGTTGCGGGTTTCGGTGGCAGTTGTCGGATTGCCTTTGGTCATCAGGAAGTATGAATTGCGCTTGATTTTTAACTCATCGTTCAGGACCCGACCGTAAAGATGTTCGCTTTTGCCATAACCGTAGGCCGTTTCAATTAAATTGATGCCTTGCGCAAATGCTTTTCGAACGGCATCGCGGCATTGATCCAATGTATCTGGTGGAATCACCTTCCTGGGTTCGGCCGACGCGTGTTTATACCGCATTCCGCCCAACGTAATTACACTCACCATTTTATTGGTTTTTCCGAAGCGGCGGTATTCCATGCGGGGGCGGTAAATCGATAAATTTTTAAAATCCATATCCTGTTTTTGGCATCGTCCGGTGAAAATAATCATTCTAAAACAGCAGACCGGTTGGTAAGTTTAGTGCGAATTTTATTCAGTTTTGGTTATTTCGTCAAAAGAGCGCCGGCAATTATCAAGTCAGTTGGAGTCGTAATCTTGATATTTTCGCGGTTTCCTTCAACCATATGGATGGCAAATCCTGCTTTCTCGGCTACCGAAGCATCATCGGTAAACGCCGGATTGAAATCCTGTTTAAATGCTTCCAGAATTTGCGCACTCCGGAATGTTTGCGGAGTTTGAACGCTGAAATAAAGATTGCGGTCAACCGAAATGTTGCCCTTTCCATCTGTTTTTCGCAATGATTCGTTTACGGGCAGCACCGGAATGGCATTCCCCGATTTTTCAGCAGTTTCGAGGCATCTGGTCAGCGTTTCGAAGCTAACCAACGGCCTTACCCCGTCGTGAATAAAAACGATTCCTTCGCCCTCAATGCAGCCAAGTCCATTCCTGACCGAATGAAAGCGGGTTTCGCCGCCCGAAACGATTTGATGAGGCACACTGAAATCATGTTTCATGCATAACCCTGCCCAGAAATTTTGCTGAGCATCCGGCAATACCAGAATCAGCTTGCTTTCGGGGTCAAAATCATAAAATAACTGGATGGTGTGCATCAGTACTGGCTTTCCGCACAGTTCCAGAAACTGTTTCGGAATTTCGGAGCCCATCCGGCTTCCCGATCCCCCGGCAACAACAATGATAAACTTTTTCATCTGTCGATAATTTGTTTTTTTATTTGCCAGATGGAACTCGCCATAGTAGTCATTCTCCCGTGTGGTTATCACTCATAGCTCGTTTCATAGGTAATCCGTTCAAGGCAAAAGTACGATTTCAAAGCCATATCAAAGTTTAGTTTGTGCAGGTAATCTTAAAAAAAGCTGTTGTTTCAATAAGCTGAATGTTTAAAAATTGTATCTTTTGCTTTTCAGAATGTTTATAATTTAATCCATATGCAAGAAGTACTTCACTTCCTTTCTGAGTTAAAGGAAAACAACAACAAAGAATGGTTTGATCAAAACCGCGGGCGATACGAAAAATGCCGGAAGAAGATGATTTTTTTTACCGAGTTGATCATACACGAAATTAATCGTTTCGATCCATCAGTGGGCATTCAGGATCCCAAACAATGCGTTTTTCGTATTTTCAGGGATGTGCGTTTCTCGAGCGATAAAACGCCATACAAAACCAATATGGGAAGTTTTATAGTTAAAGGAGGAAAAAAAAGTTTTTGCGCAGGGTATTATGTGCACATTGAACCGGGAGCTTCGTTTGTTGGCGGAGGCTCGTATTGTCCGCCTCCTGAAGCTTTAAAAGCCATGCGAACGGAAATTTTTGATAATCCGGACGAGTTTAAACAGTTGATTTACAGCAAATCATTCCGAACCTTGTATCCGGAGCTTTACGATGATAAACTGAAGACCGCTCCCAAAGGCTTCCCGAAAGATTTTGCTGAAATTGATTTATTGAAATACAAATCGTACGCATTCGGTTCAAACCTGAAGGATTCGGACGTGACAAGTACCGATTTTGTAAGCAAAGTAGTTTCGGCATTAAAGGAATTGCACCCCGTAAACCGGTTCCTGAATACTGCTTTAGACAAGTGGTTGTAGATTCTTCGAAAAAATATTTTGACGGTTCATGTGGTAAAATGTGCCGTTCAAATAAAATATCGACCATTTCGTAAAAGAGTTTAAGAAATAGGGTAACGATTTTCTTTGAAAATGGATTAATGTATAAGTGAATAGTTTATTCATCCATCCACCAAATTCTGTAACAGAGAAGAAGCCGAACGATCCCGTTCGGCTTTTTTACTTTTTTAGGTGTACAGATATCGTTTAATGTTCCGCTTTGGCGTTTTTTCAAATTCCTTTTCAACCAGAATAATGGAACTCAGTTGAGCGAATTTGGGTAATTCTTTGTTTACCTGCCGACAATTCTCAACCATAATTTCCTTCAATCGGGCATCGCCAGGTTTTTCAGTTTCAATTAACTCCGGATCGGGATAAACAAAAGCCACCAGTTTTCCTTCGCGCTCGGTTATTACGCATTCGAGTACAAACGGATAATTATTCAGTTTGGCCTCCATCTCTTCCGGATAGATATTCTGACCGGATGCCCCAAGCAGCATGTTTTTGCTTCGCCCGCGGATGTAGATAAAATCGTTGGCATCAATAATCCCAAGGTCACCGGTGTGAAGCCAGCCCTCGCTGTCGATAGCTTCGGCAGTGGCTTTTTCGTTTTTATAGTAGCCCATCATAACATGGGTTCCTTTTACCAAAATTTCGCCTACTTCATGGAATGGGTCATTGGAATCAATGCGCACTTCCATGCGGTCAACCAACCTTCCGGCCGATGACGGGCGAAATGTATTAGAAGGTTCGTACGAAATTAAAGGGCCACATTCGGTCATTCCGTAACCAATCGTAAATGGGAATTTGATCTTTCGGAAGAATGTTTCCACCTCGTGGTTAAGCGGGGCTCCCCCAATTACGATTTCGTGGAAATTACCGCCAAAAGTTTCAACGAGGCTTGCCCGTACTTTTTTGTATAGAAGCAATTGGATTCCGGGTACTTTGAGCAAAAATTTGAGTAGGGGTTTTTCGAGCACCGGTAAGATTCTTTTTCGGTAAATTTTCTCGATAACCAATGGTACCGATAAAATCAGGTTCGGTTTAACCTCCTGAAATGCTTTGATAATCAGTTGCGGCGTTGGCGGTTTAGTCAGAAAAGTTACATGACAACCCACCGAGACCGGGAATAAAAATTCGAACAAGAGCCCGAAAACATGTGCCATTGGAAGAAAAGATACGATGCGGTCGCCGGCTTTCAGGGGCATGTGATCTTGGGCATATACGATGTTCGACAGTAAACTTCGGGCCGGAATCATCACGCCTTTGGTGAACCCGGAAGTTCCGCTGGTGTAGGAAATGATACTGAGATCTTCGCTGTCGTATTCATCGAGCTCAAAATTCTCGGGATTTGATTTTCCTGCCGATTCCGGAGTGAAACAACGGTTCCATTTTTCCTTTTCTTCTTCATTTTGAAATGATAACGCAGAAAAGTCGTTTAAACTTACGACTCCGGTTATTTGCGGAATTTTTGCAGCATCTAATTTTTCGAATAAGCTATCAGCCGAAAAAAGAAATATTGATTCGGAATGATTCAGGATATGGGTGATGTCGTCGGGGTTAAAGTCGGGTAAAACAGGTACAGTTACTGCCCCGTAGCCGGAAATGGCTAAAAATGAGATGGCCCAATTGGATGAATTGCGTCCCAGAAGGGCTATTTTGCCGCCTTTGGAAATTCCGGCTTCTTGAAAATAGTGATGAATTTGCCTGATTATTTGGGCGGCTTCGCCATAAGTATAAGTTGTTCCCTGATAATCGGAAAAAGCCGGTAACGACCAATTCTCCCGGAAAGTTTGGGCATACAGCCCGATCAGTTTGTCACGGTTCATTTCGTATAAATTTCAAGTTTTAATTTTGGTTTTACTTTGCGGCAATTCTTCACTATTTTAAGAGCTCAACCTGCTATTCGGCTCATCCTTTAACAATACTCATCATGCGGTTCACCACATTGTCAACCTGTTTTATACTGGTCATTCCAATAGTCATGCAATCCACATTCTTGCTTTCAATAACATACCTGAGCGATTTCTCACGTCTTGCTTCCTCTGTCATTTTTCCTTCGCCAAATATTTTCATGCCGATGATTCCTTTTCCGCTGTCGTGCGCTTTTTTGAGTACGGCCATCACTTCGTCGGAGCTGGCATCCATAACGAGCCCTTCCGGATTGATGCGTGCCAGGATTACGTCCACCCAGGGATCTTCGGCAGCCAGTTTGAGGGCATCGAAGTTGTGGCATGAAACCCCGACTGTTTTGATGATTCCTCTTTGTTTGGCCTCCGAGAGCGCGTCGATATAGGGCTTTTTTTCTTCCTGCCATTTCGGGTTGGTCATGCAATGCAAAAGCACGATGTCGAAATAGTCAGAACCTGTTTCAGCCCGGAACCGGTCGATGGTTTTTGCGGGAGTATCCTGGTTCCATTTCTCCGGACGGGTCCAAATTTTGGAGAGTAGCGTTACCTTTTCGCGGGGCACTTCTTTTAAAATCCCTTTCACATTTTGATGCGAGCCATAAAGATCGGCGACATCGTAAAAATCGACACCCCTTTCGTGGGCATACCGGGCCAGTTTTACCCAGTTTTCGAGCCCCATTCTGGTCATGTCCGACGACTGATTTCCGCCATGAGTACCGGTGCCCATGGCCAGGCGGGGCACAATCAATCCGGTTTTACCCAACTTTACTTTATCAATCTGGACGCTTTTTGAACCGGCATAAGTTGCATTTGGAAGGCCGGTTGTTAGAACCGCGGCTCCTATAAGCCCGGTCTGGATAAACTGTCTTCTGGAAATTGGTGCCATATCGCGTTGGTTTAAATTGGTTCTGAAATACGCTTTGTCCCGGAAATGTTTTCCGGAGTTATAACAATCGGCAAATGCCAAAGAGCGGATGAAGATAGGAAAATATTTTATTGGTTTTTGCCCTGTTGCAGTTAAGGGCCTGAAATTCAAACGAAATAAATTGTTAGAAAAGTGTTGGTAACAAATTAGGCTGTATGATTGACAATAAAGAATCACGAATAATATTTTAACTATTTTTGACAATCGTTTAAACACTCACCTTAAATATTAGATTATGAAGAAATTAGTCCTTTTTTTTATTGCTAGTTTGTTTGCCTTTGGGGCGTTTAGTCAGAATGTTCAGTTGCATTACGACATGGGTAAAGATCGTGGTTACCTGACCAGCACCGTTGAAATGTTCAGGCCCGACAAAACCGGAAATACCTTTTTCTTTATCGACTTCGATTACGGAGTTGGTGATGTGGAAGGCGTTTCTTTATCGTACTTTGAAATTGCCCGTTGTTTCAAATTGGGTAAATCGCCGTTCAGTTGGCATGGTGAGTACAATGGCGGTTTCGGACAGTGGAAGGCTGGCGCTGCCGGTGGTGCTTATACCATCAATAATGCCTGGTTAACCGGGTTAGACTATTCCTGGAATGCCAGTGACTTTTCTCGTGGGATCTCTTTAAAAGCCCTTTATAAAAACATTGCCAATACGATGGACGATAAACCAAACAGCTTCCAGTTGACTGCTGTATGGTACCTTAATTTTGCCAAGGGCAAAATGTCGTTTACCGGTTTTGCCGATTTATGGAGAGAAAAGACCGGTTTCGGTAACATGATATTCCTGTCAGAACCTCAATTGTGGTACAATTGCTGCAAAAAATTCTCTGTGGGTAGCGAAATTGAATTAAGCAACAATTTTGGCGGAATGGATGGTTTCAAAGTAATGCCAACTATTGCTGCTAAATACACCTTCTAATCCCAACGAATATGGAATTTATAACTAAATTTTTTAAGCTGCAGGAGAATAAAACGACTGTACGCACCGAGGTACTTGCCGGTATTACAACCTTTATGACCATGGCCTATATTTTAGCCGTAAATCCTGACATCCTGAGCGCTGCCGGAATGGACAAAGGGGCTGTGTTTACAGCAACAGCTCTATCTTCGTTAGTCGCTACCCTGGTCATGGCACTCTATGCTAAACTGCCTTTTGCTTTGGCTCCGGGTATGGGATTAAATGCTTTCTTCGCGTTTACTGTTGTTTTGGGAATGGGACATTCCTGGCAATTTGCCCTGACAGCCGTTTTTCTTGAAGGTTTGATCTTTATTGGTTTAACCGCCTTCAATATTCGTGAAATGATTGTCAACTCGATCCCCAACAACATGAAACATGCGATTTCAGTCGGTATCGGGTTGTTCATTGCCTTTATCGGATTAAAAAATGCCGGTATTATCGTGAGTAGCCCCGCTACTTTTGTTACACTTGGCGATCTGACAAATGTTACTGATAATGCCGGTGCTGTTGTGGCTCTTCTGGCCTTGATTCTTACCGGTGTTTTGCTGGCCTTACGAGTGAAAGGTGCCTTATTGATTGGTATCCTTGTTGGAACAGTGATTGGTTTACCGTTTGGGGTTACCAAATTCCCTTCTACCATGGAAGTAATGCCTCCGTCACTTAGCCCCATCTTGATGAAGTTTGAATGGACACAGATTTTAACCATGGATATGTTGGTTGTTGTGTTCACTTTCCTTTTCGTGGATATGTTCGACACGGTTGGAACTTTAATCGGAGTTTCTTCAAAGGCCAATATGTTGGATAAAGAAGGACGTGTTCCACGTGTGAAACAAGCTTTGATGGCCGATGCGGTTGGTACTACTGTTGGTGCAATGCTTGGAACTTCTACAGTAACTACTTATGTGGAAAGTGCAGCAGGTGTTTCTGAAGGTGGACGTACCGGTTTAACTTCATTAACTGTTGCTGTCTTGTTTTTCTTCGCCTTGTTTCTTTCCCCCATCTTCCTGATGATTCCGGGAGCAGCAACTGCACCGGCATTAATTTTGGTTGGTGCAATGATGATGACTCCTATCAAAAATATTGATTTCGACGACTATACCGAGTCAATTCCGGTTTTCCTGACCATCGTGATGATGCCATTAACTTACTCTATTTCTGAGGGTATTTTATTCGGTGTTCTTTCGTATGTTATCCTGAAGGTTTTGACAGGAAAGTTTAAAGATATCTCTATTGTTACTGCTGTGTTGGCTGTTTTATTTTTACTGAAATTTTTGATGTAAAACGATACTGCCCGCGAATAAAAAAACAGGCTTAACCCAAAAGGTTAAGCCTGTTTTTTTTTGCAGTTTGTATGGAATTATTCGTACTTCTGGAAAAGCGTACTCACAATATGGCCCCCGAATCCGAATGAATTATTCAATGCGGCTCGAACGGGTTGTTTACAGAGCGATTGCTCCACCCGAATGCGTGAATCAATGGCAGCATCGCGGTTTTGAAGGTTGATGGTAGGCGGAACGAGGTCGTTTTTTACCGCCAGCACACAGCACATGGCTTCAATTGCGCCCGCCGCACCCAGCAAATGACCGGTCATCGATTTGGTTCCTCCTACGGCAGCTTTGCCAAGGCAAGTGTCGAAAATGGCTTTTATGGCTCGCGATTCGCTGATGTCTCCAACCGGCGTTGAGGTAGCATGGGCGTTGATGTAATCAATATCTTCCGGTTTCAGTCCGGCTTCGTGCATGGCTTCGGTCATGGCTAGCTGGGCGCCCAAACCTTCCGGATGTGAGCCGGTAATGTGGTAAGCATCCGAAGCCAGCCCGTAACCAGTCATTTCAGCATAAATCTTGGCGCCCCGCTTTTGGGCATGTTCCAGTTCTTCGAGCATCAGTACCCCGGCGCCTTCGCCCAGCACAAATCCGTCGCGTGTTTCGTCGAACGGACGGGAAGCCGCTTCAGGAGTATCGTTTCGTTCCGAAAGCGCCCTCATGACACTAAAACCACTCACTGTTGAAACCGTAACAGGGGCTTCCGATCCTCCGGCCAGCATCATGTCGGCTTTTCCCATCTTAATGAGGTTGTACGAATCAGTCAAAGCGTGATTGGACGATGAGCAGGCCGATACGGTGGCATAGCTGGCTCCATAAAGTCCATATTTGATGGAAATAAGTCCGGATGCCATGTTGGGGATCATTTTGGTGATGAAAAACGGGCTTATCCGCCCTTTGTTTTCCGGAGAAAAATACGCGCGGATTTCGTTTTCGAATGTGCCAATGCCGCCAATTCCGGTAGCCCAGATTACTCCGCAGCGGTGGCGGGCTACCGTATCAAAGTTGATGGCCGAATCGGTGATACATTCATGGGTGGCAGCCAGGGCGTATTGCGAGAATAAATCGTTTTTGCGGGCTTCGGTTTTTTCCATGTAAAGCATCGGGTCAAAGTTTTTTACCTCGCAGGCAAAACGTGTTTTTAATGCCGAAGCATCGAACCGTGTAATGGTTGTAGCTCCGCTTTTCCCCTGAATCAGGGAGTTCCAGTATTCAGGAACCGAATTTCCAATGGGCGTAATAGCACCCAGTCCGGTTATTACTACTCGTTTCATAATTAACGCTTTTGGTTTCTTACTACTTCTTATTTTGGGGAGTTATTTCTTCCCAAATGGATTGGTGAATATTTTTAAACTCCGATTTATTCAAAATTCGGGCAAGCTGAAGTCCGGCAATCAGCGAAGACAGGATTTGGAGGGCCTGGTCGTGGGCAGAAATCGAAAATTCGAAAAGCCCTTTTTCTTTGCCTGACAGAAGAATCGATTCGAGCCAACTGACGATTCGGTCAACCATTTTTTGCAGCTCAACCCGCATCGGATCGTTCAAGGTATTGATATCGGTTCCGAGCGAACCAATCAGGCAAATCTTGTTCTCGCGATTGCTTTTCAGGTAAATTTTCATGAAAGATTCCAACTGGTGCCATTCGTCGAAATTGCGGTTTTGCATATTCTCCACCATTTCTTCAAATCGTTGGACATTTGTTTTCAGGATGCTGGTCCCCAGGGTTTCTTTACTCGGGAAATAGTAGTGTACTGCTGCATTTTTAATGCCCATTGCCGTCGAAATATCCTGATAGCTAAATCCATTGTATCCCTTGGTCAGAATCAGTTCTTCGCCCAGTTCCAGAATTTTTTCGCGTGTTACCGACATAGTTTAAACGATTATTTCGGGACAAATATACTTACTAATAAGTAAAATCAAAGTGTTTAATCAAAAGAAATCATGGCGATTACAAAATCTACCTTTGAAACTTATTTGCCGAAAGTTTGATTTTTGCCGGATGGGCGTTGCCGGTCAGGTCAAAATTGTTCTTCAATTCATATTTTTGCCGATACCGGCAAAAAGAACTGCATTTGTAACTGTAATAGCTAAATTCTTGCCGATACCGGCAATGCGACTTAAAAATAAATGGATATTCGATAGTGTACCTAATTTGAAAAATCGTTTGCCAATTGCCCGAGCGGCCTTGTTCGGTGAGCCGAAAAACAAGTGAAGGCGGCGTTAAAAATCTTTTCTGTTTGAGCCGCAGGCGAGTTTAAAAGATTTTAGCCGTTGAATGCTGGTTTTTCGTGCGAAGCGAACACAGCCTTGACCTTTTTTGATTCCTTTTTTGTGTCAAGACAAAAAAGGAATTGGGGTCACAGGGGCAAAGCCCCTATTGGATTTATTTAGGCATAAATCCGGATATTCATTAAAAATAAATTCCCGGACACCTCATTGACCTTACTTTCAGTTCAAACCGGAATAGATTTGGAATAACAGGCGCGAATCATCTACCTGCCTTTTGTTTCAAAATTTCTGGGGATCGGAAGGCTGAATTTGAGTTGCTGTCCGGTTACCGGATGGGCAAATTCGAGTTTGTACGAAAGAAGTTTGATGTAGTTGACGGTTTTACCATCCTCGTTATAGCGGCGGTCGCCCACAATGGGGCAGCCAATGGTTGAAAGATGAATGCGTATCTGGTTTTTCCGGCCGGTGTCGAGTTTTATTTCGAGCAAGGCCATCGATTGAAACGTTTTCAGAACGTGGTATTCGGTAATTGCTTCTTTCGAACCGGGCACTTCCTTATCGTACGAAACCATTTTCATGTTGGCCTCTTCGCGCAGCCAACTGCGGATGATGCCTTCTTTCTTTTCAGGAATGGCGGTGGTTTGAGCCAGGTAATACTTGTTAACCGATTTCCAGTTCTCCTGAAATTTTTCCTTGACTTCGTTGGAACGTGCGAAAATAATGAGGCCCTCAACAGCCTTGTCGAGCCGGTGAACGGGGAAGAGCTGTTCGCGGCTGCCGTACCGGTTGCGGAGGTAGCTGCGCACCTGGGTAAAAAGGGTTTGTCCTTCAACGGCAGTATCGCCGCTCGAAACAATTCCGGGAGGCTTGTGAACGACCAACAGCCACTGGTCTTCGTGTATTATTTTGAGCTTAAATCCATCGAGTTTTACTGCCCTTTCCACCGATTTAGGCAACAGTTCAACGATCTGTCCTTCAGCAATGGCCTCATCGGGTCGTTTCAGTATTTTATCGCCGCATTTTACCGTGTGGTTATCGATCAGTTTTTTGGCCTTCGAATTCGACATTCCCGCATGGTAAGCCAATAAAAGTTCGATGAGGGTGCAGTTTTTTTTCGCTCTGAATTTCATGGTTTTGTTTCTATACCTTCATGCGTAAAAAGGTTCCGAGCGGCAACTGGATTCCGGTTTGAGAAAGCAGGTAGAATTCACCGTATTCTTTTTCGGAAGCGGTCAGGTAGCTTTCCACCACATTGTTGCCAATGAGCGACGAAAAGCCGAGCGAATAAAGATTCAGGACCAGGAAACTGTCTTTTCCGGCCAGAAGCTGGGCACAAAGGCTCATCAGTTCATTAAAACTTTCTTCCAGAACCCATTTTTCTCCCGCCGGACCGCGTCCGTATGCCGGTGGATCGAGTATAATTCCCTGGTATTTTTTGCCGCGGTTAACCTCGCGTTTCACGAATTTCAGTGCATCTTCAACCAGCCAGCGGATATCTTTCAGTCCGGAAAGTTCCATATTTTCGCGCGCCCAGGTGATCACGTTTTTAACGGCATCCACGTGGGTTACATCGGCTCCGGCAGCTTTGGCCGCCAGCGATGCACCGCCCGTATAAGCAAACAGATTCAGCACTTTGCATCCGGCGCCTGCCTTTTTTACATTTTCAGCAATGTATTTCCAGTTTTCGGCCTGTTCAGGGAAAACCCCAATATGTCCGAAGCTGGTCAGGTTCAGCTTAAAATTCAGGAAGACCTCGCCCAATTCATAGGTGATTGTCCAGTTTTCGGGCATCTTTTTAAAGAATGTCCAGCCACCATTTTCCTCGTCGGCAAAACGGTAGGCTTTTTTCTGCTTTTCGCGCACATAGCGGGCATCGGCCATTTTAAGCCAGTCTTCTTCCGGAAGCCGTTTGTTCCAGATGGCCTGTGGTTCGGGACGGATAAGGATGTATTTTCCAAACCGCTCCATTTTTTCAAACCCGCCGCAGTCAATGAGTTCATAATCTTTCCAACCTTCAGCTTTCAGAATGATCATTTTCGTTTTAATAGGGATCAGGCTCCAAAAGTAATTGATTTTAACCTAAATTTATGCCCTTATTTATAAGCTTCCGATCTATGCTTTTCAGAGACCCGATAACCAGCGCGCAAAACCCGCGGATAAAGAACTTTATTCACCTGCAAAAGGCGCGGGAGAGGAAGGAACAAAACGTGTTTGTGGTGGAGGGAACTAAGGAATATTCGCTGGCCATCAGGCATCAGTATCAGTTTGCCAGCATTTTTGTTTGCCCCGACCTGATTTCTGAAGTGCATTTTAAAGCGATGTCGGCGGGTGTTAATCACGAAGCGGAGGTTTTCCCGGTTTCGAAGGAAGTGTTCGATAAAATTGCTTATCGCGAAGGAAGCGGCGGTGTAATTGCGCTGGCAAGGCCCAAAGAGCACCGGTTAGAAAACCTGAAACGGAGTAAAAATCCGCTTATTTTGATCCTGGAAGCTGTTGAAAAGCCCGGAAACCTGGGCGCCTTGCTTCGTACGGCCGATGCTGCCGGTGTGGATGCCGTAATTGTTTGCGATCCGCAGACCGATATTTACAACCCCAATGTGGTTCGTTCGAGCATTGGTTGTTTGTTTAGCGTACCGCTGGCGGTTTGTAATTCCGACGAAGCCATTGCCTGGCTAAAAGCCAATCAGATTGCCATTTACTGCACGTATCTGAAAGCTGCTGTTCCTTATACCGAAGCCCGATTTGCCCAACCATCGGCCATTGTGATGGGTACCGAATCGGAAGGAATTACACCCCAATGGGTTGAGGCTGCCGACCAAAATATCATTATTCCTATGCAGGGAAGCGCCGACTCCATGAACGTTTCAACCTCGGCTGCGGTAGTGGTTTTTGAAGCCTGCCGCCAACGGAATTTTGTGAAAGCGTAAACAGTAATAAAAAACCCCGGAACTGCCATGCGTTAGGGTGATGGCGCAAACGAAGGGCTTTTCAGTCATTTCGCAAATATTCTGTAAAGTTAGAACCATTTAATCTTTCAATTTGCTTAGCTTTGGGAAACTAACTCATTTTAAACTTGAGGGTATTTACCAAAAAAGAAAATACTGCGCCATAAAATGGGAAGGATAAGTACAAAATATCTGTATGTTGTGGGGATATAAACGTAGTCAGCAATTATAGGTACGTAGGCAGTCGAAGATAAAAAACAAAGAAATGAACTTATATGAGATTATTTCGTTACTTTGACAGAAATTAAAAGGAAATATCATGTTAATACGATTTAATGTTGAGAATTTTATGTCATTTAATGAGAAAGCAGAATTTTCATTAATTGCAAACAAAGAAAGGCGATTATCTTCCCATATTATCAAAGGTGATGGAGTAAATATCCTTAAATCAAGTGTAATTTATGGGGCAAATGCATCAGGGAAAAGCAATTTAGTAAATGCAATTGATTTTTCACAAAAAGTCATCACTAAGGGAATTGATAAATTGAATCCTGTAAATTTCCATTTTAGATTGAAAAAGGAAAATTTGAATAATCCTTCTATTTTCAATTATGAAATTAAGGCAGGTGGTAAATTCTATTCATACGGATTTGCGGTAAAATTAAATGAGCATAAGATTCTTGAAGAATGGCTCTATGAAATCGGTAACAAAAAAGAAAAGAAAGTTTTTGAACGGTTTATTAATGATTTTGGAAAGCATGAAATTGAAATAGGAATTCAGCTTAGCCCTAAAGCAAAAAAGAGATTTGATGTATATAAAGAAGATTTTCAAAGTTCGGATAATCTATTATTCTTAAGTGAAATAAATAGGAAGAGCATTGATGATTTTCCAGAAGTAGTTGGATTTATTGATGTTTTCAATTGGTTTGATAAAAAATTAACCGTATTAAAACCAGGCTCAAAATATGCAGGGTTAAACTTCATTGGTGATGACAATGAAATGTCCAAAACATTTAATAGTTTTTTGAATGTATTTCAAACTGGAATCAATAATGTAACCTCTGAAGAAATTGATTTAGATAGCTTTGATATTCCAAAAAAAATTAAAGAGGATTTAACTAAAAATATTGAGAAAGCAAAGGCTATAATCTTTGAGATTAATGGGATAACATATTCTTTGAAAAAGAATGAAATCAACGAATACAAAGTAAAAAAGATAGGTCTTGAGCATTTAACTGAAGAAGGAAACTCAATTGTATTTGATATTGAAGACGAATCAGATGGAACTCAGAGATTATTTGATTTCATTCCTGCACTTCATGAATTGACGAAAACAGACTCGGTTTTTGTCATAGACGAACTGGACAGAAGTCTTCATTCTAAATTAACATATGGAATTTTTGAACTATTTTTAAGATTAGCACAGAACAATGAAAGCCAATTAATCGTGACTACTCACGAATCTCTGTTACTGGATTTAGAATTACTAAGACGTGACGAAATTTGGTTTGTTGAGAAAAACAAAAATCAATCAAGACTATTTTCTTTAGATGAGTTTAAGGTCAGGAATGACAAAGTTGTAAGCAAGGATTATTTGCTTGGTCGATATGGTGCTATTCCAATTTTTAAAAGTTTCAAGAACTTAAAATTCTAATTATGCCAAGTCGATTAAGGATAAAAAATCCATTTGGAGAAAGACCCGTTGAGTCATCAAGCAAAACGACAAAAGCACTTTATGTAATATCCATTGCTGGTGAGGGTAAAACTGAAGAACAATATTTTGATGGAATTCATGATCTGGAAAGTTCTGATTTAATTATAATTGAACGATTAGAGAAACTTGATGAATTGGATACGAAAAGTCATCCAAATCATGTTGTTGCATTACTTGATGAACGAAAAGAAAATTGGGCATCGCATGGAATTGAACCGAATGAATTATGGATGGTAGTTGATCGAGACAAACAAAATGTATCAAAAGAACAACTAATTGCAATTATTGATAAATGTAAAAAAGAAGGATACAATTTAGCTTTGTCAAATCCAACCTTTGAGTTATGGTTATTACTCCATATATCCACAATAGACACTTATGATCACGAATTATTACTTGCAAATCCTAAGACAACGGTTAAAAGTAAGAAACGTTTTATCGAAAAAGAACTTTCATCCTTACTTGGTGGCTATAATAAAAATAATATCCATTTTGAGAGGTTTGAGTCTGGAATTAAAGATGCCGTTAGCAGAGCCAAAAAATTATCACTTGATAATGAGATATTAATAGATAGCCTAGGTACCAGCGTTTGCTTACTTGTTGAAAGATTAATAAAATAACTGCCACAAACGGCTGTGGTTTGCGGTGGGCATCTTTCCGCCCGGACTGCTTTTCGGCTTGAGAGGAAACCGCTCGCACCCAAGAGTGAAACGATAGACAATCTGAAAAACGACAAATGAAATATTATTTACTTTTTGGCGTGTTAATTATCTACCTCATTTGGACATTGAGGTATGCAATAAAATTTAACAGGACTGACTCGTTTTTTAATAAAAGACAAAAATTTATTCATAATGTTTTAATTTGGGTAGTGCCGTTCCTTTGGGTAATGATTCTTAAGACAATAATAAAACCTACACCAGGAACAGCGAGTTATAAAAAAACAAAAGGTAAGGGAGATTTCTATGAGAGTGGAATTGGGTTTTTGAGTGACTAATCACAACGCCATTCTGGCACATTCAAACCCTGGTTTTATAATCCAACTTTAACCCAATAAAAAAGCCTGCAAAAAATTGCAGGCTTCATTATTTCGGGCTTTTTAAGCTCAAATTATTTTTTCTTTTTCATGAAAAAGTAAGCAGCGCCGCCAATAACAATAACACCGCCAATAATGGCGTACATGGTGCCGTTTGTCGATTCTTTGGCCGTTTCTTCTTCGTAATAAACCGGATCCATATTGTCGATCGAAATGGTATCTTTTGGTTCTTCAGCAAGTTGAGCCGAATCTGGTGTTGCAGCAGCTTCTTCTTGTGCAGTCGCATTCATTCCACCAAACATCATCAGGCCAAAGATGGCCAACATCAGTAAATTTTTCATTTTATCCATTTTAAAGAGTTATTTTAATCTATTTATTATTTTATCGTATTTCTCAGCTATTGCCGGATCTGTAGTCCTGTATGTTTCGGCCAGAACTTGTAAGGCTGGCTTATATTTTGGGTTTATTTTCAGGCATTCCCTCAGCACTTTACGTGTCTTTTCCACATTGGTTTCAGCGTAAATGCCGGCCAGTTTGGGGTAAACAGCAAAGTATTTCCGGTTGGCCCGAATCGCTTTTTCGTAATATGCTGCGGCTTTTTCCGCATCTTTTTCTTTCCAGGCCAAATCGCCCGATAAAACCAGCGTCTGTTCGTATCCCGGATTGATTTCCAAACACCTCTCCAGCGCTTTTTGTGCCAGATCGGTTTGCTCAGCCCCAACCAACGATTCCGCAAATTTATAACAGATCAGTTCATTTTGAGGGTCAATTTTCATCGAATTTTCAAATAGCAACGCAGATTTAATGTTATCACCCTTTTTCAGCTCCTGAATTCCGTAAAAGTCGTCTTTTGTAACCCGCTCAATTACTGCACAAACCGGAATTCCATCGGCAAAAATGGTACGAATGGTATTGGCAGGTGGCCACATCTTATTTTTAAGCTGGGAAGAAGAAATGTAGCTGTTGGCCACAATGGCGTAATCCCAGTTGTACATGCTCCGGTTTTGGTACGGGAAATACACAAATTGTACTGTTTTATCATTCCTGAAATACCATTGAATGGGGAAATTGCCACCCACAATAACCCGGCTGGTATCGGGTTTGTTTTTCAGGTAGTGCTGAAGCCATTCGGCCCCTTCGCGCATGGTGTGGTAATAGTAATCGGTTTCGTAATTTCCGTAGGCCCCTTTTAACCCGCC
>JAIBEY010000033.1 GCA_019459525.1 Prolixibacteraceae bacterium
GCCGGGCGCGCTCGTCAGTTGGCCGGGGCATCAGCCTGGGAACGGTATCTCCATTTATTGTCCACCCATCCGGGTATCGAATTAAGTATCTCCAAAGAGATCATAGCTTCCTATCTGAATATTACCCCGCAGACCCTTAGCAAATTGATCAGGGAGAGGGGGCATCCCTGAATTTTCGTGCCGGCCCTTGTCTATGCTTATCTTGTCCCCTTTTAGGATTTGATAACTTCTTTACTACATCCCGGTTTCTGTGAGGTAATCTTTCCTGTGTGTTTTCCCTGCAACAGGTTCTGTGAATCCTTATCCATGCTTAAGGATTTTCTTAATCAGTGTTCAGTCATTTGTTAATCCCCATTCAGAAGAAAGGGCGGGCGCCCATCTAATTTTGGTACTGCACTGAAATTATAAAACGGCCATAGAAGTTAACCCATGCAAAAGTTTCTTCAGAAATATTACTCTTTCCTTGTTCCGGTAACCTGCTACCTGTATATCCTGCTTTTTGTGTATGCTGCAATAAGCAAGCTCCTGGATTTTGAGGACTTCCGGGTACAGTTGGCGCAATCGCCATTGTTGGGCGCTTATGCCGGCCTGACCGCCCCGGCAGTGATTAGCCTGGAATTGCTGATCGTCCTGCTCCTGAGCTTCAAAACCTCCCGGCTTACCGGCCTGTATGCTTCTTTCTTTTTAATGGTTGCTTTCACGGTCTATATTTACCTGATCCTGAATTACAGCGAATTTGTCCCCTGTTCGTGTGGTGGCATTATTGAAAAGTTAGGCTGGACGGAACATTTGATTTTTAATACTGCCTTTGCTTCACTGGCAATGCTTGCTATTGTCATTTTAGAAAAGGGGAAAGGCACCGGCACAAGCAAGATGGTTATTAAAAGCATATTACCCTCTCTTGCGACAGTAAGCGTGGTAACAGGACTATTCCTGTCTTCAGAACATATCATAAAAAAGGGAAACAACTTTATCCGGAAGTTTGGCCAACACCAGATCCGGGATGAGAAGGCATTTGATCTGGGTGTAAACTCCTATTATTTTGCCGGGATGGCCGACGGGCGAATCTACCTGGGAAATGTAACCGCCCCGCTGGTACTTACCAGCATAGACACCGCTTTGACAGCAAAAAAGGCTGTTAAAATAAAGCTTGATGATGCTACCCACCCCTTCCGTTTTATACAGTTACAGGTTAATCCACCCCATTTTTATCTTTATGATGGTACGGTGCCGGTGATTTACCGGGGACTGCTGGGCGATTTGTTTGCCCACACCATCAGTCTTGAAGACTGTTATTTTTCCCAACTGCAGGTGATTGACTCCGTGAGTTTTGCTTTCAGAGCACAAAATAGCCAGACAAAATCATGGGTACTGGGCACATTGGAAATTAAACGGGACCCAAAGGTAAAGCTTTACCACCATTTGCTTGAAAAGCAGGTGGACGGAATATTCGATACGGACGGGCAATTGATGCGGGACGGGGGAAATGGAGAACTCATTTATATTTATACCTACCGCAACCAGTTCCTGGTGATGAGCCGGGATCTGGCACTATTGCGGGAACTGCATACCATCGACACTACAACCACGGCACAGGTAAAGGTGCGTTTGCTCCCAGACGGGCAGCATAAAATGGACGCCCCGCCTTTGTTGGTCAATAAAACATCGGCGTTACACGGGCAGGTGCTGTTTAATGCCTCCATGCTCATGGGAAAATTCGAATCCCGGGAGCAATGGAGACAGTCAGTGGTTGTTGATATGTACCAAACCGGAATGCAGGAATACCTCGGCAGCTTTTATATCTATCACCGCGGGAAAAACAAGATGGCCCGGATGTTTGCCACGGACAGGCACTTGTTTGTTTTGTCCGGCAGCGAACTGGTGCGTTACCGTTTTGCTCAGTCAGTGACCATACATTTTCAAACAGGGGAAGCCGAAAACCTGGAACAGAGTAGGCATTAAATTTAATTTTTACAGGCATGAAAAAGTTAAGAAGTATCTTTCTTCCAGCCGTTGTTGTACTGTTAGGGGTTGGTGCAGCCCTTGCAAGCCATGCTGCAAAAAGTTCGGATTCACTGGAAACCGGCTATTATTTTGACAGCTCCACGAGCCAGTGTGTATCATCTGGCGTTCAGTGCAGTACGAATCCGGGTCCGGCATGTACCTGGACTGATGAGAGTAACATTTCTCACAACCTGAGCCGCTCTGGCGAAACCATGTGCGGCGCCCCGCTGTACAAGCCGTAGCAAAAGTGAAGGGTGCCCTACGGGGCATCCTTCTTGCTTATCCCTTCATTTACCCATCCGGATTTCGTATCCCCTTTTAAAAAATAGCCGAACCATTCGAGTGTCCTGCAAGTCAGGTCAAATTGTGCCTGTTGCTGTTGGAGGTCGTGTCCTCCGCCTTTATAAAACAGGGCGATGACTTCTTTTTTGTTCCGGCAGAGTGCGTTGTAAAAAGCCATGGTGTGATCAGCCGTTACATTTTGATCCTCCAGCCCCGTCCACAACAATACCGGGGCATTCACTTTTTCCGCATGATAAGCTGGGTTGTTTTTAAAATACAGGCCTTTATCCGCAGAAAAGGGTTTTCCCATTTTATACCTGTTGGCTTCAATCCGTACATAATCGGGGATATCGAAATTATAATTGAAGGAGTGGGAATCCCAAACGATGTCGCTGTGGCCGGAGCCGGAAACAAAAGCGGCAAACCTGCCGGAACGGGTGGCGATATAGTTGGTCTCATACCCGCCAAAAGAATGCCCGGTTAATCCAATCCTGCCCCTGTCAGTCAGCGGATTGTGAGCCAAAGCATCCAGTGCATGGTTCACACAATCCAGCGCATCCAATCCCGGGCCAGCCTTTCCCTGTATCACAATGTCCGGCAAATACACAAAATAGCCGTTTTCAAGGAACAACCGGATGTTAAAACCCAGGCTTTCGTAATACGAGGGATAGGGGTACCGGTTGGCAAGCTGGTTTTGCTTTTCGTAAATATGGACCACCATGGGATATTTCAGGGAAGGGTCATAACCCAACGGGTAATACAAAATGCCTTTCAGAGGAACCCCGTCGCTGTTGGAGTAGGGGATGATCTCCCGCCTCAGGGACAGGATGGCTTTATCCTGTTTGTTACTTTGGTACACCACCGTTTCGTCTTTGCCCATTTCGTTGTGAACCAGCCGGGGTGGCAGGTTATAATCCTCTTCCAGCCAGGAAAAGCCGGTAAACGACCGGTTGTAGTTCAGCGATTGGATTCGCCTGGTTGTTGGCGGTACAATAACTTGCGTTTTCCCGTTGTGCCACAAGCTGTAACCGGTCCGGTTTTTCCCCGGATCGTACAGTTCAACCACCAGGGGCTGCGACCGGTTTACCTGTTGCCTGGCAAATATACCCTTGCTGGTTTTAATGTCACTCCGTTGCCCGTTTACAATACGGGTCTGATATCCCTTGAAAGTGACTAAGGGGGTAAGGGTTGCGGTTTGTATTTCATATTGCCACACGGCTCCTTCACCTCCAAACAGCACGGCGGTGTCATCAGTTGTGAACCAGGGCGTGCCCAGGCCTTTACACTCAATGCGCTTTTTGTTTTTTGAGGGAAGGTGATACAGGCACCACCCGCTGCTTGCGGGAGTCAGTCCATAAGCCCCGTCCCCCGACAGGTACAGTTCCGGTGCGATGGTATCCAGCAGCGAATAATTGTCTTCTTTCAGGTCATACACATACAACTGTAACGGCGGGTATTCGTTCCGGTAGTCCTGAAGACCATTCGGGTCAAAGCTTGAAAAATACCGGTCATTGCCAGTGCTGATACTAACCGGTAAATGATCCGTCCCCACTTGCCGGATGAAATGCTTGCGCGGTTCCCAGACATAGGTCAGGGAATTGATGGGTAGATAAAATTTTTCTTCCAACCGGTTGTCGTTGCCGTACCAAATGTTGACATGGGAAGTGTCTTTTTGCTGCCTTTGTGCCTGCAGTTTTAAAAAATAACGACTTCCGTCGCTGATTGCCTCCGTTAATGCCCGTTGAAAAGCCGCAGGCAACACCTCTTTTAAAGGGAAGTCGGTTTTTGTTTTTAAATCCAGGTATGCCAGGCCGGGAGAGCCTTCCGGGTTTTGCGCGTGGATCATCATCCCCTGTCCGCCGGGGTCAACATCCAGCGACGAAATTTTACAGGCATCGTTGTACACGCTTTCGGTGGTGTGTTCCCTGATCAGGAGGACATCAGAGCCATTTTTATCATTTTCGGCAACTGCATAAATATGATCATCTCCGGTGATATAAAACAGGCTCACCCGGCGGGTTTCATTAAGCAGTTCTCCGTTGATATTCCAAAGTTCGAGCCTGTTCTGCCCTTCTGCATTGTAGTGTAACACGAACCGGCCTTTGTTTTTCAGCGCCTGTGCTTTTTTTACTCCCGGAAAACAGATGCCTGATTGACTGTCCAGGGTTATCAGTTCGGCCTGGGTTGGATTAGTTATCAGTAATTGACCGGTGCCGGTAAAGGCCATGCTTCTCACTTTTGTCCGGTAACCCACCGGTTCCCCGGGACGTCTGCTGTCAAAGATCAGGAGTGTGTCCTGGTTCAGGTCATAGGATTTCCAGGCGGTAAGCCACCTGCCATCTTCGCTCATCTTCAGCCCTGTGAGCAGGTAATATTTGTTTGCCATCTCTTTCTGTTCATCCGGATGGTTCTGTGCTGTTAATTCCCGGCCTGCCGCAAGCAGCAGGCACAGGAAGAACAAGAAATATAAGTATCTCATTAATAGCCGGGGTTTTGCGGGTATAAACTGGTATTGAGCAACAACTCTTTTTGGGGCAAGGGCCACAGGCTTTTGAAACTCTCCCAGTTGGGTTTCACGGTTTTTAATTCATCCAGGCGGCCCAGGCGTTTCAGGTCGAAGAAACGGTGCCCAAATTCGGTAAAGAACTCGCGCCGTTTTTCGGCCAGCAGTTCATTCATAAAATCTTCCGTAGATAAAGAATTAAGCGCGGTTAACCCGGCCCGTTCGCGGGTGGCGTTCAGGTAAGGCAAAGCTTCACCCGTCCGGTTTTGTTTGGCCAGTGCTTCTGCCAGGATAAAATACACCTCTTCCAGCCGGAAAACCACGGAATATTCATTGGTGTTGGTGCCGGACAAATTCTTGTATTTGTTGGGCCTGTACCAGGAATCGCCGTTAAAGCTGGCCAGCGCCATCCAGGACTGTTTGCGCAGGTCACCATCCGCGAAACAGCTGACCAGATCAGGGGTGAGGGTATAGGCATGAGGCGCAGCGCCGGAGAAATAATAGAATGAAGCTTCCTTTGTGGCATCCCCGCTGTTTTGAGGGCTTAGCTGCCAAAGGATATGGCTGCCTGTTTTGTGAAATACTTCGTTCAGGTCGGGCTGGAAATGGTACAAAGGCGATTGCAGTATTCCTAGGGCCAGTTGTTCGGCCTGCTGATACTTTTGCTGGCTTAAATATACCTTAGCCAATACCAGTTCCGCTACTTTGCGGTTGGGGTAAATACGCTGTGCATCACGGTAATTGTCTTCCAGCAGGGAAACGGCTTCTTTCAGGTCTATCTCCAGCAGCTCCAGCAACGCCTTTGCTCCTGTTTTGCTTAAATCCCGGTTATGCCCATAGTCGGTGCTGGCGGTATAAGGGATGTCCCCGAAGAAATGTTGCAGGTAAAAATAGAGCAGGGAACGCACCAGCAGGGCTTCACCCTTCAGCCGGGTTCTGTCCCCGGCGGACAAGGCCGTTGAATTTTCCGCCCCGCGAATGATGGCATTGGCATAATAAACCTGTGTGTAAGCTGTATTCCAAAGGTTGGCGATCACCGTGTTGGTCTGTTGTTGCTGATTTAGGTAAATGTCCATGATGCCGTTCTGGTCGTTGTTGTAGCAGTCCAGGTCACCGGCATAAGAGGCGGCCAGGGTACCAGCCGTATAATACCCTGCGCCCGAAACAAGCGACTGGTCGCGCAAACCGGCACAGAGTCCTGCCAGTGCGGCGTTGGCGGTCTGGGCATCTTCAAAGACCTGCGATGTACCGAGTTGGTTGGTGGGGTTGTCCACTTCCACCAGCGCTTCACAGGAGGTCAGGAGCAGTGCCCCGAGAAAGGAAAGAAAATATATCTTTTTCATCTGTATGTTGTGTCTAATTTTTTGATTTAAAGTTTCAGGGTTCCAGATAACAGTCTCAGTATTCATTCACAGTCACAGTATCCGGTAAAAACCGGTAACTGATACCTGTGACTGGTAACTTTTAAAAATCAAACTGGATACCAAATGCCCATGTTTTCAAAGGCGGCAAAAAGCCGGTCAGGGTGAACTCAGGGTCCAGTCCAAAATAGTTGGTCAGGGTCAGCAGGTTTTGGCCCTGTACGTAAAACCGTACGTTCTGCAGGTATTTGTTTACCGGCAGTTGGTAACCCAGCCGAATATTTTTGAGTCGGATAAACGATGCGTCACTGACGGCGGCCGTACTGTTGGCAAAATAACCGTGGAGGCGGTTGATCTGTGCATTTGCGCCTGATGAGTAAGGCATGTACTGTCCGCCGGGATTGCTTTGTGACCATACATCCAGCACTTCCACGGGCTGGTTGTACATGCTGCCCGGCCGGGGCATCAGGTTGTTGTAGTTCATCTGCCGCTGGCTCACAAACTGGAATAAAAAGGAGAACTCCCATTGCCTGTAAGTAAACTGGTTCGACCAGCCCCCGAAGTACCTGACGGCAATATTTTCGATCGCCTGGTTGTCATCGGGGGAAGTGATCTTTCCATCGTTGTTGTAATCGGTGAACCGGTAGAGGCCGGATTGGGGGTCGATGCCCTCATAATGATATACCTTCACGATAGAGGTGGGGTAACCCGCAACGTATTGGTTGGCATACGTGGAGCCTTCCAGCCCGGGAAAGGACACCAGCTTGTTTTTGGGGAAGCTGATGTTGAAACTGCTGACCCAGTTGAACCGGTCGGTCTGTACGGGTGTGGCGCTGAATTCCAGTTCCAGTCCCTTGTTTTCCACCTTGGCGGGCAGGTTGGCCTGTATGCTGCTGAACCCTGTGGTGCCGGGCAGGGGGATGCCCACCAGTTGGTTGCCTGATCGGTTTCGGTACCAGGCAATATTGAACTGAATGCGGTCCTTGAGAAAACCCAGCTCCAGGGCTGCTTCCAGCTTGGTGGTTTTCTCCCAGCTAAAGGATGGGTTAAACAGTCGGGAAGGGTAAAGGCTGGTGTTGCCCCCATACAGCGTGTTGCTTACCGTATAGGTGTCCAGGTACTGGTAATCGCCAATGAGGTCGCTGCCGGTAATCCCGTAGCTGGCCCGCAGCTTTCCAAAGCTCAGCCAGGGGCTGCCTGCCAGGAAGTTTTCTTTGGAGAACAGCCAGGCGCCGCCAACAGCCCCAAAGCTGGCGAACCGCCGGTTGGGCCCGAAGCGGCTGGAACCGTCTCTACGGCCGGTGAGGTTCAGAATATACCGTTTTTTGTACTGGTAGTTAATGCGCCCGAATACCGCAGCATAACGGTATCCTGTCTTGTTGTCCCCGGTCACGGCAACATTGGCGGCTGCCGCCAGGTTGGTGATCAGCGCATTGCTCTCAAAGCCGTAGCCCATCACATTCAATGCGGTCCGGTCTGTATGCTGAAGGGTGCCTCCCAGCAATACATCCAACTGATTGCCATTAAACGTGTGCCGGTAGTTCAGCTGGGGTTCCAGGACCCGTGAAAACTGTTGGTTCAGGTTTTTGAAAGCCTGGGAGTAGGCGGGCGTAAGCCCGTAGGCCGGGTTGTACATGGTATTGGGGCGGAGCATCAGTTCTTCAAAAGCGGTATAGCTTATCCCGCCGTTTACTTTCACATAAACCGATGGCAGGCATTCGTACTGTATGTTTATATCGGTATTGAAGGTCTTGCTTTTATAGGAATAGGTGCTTTCGTAAGCGGCAAGCGGATTGGTAAAAGTGTTGTTTTCCCAGTTCAGGCTGCCGTCTTCCCTGTACAGTGCTGGGGCAACGGGGCTCATTCGGATGGCATCGCTGGTAATCTCGGTCTGTATCAGGTTATTGGACTGGTTGGAGAACAGACCGGAGGCATTCAGGATAAAGCGGTTGTCTTTAGAACGGTGGCTCAGGTTGCCTGAGAAATTGTCGGTCTTGTACCTGAAATCGTCGGAAAAGACAGTAGTCTGGTCGTTGTGGCTGCCACTGATCAGGAAACTGGTGTTTTCACTACCCCCGCTGAGCGAAAGCTGCACCACGGAATTAATGGCTGTCCGGCCAATCAGCTTGTCCTGCCAGTCTGTATAACGGGTTTCATCCCAGGCACCATTAATATCGTAGGCATTGGCCGGGTAACTGGTTTTGCCGTCATTGGCATAGGCCTGCCGGCGCATGCCCAGGTACTGGGTGGTGTTCATCATCTCCATCTTTCCAGCAACCTGGCTGATCCCGTAACTGCTGTTGATGGAGAAAACTGTTTTATGGCCTGCCTTTCCCTTTTTTGTGGTGACCAGGATGACGCCGTTGGCTCCGCGCGAACCATAGATCGCCGTAGCATCGGCATCTTTTAAAATCTCGATGCTCTCAATGTCGTTGGGATTAATCGCATTGAGCGGGTCGATCTCTCCGTAGGGAAGAATGGTGCCTCCAAGAGAAGAGGGCGATTGGAGCGTGGCAGGTACCCCGTCAATGATGTACATGGGGTTATTGCCGTCGTGGCGAAGGCTGTTGCTGCCCCGTATCTGTATGTTGTAACCACCTCCGGGAACCCCGCTGCCCTGGGTAATGCTGACTCCGGCCATACGGCCCTGTACCGATGACAAGGCGTTGCTCACCGGCTGGTTCTCCAATTCTTTGGCTTTCACCCGGGCAATACTGCCGGTACGTTCACGCTCTTTTACGGTGTAATATCCGGCATTGATGGTTACCTCCGGGAGGGCCGTAATGTCTTCCTGAAGTTGGACATCCAGTTGGGTTTGGCCATTAAGCGGGATTTCCTGTGTCTTGAAACCGATAAAGGAAAAGGAAAGCATGGCACCGGCCGGTACGCCTTTGAGCGCGTAACGCCCATCGGCCCCGGTGGTGGTCCCGGTGAGGCTCCCCTTAACTACAATGGTAACGCCCGGCATAGGCCGATTCTCCGGGTCGGTAACCCGGCCGTTTACGGTATTTGTCTGGGCATTCGCGTGGTTTACAAAGAGTAAAGCCGTCAGGCTGACCAGCAGCAAGATTCGCAGCCATTTGCCCGCACCGGGCGGTGTCCCTGGTTCAGACCGGAAAAGCTTTGGTGTGCAGATTTTATCTTTTTGCATAAGTATTCATTTTGAAAGTTTGGTAAATAAAGGTTTGTTAATACGAGCGAAGTGCTGCGATTGAATCATGGGAAACTGGTTTGTCACAGCGGCTGATAAACGACAGGCCAGCTCACTCAGGCGATTTGATCTTGGATTGATAAAGGATTTGACGGTGGCAAAGGGAAAATACATCAAAAGCTTCAAAATAATGGGTGTATCTGACCCATAATGCAATTCCGGATTTGGAAAATTGAATAAAGAAGATGGAATGACTTTGTAATGAAAGCATGACACTTGGTTTTTTGTTAAAAGCTATTTCGAGCAATGAAGAAACTGTCCTACAAGTATTCCCTTTTACTGTTGTTTAATAAGGGCAAATAAAACTACCTTTGACAAGAACAAGTTTCGGATATAATTTTTGGGATGTGTTCATATATTTGGTAGTTTTACCTAACGAAAAAGTTGTTTTAAATAACTATTGACATGAGCAATTACGAAGAAAACGATCACTTTACCGTGTTGGAAAACAAAAGTATTGGCCGCAATCTGGCCTTGTTCCGGAAGCTGCGCGACAAAAAAGCATTGGAAGTAGCCGAACATGTTGGCCTCAGCGAAGCCGCTTATACCAAATACGAACGGGGCGAAAGCAAAATCACCGTTGAAATGATTCAAAAAGTTGCAGAGTTCCTTCAGGTTGATCCTCTGCAGATTGTTACAACCTCTCCTGGTAATTTCTTAGAAAATATTAAGAATTCATCAGTAACAGTAGATTTCAAACAATTCCATAGCACTTATCAGACTGTTAACGAGCAACAGACTCAGCTCATGTTAAAGCTGATGGAAAAGGTAATTGAATTGTTAGATAAGAATAAGTAGATTCTTCTGCTATGCATGTCCTTTACCTCCGTACTGACAAAATGTTGATGGAGCATTTGATAAATTAGCTTCAAAAAGGAAGAAGTCAGTAGCTTAAAGAAGAAGTGACTCAGTTGAAAAAAAAGTTGATCGGTTGCTGGAGATGGTTGGGAAGAAATAAGTTTGCCCATTCTTTAGGCATAAACTTTAGAAAATGACAAACCCACACAAAAAGTTTAATTTTACCAGTTAAATATCGATCATAATTTGGTCAGAATCAGTCCACTCCGCAAAAATAATTTGGCCGGATTTGTGGATGCTATACTAGCGCTTCAGCTTTCAAAGAACCCGAAACAGAAAATTCTCGGATTGATATGAAGAATGAAATCATTTTGTATCGCACTGACGAGCTTGCCGAACACATTGAGGTAAGAATTGATGATGAAACCGTTTGGTTAACCCAGTCTCAAATGGCTGAATTGTTTCAGACTACCAGGAATAATATTACCTTACATATTGGTAATATAATTTAAGGAAAAAGAATTAGATGAAGATTCAGTATGTAAGGATTCCTTACTAACTGCGTCGGATGGCAAAAAATACAAGACAAAGTTTTATAATCTTGATGTTATCATTTCTGTAGGCTATCGTGTTAAATCAAAACAAGGCACACAGTTCCGTATTTGGGCAAACAAAATTTTAAAAGACTATTTACTTAAAGGTTACTCCTTTAATAACCGAATGAACAGGTTGGAAGACGATATGGAGGCCCTGAAACACAAAGTAAATGGAATAGACTTGCAGATAAATGCCCACCTTATACCAACCCAGGGTGTATTCTTTGATGGGCAGGTGTTTGATGCTTATGGACTGACCTCAAAAATCATTCGCTCCGCAAAGAATACTATATCTTTTGATTGATAATTATATAGATGAAAATACACTGACTCATTTATCAAAGAAAGAGAAAGGAGTAAACGTACTCTTACTCACTAAAAATCCCGATAAGCGGTTTTTATTGGATGTAAAAAAAGCCAATGAGCAATATGGTAATTTTGTAATAAAAGCCTTTGCAAGAAGCCATGACCGCTTTTTGATTATCGACAACGAGGATGTTTACCATCTGGGAGCCTCCCTTAAAGACCTTGGTAAGAAGTGGTTTGCCTTTTCAAAATTGGAAAGGAGTTCGGTGGAAAATATTATTGATGAAATTGAGAAACTGGGCTGAATGCACTGTTGACAGCCTGCCTCGAAAAACACCGGAAAACGTATGGATGAATTTCAAAATAAATCTAGCCATGGGAAATGTTTAAATCATGGAGTTACAGGTTATTCAAAGCAAAATATACGAGATCAGGGGCCAGCAGGTCATGCTCGACCGCGATCTGGCCGAAATGTACAATGTAGAAATACGGGTGTGATACCAATTGTTGGAGATGTTGGGCAAAAATGAAAGTGGGTAAATGAGTTTTCTCAAAAACTCTGCGAAAAATAACACCTGGTATCCTAATAGTTATTTGTGTTTTAAGTTCTTAATTGTTGATATTTCAGTAGTTAAAATTGTTTACTATATTTGCATTAACTACTTAAATATTGGGAGTTAAATGTATTTTACTAGATTAACTTCCTATATTTTAATACTTAAATTAATTAAGATGGATAATTGGTTGTTTTTAACAGAGCAGGAAGTATTAACCGAAATTGGCGAAAGGCTTAAGAAAATTCGACTTCAACATAACCTTACTCAAAAAAAAATGAGTGAAGAAGTTGGATTAAGTGTTTCAACAATCAGCCTGATAGAGCAAGGAAAATCTACGACCGTTGAAAGTTTAATACGGATTTTAATGAGATTAAACCGGATAAAAGATTTTGAATCGGTATTTAGAGTAGGAGAAAATTTAGAGCTTAAAGCAAAATTTGAAAAAGCAAAATTGAAATCAGAAAGAAAGCGAGCATCTAAAAAAATAAGATAACTATGATAGTAGAAGTAATGTTGCATGGTCAATTATTAGGCACGGCAGAATGGAATTCTGACAAAAAGAGCGCTACTTTTCAATATAATACGGATAGAATTAATGTTATTGAGCCTTGTCCGATAATAATGCCAACAGAAGGAAGAATATATGAAACAAATAGAGATCACATCAACTTTCACAATTTACCCTATTTATTGTCTGATTCAATGCCAGATGATTTTGGCAATATAATGATGAAAGAATGGCTAAAACAAAGAGAATTATCAATTGATGATATAAATCCGGTTGACAGATTAACTTATGTAGGCAAAAGAGGAATGGGCTCATTGGAATATGTACCAGCGAATCACAGAGAAGATGATAGTAATCTCGTTGATATTGGTGAAATATACGAAATTGCTAAAAGCGTTTTAGAAAATAAAAAAGAAATATCTTTCCCTGATTTGGGCAAAGAAAGCCTAACCGAAATATTGCGAATAGGTTCATCGGTAGGAGGCGCAAGGGCCAAAGCTTTAATTGCTATAAAAAGAGATAATAACCAAAGAATTATAGAAATAAGACCCGGCGATATTATACAACCCCAAGGATATTCGTATTGGCTTTTGAAAATTGATGGAGCAAATGAACAAACTTTAGGGGAAAGCGAAGGAATGGGTAAAATAGAATTCGCATATTATAAATTAGCAAAAGAAGCTGGGATTGAAATTTCAGAAAGCACCCTCTATGAAGAGAATGGAAGATTCCACTTTTTAACAAAACGATTTGATAGAACAGATAATGGTGATAAAATTCATATGCAAACATTCAGTGCATTAGCTGGTATAGACTATAAAATTCCAAAGGCCAGCAATTACGAAACTTTATTCAGGGTTATGAAAAGGCTCCAATTACCATACATGCAATTTGAACAACAATATAGACGCATGTTATTTAATGTTGTAGCAAGAAATCATGATGACCATGTGAAGAACTTTACATTTTTAATGAATAAGGATGGAAAATGGCAAATATCTCCCGCCTATGATTTGTGCTTCTCCTATAAACCAGGCGGAACATGGATTAATGAACACCAATCCTCAATTAATGGTAAATACAACAACTTTACAAAAGACGATTTATTGGAGTTTGCTAAGAAATTTGGAATTAAAAAAGCCAACTCAATTTTAGAGGAAGTTATAACAGCGGTAAATCAGTGGTCAAAAATAGCATCCGAGATTGAAATACCTGAAGAAAAAATACATTACATTGCTAAAAATCTAAGAATCAAAGAATTGATATAACAAAAGGTCAGTACCTAAAAAATTAAGTGTTCGAACCGGATGTAGAGCAGAGCTTGAATCCTGGGTTGACAGCCTGTCCCCGAAGAACATCGAAAAATTAGCGAATAAATTTCAGAATAAATCCGGTCCGGGAAAATGTTTAAATGATGGAGTTACTGGTTATTCAGAGAAAAATGTTCGGGATCGGGGGCAAGTGGTTATGCTGTGGTTTGTAATTTGGCAAGGCAACCCCACGCAACGCTTGAGGAGAAATCAGTTGTCGCAAAATTTGTGACAACTCAAAACAAGGAGGGTAGAATAGTAGAACGAGAGGTTGTGCAGTACGAGCTTGATGTAATCATTTTCCGTATGTCCAGATAAAATTTTTAACAGGTTATTCAAAGCAAGATTTACGAGATCAGGGGCCAGCAGGTAGGCAAAACGGGTTGGAAAGTTTAAAATTGTATAGTGAGAGCCGGATGACGGGAGAGTGAGATAACCGGTCCAGATTATTCGGGATACGGTTCCATGAGAGGCTTAGGGTGAGCTCCCTTTGGCCTCAAGACTAAAAAAGGACGAACAGACAGCAAAAATGAATAACAAAAAGGCAGTAATATTCGATATGGATGGGGTCTTAATTGACTCAGAAAAATCTTGGAAACAGGCAGAAAATGAAGTGTTCACCTCTTTAGGAGTTAAGGTAACTGACGAACATTCCAAAATAACGCGATCAACGACAACTGCTGAGATTACTAAATTCTGGTACGACAAATATCCGTGGACAAATAAAGACTTACATGTTGTAGAACAACTGGTTATTTCACGAGTTATTGAGTTAATTGATGCCGAGAGTTGCCAAATAAATGGAGTAAAACCATTTATTGAAAACCTTAAAACAAAAATTATAAAATAGGATTAGCAACAAATTCACCAAACAGGATTATTGCTGTGGTTTTAAGGAAATTAGATGTTTTGCATTTATTTGGTTCGTTAACGTCAGCGGAGTTTGTAAAAAAGGGAAAGCCTGACCCTGCAATCTATTATCAGGCAGCAGAAAAACTAGGTACAAATCCAAAAGATTGCATTGTAGTTGAAGATTCTTATACCGGGATGCTGGCGGCAAAAAATGCAGGTATGACTGTTGTTGCTTTTACGAATGGGAATAAAGAAATTGATTTTGAAATAGCGGACTATAAAATAGACAGCTTTGAAGATAACGAATTTGAATTAGTGGAATTGAATTAACAACCTACTGCTAATAAACATTTTGTAAATTGTGAATTTCAGAATAAATCCATCCTGAGAAAATTTTTAAATCATGGAGTTCCAGGTCATTCAAAGCAAAATTTACGAGATCAGGGGTCAGCAGGTAGCCATAACTGGTTAAAACGTTTTAGATTTGTATAACAAGAACTAGATGACGGGGCTCCTGTTACTGCTTGTCCCGATTATTCGGATACAAATGGTTCCATGAGCGGTTTAGGGTGAAACTCCCTTTGGCTACATGACCAAATGACTGATAGTAGCAAGACTAAAATGAAACTTTCTACAGCATGAGAAAAATTGAAACACAAAAATATATTGCATTACTTGAGGAATTTGAGACTGCCAATAAACTTGTAAGATTGGGTTTAGGTGAACTTCAAAACATCAATCCTGACAACGATTTTTATTTTCTTCCATTTCAGCTTTTATCTCAAGGATTTGAGAGATTTATGAAAGCATATATTTGTGTTGGACACTTTGAGAATCATAAAAGCTTGCCAAACTCCCAATACCTAAAAAAACTCGGTCACGATTTAGAAATGCTTTTGGCTGATATAAAGGAAAACTACTACAGTATTGACTATCCTCCTGTGCAGTTTAAAATAGATTGGGAGTTTTTAAATCAAAATACAGATTTAAAAGAACTACTTTTCATTTTATCTGAGTTCGGAAAGATCTCCAGATATTACAACTTTGACTTCATCACTGACAATTTTAAAATTGGAATTAATCCCAAAGAACATTGGAAGAAATTTGAGAAGAAAATTATGCCACTTGATGGTAATATGATGAAAAAGCTCATGAATCATGATGTTGACAGGGAAATATATCAGGAAATTACAAACCATATAATTGTTGTTTTTGAGAAATTTGTCGCGTGTCTTTCGAGACAAATAATTTTTAATACTCTTGGACAAATAGGAAAACAATTGACTATAAGCTCATTTTTTGATTATGGCCTTTTATATGACGGCGATTTTGGTAAAACAGATTATCGAAAGAATACAACAAAATACAAAGAGACACCAAAATCAATCCATAAAAGGACTATCAGTGATGAGCTACAACGAAAATACGATCCTGATTTTAAGTCAAAAAAAATTACAAAAAATGAGTACAATGGAGATTGGCCATTTTATGTTGACGAGGTAATAATTGAATGCCGGCAGAAACATTGGTGCATAGTTACAATAAATGGCTATGACTATGCATTGAACGGAGCTGCAAAAGGGAGATATAAGCTAGAAAATCTTCATGATGCAGGAATGGCCGTTTTAGGGAAAAGCATCGGGGATTTTATTCAAATGGCATTAGAATTAAAATAGATGAAAGTCAAGCTATTATTATTATTATTATTATTATTATTATTATGTAAATTGAATCGTGAGGGTCGTGCAGCGCTTTGTTTCTGATCCTTTCTTGAGTGTTTTCGTCAAGTCGAGGTTGATGCTTATCAAAATCCGCTCCGCAACATACACCAACGATTATAGACAAGCCTAATAGAATAGATAAACAACTAACTAAGAGTAATCCGAAACAGAAGTTAGACGGTATGATCAAAAAGAATAAAGTAAAAGTAATGGTTGGTTCAACGGTGTATGGATTTGAAGACCAAATCTCTCAGATTGTTGCCCAGCTTAATACATTAGGTTATGATGTGCTCAATTCACATTACGGCAGCATTAAAGTAAACCCGTATTTGTCAAATTTGGATAATTGCTTAAATGCTGTTGAGGAATGTGATTTGTTTTTAGGAATTATTCGTCCTTATTATGGAACTGGAAATATTGGCGACAAAAATATTACGTTTGAGGAAATAACGAAAGCCATCGAATTAAAAAAGCCTTATTGGTTTTTGGTGCATCGGGATGTAGTTTTTGCCCGTAATCTTTTTAAGAAAATGAAATTGAAAAGCGGTGATGAGATAATTATTGAGGACAACAAGCTTTTTGATAAACGTTGTATTGATGTGTATGAGTATGTAATTAAAAATCATGTCCCGGTTACACTTCGGAACGGGAACTGGGCTCAGGAGTTTTATCGCTTAGATGAAATGATGGTGTACATCAATGCACAGTTTACCGACAAGGATTTTATCGATGAAGTATTGAACCCCCAAAAGAACAACAATGGAAAATAGTTTTATCATAGAAAATCTTTTGCAACAGAAGGAAAGCGTTCGATTGGAGTTTAAAGCACAACTCGATATTGATGCCATTGCAAAATCTATAACTTCGTTTATCAATACGCAAGGTGGTGACCTCGTGGTCGGTATTGATGATAATAAAAAGCTTTTAGGCATTGAGAACGCACAACAGCAATCTGTTTTAATACAGAATGCATTAGTCGATTTAATAAAACCTACTGCACCCATTTCAATTCAAGTAGTTAGCTACAAGAAAAAAGATGTTATTTTAATCAGTGTTTGGGAAGGAGCAAAAAAACCGTATCAATACAAAGGAGTCATTTATGACAGAATTGGTCAAACAACAAAAACTACTAACCCCGAAAAATTAACCGATCTTATTTCACAACGCAAGCAAGCGGATTTTCATTGGGAAAGAATGCCTGTATTGGGTGCTGAATTAACAGATTTAGATTTTGTAGAAATAGAACAAACTATTAAGCTATACGCAGAATACAGGAACAACGTTGAAATAGAAGATATCGAAGATTTTTTAATTCAGGTTGGGTTACTTCAAAATGGTAATATTACCAATGCCTGTATGGTTTTGTTTGGAAAGAATCCGATACGTTTTATCCCACAATCAAGAATCAGGCTTACGCTTTATCCCTCTAAAACATCGGGCAATCAGTTTGTCGATGACAAAATATTTGAAGGAAACATTTTTAAAAACATAACGGCGATTTTTGAATATTTGGATATTATTTACGGTAAAAGTCTCACAGTTATGGGACTTATAAGAACTGACAGACCCAATTACCCTGTATTGGCTTTGCGTGAAGGTATTTTAAATGCGATTGTGCATAGGGATTACAATTCTGTAAAAGGATTTCTACAAATTTCGATTTATTCAGATAGAACAGCGATTAGCAATTATGGCGCTTTACCAGATGGCATTACCGTTGCTGATTTAAAAGAGGAACACAATTCTATTCTTCGCAATCCAGATATTGCTCAAATGTGTTTTTACAGAAAGTATATTGAAATGCTGGGAACAGGTACACTGAGAATGATTAGGGATTGCAAGGTAAATAAGTTTAAAGTTCCGGTATGGAAACAAAAAGAGAATACTACAACAGTTACTTTTCCTGATGTTGTTCACAATAGAAAGAGTGAGGGTGTAATTAGGGGAATAACTGAGGGAATAAGTAAAGGAGTTATTGCAAAAATTGAGGGAATAACTGAGGGAATAACTGAGGGAATAACTGATGATGTAAAAGATAAGATTACAAAGATTCTATTAGTGCTTTATAAAGGAAGTGGAGTTAGAACGGTAGATATTGAAAAACTTATTGACATACCTGCAAAAAGTATAGAGAGATACATAAAGCAATTAAAAGATGCTGGTATAATTGAATTTAAAGGAGCTAATAGGACCGGTGGATATTATTTGAGAGAGAAAGCAGAAAGCAAAATAAACAAATAGCTTAGTAACTAAATGTAAGGCAGAGCAAATTAACTAAAAAAAACTGCCTGTAATCATGTCGTCTGTACCTCTAGAAAAACACTTGTGGGGAGAGGCCCTCCCCACTGTAGATACACGAGTTACTCCTCCCTTTTAAATTAGGTATTCCCGGGGGATTTAAAATCTCGTGCTTCAACCATGACTATCTCAATCACAAATTATGATGACCAATTTTATTACGGAGTTAGCCATGAAGCAAAAACTTGCGACAACACACCGCAATCCCAGCGGGTTTATAAAACCCAAAGAATGATTATGAACGGTCACCCTCTTGTCGACACACTTTGTAAGCAAGCCATAATATAAAAGTATCATTAACCTGGTTATTCAATCGGGTCAAAATAGCCATTTCCGGAGATTTCTTTTCAATATTTATAAGAAAATGTCATTATGAATGGCTAATCTGGTTGGATTAGTGCCAACAACAACACATTCCTAGACTTAAGTTTGATTTTTTTAGGATTTCACCCACAGCGATGTGTGAGACATACTCACTATAGCTCAGCTCAACCGTTTTGTCGGCCAAAAGCCTCAGTGACTATCTTGAAAATCTTTTGGGAGGCTCACTACAACAGAGTGACACCAGTTTTGCTTCAAGATCGCCATCCGTTTTTTGTATAATTATGTGGCGACACCCGTCGTTCCAAGACACTCTCAAAACCTTCTTTAATGAACTTTTTCATGACTCGGTTAATGGTTCGTTCCCCAACCCGTAACTTCTGACAGATATCTGAATTCTTGATGTCGGTTTGCGTAGAGAATTCGCCTTTGTCACAATTCAATATAAAATAAGAGGAAAGAAAAGCCCACAAGGTATTGCTCCTTTACCAATAACCTTGGTGGGCTCTTGGGCCCTTCAACCTCAAACTTGCTTCGGTTAATTGTGTACAGTACCATGTGGTTTTTTTTATATAATCTTATCACAAAAGCAATGTTTGAACTTTTAATAAAACTCCAATTCAATTGAGTATAATGATAACCAGAAACACTAACGACATGGAAAATATATCTTTAAAGTTATTTTTGAATGAAATAGCGGGCTTGATTGATCAGAAGGAAGAAATCCGGGTGCAGGAAATGGGGGAGTTGATAATGAAATGGAAAAGGTTATTGGAAAGCTTTCGACAGTCATGTAAAAGCCAGGCTGACGAATACCGGGAATGGTACTATCTTAAGTTATCTGTCGAATGGATTAAAGAATCGTTGGCTCTTGAAAAAAAAAGCCCGTTCCTGATTTGATTGTATTTTTAGACCACTTAATTCAATATATAGAAGTCGAAATTGAATGTACAAAATTTAGAAAAAATGAAAGGATTAATCCAGACTACTTGAATCTGAATGTCTATAATGGTATTCCCCTTAACTGGACTGCCAGCAAAAGGGCCTTGCTAGAGTTGATTTATGCCTTATACCTTACCATGAGTATCAATCATGGTAAAATTTCGATAAAAGAACTGGTTGGCTTTTTCAGCCATGCCTTCCATATTCCCCTTCCCGGTTATCATACAGCACTAAAAAAAATGACAGATAGGTCGCCTCAAAAGGTTCAATTGGAATCCCGTGCTTTTTTTCTCGACGAATTAGTGACAGCGTTTAATGATAAATTCGAGCTTCTGGATGAAAATTAGTGGGATACTTACCGGTAAGTACCCCGTTCGCTTTTTTTACTCTCTTCAATTTTGTGGTATAAATTTAAATACACGAATTATGAGTATTGATAGGGAAGAATTCGAGAGTTACATGGAACGAATTTTGGAGCAAATTGAGTTACTCCATAAAAAAGCAGACAAACTAATGCCGGACCATGCTGGTAAAAATCTAAAGTTACTGGATAACCAGGATCTTTGCCAACTTTTGAACGTTAACAAAAGGACACTTCAACGGTATCGCTCAAAAGGGACTTTAAAGTATTTAAGGATTGGGGGTAAGACATTTTATACTGCCGATCAAATCAATGATTTCATCAGACAAGGTGATCAGTAACAGAAAAAACACTGAAAGGAAGGCGTTCTGCAGTTTCTACCGCACCGTTTAATATTCGATTTATTGGCCGACCTGTGCCTTCGACAGCTTCGTTCCTGTCGTTTTCCCGAATCCATTCTGGAACTCCTTTCATTCAGCAGTCTACGGCACCGCACACAAGAGTAGCGGTTTTGTTCCACCTTGTTGCATTTAGCCGCCACACTTGTTTTTGCCCATTCCGGCAAAGTAATATAGTATCCAGAAAATGTTTACTTGAATTCACTCGGTAACAGTTAATCATTTTCAACCCGTATATTTTCTTTTCCCGGTAGTAATAATTTACGCATGTGCCTTTCCGTCGGTAGTTGTCTTTAGGGTGGCAAAGGTAATTCGTGTGCCAAGGCAAACAAGTTCAAGCCTCCGGTTTTGCGAAAAATCTCCATCCCTGCGGGTAGTATTTCCCGCAAAAAACTTGCATACCCTGGCTCACTACCTTTTCAAGCCACCAAAACAACAACGACCGACACGATGGAAAGACGCATAAATTTAAAATGGAATACTATGAAAAAGAAGAACGAAATTACTGGTTTTTAAAATGTAGTTAATGAAAAACAAAACTCCCCCTCCTCCGGAATCCGCATAAGTTTGAATGGAAGTTTCCCAGCTATCAAACAACGGTTTGTCAGGATTAAGGAGGCTGAATATGCCACCGATTTTAACTTTTTTCAGTGTAATCAGGTGCAGGTGGTACACCACATGGACAGGACTCCTTCTATTTGCAGCACCGTGGAAAGCCGGTGTTTCATGAAAGATAACATTTCTCTTCTGGATGATGAACCCATCATGGAATATCTCAGACAATTCCATTGCGATATTATCTCCCCTAAATACAGAGGGGTGAATGTATTTTAGCGTGCTTATGCGGGTCCGTAATTTAAACTCCAAAATGCAGGAGGAGATGATGTGTGTAATAGATGTTTTCTTTTTTTTACATTAATTCATCAGACTAATGGAGACAAAATAAGACGTGTGATCTCTTGTTTATTCGTGTGTTTTTAGTTTTTTGTAGGTTTGTTGGGACTGGCGTAAATGCCAGTCTTTTTCAGCATATGCAAAACATGGAAAACAGAGATATTGAACAAGCAAGCCAGAAGGTTAAGAAAAGAATTCCTCTGGAAAAACTACGCCTTGTCCCCAAATACAAGGATTTGTCTGCTGAAGGTTACGAAAAGCTTATTAAAGATGCAGAAACCGTTGCCCTTCTGATTTTAAAAACCCTTTTTTTGAAGAAATAATTCTCCATCTTGGTTCAAAATTTGCGGCAAAATTCTATCTCTGATTTTAACTCAATTTATTACTGCCATGAATGATTTAAGACTGTTTAAACGGTTTGCCCGCCAAGTTCCCCAGGAATTTAAGGAAGGTAATAATGCGGTTATTTATACTCGCGTATCATCAGCGGACCAGGAGGATAATACCAGCCTGGCATCACAGAAAAAGCATTGTGAGATGTATGCGAACAGGAGGGGACTGAATATTGTCAGTTATTTTGGTGGCACTTACGAATCGGCTAAAACAGATGATAGAAAAGAGTTCAACAAGATGCTGACCTTTGTGAAGCGCACGAAGAACATCAACTATGTGATTGTATATTCTTATGAACGCTTTTCACGTTCTGGTATTAACGGGGCTTCTATCGCGGAAGATTTATTAAAGAAATATGGAGTGATGACTCTGGCAGCCACACAGGAACTTGACCCGAGAACCCCAGCCGGTTCATTTCAGCAGAAGATATTGTTCCTTTTTGGGCAAATGGATAATGAGCTACGAAGAGATAAAGTTATTACGGGTATGAAGGAACATCTTTTGAACGGATATTGGGTGTGGCGAATACCATTTGGATACATAGATTTAAACAAAGGGAAAGCCAATCAGCGTAATCTGGTGGTCGGTGAACAAGGAAAGTTATTGAAAAGTGCCTTTGAAATGAAAGTTTACAAGCAGCTATCTAATGCCGAAATTGCGAGACATTTGTCCCGAATAGGATTAAACATTAACGAAAAGCGGCTGAATGAAATATTCTTAAATCCTTTTTATTGCGGGCTTCTCACGAGTAAAATGATCCCCGGACAGGTTATCGAAGGACGGCACGAACCATTAGTTTCAAGAGAATTGTTTTTGGCAGTACATAATATTCGGGAGGAAAAGAGAAGTCATGGTTTTGTGCATGACAGGGAAAATGACAATTTACCCCTGAAAGTTTTTACCCAGTGCGACAAATGCAAGCAATCTCTAACCGGCTATTTAGTCAAAAAGAAAGGTTTGTACTATTACAAATGCAGCACAAAAGGTTGCAAAGTAAACCGCAGTGCAGAAGCGATGCATGATTTGTTCCGGAACCTGCTGAAATGTTTCCAAATAGGAAAGGATGAGTTTGAAATAATCAGATTCCAGTTAGAGGAACAAATGAATGTTTTTTTTGAATCCAGTATTAAAGACACGAAAGTATTGAAAAGTAACATGGCTGAGGTTAAAAAGAAACTGGAAGCCATTGAGGAACGATTTGTCATTGGGGAGATTGACCGTAATCTTTACGATAAATTCAGGCCCAAATATGAAAAGGAATATTTTGAGATTGAAAAGGAATTAAATAAGAGTGACGGATATTTCTCGAACCTCAAAAAAGTGATTGACTTCGCGATGAAAGTGTGTCGTAATCCATTGATAATGTGGGATGATTTGGATTATAGTGGCAAGAGAATATTTCAAAATTTACTATTCCCAGAAGGAATTATTTATAATCGAGAATTCGATCAATATCGAACCACCAGAGTAAACTCATTTTTCTCCGCAATCCCACAACTGAAGCGGATTCTGGAACAAAATAAAAGCGGATATTTTGTCAATTTTGACGAAACATCCGCTTTGGTGCCCAGAACAAGACTCGAACTTGCACACCCTTACGAGCACTAGTCCCTGAAACTAGCGTGTCTACCGATTTCACCATCTGGGCATTCTGCTTTTCGTTTAAAGCGTTGCAAATATAGAAATTTTTAGATTCGGGAGATTCGTTTAGGTACATAAAATTTGAAAAAAGTGTTTGTGCCGGAAGTCTTGCTATTCTTATCTGATAGCATTCAGTAAGTTATCCACCGGCTATCGATCGTTTATCGGCAAAAAACGGATTTTGGTCGTTTTATACAGGAGTTCCGGACTTAAAAATGCGGAACTTGCAGCTTCGTAAACCAAACGAATAGTCATGATTCAAAATTACGCAGTGCAATATGCTGAGATCTGGGATAAGTGTTCTTCACAAATGCCCGAATTTCCCAAAATGTATCCTAAAACCGAAAAGAAGCAAAAGGAGCAGGCATTAGATCAGTTTTTAAGTACGGTTAAAGCTTTCCGCCAAAGGCGTATGCAAAGTAACCCGTTTACTGAAACCGACCAGCAATTGTTTCTCAACGATGCACGTAATTTTTTGCGTACCGGAATGGATTTTACGGGCGATCAGCTTGAAATGATGTTTTCCGACGAAATGATTGAACTTACCCGTTCGTTTGTCAGACAGGCGCGCGCTTTCGATGCCGAATTGCCCTTTAACGATATTTTTCAGGCTTGTCGTAACATGTGGATTATGATTGGATTACAATTGGTCATGGGAATTCCTAAACAGGTCACCCCGTCGGTGTTTGCTTACAGCATGTTATATCCTTATACTGATAATCTGATTGATGACCCAAAGATTTCAGGCTTTGAGAAGTTAACTTTTAGCGAGCGCTTTCGCGACCGGCTTTCAGGAGTGCATTTAAGTCCCGAGAATAAAACCGAAAATGCCATCTTCCGTTTAGTCGCAATGATTGAAAGTGAATATTCCAGAACGGATTTTCCTGATGTTTTTGAAAGTTTGCTTGGTATCCATGATGCGCAAACCAACAGTATGAAACTGATGCAGCAAGCTGATTTATTATCGGAACACGACATCCTGAAAATTTGTCTGGCAAAAGGCGGGGCATCTGTTTTAGCCGACGGTTACCTGGTGGCCGGGAACTTGCTCCCGGAACAACAATACTTTTTGTACGGGTATGGCGGGTATCTTCAATTGCTGGACGATATTCAGGATGTAAAAGAAGACCATGAATCTGGGTTGATGACTGTTTTCTCCAGGCCTGCCTTCCGTTTCCCGCTCGACGAAAGACTGAATAAAACCTATTGGTTTGGCGAACGTGTGATGGAAAGCCTGGATTCTTTCGATGGCCAGCATATGGATTTATTTAAGTCGCTGATGCGAAGGAGTATGGATCTTTTTATTACTGAAGCCATTGCCCAGGTTCCTGAAGCCTATAGCCCCAAATATGTAATGGAATTCGAGAACTATTCATCCTTTCATTTCTCATACATCAGGAAACAAAAAAAGCAGTTTGCGCCGTACATGGGGTTTTTACTTACCCAAATTGAAGAAATGGCTTTGACCATAAGAACAAAACCAGAGCACGCTGATCTGTAAATTACCAATTGTTTTTGCTTAGTTTTTTTGTGTTATAAAAAATAAAGTGTTTGAAAGACAATTATTTTTTTGTTGTTTTGAGTTCCGAACTCGGAAACTAATATATAACCAATAAAATTACTAAAAATGAAGAAGTTATCAGTATTGCTTATTGTTTTGCTTACTGCGTTTTCGGTAAAAGCACAGGTAAATGTGCTCGAAATCGAAGCAACTGGAGGGAAAACTCAAATCAACAAAAATATTTATGGCCAGTTTGCAGAGCATCTTGGTCGTTGTATTTACGATGGGATATGGGTAGGAAAAGATTCGCCAATACCCAATGTAAATGGATACCGGAAGGATTTACTAGAAGCCCTTCAGGCTCTGAAAGTGCCGGTACTTCGTTGGCCGGGTGGCTGTTTTGCCGATACTTACCACTGGCGTAACGGAATTGGAGCCTTAAACGAACGGCCAAAAATTAAAAATGTATTCTGGGGCGGAACCGTTGAGGATAACAGTTTCGGCACGCACGAATTTCTGAACCTGTGCGAATTGTTGGGATGCGATCCGTATATCTCGGCCAATGTTGGTTCGGGTACTGTTGGCGAAATGGTCGATTGGATCGAATACATGACTTCGGACGATGATGTTCCGATGGCCAACCTGCGCAAGAAAAATGGGCGGGCAAAACCCTGGGATGTGAAATTTATTGGTATTGGTAACGAAAGTTGGGGTTGTGGTGGTGATATGACTCCTGAGTTTTACGCCGATTTGATGAGACAGTATTCAAACTATGCCAAAATGTATGGTGGCGATAAATTTGATCGCATCGGCTGTGGATCAAACGGAAGCGATTTTAACTGGACCAAAGTGCTGATGGAAAAGGGCAGGAACAATATGGATGGCTTATCACTTCATTACTACACCATTGCCGGCGAAGGCTGGAATAATAAATCGGCAGCTACCGGCTTTGGCGAAGATTTATATTTCAGTGGGTTGAAAAAGGCTTTGTTTATGGACGAGCTGGTTACCAAACATTCGAACATCATGGACCAATACGACAAAGAAAAACGGGTGCCATTGCTGGTTGATGAATGGGGAATCTGGACCGATGTGGAACCCGGAACTATTCCAGGACACCTTTTTCAGCAAAATTCGATGCGCGACGCGCTGATTGCTTCGAGTACACTGGATATTTTGAATAAACATTGCGAACGGGTAAAAATGGCTAACATTGCTCAGGTTGTCAATGTTTTGCAGGCCATGATCCTTACCCAGGGAAACAAAATGGTGCTGACTCCTACTTACCATGTGTTTAAAATGTTCACCGTACATCAGGATGCTACGTTTTTGCCTTCGAACCTGATTTGCGAAAAATACGAACTAAACAACGATCAGATTCCTGCTATCAGTAGTTCTTCGTCGATTGATAAAAACGGTAAAATCCACGTGACATTGAGCAATCTGAACCCCAACAAGGAAATAAAACTGGATGTTAACCTGAAAGGAAAAGGTTTTTCAAAGGTTAGTTCGGCAACTGTATTGACCGCTTCCGCCTTTAATTCCTGCAATACATTCGATAAGCCTGAAACCGTTGTTCCAACTTCATTTAAAAACTTTAAAAAAGCTTCGGATACCAAACTGGAGGTAACTATTCCTTCAAAATCGGTTATCGTGCTCGAACTTGAATAACAACAGTTAATTGTATCTCTTTGCATATCAGCCGGATTGAATTGTCAGTCCGGCTATTTTTTTATAGGGAACAATACTTGGCCAATTGCAAGGGTTCATTTCGTTAAAACCATTAATTTTGAACCCTTGATTTTTCACATTACGACTATGACTTCGGAAAAAATGATTGTTGGCTTTTTGGGTGCTGGTGGAATTGCCCACGCTCATGTTTTTGCTTTAAATTCGTTGAAGTTTTTTTATCCTGAAGTTCCTGAAATACAGCTTGAAGCTGTTTGTTCGGCCCGAAAGGAAAGTAGCGATGCCTTTGCAACGAAGTTTGGGTTTAAAAAGTCGCTTTCAATCGAAGAATTCAGAAATAATCCTGAAATAAATACTGTTTGGATATTAGGACCGAATAAAGTTCATTTTGACCACCTGAAACTGGCATTGGAAATGCCTGCCGTCACCCGGATCTACTTGGAAAAACCGGTGTGTTCCAATCAGGAAGAAGAAAGGCAAATGGCTCAGATGACTGCTTCGTCAGGGAAACAAATTCAGGTCGGATTTCAGTATCTGCAAACCGCATCGGTGCGGGAGGCTCTGGCTTTCTGGCGCTCCGGGAAGCTGGGAAAACCGATCCATTTTGACTTGAAATATTATCACGGAGATTATTTGCAGCAATCGTACCGCGAAAAACGGGTAACGCGCTTGACACCGGCTCCCGATGGCGGTGCCATGGCCGATCTGGGATCGCACGGGATTAGTTTATTGATGGCTTTCCTTGGCGAAAATCTGCAAATTACAAGTGCGTATCAGGCTGGTCATTTCAGCGATGTTCCTGCCGATTCTGATTTATTTAGTTCCATTTCACTGGTTCATCCCGAAAATATGGCCGCCGGATCGATGTCGGCAAGCCGGATTAGTTCGGGTACAGGGGATTTGGTTTCGCTTGAAATTTATGCCGAAAAAGGAATGTTACGGTATTCTTCGCATTCGGTCGATTATTTCGAATATTTTCTGGAGGAAACCGGCCAGTGGACCAAACAGGTGGTAGGCAGTAACTATTTGCCAATTACCAGTTTCCCGTCGGGGCACGTTCCGCCGGGTTGGTTGCGTTCAATGATACATGCACATTATTTGTTCCTTGGGGGCGACGACTCAAAAACTTTTGTGCCTGATCTGAAACATGGTTTGGCTGTTCAGCGGGTGGTCAGGGAAACTGCCGGTTTTTTGAAAACTTACCGGGATTTTAATCATAAATAAACCACAGATTACACCGATTTTCACAGATTAAGAATCGATATAAATCTGTGGTAATCTGAGTAATCTACGTTGAAAAAAACTAGAAATGGAAAGAAGTAGCGGCATTTTGTTACACATCAGCTCGCTTCCGGGCGATGACGGTATAGGCAATTTAGGAAAAAGTGCGTTTCAATTTGTCGATTTCCTGGCTCAGACGAAGCAAAAAATATGGCAGATCTTGCCGCTCGGACCCGTTGGATATGGCAACTCGCCTTACCAGTGTTATTCGGCCTTTGCCGGAAACCCGATGTTTATTGATGTACAGCAACTGGTGGCAGATCGGATACTCGCTAAAAATTTGTTGACAGACCAGCATTTCAAGACTAAAACGGTGGAGTTTGATCGGGTAGGAGAGTGGAAAACAGCGCTGTTGCGGGAAGCTTTCTCTGGTTTTCAAAAGAATTTCGACCGTTTTAAGGACGAATATCATGTGTTTATGGGCCATAACTCTTGGTGGCTCGATGATTATGCCCTGTTTCGGTCGCTAAAGACCAAACATAACGAAACGGTTTGGAATACCTGGGAAAAAGAATTGGTCGTCCGCGACAAGCTAATTCTTCATAACGCCTTTCATGAATTACATGCGGAAATTGATTTTCACCGCTTTCTGCAATTTGTATTTTTCAGGCAATGGTTTAAACTGAAAGCTTATGCCAATTCGAAAGGCGTAAGGATAATTGGCGATATTCCGCTTTATGTGTCGCTCGATAGTGCCGATGTTTGGGCTAATCAGGATATTTTTCTGCTTGACGGCGATTCAAAACCAACACAGGTTGGGGGAGTTCCGCCCGATTATTTCAGCGAAACAGGTCAGTTGTGGGGTAATCCGGTTTTTGATTGGGAAAGGGTTGCCGAGCGTGATTTTGATTGGTGGCTAGCCCGGCTGCACTTTAATCTTCGTATGTTCGATCAGGTTCGGGTCGATCATTTCCGCGGTTTGGAGTCTTTTTGGGCAGTACCTGCCGAAGAAGAAACTGCCATAGTCGGGGAGTGGCTTCCGGCAAAAGGACACCTGTTGTTCAGTAAATTGAAAGAACATCTGGGGAATTTGAATGTAATTGCCGAAGATTTAGGCATTATTACCCCGGAGGTTGAAAAACTGCGCGATGATTTTGATTTGCCCGGAATGAAAGTGCTTCAGTTTGCGTTTGGATCGGGTGCCGCCAATACGAATTTGCCGCACAATTACACATCTAATTTCCTGGTTTATACCGGCACTCATGATAACGATACTTCGTTGGGCTGGTTTAATTCGCTAGACAAAAAGGAACGAAGGTTTTTGCATAAGTACATTTCCGGGAAAGGGAAACAGTTTGTGCAGAATTTCATAGAAGAAGCCTGGGCATCAGCCGCCCATACAGCTATAATCCCGATGCAGGATGTTTTGGGGCTCGACTCCGGCGCCCGGATGAATACTCCGGGAGTTGCCACTGGTAATTGGGATTGGCGGTTTACCTGGGCGCAGATTCGTTCCAATCACAAGGTTTTTCTGAAACAGATAACTGAGAAGTATAACCGGTAATCGAGCTCCAAAGCAACAAGGGATTCCATCTCTTTTTGAAAGATGGAATCCCTTGTTTTTAGTGGAATCCCTATTTTTTGTATATTTAGCACATGCCCGCCATAAAAGTGATTACCCCAATTTTGGGTGACCGTTATTATCATATTTTCAATCGCGGAAATAATGGTCAGCATGTTTTCTTTACTGAGGAAAACTATAGGTACTTTTTACGTCTGTTCCATCAGTTTATTTATCCTTATGTCGATCTTTTGGCCTATAGTTTAATGCCAAATCATTTTCACTTCCTGATCAGAACCAAGGATTCCATTTCTTTTTTGAAAGATCGGATCCCTGGTTTTTCACAAGAGATGGAATCCCAAACCAATGAGGTTGAAATAGGCAAAATAATCAGCAATCAGTTCCGAAAGTTTTTTATTACCTATTCCATGGCCATCAACCTTCAGCAAAACAGAACAGGGAGCTTGTTCTCCAAAAACTTTAAGCGACTGGAAATTGAAGATGAAGAATATGTCAGGTACTTAGCTTTTTACATTCACTTCAATCCACAAAAACACGGGATTGCTGACGATTTTCGGAAATACAGGTTTAGTTCGTGGGCAGCCTATAATTTGGTAAAATCAACTCATTTAAACCGGCAATTACTCATTGATCTTTTCCGAGGACTTGATGAATTCATGAAATATCACCGGTATTTTCATGAAGAAAGAGACTTAAATTTGTTGGAATAGGGATTCCATCCTTCAAAAAAGGGATGGAATCCCTATAAAGCTCCAAACAGCATCCATGAAAAGCTGGGGCTGTTCGGCGTGTAGCCAGTGCCCGGCATCGGAGATTTGTATGATTTCGGCATCCGGATAAATGCGGAGAATGGATGCAAAATCTTCAGGAAGAATATAATTGGAGTTGGCTCCTTTTAGGAACAATACCGGGTAATTTTTTATTGGCAGTCGGTCGTCGAACCAATGTGCATTTACTCCTTTGATAATTTCGTCCAGGTTGTCGTATAGTACCGGGGCATTCATCCGCCATTCGTATTGGTGGTTTTCCTTGTTCCGGTGTACATTCTTCAGGAGAAACTGTACAATCTGAGTGCTGTCAATTCTTTCCTTCAAAAAATCTTCGACTTGTTTTCGCGATTCAATTCTGCTGAAATCAATTTCGAGCATCGCCCGCAGAATGTTGTTGTGCAAGTAATACTGGCTTTCGTCGTTCAGTAGAAAATAGTCTTTTGGGGCGATATCAACCACAATCAGTTTTTCGATCCGTTCGGGGTAATCGGCTGCAAAACACATGGCCGTTTTCCCTCCCATACTGTGCCCGACAACAATAGCCTTGTCAATTTTTTGCTGGTCAAAGAATTCGGCCAGATCGTTCTTCATGGCTTCGTAACTGTGTTCTTCAGAATGTGGCGACCGTCCATGATTTCGCTGATCGATCAGGTAAACATGAAACCTGACAGCAAGTTTTTTTGCAACGGTTAACCAGTTGTCTGACGATCCGTAAAGTCCATGTACGATTACAATAGGAAATCCTTCGCCCTCTTCTCTGAAAAAAAGTTTCATTTTGGTGCTTATTGCAAACAGGAAAGATAATCCTGAATAGTACTCCTCAGCCCCATATAAAGGGCATCGGCGATTAATGCGTGGCCAATAGAAACTTCGTCGAGAAAAGGCACATGGTCGTGAAAAAAGCGAAGATTTTTCAGGCTTAAATCGTGGCCGGCATTAATTCCTAATCCCAGTTCGTGAGCACGTTTGGCGGCTTCTTTGAATGGCGCAACTGCGCAAATGGGGTCAACCGGATACATTTTGGCAAACGGTTCGGTATATAATTCAATCCGGTCGGTTCCGGTTTCTTTTGCGCCTTCAATCATAGCAAGATCCGGATCTACAAAAATGGAAGTTCGGATGCCTGCCGCTTTAAAACGGGCGATCACTTCTTTCAGAAAATCCATGTGTTTGATCGTGTCCCAGCCATGATCAGATGTCAATTGGTCGTGCGTATCGGGAACAAGGGTTACCTGATGGGCCTTAACTTCAATGACCATCTGTATAAAATCTTCGCTCGGATAGCCTTCAATGTTAAATTCTGTTGTGATATGAGGTTTAATTTCAAATACATCCTGGCGGCGAATGTGTCTTTCGTCGGGCCGTGGATGTACTGTAATTCCTTGAGCACCAAATTTTTGGCAGTTCATTGCTGCATCCAATACATTCGGTGTATTTCCACCACGCGAATTTCGTAATGTTGCTATTTTGTTTATATTTACGCTAAGTCTGGTCATATTTTGAATTTTACCGGCGCAATTTACGATTTAGATTTGATTCGGGATATACAGAAAACTTAAAAAAATGATAGCTCAAAATCTTCTTTCTGAAGTTGTTCCTTCATTGCGTCTGACCGATTCGGGTCAGAAAGCGTTAAACTGGATGGAAATTTTCAGAATTTCGCATCTTCCGGTGGTTGATGGGAAACGATTGGTTGGATTGATTTCGGACAAGATTATATATGACCTGAATATCATTGACCAGCCGGTTGGTAATTATACCGATCATTTACTCTCACCACATATTCATATCAATCAGCATATTTATGAAGTTTTTTCGGCTATTTCGGTTCTTAAATTAAGTGCTGTTCCGGTACTCGATCTTCATCATGAATACTGTGGGGTTATTACTGTTTTTGATTTGGCGCAGAAATTTGCCGATTTGGTTGCTGTTCAGGAGCCTGGGGGAGTTATTGTTCTGGAATTGAACGCGATTGATTATTCACTTTCGCAGATTGCACAGATTGTGGAAGGCAATGATGCCAAGATTCTTAGTTTTTATATTACTCGCGAACCGGAATCCAATCAGATGTCGGTAACATTGAAAATAAATGTGATTGATTTGTCTGCAATAATTCAGACTTTTGTACGGTATGATTACAACATCAAGGCGGTGTACATGGAAGACTCAATGATTCAGAACTTGTATGACGACCGGTACCACCAACTGATGAAATATTTGAATATGTAATTTTTGGTTTCAACTTTTTATTCATGAAGATAGCACTCTACGGACTCTCTGTTAATCCCGATTTTATTGATGAATTATTGAGGTTGTTTGATCTTTTTAATGAGAAATCGGTTGAATGTTTGGTTTATCGTCCATTTCTCGAATACCTTCAACACGATTGCGGAATGCATCCAACCGTTGCCGGGCAATTCGAAACGGGCAATGATTTACCCGATGACGTATCGTTTTTACTCAGCCTCGGTGGCGATGGAACGCTGCTCAAATCATTCATGGCCGCCAAAAACGGTTCTATTCCGTTGGTTGGTATTAATTCAGGAAGACTTGGTTTTTTGTCGGATATTTCGCGCGACGAAATTGAAAAAGCTTTGGATAATATCCTGGAAGGGAATATTATTATTGACGAGCGCACAGTATTGGAGCTCGAAATTGTAAATAATAACGAATCTCAGTTCTTGTACGGTTTGAATGAAATTACTGTAACCAAACTCGATTCGTCGGCGATGATTAACATCCATACCTATGTGAATGGCGAATTCCTGAACACCTATTGGGCCGACGGGTTGATTATTGCAACACCTACCGGCTCAACAGCTTATTCTTTAAGTGTTGGTGGCCCTATTCTTACTCCCGATTCCGAAAATTTTGTAATAAGTCCTATAGCTCCGCATAACCTTACTGTCAGGCCAATCGTCGTTCCCGACCATCATTCCATTACCTTGCAGGTTGAGGGGCGTGGACTACAGTTTCTTACCTCGGTAGATTCCAAATCAGAAGCCATATACTTTTCCGTACTTTTAAAAATCAAGAAGGCTCCTTTTAAAGTCAAGACTATCAGGCTAAAAGATCACAGCTTTTTTTCAACCCTCCGAAATAAACTCATGTGGGGTGTCGATAAACGGAATTGATTTCTTCATCAGCTTAACAATTTTTAACCTCTATTTGGGTTTTATAATATGCATCAGGCATGGATATATAAGAATTGTATTACTTTTGTAACCCTTGAAAGGTGTTATGTTCAGAGTGTAAATGTTAGTGCCTGAATGTTTTATAGAGTTAAATACCCTTTCAAAAATGCATTTCAATGAAGCGATTATTAGTTATTTTTCTGTTCGGATTTTTATCGGTTGTCGCGCTTGGTCAGGAAAGCGTTGATGTAGGTATTTTTGGAGGTGGAGGTACTTACTTTGGCGATATGGCAAATGTTGATTTTCAGAAATCGGTAAATCCAGCTTATGGTGGCTTTCTCAGGTATAATTTTAACCCCAGGTATGGCATACGCTTTGGTATCTTAAATGGAACTATTGGAGCTGAAGGCGAGTTTGATTCAGATCCGTGGTCATTTAATAAAGATGTGATGGATATTTCTCTCCTGTTCGAATTCAATTACCTGAAATATATTGTTGGTGATAAGGAAACTCCCTGGTCAACCTTTATTTACGGGGGGATTGGTATGCAAACCTATAAATACAATATTAAAACGGTTGAAGGTTCGGTGATTACACCAACACTACCTTTTGGATTAGGTTTTAAATACAATTTAAGTAAACGTTGGGGTATAGGTTTGGAGGGTGGCCTTCGCAAGTCGCTTTCCGATAAATTAGACGATTTGGATGACCCGCTTAGCTATACCAATGCAGACAACATAAAGATAGAATATACAGATGAATGGCACAATAACGATTGGACAGCTTATGCCGGAGTACATCTGGTTTATAAACTGATATACGGAAATCGTGAGTGGACTTTGAGGACTCCCAGAAAGAAAATAATCGATTGGGGAATCTGGAATAAAAACAGAAAAGAATAAACCGGGGTTTTGATCTTTACAGAATGAAAAAATCGGTTAGCTAGATAAAACGAGGTAGCAATGTTATTTAAAGATAAACTGAAAAAGGAAAAAGTACCAAGCCATGTGGCCATTATTATGGATGGAAATGGACGTTGGGCCGCTCAATTTGGGAATGAACGTACTTTTGGCCACGAACACGGAGTTGAGGCTGTTCGGTCGGTTGTGGAGGGTGCAAGCGAAATAGGAGTTAGGTACTTGACCCTTTATGCTTTTTCAACTGAAAACTGGTCGAGACCCAAGGCAGAGGTTGATGCGCTCATGGGGCTTTTGGTACAAGCGATTTCTGATGAAACAGATGAACTCCTGAAAAGTAATGTTCGTTTGCGTGTTATTGGCGACGTTAAAAGCTTACCTCAAAACGTTCAGGAAAAATTGGAATGGTCAATTGAAAAACTCAATAACTGCACCGGGTTAACTTTGGTTTTGGCATTGAGCTATAGTTCCAAATGGGAGATAGTTGAAGCCGTAAAACGAATTGCAGAACAGGTCAAATCTGGTACGATTGAGCCAACCGAAATCGACTATGACCTGATGAACCGCTTCTTAAATACTTCCGATATGCCCGATCCGGAATTGCTTATTCGTACAAGTGGCGAATGCCGGATCAGTAATTTTTTATTGTGGCAGATTGCATACAGCGAATTATATTTTACACCCAAATTGTGGCCCGATTTCCGAAAAGAAGATTTATTCGAGGCCATCTACGACTTCCAAAACAGGGAACGACGGTTTGGTAAAACGAGTCAACAAATAATAAGTTAGCTAATTCAATAAAGAACAGAATGCGAAAAATACAACTGTTTGTTATTCTGCTGTTAATCAGCGTAAAAATGTTTTCACAGGAAGCTGAAAGCGACAGCACGAACTTCTCCATCTATTATTCGAGTCCAAAGGAATATGTTATTGCAGGATTGGATGTACAGGGAATAAGGTATCTGGATACCCAGGTGTTGTTACAGATTTCGGGATTGAATGTAGGTGACCGGATTGTGGTTCCCGGCGAAGAAATAACCAATTCGATTAAAAAGCTTTGGAATCATGGTTTATTTTCGGATGTAAAGATTGTTGCCGATAAAATTGTTGGTGATAATATTTGGTTGCGTGTTGTTTTGCAGGAACGTCCGAGATTAGCGGAAGTTAATTTCAGCGGTGTAAGCAAGTCGGAAAAAGATGATATTACCGAAAAGGTTTTGCTTTTAAAAGGTAGTCAGGTTACTGATCATCAGGTGAATTCAGCCGAAAAGACCATAAAAAATCTGTTTTTTGAGAAAGGGTTTTTAAATACCGAAGTAAACATCATTCAACGCGACGACACCACACAAAATAACAGTGTCATTCTGGATATTAATGTTGATAAAAAGGAAAAGGTTAAGATTAGTGAAATTGCATTTCACGGAAATGAAAACCTGAAACCGTTTGTTTTGGAGAAGTCGATGAAAAAAACAAAAGCAAAAAAAATCATCAATTTCTTCAGCTCTAAGAAATTCCTTGCTGAAAAGTATTCAGAAGATAAAATTAATCTGATTAAAAAGTATAACGAGAAAGGATACCGTGATGCAACTATCGTAAGGGATTCGGTTTCGAAACTCGAAGACGACCGCGTGCGGCTCGATATCTGGATTGAAGAAGGAAACAAATATTTCTTCAGGGATATCAAATGGGTGGGAAATACGGTTTATCCGAGCGATTATTTGAATGCCGTGCTGGGTATTAAAAAAGGTGATGTTTTTGACCAGAAATTGCTGGATAAACGTACCAAAGACGACGAAGATGCCGTGAGCAGTACCTATCTCGATCATGGATATTTATTCTTCAATTTATCGCCAATTGAAACCCGGATAGAATCCGACTCGATTGACCTTGAAATGAGAATTTATGAAGGTCGCCAGGCTACTATCGATAAAATTATTATTTCGGGAAATACCAAAACGAACGAGCACGTGGCCCGCCGCGAACTCAGGACCCTGCCCGGCGATTTATTTAGTAAATCAGATATTATCCGTACGGTTCGTGAGTTGTCGCAGCTTGGCCATTTCGATCCCGAAGCTATTAATCCCGATGTTCGTCCTCATCCGGAAAACGGAACGGTAGATATTAACTATGAATTAGTTGAGAAGGCGAACGACCAGATTGAACTTTCGGGAGGTTGGGGAGCCAAAATGTTTGTGGGAACCGTAGGATTGAAGTTCTCTAATTTTTCTGTCAGGAATATTTTAAATAAAGAAGCCTGGCGCCCACTGCCTACCGGTGATGGACAATCGTTGAGCTTAAGGGCTCAAACCAGTGGTAAATTTTACAAATCGTATAGCCTTACCTTTACCGAACCTTGGTTTGGAGGTAAAAAACCGAATTCTTTTACCTTCTCATTCTCTCATTCCAAGGTAAATTATTCGGCTAACAACTCATACAGCAGCATGTATAACAATCCGTACAGTGGTTATGGTAGTGGTTATGGCAGCGGTTATGGCAGCAGTTACGGATATTCTCCCTATGGATACGGATATTCTCCTTACGGCTATGGGTATGGTTATGGTACTGGTTACGACTACGGATCGAATTATAACTACGATACTGAAACCGATGAAGATGACCAGATACAGATTACTACTGCTTTGGCCCTGGGTTATGGCTATCGTTTAACCTGGCCCGATGATTACTTTACCATGTATCATGAGTTTTCTTTTCAGCACTATAAACTTCAAAACATGGCTGGTTATTATTACTTCCTGAATGATGGCACAGGAAGCGGTGATGGCGGATTCAACAACTTTAGTTTCAAAACAGCTTTTGGACGAAACTCTTTGGACAACCCATTATATACCCGTCGCGGATCAAGCTTTACGCTTTCGCTTCAGTTTACTCCCCCATATTCGTTATGGAATGGTGTAGATTATAGTGATCCGTTATTGACTAACGAAGAACGCTACAAATGGATTGAATACCACAAATGGATGTTTAAAGGCGACTGGTATTCGCCAATTACGAAAAACAATAACCTGGTTTTGCATACCAAATTTGAATACGGATTTTTAGGATACTACGACAAGAATCGTCAGTCGCCATTCGAAGGGTTCCGTGTTGGGGGATCGGGTATGTCGGGTTATAATCTTTACGGAAGTGATATTGTATCGCTCCGTGGGTACAAGGATTATAGTTTGAGTAATTATTATGGATCGAACATATACAACAAATTATCGATGGAGCTTAGGTATCCTGTTATCCTGAAACCGTCGTCAACCATTTATGTACTTGGATTCCTTGAGGCGGGTAATGCCTGGAATAATTTCGACGATTACAATCCGTTTAAACTTCACCGTTCGGCTGGAGCCGGAGTCCGGATCTTCCTGCCAATGTTTGGTTTGATGGGTATTGACTGGGGATATGGATTCGATGAAGTATCTGGCCAAAGTGATGCTGCCGGAAGCCAGTTCCATTTCGTAATCGGACAACAATTCTAAATCAATTTGCTTTGGTCTGGTATTTGATAAAACCTCGAAAGAAACAAATTTAAAAAAAGACATCATGAGGAAACTAGCTATTATTACAGGTATTTTGTTGCTTGCCACAGCAACAACATTTGCTCAAAAATTTGCGTACGTCGATACTGAGTATATTTTGGAAAATATCCCGTCATACAAAGCTGCCCAGGAACAACTTGATCAGCTATCGGGCCAGTATCAGAAAGAACTGGAATCTATGCATTCCGAAATTGATCAGATGTACAAAGACTTTCAATCCGAAAGTGTATTGCTCTCAGACGAGATGAAACGTAAACGCGAAGATGTTATCATCACAAAAGAAAAGGAATACAAAGAATTGCAGCGCAAGTATTTCGGACGCGAAGGAGATCTTTTCAAGAAGCGCCAAGGACTGGTAAAACCTATTCAGGATGATATCTTTAATGCCATCCAGGAGCTTTCAACCGAAGGGAATTATGCCGTAATCTTCGATAAAGCCAACGGGGTTACCCTTATCTATACGAACCCGAAATTCGACCTTTCCGATCAGGTTTTAACCAAACTTGGTTATAAAAATTAATATTCTAAATTTGTCAAAATAAATTAAATCCAAAAAAGTATGAAAAGTGTTTTCAAAATTTGTGTTTTAGGAATACTGTTGTTTTCAGCAGGATTTGCCAATGCCCAGGCTCCAAAATTTGGTCATATCGACTTACAGGCACTCTATCAGGTTATGCCCGAAAGAGCAACTGTTGAGAAGCAAATTACTGCATTTGGAAAAGAACTTGAAGATGCATTGGGCATGATGCAGAAAGAAGCCCAGACCAAATATGTGGAGTATCTTTCAAAAAGAGATTCATTGTCTGAAACTGCCCGCAAAGTGAAAGAAGAAGATTTGAATTCCATTCAACAACGGATACAAACTTACGAGCAAAGTGCACAACAGCAGTTGCAGGCCAAACAGCAGGAACTAATTAAACCGATGCTTGATAAAGCAGATAAAGCGGTAAAAGATGTTGGCGCTGAAAAAGGATTGGTGTATGTTTTTGATATGAGCTCAAGAGTTATTCTGTATAACTCAAAAGAAAGTCTGGACATCCTTCCGTTGGTGAAAACCAAATTAGGCATTCAGTAGTTTAAGCTTGAAATAAAAATATGCAAAAAGCCATCTTATTTAAGATGGCTTTTTTAATTTTGCTCAAAATTTCAAATGGCTTCCGAATATCAACCGATTGGGGTTTTCGATTCAGGATATGGTGGATTAACCATCCTGAAAGAATTTCTAAACGACCTTCCCGGGTACGATTTTATCTATTTGGGCGATAATGCACGTGCGCCTTATGGCTCGCGCTCTTTTGAGGTGGTGTACGAATACACCCTTCAGGCAGTAAATAAACTGTTTGAAATGGGTTGCCACCTGGTTATTCTGGCATGTAATACCGCATCGGCCAAAGCATTGCGCAATATCCAGCAAAACGACTTGCCTCATATTGATCCCGACCGAAGAGTATTGGGAGTTATCCGGCCGGCAGTAGAATCCATCGGCGACTATACGCGGAATGGCCATGTCGGAATTCTCGGAACGGTTGGTACCGTATTGTCAAATTCGTACCCGATAGAGTTGGAGAAATGGGCTGGGGGAAAAGTCGTCCGGACGACACAGGAAGCCTGTCCGATTTGGGTTCCGCTGGTAGAAAACAATGAAATTGATTCGCCCGGAACCGAATATTTTGTAGCGAAAAACATTCGCAACCTGTTATCAGCCGATCCGGAAATTGATTCTATTATTTTGGGTTGTACCCATTATCCTTTGTTGCTTCCGGTTATCCGCAAATTCATTCCCGAAAATATCCAGTTACTCGAACAAGGAAAGCTCGTAAGCTCGAAGTTGACTGAATACCTCATCCGCCACCCGGAAATGGATCAAAAATGTTCAAAATCGGGTATCGTAACGTACTTTACTACCGAAAACGAAGAGGTATTTGAAAAGAATGCAACCACTTTTTTGGGACGGAACATCAAAAGCAAAAAAATTCTGCTCAAATAATCATTCATTCCTGATTGGCTTGCTGTAATTTCAGGCGAAAAAGCTTATAGAACTGCTTTTCTGCCTGAAATTTTTGGTTTTACCAAAGTTTATCCGGATAAACTCCCTGATTGGTAAGTTTCTGAATCTGCTCAATGACATAGGGTTTATCTTCCTTATAAGTAACCCCAAACCAGGGAGAGTCGGCAGTTAAAACATCAACGCTTGCCTGCCCTTTTAAAATCATTTCGAAAACGACGAAAGGAATGTAAAATTCCGATTTCGGAACCTGAATGTTTTCTTTTAGGAAATCGATGAATTGATTTTCGATATTTTGAAAAAGGGAAGGGTGAAATCCCCAGAAATTCATAGAAACGATTTCATTACCGGTTAATTCACCAGTTTCCGATTCACATAAAATACGATTGCCTTCCTGTCTTATTTTATGTGTTTCAGTAATTTTTGTCAATTGCTTTTCGGCATTGGTTACACAGATACCTCTCGAAACAGAGCCAAATTCTGAAAGCGTATTGTTTAGCTGATATCCAACCATGGCATATTGCTTCGGATCGGTCAATTTTCTCAGGTATTTGGCAATAACCTGGTAGGCTTCTGCACCATAAAAATCATCGGCATTGATGGCCGCAAATGGTTCGTTTATGACATCTTTGGCCATTAATACGGCGTGCCCGGTTCCCCAGGGTTTTTCGCGGCCTTCCGGAAGTTTAAATCCTTCAGGTAGTTTATCAATCTCCTGAAAGACGTATTCAATTTCAATTTTTCCGGCTAGTTTGGGTTCGAACCGAGCCTTAAAATCATCGGCAAAGCTTTCGCGGATTACGAACACTACTTTCCCAAATCCTGCCCGTATGGCATCAAAAATTGAATATTCCAATATGGTTTCTCCGTTAGGGCCAACAGGTTCAACTTGCTTCAGGCCTCCAAAACGACTGCCCATTCCGGCAGCTAAGATTAAAAGAGTTGGTTTCATTCTATCTGTTTGTTTGTATTATCGATAACTGATGCTGCAAAAATACTTATTTATCGTTATCAATACTGATGTTTATTCTACAGAAGAACCCTATTAAGGTACATTTGTTCGACTGGTAGAAAAAGAAAAAGGATGCTGCAACAGCACCCTTTTTCCCTGAAATAACATCGTATTGCTTAGATCTGTTTTTTCGATTTGTTTTTTATAATGATGTAAAGCCCGATAAATGCAACTATTAAAATGATTGGTAAAACGGTCATGTTGCGAAGGGTAATTTGTGGGCCTGCGGTTTCGATAGATTTACCCATAATTGGTAATACCATTGACGTGGCTACAAAACCGGCTCCACCGAGAATCGACATGCCGAGTGCACCGCTTTTGGGTACATATTCCGATGCTACTCCAATCATGGTAGGCCAAAAATAGCAAACACCAACCGCAAATACTGCTGCCGAAATTAAGGTCATCGTCGCACTATTCGAAAGGCTAAGTAAAAATAGACCAGCCGTTGCAATTACCGACGACCCCAACAACACTCCGGTCGGGTTCAGGCGATGTATTAAACCTCCTGCAAAAAAACGTCCAACAGCCATAATTCCGGTTACAACTGCCAGAATAATCATTGGCCCTATCCCGTTTTTGGCAAGCAAGGCATTGATCCATTGTGTTGTACCCAATTCGGTTGATGCGGTGAGCAACATACAAAAGAAGATAAAGGGGAAAAGCAGCGTAATTTTATTTACAAACCGACCTTCAATAACAATACATACAGCAATTGCACCAACAATTATAAATGGCAGGGCGTTGTTCGATGCAATAAGCTCTGATAAGGCTGGTACTGTAGCTACTAAAATCATAAAAATTACGGCAAGGGTTATCGTAAATGGGGCGCCTACATTACGCATCATTTCTTTATAACTAACGCCCGTTGAAACACGTTCTGTTTCCGGGATCTTTTGTCCAAAAAATAAGAAGCCATAAATAGCCAAAGGAATAAATAATATACTAACCAGTACCTGCCACGGTAAATTCAACTTATCCATAATTAATGCTGCCAGAAGACTGCCAATAACAATCCCACCGGGGAACCAAACATGAAACCGATTCAGCATTTTAGTTTTTTTGTTTGGAAATAACGTCGCAATAAGTGGATTACACGCAGCTTCAACACTTCCATTTCCGAATCCAATAAAAACATTGGCAATAAAAAGGGAAGTCATGTCTTTTGCCAGAAGTAAAAGAATAATGCCAATAAAGTGCATGCCAAAAGCCAACCAAATAATGGTCCTGGTTTTAACGATGTCGATAATAAAACCACCGGCAAACATGGCCACTGCAAATCCCCAGAACGCCGGGCCAAATGCATATCCGATTTCTTCTTTGGTTAATCCATAATCGGCAGAGAAAACACCCTCAATTTTAGCCCTGATTGCAAAGGTAATTGCCGTAACGAGGAGTGCCAGGCAAGCTGCAATGAAAAGTCTTTTTTGATTTACTTGTTCCATTGAATTAGTTTTAGATAGTTTATAAAGAGTTAGATGTGCTAAAGTATTAAAATAGTTTTAAAACTTCTGCCTGAGGAAGAAACACGGCTTAATTATTTTTAACAACCGGAAAAGAGAAAAGCCAGCGTGTTTTAATTTAATGTATTTACAATCAATCGTATCTGTTCTTCCGCCGAAGGGTGGTGGCTAAAATTATCCCGCATTTTGGGAAATATATCCCTCTGATGGTACGTCTGTCCTTCCTTTCTGATATGCTTTAATAAGCCGTACAAATCATATTGCAGTAGCTTTGCCCAATGGATTGCTGAATAGCTTATGGAAAAAATAATCAAAAAACTGAAAGGGGTTTCGTGGAGCATTGTTCTAACGACCGTTGTATTGGCGGCTATCCTTACATTTTTGATTATAACCAGCTTGTGATTTAGACCATCGTAGCGTATTCTGATGTTCGTTAACTAACAAACTTAACTGTAAATGAAAAGATTTTGGATGGCTTCTGTAAGCCTGTTGATATTGTTTCAGTCTTGTTTTGCACAGACCGAAACCGATCAGCCGAACGGGCTTGAGATGGCTGTGAAAATGTCGGACTCGGAAATTAAACATTTCCCCGAACCATGGACGGTTGATTTTAATGCTAAGCCCGCATGGAATTATACACAGGGATTAATCGCCTTTTCGATGATGAAGGTTTGGAAAGAAAATAGCAACGAGACCTATTACAATTACGCAAAAACGTATGCCGATAAGTTTATTGATGCCGATGGTGTAATCCGTAATTACAATCTGGCGGATTACAATATTGATGCAGTAAACTCGGGGAAATTTCTGTTCGATCTGTATGATCACAGCAAAGATGAACGCTACCTGAAAGCCATCAAACAACTGCGCGAACAACTGAAAACTCATCCGCGTACTTCCGAAGGAGGTTTCTGGCACAAAAAGCGTTATCCGCATCAGATGTGGCTGGACGGGTTGTATATGGGCGCTCCGTTTTATGCCCAGTATGCCCAATTCTTCAACGAACCCGAACTTTTCGACGATGTAATTAAACAATTTTTATTGGTGCATAAATACACCTATAATCCTGAAGCTGGATTGAATTACCACGGCTGGGACGAAAGCCGCAAGCAAAAATGGTCGAATCCGGAAACGGGCTGTTCCCCGAATTACTGGGGGCGTGCCGAAGGCTGGTATGCTATGGCTTTGGTTGATGTGCTCGATTTTATTCCGGAAAATCATACCGGACGTAATAAAATTCTGGAAATTCTGAAACAGGTTGCGGCTGGTATCAAAAAGCATCAGGATGCCAAAACCGGTTTGTGGTATCAGGTTCTTGATAAGGGAACCCATGACGGAAACTACCTGGAAGCAACTGCTTCGTCCATGTTTTCTTACGCCTTACTGAAAGCTGTCAGGAAAGGTTATATCAGCAATGATTATAAGGCAGTTGCCGAAAAAGGATACACCGGGATGGTAGAATGGTTGGTTAAAAAGAATGAAAATGGAACGATAAGTCTGACGAAATGCTGTGCAGTGGCCGGTTTGGGCGGAAACCCCTATCGCGATGGTACTTATAAATACTATATTAATGAAACAGTGCGCGACAACGATCCGAAAGGAGTGGGGCCATTTATCATGGCGTCATTGGAATACAGTATGAAATAGAACGATATGAAGAAATAAGTCTATTCGATAAGCTGTTTGTAATGAGAGGATAAAGGTTTGTGTCTTATTTGGTGTGGGAAAATAACCCTCGTATTTTGGGAATTCTGACACGCTCTGAGAATTAAACACTTCTATTCTGATACTTTTTAAATGGCTTGATTATGGTGGAATAAGTAATTTTACGGAGAGACAGTTCAAGTTGTCAAATTCTTTTTTTTTCGGGCAACAATTTTATTTGGCTCTTTCTAAACGAATAACTAACAAAATTTAAACTGACACTAATGAAAAGTCAAGGTCTGATTATTCTTGTTTTTCTGATTATTTTCCAGTCATGTTCTTCTCCGGAGAAGGTTAAATCAATTAACGGACTTGAGGTGGCTGCTCAAATGGCCAATTCGGAAATCAGGCATTTCCCCGATCCCTGGACGGTTGACTTTAATCCGGAACCCATTTGGAATTATACTCAGGGTTTGATTGCCCAATCGATGATTCAGATATGGAAAGTGAATGGAGACGAGGTTTTTTATAATTATGCAAAATTATATGCCGATAAAATGATTGATTCTACCGGGTTTATCTCCGGATATAGGGTTGAAGATTATAACATCGACTGTGTAAATTCAGGAAAGTTTCTTTTTGACTTGTATGAAAAAACCAAAGATGACCGGTATCTGAAAGCCATTCATCAGATGCGCGATCAGCTTAAAACACATCCACGCACCTCGGAAGGTGGTTTCTGGCACAAGCAACGTTATCCGCACCAAATGTGGCTCGATGGGCTGTACATGGGCGCTCCTTTTTATGCACAGTATGCCCGGTATTTCAATGAACCGGAGCTTTTTGATGATGTGGTAAATCAATTTCGGTTGGTTCATAAATACACTTATAATCCTGCAACTGGCCTGAATTACCATGGCTGGGACGAAAGCAAAACGCAAAAATGGGCCGACCCGGTTACCGGATGTTCTCCAAATTACTGGGGAAGGGCAATGGGCTGGTATGCTATGGCTTTGGTTGATGTGCTCGATTTTATTCCGTCAGAACATCCGGGTCGTATTGTGATATTGGAAATTCTGAATCAGGTTACTGAAGGGCTTAAAAAATATCAGGATCCGAAAACCGGATTGTGGTATCAGGTGCTCGACCAGGGTACGCGCGAAGGAAACTATTTGGAGGCGACAGCTTCATCGATGTTTACATATGCCTTGCTGAAAGCTTCCCGAAAAGGTTATGTTGGTAAAGATTACAAAACATTAGCTGAAAAAGCATACCGGGGAATACTCGAAAATTTTATACACGACAACGGTGATGGAACCATCAGCCTTACGAAATGCTGCTCAGTTGCTGGTTTGGGCGGAAACCCGTATCGGGATGGTTCATACCAATATTACATCAGCGAACCGGTGCGTGATAACGATCCGAAAGGTGTTGGCCCTTTTATAATGGCATCTCTCGAATTCAATTTGAATGAATAAATATAATACTCTAACAAACTTAACAATTATCTATGATGAAAATGAAGCAAAGTTTTCCTGTAAAAGTTTGCCTGTTAGCACTGTTTGTACTTTTATTGGGTGCGCAATCGTTTGCCCAAAAAGTTACCGGTGTAGTAGTTGATGAGTTGAATACTCCAATTCCAGGCGTTAATGTAGTTATTAAAGGAACTACAAATGGTGTGATAACCAATGGTGACGGTAGTTATTCAATTATTCCTGCCGATATGCGGAAGGATGTGATATCGTTCTCTTTCATTGGCTTTGAAACGAAGGAGATAGAAATCAACGGGCAAACTGTAATTAATGTACAGTTAGCAAACAGTACGCTCGAAATTGATGAAGTGGTAGCCATTGGGTATGGAACTGTTAAAAAAAGAGATTTGACTGGTTCTGTGTCATCTGTTAAAGCCGACGACATCGCTAAAACGACATCAAGTAATGCCATGCAATCCATGCAGGCCCGCGTTCCTGGTCTCGACATTCAGCAATCAAGCGGAGAATCAGGATCAGGACTAAAGATGAACCTTAGGGGAAACCGTTCTATTACTGCATCCAACAATCCTTTGATTTTAGTTGACGGTGTGGAATATGGATCGACTCTCGACATTAATTCATCTGACATTGAATCGATGGAAGTGTTGAAAGACGCTTCTTCTACAGCTATTTACGGTACAAAAGGTGCGAATGGGGTCGTAATTATTACGACTAAGCGTGGTAAAGCAGGTAAAACAAAAGTGAATTTCAATTCATTTATATCTTCTAACCAGCCAACCAATGTTCCTAAAGTAATGTATGGCGAAACTGAAGTAACGCGTCGAATCAATGCTGAACGGTACAAAAGAGACCAGAAACTGGTAGCTGCAGGCACCGGTGCCTGGGGCGATACGAAAGTTGGCGATGTTAAGGTTACTGATGTACTTAGTAGTTCTGCTGCCAATAACCTTCCATACGCCGAAATGGAAATTTATAATGATGGTTCTTATACCGATTGGGCTGACCTTATTCTGCAAAACGGATTAACACAGAATTACGAAGTTTCTGTATCGGGTGGTAGCGAAAAAACAAATTTTAACCTCTCTTTAGGAACGATGGCTGAAGAAGGTTTACTTCGGAACGACGCTATGGATCGTTATAATGTAAAAGCCAATGTTGATCACAAAGTCAGTAGCATATTCAAGGTTGGAACCAGCCTGTTATATACTTATAAAAATCATGACCGGCGAACCAATGTTTTTGGACAGGCATTAAAAATGACTTCTATTGCGCATCCTTATAATGAAGATGGCAGCATCATACTGAAACCATCTCCCACTTATGAGGCTCATGCCAATCCTTTGTTAGACGAAGTTGATGGTAATTTCCAGCACAATATTGAATCGACCCGTTTTTTCGGAAATGCCTATTTGGAAATTAATCCGATGAAAAACATGACTTTCAAATCAATGTTTGCTTTGGATCGGAACGACTCACGCGATGGACTTTATCAGGATTACCAAAGTGTCGGACGGCTTCAGGCTGCTGCAGGTAGTTACATTTCTGCTGAAAACAGAGCTCAAACAGGCTTTACCTGGGAAAATACATTGAATTATACAACAAATTTTGGCGGTTCTAAATCCAATCTGACTGCTTTGTTAGGTCATAGCATGAGCCAGGGTGTTACAGAATATCGCAGTGTATCCGGAAATACAGCTGCAGAGCATTATTATGTCAGTTCATTCTATGATTTAAGAAACATCACCACTCCGGTACTGGCCAATGGATATACCAAGAGTTCGATGCTTTCTTATTTTGGCCGTGTGAATTATAAGTTTACCGAAAAATACCTTTTAACTGCTTCTGTCCGTGCCGATGGTTCATCTGTTTTGGCCGATAGTCATAAATGGGGATATTTTCCTTCGGTAGCAGGTGCATGGCGCGTTAACGAAGAATCATTCCTGAAAGATACCGAGTGGCTCGAGAACTTAAAACTTCGTGCTTCATGGGGTTTGTCTGGAAATGCAGCCGTTGATGCGTACGGAACATTGACCGTATTGAGTGATTTCCCGGTTTATTACAATTTGGATGGTAAAGAATTTTCAAGCAAAATTCCTAGTAAACTTGGAAACGAAGAACTGGAGTGGGAAAAAACTTCGGCATTGAACTTCGGTTTAGATTTTGGCGTTCTGAAAAATCGCATTTCGGGTAGTGTCGATGTATATTTCAGCAATACCTACGATTTGCTTTACATGCGAAGCCTTCCTGCCTCGAATGTTTATACTCAGGTACTCGACAATATCGGTGAAACCAAAGGGTCAGGTATCGAGCTGTCTTTAAATACGTTGATTGTTGATTCCAAGAAATTTCAATGGGATGTAAACTGGTCAGCAGCTTTTGCTAAAGATGAAATCACAAAACTTTCAGGAGGAATAACGAAAAATATTAGCGGAACTACCGGGCAGATTATCGGTGAGCCGGTAAGCATTTTCTATAACTATGAAGCCGATGGTTGTTGGGGAATTGGTGAGTTTGATACCTATAAAGCAGAATGGCTGGCTCGTCATCCTGGAGAAACTATGACCATAACCGGAGATCCTGGAACTGTCAAAGTATTGGATATGAATGATGATGGAAAGATTAATGACGATGATAAACGGGTTTTCAACCGTAGCCCAAAGGCTATTCTAGGAATGAACAATACCTTCACATACAAAGACCTTTCGTTATCGGTATTGCTTTATGCCCGTTTGGGTGGCTATATTGCTTATGATTTTAATAGCCTGGTTACTTACGAACCTGCCAACTGGGGCGATTTGGATTACTGGACTCCGGAGAACCAGAATGCAAAATTTCCGACTCCAGGAAACCAAACGAACTGGGGTAACTATGGCACAGCCACTTTGTATGAAGATGCTTCTTATTTAAAAGTGAAAGATATCACGTTAGCCTATAATTTGCCTAAAGGTCTGCTTGGAAAAGTTGGTATTGGTAGCGCTAAGTTATATGGTTCAATGAAAAACTATTTCACTTTCAGCAGTATCGATAATTACGACCCTGAACGTGGAGGTGCAATAACCTTCCCATTGGCAAAACAGCTTGTATTTGGTATAAATGTCGAATTTTAAAGAGATTAGAATCATGAAAAATAAAATATATACAATCCTTTTGTCCACCGCATTTATGCTGGGTGCCGGTTCATGTACCGATTTTCTTGAAGAAGAAAACAAGGTAGGACAAACAGCAGATTTGCTTTATGCTACCGAAACTGGAATTGAGAGCCTGGTCGCTTCGTCTTATGCCTATACCCGCACGTGGTATGGCAAAGAAGCTGGTCTGGGTCTTTCTGAAATGGGTTCCGACTTGTTTTATTCTGGTTTTGACAACAAGCAAAAGAGTTTAAATTCCTATAAACTTACCGCTGAAAGTCTGGACGGTAATGCCAACGATAATCCCTGTCTGGATCAGTATTGGGAAGCATTCTTTGCCGCTGTAAATGTTTGTAACACGGCACTGGAATATATCCCAAAGAACTTGCTCCTTGCTGAAACAAAGAAAACTCAACACTTGGGAGAAGCTCATTTCCTTCGTGCTTTTTACTATTGGCATCTGGTAAATATCTGGGGACCGGTTCCATATTATAAAACAGCAATAAATGTTGCTTCTACCGAAAGTTTCCGTGATTCAGAAGAGTTGGTGTACAGTAATATATTAGCCGATCTGGATACCGCTGCTATTCAGCTAGAGAGCAATAAAGCAAAATCGGCCCGTGCACACTACTGGGCAGTTCGGGCATTTAAAGCCCGTGTACTTCTTTATGCCGCATCGTGGTTAGGCGAAACAAGTATCAGCTCCAATGCTACTTATGCCGGTCAAAACCTATATGCCCTTGCAAAAACTGAAGCCGATGCTGTTATTGGTAGCGGAGTTGCCACTTTCTATAACAATTATGCTGATGTTTGGACGATGACAAACGAAGATGTCACTAAAAACAGCGAGTCGATCTGGGGTGTTAATTATACATCTCCTTTTTCGCTCAATGTATTGCCATACCGAATTAAAACAAATGCAAGCGGCGAGCCGCTGGATTTTGTAAATCTGATTTCCCGTACAGGCCGTTCTATTGGTGGAGGTAACGCAATGCTTCTCATGTTTGTTCCAAAATGGAACAATGCAGGTAGCGATTTGTCTGATGTGTTTACACGCGTTACCAGCTTAACTGCAACACTAACAAACAGCGTAACCAAAGCTGTTGTTCCGGTTGGTCCAACCTATTCGAAATACGGACGCGGTTTTACCCGTTACGTGCCTACCCTGTATTTGGTTAATCTGTTCACAAAAAACAAAGAAACCGATCAGCGCTATGCCGCAACCATTCGCGATGTATATACGATAGCGCCAGGATTAGAAGGCTCGTCGAAGAAATATACTATGATGAAAGATACCGGTCTTTATTATATGCCAGTTGACGGAAGCACTGCTGCGGCACAAGCCAAAATTGCCTGGGCAAAAAATCGATATCGTATTCACACACTGGTTGGTGGTCACCTTCCATTATACACTTCATTAGATCCGGCAAAGGCACTTCCAACGAATACTATGCCTACCGCTGATCCATATGGCGATGGAAGATACAAGAACGTTGCTTATGCAGGCGATCAATCATTTCTGTCAATCAAAAAATTTGAATCGGATGTATATTCCCGTTCCGATAACGATAAAGTAACTCCTGAAATTTATGACCGTGATGTGATGGTACTTCGGTTGTCTGAAATGTACCTCATCAAAGCAGAAGCTGAGTTGAAAACAGGTGCGAGTGGTGCTGCGCTTACAACATTGAATGCACTCCGCGCTAAACGGGCTATTGCCGGAAAAGACAATTCATTGACCGGACCGGTTACCCTGGAAACAATTCTGGATGAACGTGCACTCGAACTTTGTGGCGAACAACAGCGTTGGTTCGACCTGAAACGTACCAAAACGTTGGTTAGCCGTGTTAAAGCTTACAATGCACAGGCATCAGGAACTATCCAGGATTTTCATCTTTATCGTCCTATTCCTCAGGCTCAATTAGATGCTGTTACCAATAAAACCGACGCATCCGATCCGAAAGGTTTCTGGCAAAATGCAGGTTACTAAAGATTGGTGGCGTACTGCCGTATAGCTTAGTTCCAAATATTAGAGAAGCGAAATCATCCGCTTCTCTAATATTTTTAAATCAGTTCTCGTCTATTTTTTAATAAATCAGTTGATGTTGAATGCTTTTATAAAAGTTGCCCTGTTCGTAATTCTGTTGTTGCCCGGATATGCTTTGTTTTCTGCTAATGCCGATTTCGTGGTGGCTCAAGATGGTTCAGGAAATTACACCTCCATTCAAAAAGCTATTGATGCCTGTAAAGCATTTCCCGAAAGTAGGGTAACTATTTTTGTGAAAAATGGAGTCTATCACGAAAAGGTGCAGGTACCTTCGTGCAACAGTCAGCTAACCATCATTGGCGAAAGTGCTGCAGAAACGATTATTTCGTACGACGACTATTTCGATAAAATCAATCGCGGCCGCAACAGTACCTTTTATACCTCTACCTTGTTGGTACAAGCCAACGATTTCATGCTGGAAAATATTACCGTTGAAAATACCGCCGGGCCGGTTGGGCAAGCAGTTGCCCTGCATGTGGAAGGCGATCGCTGTGTGTTCCGGAATTGCCGTTTCCTCGGAAACCAGGATACCGTTTATGCTGCCGGAAGATTTAGCCGCCAGTATTTCATAAATTGTTACGTGGAAGGGACAACAGATTTTATTTTTGGCGAGGCAACCGCCCTTTTTGAAAAATGCACCATTCATGCAAAAGCCAATTCATTTTTAACGGCGGCCAGCACTCCCGAAGGAAAACCTTTCGGGTTGGTATTCCTGAAGTGCAAAATCACAGCCCATTCCGGAGTAAACAAGGTTTACCTGGGGCGCCCCTGGCGTAAATTTGCCAAAACGGCTTTCCTGAATTGTGAGATGGGTTCGTTCATTGTTCCTGAAGGCTGGGACAACTGGTCGAATCCGGAAAATGAAAAAACTGCTCAATTTGTAGAATTTAAGAATAACGGTTTGGGTGCCGATACCAGTAAACGGGTAAGATGGTCGGCACAGCTTGGTAATGATGAGGCTTTGAAGTTTACCATTGAAAATATATTTGCCCCTTTGAGCTGGGAAGTTTTTTCGGGGGGGGAAATGGTGCGAGTTATAAAACTAAAAATATGAACCGGTTTTTGATGTGTTTAGCACGATTTGCCTGATGGGGGCGCGTCGGCGCCATAAAAACGAATTTTACATTTATTTCCCCGATCCTGATTTGGGTATTTACACGGTAAACGCTTCCAATCCGAAAGATCGGTGGTCGAATCTGGTGTTGGTTCAGGTGGGAAAGGCGCTGAGTGTACTCTCAGTTACGAGGAACAAAAAGGAGTCGGAAGTCTGAAGACGGAAGTCCGAAGTAATGCTCCCTGAAGTATCAAATTAAAAATCAAAGGATATGAATTTGCGAAAATCAATAATCACATTGCTTTCAGTAGCATTTGTTACAGTCGGAGCGGTTTCTCAACCTTTAGGAAAAGCCGGCCAGACTGAAGATTTGTACAAAGGCATTGAATTCCAGATGCCACGGGTTCATGAACCGGTGATTCCGAACAATACGGTCTCAATCGCCGATTTTGGCGCCAAAAGCGGTGGGCAGGAGCTCAATACACGGGCTTTTGCTGAAGCAATTGACGCTGTTTCCCGAAAAGGCGGTGGAAAAGTGATTATCCCTCGGGGAACTTGGTTAACGGGGCCAATTACACTGAAAAGTAATATAGAACTATATACAGAGAAGGGGGCAATGGTTATTTTTAGCACCAACAAAGATTTGTATCCGTTGGTTGAAACGAATTTTGAAGGGTTTAACACCGTGAGGTGTACTTCGCCAATTAATGGCCGTAACCTCGAAAATGTGGCGTTTACCGGACATGGCATTTTTGATGGCTCGGGCGAGGCCTGGCGCGCCGTGAAAAAAGAAAAGCTGACCGAATCACAATGGAAAAAGCTGGTTGCTTCAGGAGGAATTGTAAGCGAAAACGGGAAAACCTGGTATCCTTCGCAACAGTTTCGTGATGGTGAAAAACTGGCAGAAATGAATGTGCCACGCAATTTAAAAACGATTAAAGAATTTGAGCCGATCCGTGATTTCCTGCGGCCGGTAATGGTCAGCCTTATTTCATGCAAAAAAGTACTGATTGATGGCCCAACTTTCCAGAACTCCCCGGCCTGGTGTATTCACCCGCTGATGTGCGAAGATTTCATCCTCAGGAATTCAGCAGTCCGTAATCCGTGGTACTCACAAAATGGCGACGGAATTGACATTGAATCGTGCAAAAACAGTATTATCCACGATTGCAGTTTCGATGTGGGCGATGATGCGGTTTGCATTAAATCGGGCAAGGATAAAGATGGCCGCGACCGAAAGATGCCCAACGAAAACCTGATTGTGAAAAACTGTATCGTATTTCATGGTCATGGCGGGGTAACTGTTGGAAGCGAAATGTCGGGTGGTGTGAAAAATCTGCACGTTTCCAATTGCACTTTTATTGGTACCGATGTAGGCTTGCGGTTCAAAAGTAACCGGGGCAGGGGCGGGGTAGTCGAGCATATTTATATCTCGAATATAGAAATGATGAACATTCCAACTCAGGCGATTTCATTTAACCTTTTCTACAGCGGAAGATCGGCTTCTGAAGATTTGGAAGCCGGAGCCGGAGGGACAGTTGCTAACCTTTTACCAGTTACCGAGGAAACACCTCAGTTCAAGAATATTTTTATCAGGAATGTCAACTGCAAAGGCGCTATGTTAGGTGTTCAGTTGCAGGGTTTGCCTGAAATGAATCTCGAAAATGTAGTACTTGAAAACATCCGGATGGAAGCCGATTATGGAATGACCTGTAGTGATGCTACCGGGGTTAAAATAAAAAATCTGACACTGATTACGAAAAAAACACCGGTTGTAGATTTCAAAGATAGCCGCGATGTTACTGTTGACGGACTTTATACCCAATCTGTAGTTTTTCCGGTCATTCAGGTATCGGGCCCGGCAACAGCAAATACCATTTTAAAAAACGTGGGGCTGACAAATCCTGATAAGCAAATGCTGATAGGAAAAGAAGTGCCTGAAAATGCTGTTAAGATGGTGAAATAGTGATAGCAGGAAGTCGAAAGTCTTAATTCACTGGTTGATTGCCTGAATTCAAACCTGAGAAGTATGACTAGTCCTATAAATCCGTAGCGCTTATTTCGGACTAGTCATTGTTTGAGCAGGTTAAAACGGTTTTATTTTTTCTTCTTATATAACGAATACCGAAAATTAAGGATGAGCGGGAATTCTTCGAAGAGTTCGGTCCCAATAGGAAGATGATTGAGAGGGCTGAAAACTTCATATTCCTTTACAGCATATTGGTATCCGAGCTCAATCGCAAAACCTTTTCGTTTGATGCGTTTGCTGTACCATTCTTTCCCAACAAATATACCGGGAACAGGCAGGCTGGTTGACCTGTTCGAATCATATACATCCACCCATCTCCATTTTCCCATAAGCCCGATATAAGTTCGGTCGGTCCGTTTGTATTGTACGGTTTTCAGAAATTTAAAACCAGCCTCCAGGTCATCTGGCTTGAAATTTTCCAGATCAGCGGCAGGCCCGGCAAAAAATTCAAATCCGGTATTTTTAGTAACCCACATTCGCAGGTTGGGTTTTATACTTAGTACCGAAAGTTCAACACCATAGCCATTCAGTTTATATTTATTCTTTTGGGCAGAAGTACTGAGTCCGAAGGCAACCATCAGTATAAAAAGTAGAGTTGAGCGCATAGTTTTTTTGTAAGATTGTTAGTGATGAAATGTCGTTCCCTTTTTCAGTCATGCAATCTTTCAGTTCATATTTAATTTTTCCATTTCTTTAGAGCGTTTATATTCCGCTGATTGACAATGTTCTTTGCTTCGGGAGTATATAAAAAGTCTAGTTCTCCCTTAAAATATTCATTGATTTTTCCGCGCACCATTTTCATGGTTGAGTTCAGTAAATGATTTTGTTCGGTGAATGCTTCGGGCAAAACGGCAATGGTAGCCGGGAGCCATCTTTCCGGATAGGAATTTTCGAATTTTCCGCCTGCCTTATAGGCATCAACTTCCTGTTGTATCAGTAATAAGGCTTCTGTAAAAGCTTCATCAGTTCCTGGTTTTAGTCCCCGCTTTTCAATTTCCCGGTTAATGGCTGCCAGGTTAGGAACAATCATGCCGGAGGTGTACGCGTTTTGGTTATTGTATAACATGCACTGATCGATATACGGAGATTGATCGACCAGCGATTCTTCAATGCCTTCCGGGCTGAATTTTTCGCCATCGCTGCCAATCAGCAAACTTTTAAAACGTCCGAGTACGCATAAAAAACCGTCGTTATCCATGTATCCCATATCGCCGGTATAGAGCCACCCGTCTTTTACAGTATCGGCCGAAGCTTTCGGGTTGTTCCAATATCCTTTCATTACGTTTTCACCCCTCACCACAATTTCACCCTTTTCGCCCTGCGGAAGCTGATTCCCATCCGTATCACAAATCTTCAGGTCGAGGTGTTTAACGAGCCGGCCCGATGTGCCAAACTTAACCGCTTTTACCGTGTTCGAAGAAATAACCGGCGATGCTTCCGAGAGTCCGTAACCCTGGCACATGGGTATTCCAATGGCATAGAAAAAGCGTTGCAACTCAATATCGAGCAAGGCACCGCCACCAATAAAGAATTCGAGATTCCCGCCAAAACTTTCACGTATTTTTTTGAAAAGAATCTTGTCGTAAAGATTAAGCAAAGGTTTATAAACAGCGGTGGCGCCTTTACCGCGGTCCCAGCCCGAACCGTTGTATTCATAGGCAATTTTAAGGGCATGTTTAAAGAGTTTCTCGATAACCGGACCTTTTTGCCTGATGCCAGATTCGATCCCTTTCCTGAAATTTTTTGCCACAGCCGGTACGCTCATCAGGATATTGGGTTGAATTTCCTTAATGTTTTTCGGGATATTCTTTAAGGTTTCCATGGGCGTTTTACCCAATTCGAGCGAAGCAACACTTGCGCCAAAGTACATGAAACAATACAAACAGGCGGTGTGCGCAAAAGAATGGTCCCAGGGAAGGAAAGCAAGTGTTTTCCAGTTTTCACCAATATTTAGCAGCGAGCTCGATTGTTGTACATTCGCAGCATAATTCAGGTGGGTAAGCATAATTCCTTTCGGATCGGCTGTTGTTCCTGAAGTGTACGAGATGTTGGCAACATCGTCGGGTTGAACTGTTTTGTAAATGGTTTCAAATTCGGCAGGTTTTGCTTTTAGAAATTCGTCACCCAAGGCAAGAACCTGATCGTAGGAAAGGTCATTTTCTCCCTGATCCTTCTTTCCGTCCAGGTAAATAACTTTTTCAAGATCGGGCAATTGGTCACGGATTTCCTCCATTTTTGTCGCTTGCCCTTTCGAAACAATAATCATTTTACAACCGGAATGTTGCAGCCTGAATTTAAATTCGATACTTGAATCCAGTTTTACCGATAAAGGAACATTGATTCCCCCGGCATATAAAATGCCCAATTCCGAAATGATCCAGGCATTGCGGCCTTCTGAAATTAAACCGATACGATCACCTTTCTGAAGTCCGAGAGAAACAAGCCCTGCACCAAATCGAAGCACCAAATCGTGGGTTTGACTATAGGTTGTGCCTTCGTATTTGCCGTTTTGTTTTTCCCACAGGTACACGTTGGTTGGGAATTTTGCAACACTGGTCTCAAAAAGTTCGATGATCGTTCTCATAGTTTAAATTAATTTGGTCAATGGATTCCAAATGTACAAATTTTATTTCTCCGGCCTTCAACAAAAAAGGGCCGAAGCCCTTTTAGTTATTTTGCACCGAATTTGTAAACTGTTTTTTCGTAAAATGTCTGGTTCGGAGCAAGTATAACCGTTGGAAACTGAGGCTTATTAACCGAATCGGGATAATGTTGTGTTTCGAGTGCCACACCCGAGTAGCTACCAAATTTCTTTTGTCCGTCAATGGTAAGCTCCGGAATCCAGTAGCCGGTGTAAAGCTGAATGCCTGGCTGCGTGGTGTAAACTTCTACCTTTCTGCCTGTGGCTTCTTCGCTCAGGTTTCCGGCATAAACCAACTGTCCTTCATTGTTGTCCAGCACAAAATTTAGGTCGTAACCATCGGCCAATCCGGCAATGTCTTTACCCAGTTTCTTTTTGGTCCGGAAGTCGAATGGTGTTCCTTCAACCGGAACAATTTCGCCTGTCGGGATCATTCCTTCAGACTTGGTGAAAGATTTGGCCGCCAGCTCCAGGTCATGAGTCAGGATTTGTCCGTTTCCGGCTAAGTTGAAATAAGTATGGTTGGTCAGATTGACGATGGTTGTTTTATCGGTCTCTGCGCTGTATTCAAGGGTCAGTTCGTTGGCGTTATTTAAGGTTAGGGTACAGGTTATTTTCAGGTTTCCCGGATAGCCTTCTTCCATATCCGGACTCAGGTAACTCAATTTTACACCCACTTTTTCGGTTTCCTGAATCACTTTGGCAGCGAATAATCTACGGTCGTATCCAATCAAACCGCCATGCAGGTGATTCGGGCCGTTGTTAACCGCTAACGAATAGTTCTTGCCTTCAAGTGTAAATTTGCCTTCGGCGATGCGGTTACAAACCCTGCCGCAAATACATCCGAAATAAGGATAGCTTCCCAGATATTCGTCGCTCAGGTAAGTTTCCAGTTTTTCAAACCCGCAGACAATGTTTGTGATAGCCCCGTTCTTGTCCGGAGTTTCTATCGACGTGATGATTGCCCCGTAGTTGGTGATTTTTACGGTAACCTGATTGTCGTTTTCCAATGTAAAAAGGTTGACTTCAATACCATCTTTGGTTCTTCCGAAGAGTGATTTGGTGATTTTCATGTTTAGATATTTTAGTTTTATAAAATGTTGTGAGTTCCTGGGTTCCGTGTTTCGAGTTGGAAAACTGTCAACTGAGACTGAACACTGGTGACTTGAATAAATGGTTTACAAATTTAATTTTTCTGTTCATACTGGTGGGTACTGGTTGTGTAATTATTCCAATTTATTTTTACTTTTGAGAACAATTAACCCAACTTAAAATCGGAACCTGTGAAGAACATTCAGATTGATGATACCCTAGGTGTGCCCAAATACCGGCAAATTATTAATTCCATCTACACAGCTATTTCGATTGGTGAATTGAAACTGGGTGATAAAATACCTTCACTGAACCAGATTTGTTCCGAGTTTGACTTGTCGCGCGATACCGTTATGGTTGCTTTTAATGAATTAAAGGCGAAAGGAATTATCAATTCTATTCCCGGTAAAGGATATTACATCAACAGCACCGAAATTAATCTGGACCAGAAAATATTTGTGCTTTTCGACGAGTTAAACGCTTTTAAAGAGGATTTATATACTTCGGTACTGAATAGCCTGGATGCCAAATCAAACGTTGATATTTATTTTCATCATTTTAATTATCAGGTCTTTAAAGATTTGATTTCGGAGAGTGTTGGTAAATATACGTCGTATGTAATTATGCCGGCCACTTTTGACTATACTGCTGATATTATCGGGAAACTTCCGAAGGACAAAGTATATATTCTCGATCGTAAAAAGGACGATTTAGCTGATTATCCTGTTGTTTATCAGGATTTTGAACAGGACGTTTACGATGCCTTGAATGATGGCCTTGATTTACTACAGAAATATACGAAGCTGATTATGATTTTTCCCGGAGGGAAAGAGCCGGAAGGACGGATGATTGGTTTTCAGCGTTTCTGCAAGGAAAAGGGTTTTCAGTCGGAAATTATTCGGAACGTAGTGAATAAAGAAATGAAAAGTGGTGAAGCTTATTTCGTTCCTTCCGACCGAAATTTGGTGCGCTTGGTGAAAATGGCTGCTGAAAAAGATTTTCAATTGGGAAAGGATGTGGGTATTGTTTCGTTTAACGATACGGTATTAAAAGAAGTGGTGGCAGGAGGAATTACCACTATTTCAACTGATTTTCAGTTGATGGGGCAAACGTTAGCCCGGATAATTCAGGAAAGAAGCGCCGAAAAGCTCAGAAACCAGTCGTCGCTTATCAGGCGAAACTCTTTGTAAATGATAATTAAAATGATCGAAACCAATCGCATAGAATTTAAAAGCGAACTTACCGATAATATGGAAAGAGAAGTGGTTGCTTTTCTCAATTATCGGGAAGGTGGTTTTGTATATATAGGAGTAGATAAACTCGGTAATAGTATTGGTGTAAAAGATTCAGATAGCGATCAACTCAAAATAAAAGATCGTCTGAAGCATAACATTTCGCCATCATGTTTGGGTTTGTTTGATGTTGTTTCAGAACAAAAGGAAGGTAAGTCAATCATAAAAGTAATTGTGGCCAGCGGGTCAGAAAAACCTTATTCGTTGAAGAAATTTGGAATGACGGAAAAGGGATGTTTTATTCGTGTTGGTTCGGCGACAGAGCCGATGCAACAAAAAATGATTGATGAGTTGTTTTCGAAGAGAGTTAGGAATTCGATTAGTAAAATAAAATCGAATCGCCAGGACTTAACTTTTGAACAACTTAAAATCTATTATGAGGTTACCGGCAGTAAACTGAATACCCGGTTTGCCCAGAATCTGGAATTGATTACCGATGAAGGTTTTTACAATTATGTGGCTTATCTGTTGGCCGACAATAACGGTACATCTATAAAAGTAGCCAAATATAAAGGTACAAGCAGGGTAGATTTGATCGAGAATAATGAATATGGATATTGTTCTTTGGTTAAGGCTACCAAACAAGTACTTGATAAGCTTGCACTCGAAAACAAGACACTAACCAAAATAACTTCGAAAGAAAGGGAGGAAAAGCGGTTGTGGAGCCCGATTGCCTTACGTGAAGCAGTCATTAATGCAATAGTTCACAACGATTACACCAATGAAGTCCCTCCAAAATTTGAAATCTTTGATGATCGGATTGAAATCACTTCAGCAGGGGGATTGCCTGATGCTTTAAGTCAGGAAGAATTCTTCGATGGTGTTTCTGTCCCCCGAAACAAAGAACTGATGAGGGTTTTCAACGATTTGGACATGGTAGAGCAATTAGGCTCCGGTATTCCAAGGATTCTGGAAACCTATGATAGAGCATGTTTTTCTTTTACTCAAAATTTTTTGAAAATGACTTTCCTGAAAGAGAGTGATATAGAAACAGGTGGTCCAATAGGTGGTCCAATGGGTGGTCCAATAGGTGGTCCAATGGAAGATTTGACTGAAAGACAAAAAGAAGTTTTGATCCTTATAAAAACGGATCAAAAATTAACTAAAAGAAAACTTGCCAAAATGTTGAAAATTAATGTATCGGCTGCGCAGGAGCATATTAGTGTGCTAAAAGAAAAAGGAATAATTGAAAGAGTTGGGGGAACACGTGGTTATTGGAAAATTTTAGGCGGAGCATAAAAATCTCCAAAAATTATATATTTTTACCAACCAGTACCTACCAGTTAGAAAAACTAAGTAAATGAACAATTTTAATATCGAAGATCATCCGCACAAGCGGTTAAATCCGTTGACAGGCGACTGGATTTTAGTATCGCCACACCGGGCAAAAAGGCCCTGGCAAGGACAAGTTGAAAAGGCTGTTTCTGATGAACGTCCAGCCTACGATCCCACGTGTTATTTATGCGCCGGAAACGAAAGGGCAGGAGGGAAGTACAATCCGCAGTACAAAGGAACTTTCGTATTTACGAACGATTTTAGCGCACTATTAACCGATTCACCGTTCGGAATTGTTGATGAAGGCAATCTTTTTCAGGCCAAAAGCGAAACCGGCATTTGTAAGGTCATTTGCTTCAGCGAAAACCATAGCCTGACCATTCCTGAAATGGAATTGGAAGATATTCGGAAAGTGGTTGACGTTTGGTGCGATGAATTTGCTGAACTAGCCAGCAATCCGATGATTAACTATGTCCAGATCTTTGAAAATAAGGGCGCGATTATGGGTTGTTCAAACCCGCATCCACACGGGCAAATCTGGTCATCGTCGTCGGTTCCCACCGAGCCTGAAAAGGAATCGAAAACTCAAAAGGAGTATTTCGAAAAACATGGGACTACGCTGCTGGGCGATTACCTGAAAGCCGAATTGGTGAAAAAAGATCGCATTCTGGTTGAAAACGAGCATTTTGTTGCCCTTGTTCCGTACTGGGCTGTCTGGCCTTTCGAAACCATGATTATCAGCAAGCGTGCGGTTCAAAATATTACCTTGTTAACCGATGACGAAAGAACCGCTTTAGCTGATATTTACCAGAAGCTGACCATTAAATACGATAATCTTTTCGAGGTTTCATTTGCCTATTCGGCCGGTCTTCACCAGACACCAACCGATGGCGTAGATTATCCGGAGTGGCATTTACACATGCACTTTTATCCGCCTTTATTGCGTTCTGCTTCAGTAAAGAAATTTATGGTGGGCTACGAAATGCTGGCAACGCCTCAGCGCGATATTACTGCCGAACAGGCTGCCCAACGGTTACGTGACCTTTCTGGCGTACATTATAAGAAACAAACCAATAAATAATTAAATACAACAAAAAACTATGGCAAAAATTAATGCTTTAATTGAAAAAATTGCCAATGGAAAAAATCCATTGTTTCAGGAATTATATGGTGTAAACGAAGTGATACTGAAAGAACAGGCCGATCGTTATGCCGCTTTGATGAGCGAATTTCAGCAGGTTTACGGAACCGATGATGTTTCCTTATTCAGTTCTCCGGGACGTACCGAAATTGGCGGTAACCATACCGACCACAACTACGGACGTGTTTTGGCAGGTGCAGTGAACCTCGATAATATTGCTGTTGCAGCTCAAAACGGTACCAATGTTATCCGCATAAAATCGGTAGGTTATCCTGAATTTCAGGTTGATTTGAGTGCTATGGAAATTGACCCGGCTCAATTCTATACTTCGTCGTCGCTGGTAAAAGGTATCTGTGTCCGCATGAAAGAAAAAGGCTATGCCATTGGTGGTTTTGATGCCTGTATCGAAGGTCGCGTGCCAAAGGGTTCAGGTTTAAGTTCTTCCGCATCATTCGAAGTGTTGATTGGTGCCATCATCAATCATTTGTTCAACGATGGCAAAATGAGCGCTGTGGAAAATGGAATCATTGGCCAGTGGTCGGAAAACAATTACTTCGGAAAACCTTGTGGACTGATGGATCAAACGGCTTGTTCGGTTGGTGGATTAATTACAATCGATTTTGAAGATCCTTCGAAACCTATCGTGAAAGAAGTTGATTTTGATTTTGTTAGAACCGGGTTTGCTTTGGTAATTACCGATGTGGGTGGCGGACACGACGATGCTGCATCGCAGGCCGAATATGCCTCGCTTCCGACAGAAATGAAAGCCGTTGCCGCAGTGCTTGGCGCTAAAGTTTTGAGAGAAGTAACTTTGGAGCAAATTGTAGATAAAATTCCTGAAATCCGCAAAGTAACCGGCGATCGTGCTATTCTTCGCGCCTATCACTTTCAGGGCGATAACCAACGCGTAGTTGAACAGGTGGCAGCTTTGGAAAACAACGATTTTCAAGCCTTCCTGAAAATGGTCGTTGAATCGGGATACAGCTCTTACATGTACAATCAGAATATTTTTGATGTGGTTCATAAAGATGAGCAGGTAGTTTCGCTGGCTTTAGCTTTAAGCGAAATGATTTTGAAAGGAAAAGGCGCCTGGCGCGTTCATGGCGGCGGTTTTGGCGGAACCATTCAGGCATTTGTGCCACAGGATTTGCTGGATAAATATGTTGAAACGCTTGAACATGTTTATGGAAAAGGTAGTTGCCACAAGTTGTTTATCCGTGCCAAAGGATCAATCAAGCTTGATTTATAATTACATATCATTGGGGTGATGACAGTTCATTCAGTTCTGTTAGAAAGAATGAGCTGCCGTCACCACCTTTTTTGTCCTTTTTTATAAGTTATGCAGAAATAATAAGTTATTTTTTGCAAATTCGGGGACTTAAAATTTAAACGTAACACACAAACTTAATCTTCATCAATTAATAATCAAATTACCTTAAATTATGACACAAAACAAAAATTACACCGTGCCAATTATTATGATGATCATGCTTTTTGGTATGATTTCATTCGTAACTAACCTTGCGGCCCCTATGGGGATTGTGCTAAAAAGCCAGTTTGCTGTAACTAATCTCCTGGGACTTCTTGGAAATGCAGCCAACTTTATTGCTTATGCAGTAATGGGTATTCCAAGCGGTATTTTGCTTCAGAGAATAGGCTACAAGAAAACAGCTTTGATTGCTATCGCAGTTGGCTTCGTAGGCGTTGGTATCCAGTTCCTGTCAGGACATGTAGGACAGGATTCAGCATTTGCCGTGTATCTGATTGGTGCATTCGTTGCTGGTTTTTCTATGTGTTTGCTGAACACCGTTGTTAACCCAATGTTGAACACGCTTGGTGGTGGTGGTAATACAGGTAATCAACTGATTCAGGTTGGTGGATCTTTTAACTCTGTAATGGCAACTGCTACTCCTATGATTGTAGGTATGTTGATTGGCGATGCAACTAAAGCACAGATTACTAATATCTTTCCGTTCATGTACGCAGCAATGGCTGTCTTTGCAACTGTATTTGTTGTATTGTATTTCGTTAGCATACCGGAACCACATGCAGAGGCATCTTCTGAACCACTGGGAAATCTGATGGCTGGTGCTATGAAGTTTCGCCATTTCATTTTGGGTGCTGTCGGTATCTTCGTATATGTTGGGGTTGAAGTTGGTACTCCCGGAGTATTAAATTATTTTCTGGTTGATCCGGCTACTCCAAATGCATTGAATGCTACTACTGCAGGATTCGTTGCAGGTACGTATTGGTTCCTGATGTTGATTGGCCGTTTGGTTGGAGCCTCAATCGGAGCAAAAGTATCAAGTAAAACGATGCTTACTTTTGCATCAGGTTTAGGTTTGGTTCTTGTCCTTGCGGCTATGTTTTCTTCAGCCTCTACCTTGGTTTCATTGCCAGTTTTGAAAAGTATTGATGGTGTAACCTCTTTTGGTTTGTTGGAAGTTCCAATCAATGCAGCATTCCTTGTATTAGTTGGCCTATGTACCTCGATTATGTGGGGTGGTATCTTCAATCTTGCTGTTGAAGGCTTAGGAAAATATCTGGCAGCAGCTTCAGGAATTTTCATGGTCATGGTTTGTGGTGGAGGTATCCTTCCTGCACTTCAGGGTTGGGTAGCCGATTTCGCTGGTTATATGCCTAGTTATTGGGTGATTGTTGCTGGTCTTGCCTATTTACTGTTCTATGCTTTAATCGGAAGCAAGAATGTAAACAAAGATATTGTTGTATAATGCTGTAAAAGGCTTATTTAGTATTGTTTTTTCATAAAATGGCAGAAGAGTTTTTCTTCTGCCATTTTTTATTAAAAATGTTTTCCAACAGAAAACTGTCTTTTGTACACTTCTGAGTATAAAAGTAAATAATACTTTTATACTTTAGCCAATATTATTTTCAGAATTCTTCTATGGAATTGTATAAAATACATCCACAACATTACGTGGCAGTCGATTGTGTGATACTGGGTTATCAGGATGAAGAGATTAAACTTCTGCTTTATCCGCGTAGCTTCGAACCATACAAGGGTAAATGGTCGTTGCTGGGTGGATTTGTTCAGGACGATGAATCGGCTGACGAAGCTGCAGCACGAATTTTAAAACAAACGACCGGATTGGAAAAGATTTTTCTGGAACAAGTGGCATCTTTCTCAGCACCAGACCGTGATCCTGAAGCGCGGGTTATCAGTTTAGCTTATTACGCATTAATCCGGATTGATTTGCACGACGAGGAACGGGTGAAGGAAAATGGCGCTTACTGGATCTCGGTCAATAAACTTCCGAACCTGATTTTCGACCATCAGCAGATGTTTGAAAAAGCATTGGTAAAACTTCAGCAAAAAGCCGGATACAGCTTGTGTGGTAGCGAATTGTTGCCCGAAATGTTTACCCTGATTCAATTGAGGAAATTGTATGAGGCCATTTTTCAGCGCGAATTTGATCCGGGAAATTTCAGGAAGAAGATATTGTCGCTTGGCGTACTTGAAAAACTGAGTATGAAAGATGCCTCGGAATCAAGAAAAGGAGCATTCTATTACAAGGCTAAAAGCAATATTGGTGAAATAGATACTGATCGGATTGTTAAATTTTAAACTAGTATAATCTAATCTATAAAAACTATGAATTGGAACTCACATGAATTTATTTGGCTCGACTGGGCAATTATGACGGTCGGGATTTTGGCTGTGTCGTGGGCCGTATGGCGTTCGGTACAAAAAGATAAACGTTTGCAGAAGGGTGCCAACAGCGAAGACTACCTGTTTGGCAAAGGCGAGCCCTGGTATATCATTGGTGCAGCTATTTTTGCTGCAAACATTGGATCCGAACACCTTGTTGGACTTGCCGGTACGGGAGCAAAGGCAGGTGTAGGAATGGCGCACTGGGAGATGCAAGGCTGGATGATACTCATCCTGGGCTGGCTCTTTGTACCCTTCTATCAATTGATGAACATTAAGTTGGGGAAAATCATCACCATGCCCGACTTTCTTAAAAACCGCTACACACCCGCTACTGGTTCGTGGCTGTCTATCATCACACTTATAGCTTATGTGCTGACCAAAGTGAGCGTAACCGCGTTTACCGGCGGTATCTTCATGGAGAGCCTTCTGGGTTTGCCTTTCTGGTACGGAGCTATTGGCTTGATCGTATTAACAGGCGTCTTTACCGTTTTGGGCGGAATGAAAGGCGTGATGACACTGTCGGCCATTCAAACACCTATACTAATTATCGGTTCATTCCTTGTGCTTTTCCTGGGATTGTCGGCACTCGGAGGCGGCAGTATTGCTGACGGTTGGACGGCAATGATTGACTATTCTAAAACGCTTAACGTAGGAGCCGACGGCGTTGCATACGGTACAAACCACATGTTTCATCTGGAGACTGGCGACCCGTTTTATGATGAGTATCCTGGTTTTTGGGTATTTCTCGGAGCTTCAATTATCGGCTTTTGGTATTGGGCTACCGACCAACACATCGTTCAACGTGTGCTCGGACAACGAAAAGGCGAATCGAGCGACGTAGTGATGATGCGTGCCCGCAGAGGAACTATCGCTGCCGGTTATTTCAAATTGTTGCCTGTATTTATGTTCCTGATACCCGGCATGGTAGCCGCCGCATTGGCCGCACGTCCCGGCAGTGGCTTTACGTTAGATAATCCTGATACTGCCTTTGGTTCAATGGTTAAGTTTGTATTGCCCGCCGGGGTGAAAGGTATTGTTACCATTGGTTTTATATCGGCATTGGTTGCTTCATTGGCAGCATTCTTCAACTCTTGCGCCACACTTTATACCGAAGACTTTTATAAGCCCATGTTCAAAGGCAAAAGCGAAGCCAGATACGTTTTGGTAGGCCGCATTGCAACCATTGTTGTAGTGATACTTGGTATTGTGTGGATACCTGTCATGATGAGTCTCGGTAGCCTATACTCTTATCTGCAAGGCATTCAATCGCTTCTTGCGCCTGCAATGGTGGCCGTATTCGTTATGGGTATATTTTCTAAACGAATTACACCCAAGGCAGGTGAAGCCGGTTTAATAGTAGGCTTCCTGATTGGTATGGTACGCTTGCTGACGAACATCTTTACAAATACAGGCAAAGACGTAATGACTGGCTGGTACTGGGAATCTACCACCTGGTTCTGGCATACCAACTGGCTTATCTTCGAGATATGGTTGCTTGCCTTCATCATGTTGTTTATGGTTGCAGTATCATTCTTTACGAAAAAACCAACCGCTCAGCAGATTGAGTTTATCACCTTCACGGGCGACTATAAAACCCTTATCAGGAATAGTTGGAACAAGTGGGATGTTATTGCCTCGCTCGGCGTAGTGGTTCTATGTGCCTTGTTTTATGTATATTTCTGGTAGAAAAACGGTTTGAAGTTTGTATCAGCCTTGAAACATATTTTGTGAAAAATTAGTTAAATTGCCCGAATAAACCATTCGGGCAATTTTTATGTACGACATTATAGGTGATGTTCATGGTCACGCGGATGAGTTGAAAAGCCTGTTGAAAAATATGGGTTACCGGCTTGTTGATGATTGTTATTCACATCCAACGCGCAAAGCTGTTTTTGTAGGCGATTTTATAAATCGTGGGCCCAAAATCAGGGAAACTATTATCCTGATCCGAAAAATGGTTGAGCAGGGCTCTGCCTTTGCCATACTTGGGAATCATGAAATGTATGCTGTTTTGTATTACCTGCGCGATATTGAAGGTAAATATTACAAGAAACGGATTCCGAAGTATCAGTTACAGATTAATCAGACTCTGGATGAATTTGTGCTTCATAAAGAAGAATTTAAAAGCCATTTGAAATGGATGAGAACATTGCCGATGTTTCTTGATTTTGGTGATATCCGGGTGGTTCATGCCTGTTGGGACGATGAGAATATAAAACTGATAAAAAATACGGTTACTGAACCCAAACTTACCAAAACAGTACTCCGCGAAATTGCGCTGAATGGAACTAAATTTTCCGAAAAATTCTGGGAAACATGCAAGGGGATTGATTTTCAGCTTCCGAGAGACCTCTTGGTTTTTGATGATGAAGGACGGCCGCATCGTTCGTTTCGAATGAAGTGGTGGGAATCTCCTGCTGGAAAAACATTTAAGGAGGTCTCGCTCGAAAGCAGGTTTGATTTGCCCGCCTATACGATACCGAAAGAAATCATTCCCATTCGGAAGGCTTATTCGCCGAATGATCCGATTGTATTCTTCGGGCATTACTGTTTAAAAGAGTGCTGTAATATCCTGGCCGAAAACCTTTGTTGTGTTGATTCTTGTGTGACACGCACCGGTAAATTGCTGGCGTACAGATGGGAAGGCGAGAAGAAATTAGAGAAATCTAATTTTATCTTCTCTGATGAAGTGATATAAGTTATTTATATCTAGTCTGTTAGCTGGTGTTTGAATTCGATTGAAAAAACGTGTAAATTTTTAATTTGGCCTATTGCGGGGATAAAAAGAAAGGCTATATTTGCAAAGCCTTTTGAGAAACGGATTTCAGGAGGTTTGTTCTTTAAAAGTGCTGTAAATTTTGTAAAAAAAACAACCTGATTGATTCAGTCGGGTTAATTCGAAAATACTCTGGTGCGGTAGTTCAGTCGGTTAGAATATCGGCCTGTCACGCCGAGGGTCGCGGGTTCGAGTCCCGTCCGCACCGCCCTGAATAATTAAAGTCCTTGAATTTCAAGGACTTTTTTATTTGGTGTAAAACGTAGTGTAAATCCAAAGGATCACTTCATATTCTTGTGGGGAGTTTATTTTTCTGAGTAAATTCCAAAATAACAAACCTTCAATTCTTTAATCCTGTCCTCCAGCCGAATGGGCTGTTACTTTTTCTTCTTAGTCGGAACAACGCCATAACCTCATACAATAGTAAAATCAGGTTAAAAGATCAGCCTTTCAATTGTAGGTCGGCCTTTGACTGCAGCGGGTGCGTGAGCCGTCAAAACGCCCGACGGAGGGTTCGTTTTTACAAGATTTTTGCTTCCTTTTCATCGATTGGAAAAGGAGGAGCCAGTCCGGCTTGAGGACAAAAGATTCCGGTATTTAATACATACAGATGATCCTTTCCCCAAAATAAAATGAATTGATCCAAACCAAATACGTTGTGGTGTAAAATATTTCTTATTCGGCTACTTCAGAAATTTTATTCCATTCTAAATCTTCTGTTTAAAATTTTCTGTAGGGAAAACAGGTTAGTAGAAATGTCGGTTTATGACCGATGTTTTGTTCCGTACGGGACAAGAGACATGCGTATTTGACTTGATTCTACCCATACTTTGTTCCTAACGGAACCAGAAAACTAAATTTAAACGGTTTTTAAAAATCAAATTTTTCCAGTTTGATTTCAGAAAATTCCTGAAGGATAGCAATGTTCTTGATGAAATGAGCCGTTTTCTGATGGTTGTCGAGAGCTTCATTGTCTTTCCATGTTTCGCAGATAAGCAGCACATTGGCGCGGGTAGCGCTTTCATACACATCATAGGCTATGCAGCCGTCTTCTTTTACCGAAAAAGTAGTCAGTTCTTTGGCGGCGTCCAATACTTTGGAGCGGTTAATATCTTCCGGCGAGATAAATACATTAAGTCGAATCATAAAGTCGTATTTTTAGTTTTTGTTTCAGACAAATATAACGGATTTTTTCCGGCGTAATTATTCGTTTATTCTTAGTTAGGTTGACGAGTTTGGTTACGAAAACGATTTTGTAAAGGGAGTTTTTTTTTGTTGCACTCCTTCTGTTTTATCGTTTCATTGATGATTTTATGCTAAAGAAGAAACATAAAACCGTATATTCGTAACTGTTTTTTTGAGTTAGTTATTTTTATTAATGTCTATTTTAAAATAGTGTATATGAAAAAGTTAATAGTTTGTTTGATGGTGTGTGTGTCGTTCTCACTCCTGTTTAATTCCTGCGAAGAAGAAGAAACTTCGTTTCAGGAATCGTTGTTGGTTGGGAAATGGGTATCCGGAACTGTTTATTATAAATATGCGAGCAATTATACGGGTGCAACATGGGATACCAGCGATGATGTGACCGAAGCTGAAGCCCAGGCGTTTACCTGGACCTTGGTAAAATCGGAATTAACTCATATTCACATTATAGAAGCAGGTGGAAGCGTACCTAAAGTTTACACCGTAACGGAGCTTACAGCCACTTCGCTCAAGTATAAGGACAACTTCGGAAAGTCGTATTCGTTTACAAAACAGTAGGTTATGCAAAAAGTGTTTAAAAGGTTGGCTATTGCAGTTGCGGCAATTGTGTTTGTTGTGGCATTGGTTGCCGGAATTGCGGTGTGGCTGGTGTTCACGCCCGAAAGATTAACACCGGTTGTCCGGTCGCAGGCTGCCAAATACATCACCTGCGAAACGCAGATTGGCGAGGTGGAGCTGACTTTTTTCAGTACTTTTCCGCGGTTCGGAATCAAAGTG
>JAIBEY010000041.1 GCA_019459525.1 Prolixibacteraceae bacterium
GAACCGTCAAGGGTAAACAGGCTGTTTTCGTTTACTGCCTGATCGATCCCTGCGCTGGCAACCGGCACTTTGTTGACTTGCTTAACAGTTACCACGACCTGATCGGCGGCAGAATTTGCTTTCCCGTCGTTTACCACGAGCGAGAAGGTGTAAGGTGTATCGGCAGTTACTTCAGGAGCCGTGAATGTTGGTTTCTGCGCGGTGTTCGAACTTAAAATAATTCCGGCCGGTGCAGTCCATAAATAGGTGAGCGGGTCGTTATTGGCATCAGTAGATGCTGAGCCATCCAAATTAACTAAAGTTGATTCGTTGGGCGACTGGTCCGGGCCTGCATAGGCAACTGGTGCCTGATTGGTCGCTGACGGTAGAGTTAGTTTTACAAAAGCCAATCCGTCTACAGAGTAAGTCGGGGGAGTCGTTGGGAGTTTAGAAATTGGGTCGTAGTATTCGGAAGTTAATCCTGAAATTTCCAGATTGGCGCTTGAATCCCATAATTTGTAAGTGATTGGGTGTCCGATAGTGTATCCACTGGAAGGTTCTTCGTCACTTTTTGAAGCAGCAATATTGGCAAAGGTATCGCTATTGGAGAAAACAATGGGCTGGGTAAGTATTACTTTGCCACAGCAAATTGAACCATCAAATGCAGCAATTTCATCACCGGCATCAAGAGGCACCCCGCCCACAGTTGCGGTTACGACATTAATCTTCATGTGGTCTTGCCCATTGCCCGTATAGGCAACTACAAAATGTCCCTGCCCGAAGCTTATTGCAGATAAACCGAGCAACAAAATTATGCTGGTATATTTTTTCATACTTGCGGTTTATGTGATTATCTCCTGTTTTATTCGGATAACATTTTTTTTTGTTTCATCAATCCTCATTCCAGCCATTTCATTTATTTAAGCCCTGAAAAATTACTCCTGAAATAGTTTGATTGACCCTACAGAAATACACTCCTGACTTTACCTGCTGCTGATTGTTGTTTTTCCCATCCCATCCAACAAGCAATTTCCCATTGGTGTTTCCTTCGTAAAGTGTCCGGATTAGTTTTCCGTTTATATCGAATATTGAAACAAGAAGTTGCTGTTTTTGAGTCAGGTTAATTTCAATTTTTAGTAAGTCGCTAAACGGATTGGGGTACATTTTAATATCTTCGGTAGTTTCGAAGACATTTTGTCCTGTAGATCGGGATACATCGACCAAGGCAAACATAGAACCCCCTTTTTCAAAAGTATCTTTACTGTTATTTACTGTTTGAAAATACAGCAGATATACTGTCCCCGCGCGATATACTTTTAGCGTAATTTTATTCCCTTCAGTAAATCCGTTGGGATTTCCCGATGGTAATTCATTGGCTGAAGAAGGGATGCTCATACTATTTTCTGCCCAAATGCTTTCGTCAATCACTTTCGAGCCGACACAATATATACCATCAAAGACACCCACTTCGTCGCCGGGAGCCAGTCCGGTAAGTTTTAGGCTAACCAGGTTTATGTTCATATGATCAACTCCGCTACCCGAATATATTTTTGGGAAATAGGGTAGGGTTGATAACGATGAATTGCCTTCTAACCCAGGATTATTTTCGGTGCCCGAAGCAATTAACATCAGATTCGTGTCAACTGCATAGATAAACGAGGAGTTTAAAAGCAGAATCACAAATCCGGAAAATAAAATGCCGGATAGGAAATTTCTTTTTCCAGTTTGAAGTAAGTTCATAATAAAATATAAGGATAGAAAAACAGGTAAAAAGGGGTAGTGATTATACACCAATGGTACCGTGTGCCACAACGAGCCACGAAAACTATGATCGGGAAATATTTCAGACCGAGTTTGTTGATGCGATTTTGTTGAAAGAACAAATAATCAGGCTACAAACTTATCTGGTGAAATTTACTAAAGTAAATATACAAATAATACGTTAAAATGTTTGGCCTAAAAAATAGCCCATGCTTACATTTGGTCTGCATGGGCTATTTCTATTTACAAGTTATCTTACCGGAATGCGAATGATTTCAATATCATCTATTTGATTGAATTGTTTATTCTCAGCGCGTTAATGTTTAAAGTTTATCCATTACTGTAGTCCGTTTTAGCCGCACTATCTTTGTCCAGAAACAAAATGGCATTCGGATGATTCCTCAATGCGGTAGATGGATATTTTGCGCTGATTGCCTGGGTAAGTGTATGGAAAACTGCCTGGGATTTATTTTTTCCCGGCACAATGCAAAATACTGACTCAGGACGAAGAAGTGTAGGGACAGTGAGCGTTAGCGCATGCGTAGGAACCTCTCCGATGGAATCGAAACAACCATCGTTTACCTGTTGCTGGCGGCATTGCAGATCAAGATCGACCACTTTAACTCTTTGGGGATCGTTCAGGTCGGCAACATGCGGATCGTTAAAGGCTATGTGGGTGTTTTCTCCAATGCCCATACAAACGATTTCAGGCTGATATTCATCCAGTAAATCGCCGTATCGTTTGCATTCAAGTTCCAAATCCGGTGCATTGCCGTTAAGGTAGTAAACTGCTTTGAATGGAACCTTGCTGAAAATACTTCTTCGCAGAAAATTGCCAAATCCCTGAGGGGCATCTGCGGGTAAACCCACGTATTCGTCCATGTGAAAGGCTGTAATCTTACCCCAATCGATATCTTGTTGAACTGAAAGAGCATCAAGAAACTCAGATTGAGAGGGTGCCGCGGCAAAAATGATGCTAATGGAATCGTTGCTTTTAAGCAAATTCCTGATTCTTTCTGCTGTTTGGGTGGCGGCAACAATGCCCATAATCTGGCGTGTTTTAAAGATCCTAACCGAAAGTAAGTCTATTTTATAGCTGCTAATCATGATTGAAAACAATTGATAATGGTTTGAATATGTATTTTTTAAAGGATGTTTCTGACGACCCGTCCTTCAATAATGGTCGTTTGAATAGAAATCTCGTCATCAAAAATGACAACATCCGCATCTTTCCCAACGGTAAGTGTTCCTTTGCGATGATCTACCTTGCTGATTTGGGCGGGAGTTGCCGTGATCATTTGAACAGCGTGGAGCAGTGGCACATCAGCCATCCGGATCATATTTCTGACCAGCAGATCGGCGGTGGCAACGCTTCCGGCAAATGCGGTTCGGTCGGGAAGTTTGGCCACTCCATCTTCCACAATCACTTTCAGTCCGTCTTTCAGGCTTCCCAGGGTACTTTCACCGGGTCCCATTCCGGCGGCACGCATCGAATCCGTAATTAAAGCAATGCGCGAGGGACCCTTTTGTTTGTAGATGAGTTGCAACAGGCTGGGTGGAAGGTGAATGCCATCGGCTATAATTTCAACGGTAAGCTGATCGTATAAAAAAGCACTTTCGATCACTCCGGCATACCTGTATGCGTTCCGGCGCATCACTCCCGACATTCCCGAGTACAAATGGGTGAGGTGAGTAAATCCGTTCTCAAGAGCCTCGGCTACATCTTCGGCGGTAGCGTCGGAATGGCCAATGGCAGGAAGAATTCCTCTCCGACACATTTCACATCCAAATTCCATAGCTCCATCAAGTTCCGGGGCTGCACTCCAGCGAATAATATCCTGCGAGTGATTCAGTATGGCTTCGTATTCGTCTTTATTGGGATTGCGGATATAACGCGGATCTTGAGCCCCTTTCTGGTTCATCGAGAAATAGGGGCCTTCCAGATGGATTCCCAGGAAACTGGATCCTTCGGTGTTTGCTGTTTTCGCCTGCCGGTAAACCGAAAACGTTTGCAACAGATCGTCTGTTTCGGCGGTGAGGGTTGTTGGTACGAGCGCGGTTGTTCCGTGCAAAGCGTGAATTTTAGCCGCCTCGAGAAATGCGTTTACCGTACCGTCCATAAAATCATGCCCGCCACCGCCATGTGTATGAATATCAATAAACCCTGGAGATACATAGTTGTTTTGGGCATCGATCAGGCTTGCTCCCGGAAAATCAATATGGCGCTGCCCCAATCCAACAATATGGCCCCCTTCAATTAAAAGTGTGCCGTTTTCAACTACCCGAAAAGGAGTTAACAAGCGTCCGTTAATTATTTTGATTCGGTTCATTTATCCAATTTTTTAATTAGTCTGCTGTTGCAATGTTTTGGTACGGCTCCAGTTTTTAATGGTATGGCCGTATGCCGCAAAGAAAATCAGGTAAGCGTAGCATGGAATAAGGATGAGGTATGCTGTGCGAACATCGAAAAGATCGGCAAGATGACCATAAATAAGCGGAGTGATTGCATTTCCGCATAGACCCATGATCATGATAGACGAACCAATTTTAGT
>JAIBEY010000076.1 GCA_019459525.1 Prolixibacteraceae bacterium
CAACGTTCATACCTGTTCCAATTTGTACCTGTATACAAAGGAACAAAATTCAAAAGGGCGACAAGGTTTTGAGGGGTTAGGATGCTGTGCATAAAATAGATATGGGCCATTTTAACAAAAATTAATAGACACTAGTGATAAGAATTAAACATTTGCCTACGGATTGGCTCCTAAATACATCGTCATTAAAGTAAAATTTTCCTAAAATGTATTCACAGAAATGCTGATCCTGACATTGTGATCTTTATCTTTGACAACCATTCTGCATTTATCCTAAACCAAATTTTCATCCACAATGAACCAGCCATCTATACAAACACTTACGTTTCTTTTTGACAATAAAACAGATCATATTCTTTTACTCCAGATCGCTGAAGACGGCCCGCTGAAACGAAAACATTCGGGCATAAAGGGAAGTATCGGAGCGCTTGAAGATATGAACGAATCGGCCATCCGCACAATCCGCGAATCGACTGGCCTCGACGTGTCGGAAGCTGTTTTGCGTGGGGTGGTCAAATCCATTCAGGATGAAAGCCAGACCTCAATCCTCTACATGGTGTACGAATCATCAAAATTTTCAGGAGAAATGGAGCCCAAAATCCCGGGACGTCTGAAATGGGTCGATATTCTGACTGTTTTTAATTTACAGATGGAAAGCCTGGTTCAGGAAATCATGCCCAACCTGTTGGACGGCGAAAGCTTTTTCGAAGGAACCATCCATCTGAATAGCCAGGACGAGGTGATCAGTTCGGATATCCGGATTTGCAATTCGATTTAATACGACAACCGTCAGGTCAGCAAAAACTCACCGTTTAAATTTTTACATTTGCAACAATGATTGATCAGGCTACTATTGAGCGAATTGTTGATGCAGCAAACATTTCGGATGTTGTTTCAGAGTTTGTGACACTCAAAAAACGGGGTGTTAACCAGCTCGGATTGTGTCCGTTCCACAACGAAAAAACACCTTCGTTTACCGTTTCTCCGGCTAAAGGAATTTTTAAATGTTTTGGCTGCGGAAAAGGCGGTAACTCGGTGAATTTCATCATGGAACTGGAGCAGCTCAGCTACCCGGATGCCTTGCGGTGGCTGGCCAAAAAATTCCACATCGAGATTGAGGAAAAAGAAGAGTCGAACGAAGAAAAAGCGCTGAAAGACGAACGCGAAAGTATGATGATCGTGTCGGCTTTTGCTCAGAAATATTTCAGCCGTTATTTGCTCAAAGAAAATGAGGGACGCACGGTAGGGCTAAGTTACCTTCGGGAACGCGGCATCCGCGACGATATTATCGCCAAGTTCGAGCTGGGTTTTTGTCCGGACGGAAAAGATTTATTTACCCAGGCGGCCGAACGCGAAGGCTACAAAATGGAATTTCTGGAAAAGACCGGATTGACGATCAAACGCGACGACTGGGTGCGCGATCGTTTTGGCGGACGAGTTATCTTCCCGGTTCACAATGTGGCGGGCCGGGTGATTGCTTTTGGCGGCCGAACGCTGACCAACGATAAAAAAGTAGCCAAGTACCTCAACTCACCCGAGTCGGAAATCTACCACAAAGGCCGAACCTTGTACGGTATTTACCAGGCCAAGCGAGACATTACGCGACTGGACAAGTGTTATTTGGTGGAAGGTTACACCGATGTGCTGTCGTTTCACCAGGCCGGGATTGAAAATGTGGTGGCTTCGTCGGGAACGTCGCTAACAATTGAGCAAATCCGTTTGATACGGCGTTTCTCACCTAACATTACCATTGTTTATGATGGCGATGATGCCGGAATCAAAGCTTCCCTTCGCGGAATTGATATGGTTTTGGAAGAAGGCATTAACGTAAAAGTATTGCCTTTGCCGCGTGGCGAAGACCCTGATTCGTTTGCCCGGTCGATGAGCGCCAGCGAGCTGGCCGAATACATCAAAAAGAACGAAACCGACTTTATCAAATTCAAGACACAGTTGCTGATGGGAACCGTTGAAAATGATCCGGTTTCGAAAGCACGCTTGATTAATGAAATTGTAAAGTCCATTTCTGTTATTCCGGATACGATTACCCGCACCATTTACATCAAGGAATGCAGCCGTTTAATGGATGTTCAGGAAGCTATTCTGTATTCCGAAATCAGGAAAATACAGAACAAGCAAACGGAAGATCATACGCGGAAAGAAATTCAGGAATTGCAGGTACAGGCAACAAAACCTGTGGTTCCGGTAACTGAAAAGAAAGTCGTTAACCCGTTCGAAACCGAAGAAAGGGAGATTATTCGGTTCCTTATGAAATATTTCCACCAGGAAGTATTTGAAATGGAGGACGAAGAAACGCACGAGGTAAAAACTTATACCGTTGGTGTTTATGTGATTTCCGAACTGCATACCGATGGACTAGTTTCTGTGAACCCGAAAGTGAGGGCTATTTTATCGGATATGGAATTGAATCTTGACAACAAGGATTTTGATCCGGTTAAATATTTCACACAACATCCCGATTCAGAAATTAGTAAATATGCCAGTACCTTGTTGTCTGAAAAATATATCGAGAGCAAACGATGGAGTAAAGGCGGCGCATTTATCGAAAGCGAAAGCGAATTGCTGTACCTGCTGGTTCCGAAACTCATACAGGAATACAAACTGAAGAATGTAAAGATGCTGCTGAAAAAGTTGGAACACCAGATCAATGAAGCCAATAAAAGCAACGAATCAGAAAAAATAATGGATTTTCTGAATCAATACCAGAACCTTAAAAAAGTAATGAAAGAACTGTCGGAATTACTCGGATTTAGAACGATAAGCTGAAAATGCTTCATTCTATGATTTCGACTGATATAAAATCCTTAAATTTAGTTACAAATAAAAACCCATAAATACCGAGTAATGATTAAACATTGTCACAACAATCATACAATATATCAGGGAGATGCCATTCAGATTTTAAAAAACGAAATTTCTGATTCTAGCGTTGATCTAATATTTGTTGATCCGCCATATAACATTGGGAAAGACTTTAATGGATTACTGGATAAATGGGAAACAGATGAACTGTACCTGGAATGGTGTTATGAGTGGCTTGACTTGTGTTTAAAGAAACTCAAGCCAAATGGTAGTTTCTATGTGATGACTTCTACTCAGTTCATTCCTTATTTTGATATTTATTTAAGGAGTAGAGTTAATATCCTATCAAGAATAGTATGGTCTTATGATAGTTCCGGAGTTCAAGCCAAAAATTTTTATGGTTCTATGTATGAGCCTATATTATTTTGTGTAAAAGACAAAAACAATTATACATTCAATTCGAATGACATTCTGGTTGAGGCAAAAACCGGGGCAAAACGCAATCTAATAGATTATAGAAAAAATCCGCCACAACCCTATAATAATGAAAAGGTTCCAGGAAATGTCTGGGATTTTCCGCGTGTAAGATATCGTATGACTGAATACGAAAACCACCCGACACAAAAACCAGTTGCTCTTCTGGAAAGGATAATAAAAGCTAGTTCTAATCAGGGAGACACGGTTTTAGATCCATTCTCGGGGACATTTACAACATCTTATGTCGCAAAAAAATTGGGAAGAAAATCTATCGGGATAGAAATAAATGAAGACTTTGTTAAAATTGGATTAAGGCGGGTTCAGGAATTAACTGAAATTAATGGTGAAAAGTTGATCAGAGAGCCCAAAATATATGAGCAAAAGAATATTCAACAACCAACCTTATTTGAACCTGAATAATGAAACATCCCTTTACTGTTAAAATTTTGGAAATCCTTGAGAAGAATTTTCCGACAGACTATAAGCAGATTTATAATAATAGTGAATTGCTCAATTACATAAATTTTAAAACTAAATCAGCAAATAGAGGATCAAAGTCAAGAGGAAGTTTTGGAGCAATTTATTCTATATATACTCTTATTGAGGACTACATCCAAAAAGGGTTTATAAGCAAAAGTGATTACCTCACAAACTATTCAGGAGCGACCCAAACATATTTAATAAAAAGGCAGCGGGAATTGCCTTTTGGTGCGAAATTGCAAAACCATTATTTTCAGAATCGAACAAACTCTGAGTATAAGAAAACAGCCCCTTTGTCAGATTTTGAGCGGATTATTATTCATGATCAAAAGAACTCAAGATATTGGATCAATGAAAGTTTGATTAATCTAAAAATAGGTGGAAAAACATTCAACATTGCAGTATCAGTAATAGAAATTCTAGATGCTTATATTGAGGCAAAGAAAAGCGCATTTGATCGATTTATTGAGACGTGTGAACAACTGAAAAGTATTTCGGGTGAGGAATCCGAAACAATTGTCGAATTTATTTCCGGCCTTCTAGCTCCCAATGTTGATGCGAGAATCTTTGAAATAATAAGTTTTTCGATCCTAAAGTTTTACTATTTAGACCAAACTGTTTTTTTTGGATTTGAGTTGAACAGTATTGAAGAAGAGAACTTAAAACTTTATAAAACAGGAAGGACAAATGCCAATGACGGTGGCATTGACTTTGTCATGAAACCACTCGGTCGCTTTTTTCAGGTTACTGAAACTACAGATGTAAAAAAGTATTTTCTCGACATCGACAAATTAGAGAAATTTCCGATCACTTTTGTAATTAAATCAGACGATTCGGTGGAGAATCTGAATGCTCATATTAGGCAAAATGCTAAAATCCAGTATGCGGTTCAAGTAATTGTTGATCGTTACATGTCTTGTATTGAGGAAATAATAAATATTCCGGAATTGACAAAGAGGTTTTATGAAGCAATAAATCAAGGTTACCTGAATGATATTTTAGTTGAAATTATAAAACAAAGTAAAGTTGAATTCAACTACGATGAGAATGAGGAAGAGGAGATTGATTAAATTTTTGAGTTTAATTTCAATTTTTATGCAATGAGAACACATTTTATACACGACCGGAACGAAATAGATGCCATTCTGAAACAATGTAAAACCTGCTATGTAGCCATGTCGGACAATGATGTGCCGTATGTACTGCCCCTGAATTTTGCGATGGATGGCGATAAGGTGATCCTGCATTCGGCCCCGCACGGACGCATGTGGGAAACAATAAAGAAAAACCCCAAAGTCTGCATCAACTGGACGCTGGGCGAAGAACTGGCCTGGCAGGACGAAATGGTGGGTTGCAGTTATCGTGTCAAATCAAAATCGGTTGTGGTGGAAGGAACTGCCGAATTTATCGATGATTTTGAGGAAAAAGAACGACTCGTCAAACAGTTTATGACCCAATACAGCGATCTGCCATTCAAGTTTAATGCACCGGCTATCCGGAATGTAGGCGTTATTTTAGTCAGTATCGACAAACTTACGGCTAAAGAGTTTGGAGCAAAAGCTGTTACTCCGTGGAATAAATAACGATCAAAAAATGATACTAGTAACAGGTGGAACCGGATTAGTGGGAGCTCATTTACTCTACGAATTGACCAATTCTGGCCTAAAGGTAAAAGCTCTTCGCCGCGAGCAAAGCAATACGGGGTGGGTAAAAAAAATATTTTCGTATTACTCCAACCGGGTTGACGAACTGTTTGCCCAGATTGAATGGGTTGAAGGCGATATTCTGGATTATCTGAGCCTGGAAGAAGCGCTGAAAGGGGCAACCAGTATTTACCACTGTGCGGCCATTGTTTCGTTTCATGGCGACGATAACGATATGATGCTCAATAACAACGTGAAGGGTACCGGCAATCTGATCGATGCCGCCATTCACAACGGGGTCAGGCAATTTTGTCACGTGAGTTCGATTGCCGCATTGGGAAAAACACAGGACGGAAGTGAAATTACCGAGGAAACCTATTGGACACCATCGAAACGCAAATCGGGTTATTCGCTCAGCAAATTTTTTTCTGAAATGGAAGTATGGCGGGGGATTGAAGAAGGGTTAGATGCTGTAATTGTGAATCCGTCGATTATTATGGGACCAGGGAACTGGGAAATTGGCAGCCCGAAACTTTTCCAGTCGATCTGGAAAGGGCTGAATTATTACACCAGGGGAATATCCGGATTTGTTGATGTGCGCGATGTAGTTAAAGCAATGATTTTGCTGATGGACGACAACCGGTTTGAACAGGTAAAAAACCAGCGTTTTATTCTGAATGCCGGAAACTTAAGCTATCAGGATTTTTTCAATAAAATTGCTGATGGATTAAATAAACCACGCCCGAGAAGTTTTGCCTCCGACGTTAAACTGCACATTGCCTGGCGAATGGCCAAAGCAGCCAGCTTTTTTACGGGTAAACGACCCGTGATTACGCGTGAGGCTGTTTCAGGAACAAACCAAAAAAACCATTATTCCGGCGAGAAGATAACCCGTACCATTGGGTTCGAATACCGGAGCCTCGATTCATCGATTGCCGACATTGCTGAAATCTTTTTGAAAGATATGGTTATGCCTTCAGGAAAATAACCGGGAAGCTTGGCAGAACCAATTTTTTTATACTATATTCGCACACTTTTTCAAAAAAAAGCAGTCGGTCTATCTGGCTTATATTTAAATAAATACCAAGCTGAACAAGCACAATTAAAAGGATAAAATAAGGAACAATGAAGAAATCAGATTTATTAAAAGAAACTATCGAACACATCGACATTAAGTCATTCGATTCAACTCCAATTATTGACTCTATGCGTAAAATGTCGTTCACCTCGCGCGATACCGCCAGTGCAACCGACATTTTGCTGAAAATGGTTGAAAATACCGAATGTACCAACATCCTGACCCTCGCCGGAAGTACCAGTGCGGCTGGTTGTATGCAGGTTTATGTGGAAATGGTTAAGAATAATATGATCGATGCCATTGTGGCAACTGGCGCCTCAATCATCGACATGGATTTCTTCGAGGCTCTTGGCCACAAACATTACCGCGGAACTACCGAAATTAACGACGGCATTTTGCGCGACCTGTACATCGACCGTATTTACGATACGTTCATCGACGAAGAAGAATTGCAGAATTGCGACGGAACCATCAAGGAAATCACCGATTCGCTCGAAAAAAGACCTTACTCTTCTCGCGAATTTATTAAAGAAATGGGTAAATGGCTGACTGTAAATTCAGTAAAAAAAGACAGCCTTATTCAGGCTTGCTACGAAAATAATGTGCCAATCTTCTGTCCGGCATTCTCCGATTCGAGCGCTGGTTTTGGGTTGGCGAAACACCAATGGGAAAATCCTGAAAAACACGTTTCGATCGACTCGGTTGCCGACTTCCTGGAGCTAACCAAAATTAAAATGGCTGCCGGAGTTACCGGTTTGTTCATGATTGGTGGCGGTGTTCCAAAAAACTTTGCTCAGGACACTGTAGTTTGCGCCGAAATTCTGGGTAAAGAAGTCCCGATGCACCAATATGCCGTTCAGATTACCGTAGCTGATGTTCGCGACGGAGCATGTTCTTCTTCAACGCTGAAAGAAGCCAGTTCATGGGGAAAAGTTCAGGTAACCGACGAACAAATGGTATATGCCGAAGCTACTTCGGTACTTCCGTTGATTGTTAGTTACGTGTACCACAAAGGAACATGGAAAAACCGTCAGCCTAAAAACTGGAGCAAATTGTTTGATAAATAGCAAATAGCATAAACTTAAAAAGCCTCCTCCGAATTCTCGAAGGAGGCTTTTTGTTTTATACCGTTGTCTTGTTATTTTGAAGCTTGCAGCTCAATTTTAACCTGATTGTTTTTTGATTTGATGCTGAATGTTTTTTCGTTTTTGTTGTACGAAGTATAGCTTGCTACCAGTTTACACTGACCAGCTTTCAGGTTTTCGATTACAAAATGACCATCAAAATCGGTGTATGTTTTTATATCCGAACCTTCTACTTTCACTTCAACGCCAACCAATGCTTCTCCTGAAACTTCGTCGATTACGTTTCCGCTAACCGAAAGTACTGCGGCTTCAGCTTTTGCTTCCGTTTTGGTCTCAGACTTTTCTGCAAATGAGCTGGTAGAAACTAAAGCTACCAAAAGGGCAAAAATTACTTTTTTCATGGTGTATGTTTTTTCGTTTTTATTTCTGAATTACACCATCAAAAGTATAACCAACCTATTAAAGCTTAATTAAGCATTGATTAAAGTTTTGTTACAAGATCAGAAAGTCACAAATTTCAGGTTCCAAATTCTTCACAACCAACTGTAGCCCACCATTGATCACTGCCACTGAACACTTTTCTACTTTTTTTCCGGGTATTCGCGCTCGCTGATAATTTCTCCGTTTTTTCCGAAGTTTCGCCATTTACCTACTTTTTCGCCCATGTTGTAGTGCAATTCATAAAGCAGGTTTCCATTGGCATCCCAAATCATCCAGGCACCGTGTTTCAGCCCGTCTTTGTAATTGGCCAGTCCAATCAAAACTTTATGCTCGTTGTAAGTAATCCACGAACCATGCATCAGGTTGTTTTTGTACGATCGCACTTCATTCAACTGGCCGTTTTCGAAATACACATTGGCCGTGCCGTTTTTCAGCCCATTTTCAAGATTCAGCTCGATCTTAATTTTGCCATTCGGGAAATGGGTCACATATTTTCCGGTATAAGCCACGCTGTCGGCATAATAAATACCGTTAATTTCTTTCAGTTCCTGAGCCTTGCTTACCAAAGCCAACATGCTGATTAGTACGATTAACAAACCAAGTTTTTTCATGGCGATCTTTTCTTTTTCTGACTTATACTGTGGTCAGTCGATTAATGTTTAAAAAGCTTCACCGGCAAATTTGCCGATGAAGCTTTGATTCTTTTTTATTGGTAATTTTCTTATTTCGAAATCATCTTGACGACTTTCTGGTCGTTGCCGACAATTGCTTTGGCAAAATACAACCCTTTTGGCAAAGCACGTCCATCAAATACAAACTGGTGTTTGCCTTCGGTCAGGTTTCCTTCCTGAAGGTTGGCTACGGTACGTCCGGTCAGGTCTATTACAAAAACACGAACATACGATTCGTTTTCCAACTGAAGTTCGATGTTGGTGCTTCCGCTGAATGGGTTCGGATAATTTACCAGTTTCGTTTTATTTGTAATAATCACTGGATTCGAAGCTGTAGGAATCCAATATGAAGCATTTAATACCGATGACCCTGCGGCAGGCTGGAAGTTTAATGCGGTGTAATTATATGGGTCAGTAATTTTTACATCGTCGTTAGTTGTGTAAAGCATGTTTTCGCGAGCGGTGGCCAGAAACCAAGCCTGCAAAGTAGTGGCATCGAATATGGTACCGTCTTCTTTAAACTTGTCGCCACGAATACCCGAGATAATCGTATTTTTAATGGTCAGCACGTCGGTGTTTGCGGCAGTCTGGCTTCCGTCTGATTCTAGACGGAGACCCATTCCCCAGCCCAAAAATGCCGAGTTGTAAATCTGTAATTTGGTGTTGCGACGTAAACGCAATGCTGAACCACCGGCGTGGTTTGTTTTTAAAGTTGCCGGTTCGGTTGCACTTTTGGCCGGACCGAATGCGCTGATGTTACTGAAAATGGCTGATGTAAATGGCGTTGCACCGCTTCCCGAAGCATCGTTGTCC
>JAIBEY010000047.1 GCA_019459525.1 Prolixibacteraceae bacterium
ATCAATAGGAAGAGTTCCAAGATGGTCAAATGTAAAGAAGTTTTCCAGGGCAGCATAAATACGGAGTTTGCTAATATGCATTTTTGTTAGCATACTTGGTGGCAAGCTATAACCCACGGTGATGTTCTTGATTCTTAGATACGCCATGTTTAGCAAATACCTGGATTGAACCTGCATATTTAATGTTGAATTACTTCCTGCCAGATTATATGGAGCAGGATAGAATGCGTCGGTTCTGTCTTCTCTCCAGAAATCGCCTGCAATGGCTTGTGGTATTGCTCCATCTGCAGAATTGTAGCCAGGAATAGCAAGGAAACCATCTCCCCAAATATCTCGTTTACCTACTCCTTGTATGAATACAGAAGCATCAAATCCTTTAAAATCCAAACCTGCACGGAAACTATATTCATAGCGCGGAGTAGAGTTCCCAATAATATTCAAATCTCCATAATCTGGTTCACCTTCAGCATCCTTAACCAGTCTATTGCCGGGATTAATTACACCATCTCCATTTAAATCTTTAAACTTAACATCACCCGGGCCAAATACAAAGTTCCCTGACTGTAATCTTCCCTGAGTGGCAGCAGTGGCATCAGTCAACTTATTTACACTGTATCCATCAGTTGAAGTTACTTTGATTAATTTACCAGCACTGTCATATTCAAAGTCATCTTTCTGATACAATCGATCTGTTTCATACCCCCAGATCTCACCATACGTTTTACCTACATACCAGGAATCAATACTATTGGTTGTTCCATACTTGGTAATAACTGTTTTAGAATCTGAGAAAGTTGCAACGACATTAATACTCAAGCCGTTTTTGAATCGATGATTATAATCAAATTGAAGTTCAATTCCGTTTGTTCTCAATGAGCCATAGTTACTTTGAGGAGCTCCAGTACCGAATGTTGCCGGAATACCTTCAAGGGGAACAATCATATTTTCCGTATCACGTCGGTACCAGTCAAATGAAACTCCAAATTCATTATTAAAAAAGCGGGTATCAACCCCAAAGTCAAGAGTCGTAATATCCTGCCAGGTAACAGATGTTGAAACAGCACCTGGAGTGCTAAATTGGTAAGGCTTAACATTTGCTATTAACCAGGTATTGAATGAACCGTTCATTGTTGGAACATAAAGAGAGTTGGGTACTGTTTGATCTCCGATGGTACCCCATGATCCGCGAAGTTTTAACGCATCTAGTTTTGAACTTGCCCATTCCATCCAGCTTTCTTCATTTATACGCCATCCGGCGGAGAAAGATGGGAAGTACCTCCATTTAAGTTCTGTCGGAAATTTGGAAGTTCCATCGTACCTAAGGTTTCCTTCAAGTATATATTTTTCTTTGTAACTATAATTTAAACGTCCAAAGAAGCCTAATTGCGATTCCCAATATTCACCACCACTGGCAGTTTGTGTTCCGTAAGCCAAATCAAGTTGGGGATTTTCATAGTCAATTAACTGAGTAACCTGAGAAGTATTATAGGCATTTTTCAGTCCTACTTGATTCATTCCAAGCATAAATTTGAAAATATGATCATCCATAAAATTCAACTCATAGGAAGTATTTAGGTTTATTGTATTTCGCTGTTCATTGCCGGCTAAGCGATATACATGATCCGGATTTCCACCAATTGGGGTGTAAGTATTATTAGCCAGTTGAAATGCAGGCATTGCACCAGTGGTACTTGAAGGAACAACTTCGCCTGCATCGTTTACATAAATCCTATTTCCTGCTGCATCATTCTTAGCTATAGCAGATGACCAAGTATCCCGGGCAGTAAAACGTGTACCTGGCCTCTTATTAATATACTCTTGATTAGCGTATGTATAGTCAAAATTAATTTTCCAATCCTTAAGTGGGGTAAGTGTTGCTCCACCATTCAGACTTGTATAATTGGTTTCCATCGATGCTGTATTGGCTGCTTCCATTTCAAATGCCGGACTTCTAAGAGGATCACCGTCTTCTGTAGTCATCGGGTAAGTTGGTCCCCAACGATAAATGTACAGCCATGGATCAGCTGTTGTAGAATTGGTGGCATAGGCATACCGCTTCACACGCTTGGAATACATGGCTCCTGCAGTTATCCGTAACCATTTGTTCACATCAGTTCCCAATCGGATAGATGCGTTATTGCGTTTAAAATCATCGGTCTTTGAAGGCTTAATAATACCTGTTTGATCTAAAAATCCGTAGCTAAGATTGTAATCGGTTTTACCGCTCCTGCCATTTACAGATATATTATGTGTTTGTGTAGGTGTCCACTCTTTGATCATATAATCATAAGGATCATAAGTTCTTAAACCAATTTTACGATTGCTTGCATCCACATACCAATCACGTCCATACAACATAGGATCGTTGGGCTTTACAATGCCGCCCCAATTTTCCTGCCATGCTTTGGCTTTTTCGTAGCCTTCTCGGGTAACATGCCAAAATGCACCGGCAGATACACCACCAACGCGTTCAAAAGCGCTAAGTGTATATTCCATGGCATCAAGTCCGCCCATTTCCATTTTCTTTGAGATGTTCTGGAAAGAAAGATTTCCGGAATAAGAGATATTTACACCTTCGGTTTTAGCGCCTTTTTTGGAGGTAATTAAAATAACCCCAAATGCAGCTTTTGCTCCATAGATTGAAGACGATGCAGCATCCTTCAAAACAGAAATTGACTCAATATCATCAGGATTAACCATCAGGATAGAAGGAATCTCTACGTTATCCAGTAGGATTAACGGAGCCGATCCTCCGGTTAATGATCCAAACTGACCACGAATTTTCATAATAGGGTCAGAACCAATTTCACCACTTGGAATAACAACACTAAGCCCGGGAGTTATACCCTGAAGACCGCGACCGACGTCGGCAATAGGCCTGGCTTCCAAAACCTTAGTATCAACAGAAGCAACTGCACCAGTTAAGTTAGCTTTCTTTTGCTGTCCGTAACCAACAATAACCACTTCGTCAATCTCTTCGCTCGAAGATTCAAGAATAATGTTTAGCGTTGAAGAATTACCCACTTTTACTTCCTGGGCCTTCATTCCAATGTAACTGATTAGCAAAGATGCACCTTCATTTACTGAAAGCTCGAACTTGCCATCCACATCGGTAATCGTTCCGTTTTTGGTTCCTTTTTCAAGAACCGAAACACCCGGAAGGGACTCATTGGCCGCTTTATCTCGGACTACTCCGGATACCGACCTCTTTTGTGCCATTGTTAACTGAACAATGAAGCACAAAATAAAGATTAATGCTACCGTTTTTTTCATAACAAACAGATTAAAATTACATTTTGAAATAGATTTATAAGTAAGTATAGATTCATGAGAAATTCAGATATTATAGTTGTCATACAGAAAACGGGAAAATAGTGAATACCTGATCATATAAATAGCGGGGATCAAAATAGATCAAATGATTATCTCTTTACCGTGGGACTAAAATAAAAATTTATTTTCAAAAAATATGTGTTTTTGTAACATATAATACCAATTTTGAAAAAACGAAATGCAAACATTTTTAAAAACCTTATTTACAATCACTTGAAAACACAAAAAATGGTATTATTTTCTACAACATATTCTGAAGCGAAATTTGTTTATTTTCACCATATACTACACGAAACAACTCTTCACAAGGTGTTGTTCACACAAAACCTATAACGAAAAAGGGAAAGGTCTTGCTTTCCAAACAAAAACCTTTCCCTGTATATTACTTAAAGATCTGAGAAAAACGAGATCTTAATCAAAGCAAAATTGCTCAATACCAAACAACTCCTACTCCTGATCCCACCACACCGGAACCGACCAGATATCCAGATCGAATGCTTTCGGATTAGAAGCCTTCATGTTGGTTGAATTGTAGTTAACCTCATGCGAACATTGGCTAATCCGGCGGAACCAGTAATTTACATCAGCTTTGGTAGCGCCTGGGATCTTGGTAGCAGCTTCAGCGCTGAACTCCAGCGGGCGATCAAAATCAGGATAAACTACACCAAAACTACCAACATTACCAGCAGAGAAATTAAACCGGCGCATGTCGTTCCAGTTTTGCTGAGTAAACGACATCGCTATAAATTTTTGCTGCATAATTTTGGCCATAGTCAGCTCAGCGGCTGTTTGGGCCACGGCCGCACTACTGATAAAAGTTTCGATATCAGCATCGTTAATTGCTTTTTTCCCGGGATTTACCGATCCGGCATACTGTTTCAGCTTGGTATTCATTGCAAGCATGTGTGCCCTGATTCCTTCTTTGTAAGCTGTTAAAGCTTCAGCTTTATTTCCCTGACGGAACAATACCTCTGCTTTAATAAAACACATTTCATGGTAGGTCATCACATCTGTCGGAGATTCTGGCCGGGTATAGAAAGTACCGGTCGAAAGAATCGTCCCATCAGTAGAAGTATAGGCACTTTCGCTGGTTGTTGCGCCGGTAGCTGCACACAAAGCACGAATATTTACATAAATGGTGTCCCCTTTGCGGCTGGGGTCCGTGCTGTTTACCGACCATTTCTTTGTTGTAGTGCTGTAGGTACTCAACATGGGGCCTTTGTTCAGTCGAATGTTTGTTTTAATTACGTCAACCCCTTTGGTACGTATGAATTTTGGAGTAGTAACATAGGAGTTGGTACTCTCGCTAAACACTTTTTCCCAATGCTGAGAAGATGGCAACATTTTATCGGCACGCGGATCGACAACACCTGAACCTCCGGTAAATGTATTGTCAAGCAAATCAACATACCATTTGGTAAAACGGGCCCAATCGCTCCAGGCACCGGTATTAAAAATATAGGCTGTTTTAAGCGGGTCGCCAACCAATACATCGCCGATGGTAGTACCACCTTTGTCAGAAAGGTCATTTACGTGTTGGATAATGGTACTTTCTACCACACTTTGCGGGCCTTTTGAAACCGCATCCAATATAGCCGTTGGGTTATAATCAGCTTTTTTCGACAGGTTATTCAGCCAGCGGGCCTTCAAACCATAAATCAATTTTTTCCACTTTTCAACATTTCCGCTGTTCCAGTTATCGCCTTTCGACAATGCGGTAGCTTCTGTGGGCTGTGTCATCTCGAAATACTCCAAAGCTTTGTCCAGGTCAGCCATACAGCCATCAAAAATCGTTTTTCCATCACTGTAAGCCGGAGTAAGTATCGACGACAAAGATTCGGTATAAGGTATTTCGCCATACCAATCGAGCATCATCATAAAACCCATGGCACGAATGGTGTAAGCGGCACCCAAATAATGCCAGGCTTGTTCTTCTTCAGCTTTAGTCATCAAGTCGCCCAGGTTAGCGGCAGACCCAACAAACCAATGCTGATATGGTGTTGTTGATACTGCTATGGTAGGATTCCATGCCGGCAAAACACCATTGGTTCCGGTAAATGTGGTAGAAGTGATCTGGCCGGTAATTGAGGCCGCCCGAATACTCGCAGCACCATAACCATAGTTGTAATGATGCTGAATCCAGGGGAGCCGGGAAGAAACAGAGGCCACCACATTGGTCGGGTAGTCAGGGTTTACATTCACATCGAGCCAGTCTTTACATGAACTGAAGCTAAATGTAAGCAATAAGGCTAAACTAAATTGAAATATCTTTTTCATAATTATTCTCCTTTATAATTTTGATTAGAATGTGAAGTTAAGTCCTACAGAAATGCCAGCCGTAGCAGGAACTCCGTTATAATCCATTCCGGCAGAACTTGAACCAACAACTCCGGAACCAGCAACACTGGTTTCAGGATCCATTCCTTTATAATTTGTCAGTAGTATTAAATTATTCCCGGCCACTGTAACCGACATATCTTTCAGCACTTTCTGCCGATTGACAACTTCCCTTGGCAAGTTATAAGTAAGCGAAACCGAACGCAAACGCAACCAGTTGGTTTTGGTTATGAAATTCTCCGTTTCGAGTGGGAAATAAGTTGACCAGTATTGACGAATAATGTCGTTTCCGTAGCGTTGCTGAACTGCACCGGTAGAAGTGGTAATGTTGTAGCTTTTACCAGCCTCGTAAGTATATGTTTTGGGTTCGAGCACACCAGTTGTAGGATTTTTGGCAACTCCGGATAGGGTTAGCGATTCGCGGTCTTCCGAACGGGCGCTCATCCCTGCAAGTGTCATGTAATAATCGGTACCATTAAAAATGTCGCCACCTAACCGAACATCGAACAAGAACGAGAACATCCAGTTTTTCCATTTCAGGTTATTATTTAAACCACCGGTAAATGTTGGTTCACGATCACCAACATAATTGGTAGTAAGATTATTACTGGTTGGCATTCCGGTATTCCAATCCAGAACAACAGAACCGCTTTCATCGCGGGTCCATTTCGAGCCCGAGATTCCCATAAACTTACCGTTATTGAACGAAGCAGCTTTGGCATTTCCAACCTGCACATCAGTCACATACAGCACATCCTGGCCTGTCAGCAGATTTTCAACCTTTCCACGGTTACCCGAAAGGTTTAAAGTGACATCCCATGTCAGGTTTTTAGTATGGACCGGAATAGCATTAATAGAAAGCTCCATCCCTTTATTCAGTACGTTACCCACATTGGTTGACAACAAAATATAACCGGTAGTCTGACTTAAACGCGGTGTTACAATCTGGTCATAACTGTCGTTGGAGTAATAGGTGTAATCAACCCCGATACGGCCGTTAAAAAAACGCATTTCAACACCGGCTTCAACCGATTTTGTTCGCTCAGGTTTCAAATAGGGGTTCCCGCGTGTCCAGCTGTTTCCAACACCAATGCCGCCTAAAAAGTCTCTTGGCGCCCAAAGTGATGTTGATGTAGCATACGGATCGGTATCTTTACCCACCGTGGCCCATGAAGCGCGAACTTTTCCGAATGAAAGAACGGTATTTTTAGGCAACAATTCGGTAAATACAAAACTACCACTCACTGATGGATAAAAATAGGAGTTGTTTCCATCAGGCAAAGTAGAAGTCCAGTCATTACGACCAGTTACAGTAAGGTAAGCAATGTTTTTGTACGAGGTACGGAATTCGCTGAACAGCCCCATTAACCTTTTGGTTGAATGAACCGATTGAAATGATTTATTTGTTGAATTTATATTTTCGAAACTGTAAATACCCTCCGTAATAAAGTTAAACCCGGCTCTGCGTTGAGTCTCGGTTTGAGTATCTTCAACGGATTGTCCAACGAGCAGATTAAAATCGAAATCACCTACTTTTTTATTAAATGTCAACATCAGGTTCGATGACAAGTAGTTGTAAGTCATATCACTTTCAGACAAGCGGCCTTTCTGATAGGTTTCCAATACGGCACCACCCGGAGCTATAAATGTATTGTCTTTTTTAACATAGCTATCGTATCCTAAACGGTAGCTGATATGAAACCATTTGGCTATATCATAATTGGCAAAAGCCGTTCCGGTAAATCGGTTTGTTTCATCGCCCAGTGAGTTTTTATTCACAATCCAATATGGATTTTCAACATCGGATGAAAGTGGCTGAAGCCCTTCGAACATGCGGTATTTGGTACCATCATCATTCAGGAATTTGTTCATATCGTCACTCCGCGCCCATCCATAAACAGCGCTCATGGCACCATTTCCGCCGCCATTGTACAATCCGGCGCTGGTAAGGGTTTTATCGGTATTGGCATTCGAATAGGCCACATTGGCGCCAACGGCAAGTTTACCAAACTTCTGGTCGGCATTAAAGCGGAAAGTAGATTTATCGAATCCGGTAGCGGGCACAATACCTGTCTGATCGTAACGGGAAGCAGACAAAAAGAAGGTACCGTTTTTATTTCCCCCCGAAACGTTTACACTATTGTCGATTACTGAGCCTTTCTGGAAAAAATCTTCGATGTTATTGTACATCATATCGTTTGCTCCAAACGGATCACCCCACGATTGAGTAGTATAGTCGCTAAAGATACCGGCAGTATTGTAATAACCTCTTTTGTATTTTCCTTGCTGTTCAGGATAGCGATTCACCCAGTTTGATGATAGTTTTGTGCTGAAACTAACTTTCAAATCGCCTTCCTGACCTTTCTTTGTGGTTATCAGAATAACGCCGGCCGCAGCACGTGAGCCATACAAAGCTGTTGCTGCCGGACCTTTTAGCACCGACATATTTTCAATGTCTTCCGGATTAATATCCATCACGCGGTTTCCAAAAGTTGTGGAATTCCGGGTGGCACCATCAAATCCGCTGTTTCCTCCAATTGGGGTTGAATTGTCGTAAATAACGCCGTCAACCACAAACAAAGGCTGATTGTCCCGTTCCAACGATGTTCCGCCACGAACCACAATCTGAGCCCCGGCGCCTGCTGAACCACCACTTTGGGTAACATTTACGCCGGCAATTTTTCCACTTAACGAATTGATCAGATTCGAACTTTTATTCCGGATGATCTCTTCACTTTTAATGTCCTGAACAGCATATCCCAACGCTTTCTTTTCTTTCTTAATACCCATTGCTGTTACTACAACCTCATCAACCTGCTCCGAGGTAGATTCTAAATAAACCTCAACTGACGACATTGTGCCCGTTTTGATTTCCTGGGGAAGCATCCCGATATAACTCACTAACAACGAGGCATTGTTATTAACTGAGAGCTGAAATTCCCCATTTCCATTGCTCACGGTTCCGTTAGTCGTCCCCTTTTCAACAATCGATACTCCTGGAAGGAGTTCATTAGTCGCTTTGTCCCGGACGACTCCGGATAACGACCGCTTTTGTGCCATTGTCAATTGGACAATCATGCACAAAATGAAAATTAATGCTACGGTTTTTTTCATAGGTACTAATTTTAAAAATAGATAAAACAACATTAAGTTATGACTTGTATTATAAGTTCAATAAATATCGCACAAAATAGAATATAGTCAAATAAATATCCAGTTAATAAACTATTTGATAGCAATTCTTTAATAAATGGCCAAAATAGTAAATATACCGTGCAAAATAAAAACTATTGTAATATATAATACCAATTGGTATTTTTTTTCTTCAGTAAAGTTAATTCCTTAAATTAAACTTCATTAGAGCCAATCCCTGCACTAAAATTTAACAACATGGAGTCGGAATGCTGATGCTATCCGGTTACCTGTATATCAAATATTTACTGCGAAGTTTTTTAAAGTTGGCTAAGCCGGGATTCCAGGTTTCACGAATCTCAGCTTCCGATTTTCCGGCGATGATTTGTTCTTTTAGCAAAGTGGTTCCTGCCAGTTTATCGAAGTTGCCCATCTGTTTGCTTTGCCTGAAATCAAAAAACTTTTCTTTGTACGGATAAGCCTGGTACATTTCAATCAGCCATTTCAGGTTGATCTGGCCTGTTTTGCGAAATTCAGATGCATCGTATTTCCTCAAATCAAGGCCATAACAAGCTTTATCCTGGTGAAGCGGCGTTTCAGCCATGCCTTTAATGCTGACCGGAGTAAATGAATAGTCATATTTACCCTTCAGATCGGGGTTTCCGAGTACCGAAAACGGGAAATAAGTTCCCCTGCCCTGACTGATTATTGTCCCCTCAAACAAACACAGTGAAGGATACAACAAGATCGATTGCTGGGTATTCAGATTGGGAGACGGAGCAACCGGTAACACATATTCCATATCGTGCGAATAATTGGCAACCGTGATTATCGTCACCGCACATTTCGCTTTGTTTTCGAGCCAGCCTTCGCCATTGTATAGTTGGGCCAGTTCGCCAATGGTCATTCCGTGAGTTATCGGGATGGGAAACATCCCGATGCCCGATTTCAGTTTCATGTCCAGAATGGGCCCGTCAACCGTAAATCCGTTTGGATTCGGACGATCCAGGACAATCAGTTCCTTTTTATTATCGGCACACGACTCCATTACGCGTGCCAACAGGTTGATGTAAGTATAAAAACGGGCTCCCACATCCTGAATATCGAAAACAACCACATCCACATTCGCTAAATCTTCTTTGGATGGTTTGCTTTTTTTGCCGTAAAGCGATATTTCCGGAATACCGGTTTTAGCGTCAATACTATCGGAAACCACTGCACCGGCACTGGCAGTACCCCGGAAACCGTGTTCAGGGCCAAATATTTTTACAATGTTTACCTGCAATGATTTTAAACTATCGACCAGCGAAGTTTTTCCGATAATGGAAGTTTGATTGGCAACAATAGCTACCCGTTTGCCCTTCAGCAGCGGGAGGTACTTTTCGGTTTGCTCTGCCCCGGTTCTTATTCCTGAAGTAGAATTCGAAACGGTCGGATTTCCGCACGAACCCAGTGAAAAAAGCATAAAAATCAGAGTGGATATTGAAAAGACATAGGTTTTCATAGCGATTAGATTTATAGGTTAATTATTTCAATCATAGCAAGATAATTCGGTATGGGCACATACGCCGGGATGCTATTGCCCGAACCCAGTGCATAAGCTTTTGAACTGGTTAACTCCAGCATTTCCAGGCAGCGTGTTTTAATCTCTTCAGGCTTGCGGCGAACCAGAAAATCCATATCAATACCACCCATTATGGCAATCCGGTCGTGCCAAAGCTGCCAAGCTTGTTCCACTGGCAAGATAATATCTTCAAACGAATGTTTAGCATCATATTTTAGTTCGTCAATACTATCATCAATCACCTCCGAAAGGTTTCCGCAGGAATGCAAAATGGCGTATTTCCTATTCTGGTGTATGGTTTCCACTATTTTTTTATGCCACGGAAAAACAAATTGACGAAGCATATCGGGCGAGAGCATGGTTTGTGTCTTAAATCCCCAATCGTCGTTTACGATTAACGCCCCAACCGGTTCTATGGCGCTGCATATTTCGTAATAGCGCAGCAATCGTTCACCCACCTCATCAAAAATGGCTTTGGTCAATTCCTCATCTTCGTAAATCATGAAACAAAGTCGTTCAAAACCAACCAGATCTATCACATTTTCAAGCACTCCACCGGGCGCTGAAACGATAAATCTCATTCCTGAAGGGAGTTCCATTGCCAAATTTTGTAACAATTCAAAGTTGCCCTGCTCCGGATTTGGCCACTGATACAATTCGAACGATTTTCGGTCGGTTATTGCAGAACCTTCGTTGAGCGAAACGGTGGCTTTCTTCTCGTGCCCGGTGTTATCGAATGAAAAGGCATCGAAATAGCGGGATGGAATGGTAGCATAATCGTATCCTGCACGATGAAAAAACCGGGTAATCGCCCGAATCTGATCAACCCGATTATCCAGCGATGCAAACGATTCGCCATTGATATACGAAATCAAATCTCCGTTGACAAAATACTCGAAAAGTACCGGCCGGTCAGGTTGCTGACGGCGAAGCACTTTCTCAAGTTGGGTAAAGTCAGCGGGGTATTTTCTTGGTTTGATCATTTATACAAATAATACTTCTTCGATAATTGCTGAAAAGCCGCTTCATCCTTGCGCCAATAGGGCAACATATCTTCAACTTTCATATTTTTCGACATCAGGAAACGAATCTGATCCGATCCGCAAACTTTGTCGAACATGTCGTAACGTTTTTCGGTATCAGGACCAAAGCATTTTTTGTCGGGATAAAGCTCTGCCATCACCTGCATCACATAAAACTGGATTTCTGTCAGCCTCGCTTTTTTATAATCTGTCAGGTAAAACTGTACTCCTGAATAGTTTTTCCCTTGCCCTACTGCATAAAATGGCTTCAGGTAAATAGGACGAAACAAAACGCCAGGTAAATGCAACTCATTCAATCGCTGGCATAAAGCTGAAGCGTCAATCGAATCTTTGGCAAACAATTGGAAAGGAAGCGTGTACCCCACTCCTATCGACATAAAACTAAATTCCCCCAGGATTCCCGAAGCGGCATAATAAAACGGCGAAGTGGCATGCGGAACGTGTGGCGACGTCAGCACCCAAGGCAGTCCGGTTTGATCAAAAGTCTGGCTTCTTTTCCAGCCTTTCATCGGAACAACGGTGAGCTTGCACTGTTTTTTCAGCATATTTTCGCCATTCAGCAATTTGGCTAATTCACCACAAGTCAATCCATACAAATAAGGTATTTTAAACTGGCTAACGAACGAAATAAATTGGTCTTCAGCCAGATTTCCTTCCACTTTTAGTCCGCCAACTGGATTTGGGCGATCGAGCACCACCATTTCAATGTTATTTTCAGCGGCAGCTTCCATCGCCAACCCCATCGTACTGATGTAAGTATATGAGCGGCAGCCAATATCCTGAATGTCGTAAACTAACACATCCACATCTTTCAGCATTTCGGCATTGGCCTTTCGGGTTTTGCCATAAAGCGAATACACCGGAATTCCGGTTTGCTTGTCGATGGTAGTTTCCACTTTGTCTCCGGCATATACGTCGCCGCGGACACCATGTTCCGGGCCATAAAGCGCCACTAGCTTCACTCCGGGAGCTTCGTTCAGAATATCTACTGTTGATTTCAGTTGCGAATCAACGCCGGTTGGATTGGTAATCAGGCCGACCCGTTTTCCCTGAAGAATTTTGAAATTATTATCACGTAAAACTTCAATGCCGGTTTTGACCCTTGGCGAAGCAAAGGCATTTAAAATCAGGAATAAAAAAAAGGTAATCAGTACGGTTTTAGGTTTCATTTTTTTTACATTTTTAGGTTTTCTCTATTCTGTCCGAAAACAAATTTCCGCTTTTTTATCGTCAAACCGCGGACGGGTTCTTTCTTCCTTGGTTTATTCTACAAATATTTCACTTCTCCGGAGTTAAGCTACAACAACTTGACAACCTGATAACAGTTTCAACTCTTCAATCCATCAGTCCTTCAATCTAATCTGCTTATAAATCGCCGACAAAATCTCGGTCCGCACGTTCAAATCGCTGATCAAACTGTTATTTCGGGTCGGATACACCCGATTCGACAGAAAAACATACATCAAACCACATTTCGGATCCATCCAGACAAAAGTTCCGGTAAACCCGGAATGGCCAAAACTTTCGGGGCTTACTTCCGGACATGGGTAAGCATCTGCCGGTTTCAACGAATCCAGCTTCAGTGATGGTTTATCGAAAATCAGTCCGCGTCGGTTGTTAGCCTGGGGAAACTGAACCCGTGTAAATTCCTTCATCGTGGCCTCACTCACGTATTGTTTTCCGCCGTAAGTTCCCATTTGCAAATACATCTGCATCAGTTTGCCTAAATCGTTTGCAGAACCAAACAAACCGGCATTTCCCGAAATTCCGCCCAGCACAGCAGCCGATTCGTCGTGAACCGTTCCCTGAATGAGCTGAAAGCGGTAATAATCATCGAGTTCCGTGGGGGCAATACGTTCGCGCGAAAATTTCTGCAAAGGCAAATATGTGAGTTCGTTAGCACCCAACGGACGATAAAAATTCGATTCCAGATACTGGTTAAAATCGGTTCCGGAAATATGCTCAACAATTTGAGGCGTAATGACCAATGGCAGATCGCTGTACACATATTTACCGCGGGTTTTAAGAGGTGTTTTCCGAATTTCGCGATTCACTATTTTCAGGAATTTTTTATCGAGATACATGCCCGGAGCCACACCAAGCGGGTGCTTTTTGTCGGGGATTGCCGTGTACCATTTGGGCGATGGTTTTCCGTTTTCAATCGTCTGTTTATAAAGACCGATGAAAGGAACCAATCCAGACTGATGGGCGTACAGCTCACGAACCATCACGTCTGACTTATCGGAGCGATGAAACAGGCGGTTTTTCCAATCCGGAAAATAATCAGCAACGGGTTTATCCAGCACCATTTTACCTTCGTCGTACAATTTTAGTACGCCGGGCAAACCGCCACTTATTTTGGTTACCGAAGCCAGGTCGTACAAATCGTCCAACTGTGTGGGGTGCTGTTTTTCAAAAGTATGGTAGCCATAGGCTTTCCTGAAAATCACTTTTCCATCTTTGGCCACCAACACGTTACAGCCCGGAAAAGCTTTTTTATCGAGCGCATTATTCACAATCGAATCGATAGCGCCATTCAGGTTAGCCGATGAGATTCCAACTTCTTCCGGCAGCGTATATTTCAGGCGGACCGATTTTTCAATACTGATTCCCGCACCTTTGGGGTAAGTTTCGCCAATGCTTTCAGGTAGCTTTCCTTTTGCGCCAATGCCTCCAAAAATCAGTTGGGCAGATAAAGATTGAGTCAAACTGTCGTTATCAAAAGCCATAATCAAACCGGCAGGTTTTCCTTTCAGATTAGCAAGCTTGTCGGTTTTATGGAAACAGGTAACAATCGAGTTTTTTTCCTGATTCAGATAATTGATCAGGGTTAAGTATTCCGGAGAAGTTGAACCCTGATGAATTCCGGCAATAATCAAATTAAAACCGTTCAGTTTTGATTTCAGAGTTTCTAACTCGGCTGAACCCAAATTAGCCGGAAGATTGAAGAAATCCACTTTCATGTAATTGGCCAGCATGTGCTGAAATTCGGTCACCTTTTCCGAACCAACTGAAAGTGCCGCAATCCGAAGTGTATCCAGCCGATCCAGCGGAATCAGGTTATTTTTGTTTTCAAGCAGAGTCAATGAGGCTTCAATTTGCTGCCGCTTTTTCAATTCGGCTTCCTGACTGGTTAACGGATGGCAGGAAACCAGCGCCACGCCGAAAGCCGGAAGAACTGACCAGAAAAGAATGGTCAACCCAATCTTGATAAGAAAAAGAGAACACCGCTTTGATCGTATTGAACTCATAATCAAGTCTATTAAATTCACATTTTACTTATTTCCAACCGTTCACAAGTTTTATCCAGTTCTTTTCTGGCCGTATTTAAATCGCCAACCTTTTTGAGCGGCATCATCATTTTTCCTACAGCATTGAAGAGTAAGAGCCTGAAATCCTCCGAAGGAACATCCAGGATTCGGTTGCCCCCACTATAGCTTCGCCATGCTTTATTCGATTTACGAATACCTATTTTCATGTCAGGTTTTACATTTACCCATTGTCCGGATTTAATAATTCCGAAAAAAAATACTCAGAAACCTGACTCTTTTCCGAGTAAAATCGATTTCCACACTCGAATAAGAAAACCCTACAAAAGCACCTACCAGAATCAAAATCAGCGCAAAGGATGAAAACCAGATCGTACCCAACCCGCCAATAAACACAATTATTCCAGAAAAAGAACCTACCGGTCCAAAGGATTTATCGAGTTTGTTATGGACGATCATTTTATGCTCAGTTAAGGTCGCAACTTATTTTTTCCGTCAATTCCTGAAAAGTATCCTGACTGACACACACCTGTTCCAGAATATCTGC
>JAIBEY010000067.1 GCA_019459525.1 Prolixibacteraceae bacterium
ATTTAAAATAATCCGGTCGGGCCACGCTGTCGGAAAGTTCTGTTGAGCGAAAGTTACCTGACAGACAAGAAAAGTACAGCACACCAATGCAAGGCTGTACCACTTTAGTTTAGGTCGATTTTTCATGTTAAAAGCGATTTATTATCCGGATGATCGTTATAATCGTTTTAGTCCGGAATATTTTGGTTAAAGAAAACCGAAATGGATTTCAACTTCTTCTGTTATTTTAGTCAAATTACATTAATTATTAACCTTACCGCACTGCAACTATCAGTAATAAATACAATAACCAGCAACCAATCCTCCTACATAAACCAACTAAATAATACTAGTTAAAATCAAAACTAAAACATCACTCGCGACTAATTAAACCGGACCCATGAGTTAAAATACTATCTGCTTTGATTAAAAAAGGAGAAGTTCGCACTTTTTGAATAGTGTTTCTTTGTTATACCGGGCAATTAACTGAGCCATAATACAAGTGCCGTCTTTGATCGCAGCTACTTTTGATACCTGGCCCAGAAATACCCTTCCGGAATTTGAGGCAAAAAAATAGTAAACTTTTTTGCTAACTTAGATTAATTTTAAAACCTTATACAAACTATAACTCTAACAAATAAACCTCAATTTATGAAAACGACCTTAGTGTTTCTGGCGTTATTCTGCCTGTTGGCTATCGATGTATTTCCTCAAAAAGAATTTAATGGACTGGATATGAATCTGGGCAACCTTTATCGGTTATCCAACGCTCAAACCCGATCGATAAGTCCGGAAAACTTTACCGGAGAAAAAGGGAAAGGCGGCATGGCCATTCCCGACGAAAAAGCTGCGCCAAATACAGCCAATGCAACCAATGCTGCCCGGGATTTGGGTCAAGGCTGGAAAGTAAATCCGTATGTACGCATCAAGTCAGGCGAAACATTAACCCTGGCCGAGATTGAAGGGCCGGGCGCCATTCAGCATATCTGGATGACCCCAACCGGAAACTGGAGATTCTCTATCCTGCGTATCTATTGGGACGATGAAACAGAACCATCGGTAGAATGTCCGGTGGGCGATTTCTTCGGAATGGGATGGAACCAGTATGCGCCGCTCAATTCGCTGGCCGTTTGTGTTAATCCGGGAAGCGCCTTCAACTGCTATTGGATGATGCCCTTCCGCAAAAAGTGTAAAATTACCATGGAGAATGTTAACGATAAAGACCCCATGACATTATACTACCAGATTGATTATACGCTAACCGAAGTGCCTGCTGATGCCGGTTATTTTCATGCCCAGTTCAGGCGTTTAAACACCAATACCACTTCGGATTACACCATTGTTGACAACATTAAAGGAAAAGGCCAGTTTGTGGGTGTTTATCTGGCCTGGGGAGTCAACAACAATGGTTGGTGGGGCGAAGGGGAAATCAAATTTTTTATTGACGGCGACACTAAATTTCCTACGATTTGCGGAACGGGTACCGAAGATTATTTCTGTGGCTCCTACAATTTTGACCGCGATGGCCAATACAAAGAATTCTGCACCCCATACGCTGGCCTCCACCAGGTGATCAGGCCCGACGGAACCTACAAATCGCAACAGCGTTTTGGCTTGTATCGCTGGCACATTATGGATCCAGTGCGTTTTCAAAAAGATCTGAAAATTACCATTCAGGATTTGGGATGGCGACAAGGAGGAAGGTATTTAGCCCAACAGTCCGATATTTCATCGGTTTGTTACTGGTACCAGACCGACCCGCATGGAAAATTCCCCAAACTTCCGACTTGGCAAAGCCTTGAAGTAAATTAAACATTACTTCAATCGGCAAAAGAATAAAATTTGCGAAAATGATGTTTCACGACCATGCGATCGAAATGCATCAACTTAACAGAAAATAAAGTATCGAAAACCAAAATATTTCGTACTTTAAGGCGCTATAGTTATTTTCTTCCTTCAGGTTAAAAGCGAACAAAACCGAACTCTATGGCCGTAATCCTTCTAATAGAAAGAGAAACAGATCAGGTAAAATCTCAACTTGATAACTTTCAACTGTTGTTGCCTGACACAACTATTTTAACGGCCAACAGCAGCCTGAAAGGAATAGCGTTGGCTGCACAGGCTGACCCGGAGGTAATTATCCTTGGAGAATTGGATCAATCGGATGACCGTATTGAGTTTTGCCACCAACTAAAGCGGGATAAACATCTTGGGGATATTCCTGTCATCTTCCTGATATACAATAAAGCCACCAAAGAAACCCGGATGAAAGCGCTGGATGCCGGAGTTGAAACATTACTTTCGTACCCAATTGATGACATTGAATTGGTTGCCCAGGTTAAAGCAATGATTAAAATTAAATCGGCCAATCAATTGCTTCGAAAAAAACAAAACAATACAAATCATGACAATATCGGGAATAAACGGGCTGAAATCGATCTGCAAAAAAGCAGAAATCTTTTCCAAAGCCTTGTAGAAAACCTTCCCCAACGCATTTTCATAAAAGACCTTAACTCGGTTTACATTTCGTGCAACGAAATTTACGCCCGCGACCTTGGCATTACTCCTGACCAGATTATTGGAAAAGATGACTATGCCTTCCACCCCATAGAGTTGGCTAATGCTTACCGCCGCGACGACCAGGAAGTAACCACCAGCGGAATACCTAAAATAATTGAAGAACAATACGTTAGCAAGGGTCAGAAATATTGGATACACATGACCAAAACACCTTACCGTGACAACAATGGTCAAATTATTGGATTGCTGGGTATTTTTGAGGACATAACTGTACGCAAACAAACCGAAGAAGAAATTAAACAAAGCGAATTCAAATACAGGTACATTTACGACAATGCCATTGAGGGAATGTACCGAACATCAATAGACGGGAAGGCCATAATGGCTAACGCCTCATTGGCAAATATGCTGGGCTATACTTCTGCTGATGAATATCTTAACGAAATGAATGATTCGCTACATCAGGTTTGGTTTAACGCCGAAGAACGCTCCAACTATATTGGCATTCTCGAAAAACAGGATATTATAAAAGGGTATGAGTGCCGGTTGAAACGAAAAGATGGCACACCTATCTGGGTTTTGGTTAATGCTAAATTAGAAAGGGATAAAAACGGTCAGAAAATTTACTCCGAAGGGTTTATAAGCGACATTACAGATAGGAAACTGGCTGATATTAAATTACTAAAGGCAAATCGGTTATACAATGTAATAAGCCAGATCAACCAGGCGATTGTCCATATTAAAGATAAAGATCAACTGCTGGATAAAGTTTGCCAGATTGCCATTGAATTTGGGAAATTCCAAATGGCCTGGATTGGAATGGTCGATCCGGCCACGCAATTGGTAAAACCACATTCCATAGCCGGATTTGAGGATGGCTACCTCACGGCTATCACACAGATTAAAGCAAGCAATACGCCTGAAGGTCAGGGTCCAACCGGCAGGAGTATCCGCGAAGGAAAATACGCGGTATGCAACGATTTTGCCAATGACCCGGACTTAACAATCTGGCGGGATGAGGCATTGAAACGCAATTACCTTTCGGCGATTGGATTGCCAATTAAACAACAGGGTAAGACAATTGGCTCGTTTACGCTATATGCAACAAATCCCTATTTTTTCGACGATCAGGAAATTCAATTGCTCACCGAGGTATCCGATGACATTAGTTTTGCCCTGGACACCATCGATCTGGAACAAAAACACAACCAAACAGTTACTGCACTGGCCAAAAGCGAAGAACAATTTCGCGGAATATTCAACAACCTTCAGGACGCATACTTTCAAGCCAACACATCCGGAATCTTTACCTTGGTAAGTCCGTCGGCATTGCGCATTTATGGTTATCAGTCGTTGCAAGAAATGATCGGGATACCCGCGGGTGATCTATACGCGAATATCTCGGACCGTGATAGGCTGATTTCAGAACTCACAGCCAAAGGAAGTGTTGCAGATTTTATTTGCATGGGAAAAAGAAAAGACGGCTCTACGTTCTGGGTATCGATGAATGTCCGGATTCAATATGACACTAACGGTAAGTTTTCCGGAACAGAAGGTGTCGTGCGCGATATCTCTGCGCGCATGCTGGCTGAAGAAGAAGTAAAACAAGCGAAGCAGCGTTTCCAAACCATGTTCGAGCAGGCACCGGTGGGTATTACGCTTAGCAATTCGTTAAATGACGAGCATATTGAAATTAACAGCAAGTTTGCCGAAATTGTGGGCCGTACCAAAGACGAAATAAAAATCTTAGGTTGGAAAAGCATAACCCATCCTGATGACCTGCAAGAAGACATGGAACAAATGGCAAAGATGAATGCCGGGGAAACCAAAGGGTATCGAATGAAAAAACGCTATATCCGCCCCGATGGGAGTGCCGTGTGGGTTTACATGACTGTAGCCAAAATCAATGATGAAGACCACCTGCATCCGCAAAACCTTTGTATGATTGAAGATATAACCGACCGGATAAATAATGAGGACAAAATCAGAATCCTTTCACGCGCGATAGAACAAAGCCCTGTATCAATAGTAATTACAGATACAAAAGGAAGCATTGAATACGTAAATCCAAAATTTGCTCAAACAACCGGATACAGCCGGGAAGAGGCAATAGGCGCCAATCCTCGAATACTTAAATCCGAAACCAAATCGGGCAACGATTACATTCAATTATGGGAAACCATAAGCTCCGGAAACGATTGGCACGGCGAGTTTTTGAATGTTAAAAAGAATGGTGAATCCTTTTATGAATCAGCATCCATATCGCCTGTTTTTGATGACAATGGAAAGATTACACATTTTATTGCAGTAAAAGAAGACATTACCGACAAAAAGAAAAATGAGGAACAAATTAAAACACTCAGCACGGTAGTGGAACAAAGCCCGTTGATGATTATTATTACCGACCGCAAAGGAAATATTGAATTCGTCAATGCTGAATTTATTAATTTTATGCAATATGCGCAGGAAGAGATTATTGGAACAATCCCATGGATTTTCAACTCGAAAAACCATACCCCGGATTCGTTCAATTCAATGTGGAAAACATTGCACTCAGGGCAAGTGTGGCAAACTGAATTCAAAAACCGAAAAAAAGACAAAACTTCTTTCTGGGAGCATGTGGCCATTTTTCCGTTACTCAACAACGCTGGCTCAATCAGCAATTACATTATCCAGAAGGACGATATTACCGAGAAAAAACAGTTGCTCGACGACCTGGTTGCCGCCAAAAATCAGGCGGAAGAATCGGATCACCTAAAGTCAGCCTTTTTAGCTAATATGAGCCACGAAATACGCACCCCGCTCAACAGCATCATCGGCTTTGCCGATCTTTTACTCGACCCCTTCTTCGACCCTGAACAACAAACCATATTTGTGCAAATGATAAAAACAAGCGGAAACAACCTGCTTGCCATAATTAGCGATATCGTTGACATTTCGAAGATTGAGTCTGGGCAGATCACCCTTCATAACGCTCCTTTTTCGATAGGAAAACTCATTCATGAAATAGCTTATGAGCAATCACGCCTGGTTCACGACAAAGGACTTGAAATTAAAGTCAACTTGCCTGAAGCCGACATGTATATGGATGGCGATGAAGGTCGGGTTAAACAAATACTCATGAACTACGTCAACAATGCCATTAAATTTACCGAAGCAGGTGTTGTTGAAATAGGGTGTACCGTATTCGATTCGGTGCAGTTCTATGTAAAAGATACCGGAATCGGGATACCCAAAGAGTTTCATGAAAAGGTTTTTGAGCGGTTTAGGCAGGTAGAAACAGCCCATACCCGAAAATATGGAGGAAACGGCTTGGGACTGGCCATTGCCCGACAATTAGCCGAATTAATGGGAGCATGGGTTTGGATGGAATCGGAACCCGGAAAAGGATCAACATTTTTCCTGTCGTTCGCTGCTACAGCTTTGCTCAATAAATAGGTAGGTTCACTCCAGGAATCACTATTATTAATTAACGGAATTATCGGATATATGGTTGATTTGAATAGCAACGGCATTTATGCCGTTGAAAGATGAATAATCCGTATTTCGGCTTTAGCCTAAACATTCAATTATTTCGGCTAAAGCCTGGATTTGTCTGTTTCTCATTTTCCCCAGACCTAAAGGTCGGGGCTATTCATAACCTATAAACCGACAATTCAGATTATTAAAGCATAATCAACTAATAATCAACTCCTGGCCATTTCTGCAATTTGCTTACCTTATTGGGTTATTTGTAGATGACATAGTTCCCTATCGAATACTGATCTGTCCGGATAACAAGTTTATTCTGCTTTTTATTAAATTGGTAATTTAAGCTGTCTGAAAGCAGACGACCATCCAACTCAACCTTTTGGGGTGCTGCCGGCATCCGGATATTTAAAATATGAGGTTTCTGCACCCCGGTTAAAGAAACGATAGTTTTCTCGGCACCTTCGTTTACCGAAATCATCGTGTTTCCACTTTTATCGGGATGATGAACGGTAAATAAACTTTTACCCTCCGGATAAATCAGCAAGGTTAAATATCCCTCAGAATCTTTTGAGCCAATTCCGGTGTAATCGCGTTTGATGTCCATTGGGACAATAGCCCCTTCGCGAATATAAACAGGATATTCATCCAGCGGAAATTCACGTTCGAAGGTTACCGGCCCCCGGATAACTTCCTGATCGTTAAAAAAGTAACGCCAGTTTCCTTCGGGCAACGTAACGGTATTGGCCAACTGATCTTTGTAAATAGGTGCAACCAAAAACTGATCGCCAAACAGGTAATGATATTTTCCTTTAACCGGCCGTTGCAACAAAGTACCGCCCTGATGCGCCTCAACCACATAGGTGTACATGTAAGGAATAAGTTCGGTGTGCAGCCACGAAAACTTCCGGATAATTTCCAACTCCGGAGGTGTTCGTTTCCACAAAGCCCGTTCTCCATGTCCGCCATTCAGGAATAAACCACAGAATGCCGAAAACTGCGCCCAGCGAATATATAACCGCGGTGGAATAACCCGGCCTGAAAATCCGGCCACATCAGAACCCACAATATTGTAACCCACTTCGGCACTTTCCAGAATATTCCGGATAGCCATTTCTATACCATCAATACCAGCCATGGCAATGTCGCTGTTCTGCTGGTCTTCCGCAGTAATTTCGCCTGTCGATTCCCAGGTGTGCTTTTGGTCGCCCACCCAGTTAACCGGAGAGGCATCAATCGGAGCAAATCCTTCGGGATGATACCAATTGTCGATGGCACGCGATAAAGTCACAAATTCAGGATTTTGCGTTAGTCCATGCTGATACTCATCGCGATAATAGTGATCCATATAAGTGCGGGTGGTCATCAATCCGTTGCGGGTACCTTTGTAAAACAATGGGATTGGGCCAAGCAATGTATAAAACAGGGTTCCGGTTCCATCGAGCTTCCAGCCATCAATACCCCAGTCAAAAACCTGTTGCTGCATGCCACGCCACCATTTCATCGCTTCTGGGTTGGTATAATCAATAAACCCGCCTTTCCCTTTCCACCATTTAATCTGGTCACCATTTCCGGCCACATAACCCTTTTGCGCTGCATCATTAAACCAGGCTTCGGATTCACTGATACGGGTGTCTTTGCTTTTACTGTCAACCATTGAAGTCATCCAGAGTACCACCCGGTAGCCTGAATCCTGTAAAGTACCAAACCATTCTTTCGGGTTCGGATAGCGGACAGTATCCACCTCAAAGTCATTGTATCGCAAACTCCACGGACTATCCAGTAAAATGGTGCGCACCGGAATATCATAACTGGCATATCCTTTCAGTAACGAGTCAACTCGTTGGGCGGTATTCGAATCGTCTTCCCACAACCAGCATTCCAATGCCCAGGCTGGCGTCAGTGGCGGATCTCCATGTCGCAGGGCATTAAACGGAGTTCCCCGAAACGGGTATTCAAATCCCAAATAATAGATAACCAGAAGGATTCCGGTAAAAATAGAAAGGGCTTTAACCCATTTCATTGTTTTTGTTGGAAGTGTCATAGCAGAAAAGTTTAGCGCATCATTTTTAGCCCGAAAATTAAAACGGATGTATTGACCAACATGTGAACCAAAGCGCTGTAAAATACATTCTTTGTTTTGATGTAGGTGTAACCGTAGGCCCAACCGGCCACACAAGCCAGCCCAATATAAATTATTGATTTGGCATGATAATGAACCAGCCCGAAGGTAACACTGGTTAAGGCCAGCGAAGTATAAATTCCGATTTCGGACTTGCCCGATTTTTCGATAAAATAAGCAAAGGCAAATAACAACACAGTAACCAATGCAGGAAACCACTTCATCTTTCCGTCAAGCGTGTAGCCAACAATAAAGGCGCAAGCCAGCAAAAGCACAAAACCGGCAGCCCAAAATATCTTCCACGATTTTGACTGGCTTATTCTACGGGCCAGCATGTTTTGCAATATTCCCCGAAAGAAAAGTTCTTCGTACAGTGCGGTATGCAAAAATGTCCCAATCATAGTAAACAAGATGGACTTAAATAAAATGCCAAAAGTTTTATCGTAACCAATTACCTGTATAAAACCTACCGATGTACCCAACACCAAAACCAGTGCATAAAAAGCCAGCCAGGCTCCAATGGCTATTCCCATCGACTTCCATTTCCATTCGGGAACAAAACCGACCTCTTTTATCCCTCTTACCACGGCAAATACATAAACTCCTGAAAGAATAATTATCACGTGAAAAAAAGAATCGAATCCTTCTCCACCCAAAGGCATTTCGCTGGATTGTTCTGCTTTAAAAAGTGCACCGGGCAAAAGAGTCAGCGCAAATACGGTAAAATCGAACCAGCCGATTCTAGCTGAAGGATTCCGGCGGAAAGCATAGGCGATTACCGGAAAAAAGAGAATATAAACAACCAGATAAGGATTTCCAAGCAACGGATTCTGACCATTTATCAGAAGATAAATAACATAACTAAAAAGCAACAATGCCGGAAAAAGAAAAATCCTAAACCAGTTGGGCTTAATCCATTCCTGAAATCTTTCGAAAACAGTTTCTTTTCCGATACTGAATACTGTAAAGTAGAGCAAAACAAAGAATGGCAAGGTAATCAGCCATTGTGCTACTGAGACTTCATTCCAATTATAAAAAATTAAAAGCATGGCCAGGCATCCGGTCAGCATGAAACTACTTACGAATTCCCTGATTGTTTTATTTGCGGCATTCACTGTATTACTCATAATTATTGAGTTTTTAAATTGGGATACTTTTCAGGCTTCAATATAAGTAGGTAATATTAGTTAATCCAGCGGAAAACTATTAAAATAATGTAATCCATTTTTAATGCTTTTTTAACTTACAAAAAGGGTTATTGTCCATAAAACAGAGACTCAAAGGTTAAAATTCAATGTATAATGAATAAAATACCACAAGTTTATTCATTTATTTTTTAATACTTTTTACAAAGACTAAAGCAGACGGATTAAAAAACCATAAATCACTGATATTGTTGAAATTGAAGATCGCATACCTGTTGTTTTAAAAAAAATATATTCTATTTCTATTTACATAACAAGTTTTAACCAATTTCCATTATTATGAAAAAGCTAATCCGATTTTTGTTTTTTAGTTGCATCATTGGAACTACGCTATTCCAATCGTGCACAAAAGACCCCGACAAGCCAACATGGCCCCTGTCGGCCTTGATATTCCACAGCGTAAATGACAAACAGGTAGCTTTTACTGCTTTAACCCACAGCGCCACCAGTTGGTCGTGGGATTTTGGCGATGGCAAAACCAGTTCAGAAAAAGACCCGGTACACGTTTATGAGGTTGGCGGTTATTACAAAGCAAAATTAACAGCAAGCGACGGTAGCGGGAATTCAACAACTCAGGAAGTATCGTTAGCCATTTCGTTAACACCTTATGCGCTGCTTACAGGCGACCATACCCTACCCGGCTACAAAGGCAAAACCTGGAAATTAACGACCAATCACACCACAAACACCGATTATCTGGCTAATTGCGATGCAGCCCTAACCACCGCAAAAGGCACACCGAAACCACTTCCCAATGGGGTGTTTGGTCAATTGGGAATGCCTGAGTCTTACAAAGATGAGTTTACTTTTAATTACGATGGAAGTTATATACATAACAATACCAACAACAACGGGACATCTTTTTCGGGCCTCATTAACCAGGTAGTTTTAAACGGCGGAAAAGATATCACCAATATGAGTGGTAAAGATTATGGCATGTGCATCGCTAAATACACACCGGAAACTGATGCAAAATTCACCTTTGTAGCCAAAGAAGATTTAACCATTGCTTCGGTTTACGGTGCTGGAGGAAAATTAACATTTAAAGATGTGAGTACTCTTGACTTTACCGGTACCGAATTCATTGGATTCCGCGATGTTCAACGGAAAATTATCCTGAATAAAATTACCGACAACTCCATGCAACTAATCATGTTTATGGCAGCGGGGCAAAGTTATTTCCCGGCAAATACACATGCGCTTATTTTAAGCTTTGAAGTAGTAAAATAATCTGAAAAATTTAATAACATGAAATATCCAATCTCATTTGAAAAGATAAGAGGGATTCTTTTCTCTGTGATTCTGACACTTTCCACGCTACTATTGGCAGAGAGTGTTTTTGCAGTAGAAGGATTTACCATGCAACAAAAAATCACTGTATCAGGTACAGTAACTTCGGCAAATACCAGCCAGGAACTCCCGGGAGTGAGTATTGCCATACGGGGGACAAGTTCAGGGACTGTAACCAATGGTGAAGGGAAATACACCCTTTCCGTTCCTGCTGATGCAACCCTGGTTTTTTCATTTATCGGGTACACCTCAAAGGAAGTAGCTGTTGAGGGTAAAACAATCATTAACATCGCACTGGAAGAAACAACCGAAGCCATTGAGGAAGTAGTTGTTACCGCACTTGGCATTAAGCGCGAAGAAAAATCGCTGGGATATTCGGTAGGAAAAGTTGATGGCAAAGAACTTTCCAGAGTAGCCCATGAAAACGTATTGAACTCCATGGCCGGCAAAATTTCAGGAGTAACAATTAATTCTACAGGCGGTACCGGCTCTACGGTAAGTATGATCATCAGGGGTGCAACCTCGATGAGTACCGACAATCAGCCACTTTTTGTTATCGATGGCGTACCAATGTCGAACACCGTAAATAATGTTGGCGGATTTGGCAGCGATAACCGTGTTGACTTCGGGAATGCGATCTCCGACCTTGATCCTGAAAGTATCGAAAGTGTTTCTATCCTGAAAGGGCCAAGCGCTGCTGCATTATACGGAACCCGAGCCGGTAACGGAGTTGTGCTTATTACTACCAAAAAGGCAAAAGAAAAACAGGGCATGAAAGTAGAAGTGGTTTCGAATACCGTATTTGATATTCCAAGCCAATATCTTGATGTTCAGACTCGTTTTGGATTTGGAGCCCGGAGCTATACCCCTGCCGATATTGACGGAGGAATTCTGCCCCCGTTCAGTCCGGCAGAAGCAGCCGGTGGCGGCCCTGAACTGGACAAAGGATACTGGCAGGTTCAGCCCTTCGCCCCGCTCGATGCCAATGGCGTTGCCATCCCAACCGAATTGATATCGTACCCCGATAACTTTAAGAACTTCATTAATCAAAGTGCATTTACTACAACCAATGGCGTTTCCGTTTCGAGTACCAGCGAGAAAGTTAGTTACAGATTAGGGTTTTCGAATATGACGAACAGTGGTTTAGTGCCCAATTCAGACCTGAACCGAAATGGCGTAACACTCTCTGCCTCTTCAAAAGTGCGTGATAATCTCACCGTAACGACTGACTTAAATTATACACACAACTGGGCAGATAACAGGCCTTCAACGCAGGAACGTGGTACCAATCCATTGCAGTGGGCTGCCTTTACCCCTCCGAGCGTTGACATCCGCAAGTTGGAAAACTACAATCTGGGCGGAAACGACATTTTAACGATAGGGCCGGGTTTCGAAAATCCGTACTTTCTGGCATATGGAATTACCAATAGTTTCAATCGGAACAGGTTAATCGGAAACATTTCTGCCAACTGGCAAATTATTCCAAAACTTAGCTTAATGGGAAGATATGCCTTGAATAAATCCGATGAAGTCCGGGAATCGAAAATTGACCCGGGATACTCTAAAGAACCAAATAATGGTGCTTATGGTATAGTTACCAGCGAGGGGCTGGAACGGAATGTTGATGCACTGGCAACCTACAAAGACAACTGGCAGGACTTTTCGTTAACAGCATCCGTTGGTGGAAATATACTATACTCCAGAGGTTCGAGCATCAGCAATTCATCAAAGTCGGGGTCGGGTTTAAATCTCCCTTTTGTTTATACCGTCCAAAACATCAAAAACACTGCATTAAACTACACCAATTACCGCAGCGAGCGAGGGATTAACAGTGCATATGCAATGGCCAACCTGGGTTGGAAAGATATGATTTATCTTGACCTGACAGCCCGAAACGATTGGTCGAGCACCCTGCCTGCCGAAAATCGTTCGTATTTTTATCCGTCAGCTTCGCTGAGCCTCATGGTCAATAACATGATCGACCTGGGCGATGATATCAACTTATTGAAAGTAAGAGGTGGTTATGCCCAGGTTGGTAACGATACCAATCCGTACAGTTTAAATGCGACCTATTACGATGCCGGTCAATGGGGCGATGCCATCCGATTAGGAAAACCCGGAAGTTTGTTGAACCCGAACTTACTCCCCGAGAAAGCAACTTCCTATGAACTTGGTATTGATTTTAAGGCATTCAACAACAAACTAAGGTTCGAAGGGACCTATTACAAAGAAGACAATCGCAACCAGATTCTGGGAGTACCATTGGCCGGTTCCTCTGGCTTTGGCAGCATCATGGTCAATGCCGGTTTGTTACAAAGCTCAGGTTTGGAGTTAATGCTGGGCCTGACTCCAATTAAAACACAGGACTGGACCTGGGATTTAAACCTTAATTTCACTAAAAACAAAACATATTTGCTTGAACTGTCAGACGGAGTTGACTTTGTTCAATTCTGGGATGAAGCAAGGGTTAAAAACATTGCCTATATCAAAGACGAGTCTCTCGGTCAGGATGGATTGGTTGGAAACCTTTATACCCGGAAAATTCTGAGGGTTACCGACAAAACATCGCCCTATCATAATTATCCGCTTCTTCCTGAAGGTGAAGATGCTGAATGGCAAGCTTCAGAAGAATATTCAAAAGTGGGGAATTACAATCCCGATTTTATCATGGGTCTTCAATCGAGCCTTTCGTATAAAAACTTCACCTTAAACATGACATTCGACTGGAGGGCCGGAGGGCAATATGTTTCGCAAACCTGGAGATATCTGACTGAAAGTGTGATTTCAAACACCTGGATTAACCAGTTAGTTGCTCCTCCTTCAGGCATGGGCGGTGAACCCAGCGAAGCCCTGCGCAACTGGGTTGTAGCTAATGCCGACCAGCTTATTTACACCAATAACCCGCGTCCGGTTGGTGGCCCTACCTCAGCGTTTGGTGGATTTTATACTGACTATTATACCGGTATAGGAACCCATGACGGTGTATTTGCGCCTGGCGTTTACGGTCATTATGATGACAATGGAAAATTCATTCTGGAAAAGGAAAACCTTGGAAATCCCGGAACAGAAATCAGACCATATGTGGCCAGCTACCCCTGGGATCTTGGTGAAGCCAACATCTTTGATGCCGATTACATTAAGCTGAGAGAAATATCGTTGAGCTACAGTGTACCCAATAAGATTGCAAAAAAAATGGGAATGGAGAATATGAATGTCTCCGTTTACAGCCGCAACATTATGATCTGGGCCAAAAATGCAGGAATGGGAATCGATCCTGAAAGAGCCTATCAATCCGACAGCAATGGCAAATTTAAACAAGGTGTTGAACGATTTAACGCCGAGCCTTGGGTCATCCCGGTGGGATTTAAATTAGGTTTTACATTTTAACCTTTAAAGACTGAAGATCATGTATAAATTAAAAAATAGACTTATCGTCACTTTAGCGTTAGTATTTACTTTCGTTATTTCGTGTAAAGACCTTGATGAACTAAACATCAATCCGAACGGAGTTGATCCGGCAAATGCCGACCTGAATTTCTTGCTACCTACAACCGTTACAACGCTCGGACAAACGGTTTACAACATCGGCTTTGGTACCTTTTCTGGAGTCATGCAACAAACCCAGCAAACCGGCTGGCAGAGCGGCTACAACAATTACGACTGGAATAATTTATCGCACAGTTGGAGCGGATATTACAGCATCCTGATGAACAACGATGAATATTTCAAAAAAGCAGTTAGTGGCAAGCTGGAATTTCATGAAGGGGTAGCCCGTGTGCTGAGGGCATATACCTTTGGCTTAATTACCGACCTTTGGGGCGATGTACCTTACTCACAGGCGCTGAAAGCAGAACAGGGATCAGCATTCTTCAAACCGGTCTTTGATCCGCAAAAGGAAATCTACCTCGGCATTCTGGCCGATCTTGACACCGCCAATACTCTCCTGTCAAAAAGCGCATCGGCATACACAAATATTGCCCCCAAACAAGATGTGTTATACAATGGTAATCCTGAAAAATGGAGGAAACTGGCCAATTCTTTGGCACTCAGGTATTACATGAGGTTGCAGGCCAAAGAGCCAGCCACTGCTGAACAAGGAATTAAAAAAATCACCCAGGATCCGTCGAAATATCCATTGATTACTGTTTCTACTGACGATGCAAACATCAGTTATATTGGTAGTTCTAAAGACAATTCCAATCCGTTAAATACGGTTTACGACGTTGATCCTGCCGGTGCTTATATGCGAGTAAAAATGGCCAAAACACTGGTTGATGCCCTTCAAAAATACAACGATCCGAGACTGGCAATGTGGGCCAATAAAGTTGAAGTGCCTTTAGTTCTGGTTGAAGGAACAGGCATCGACCGAGTTGTAAATGGAAAGCGTGAAGTTTCTCAGGATGTTGTAACCAAATTCGAAACCGACAATACGATGACAGTTGATTTTGATCCTGATTATGTAGGAGTTACCATATCACATCCGAAAGTGCAAATATTTAATTTAAACGTGGCCAATCCTGCACAGGGAACAAAAAACCCTTATGCCTCTCAACTGAACGACCGGTACAAAAAAACATCCGATCCGCTTGTATTAATGCGATTGATGTCAGCCGCCGAGGTCAATTTTATCCTTGCTGAAGCTGCTTTTCGTGGTTGGATTTCAGGAGCTCCTGAAACGTATTATGCCGCTGGTGTTCAGCAATCGCTGAATGCATGGGATGCAGGAGCTTCTTTCAGCGGTTACATCACCCGGGCTCCATACTCCGGATTGGAAAGTATTATGGAACAAAAATGGTTTGCAAGCTGGACCTCCTGCCAGGAATCCTGGTTCGACTGGAGAAGGACCGGACTTCCTGCCCTTGTTACAGGCCCTTCAGCGGTAAGACCAGTTCTTCCGTTAAGATGGTATTATCACTACGACAATGAAATCGCGAAAAATACAGTGAATGCCGAGGCTGCCATCAGCAAACTAGAAGCCACCCAGTATAAAGGAACCGACCAGAGCAACAACAGTGCCTGGTCAAAAATGTGGGTGCTTCAGGGTACCGGGAAACCGTATTAATTGTTTTATCCCAAAAATAAGCAGGAATGCCTGGTGGCATTCCTGCTTATTAATACATATTACTATTGTTTTATCAACTTAATTATAAAATGAGAAAATTACTATTCAGTATTCTAATCCTGTTTTGTTCCGTTTCAATCGTTTTTTCGAATCCGCCCAAACCTGTTACGCCCGAAACTGCCCTTCAGGCTTATCTCCATAATTCCGATCAGTCTTTCAAATGGGAAATTCAGGACCAGACCAAAACAGAAGGGGCAAGTTTGTTTCGGATTCTATTTACATCACAGCAATGGCGTGGTATTAGCTGGAAACATGAAATGATTGTTATGGTTCCTGATGTAGTAAAGTACCAGGATGCCTTGTTGTTTATTACCGGAGGCAGTGTAAAAAACGGGATGCCCAATACACACCAATGGGACGACGGTTTGGTCAGCTCGATGAGCCAGATTGCCAAAACCAATAAAACAATTGCCGCTATCATCTGGCAGGTTCCTAATCAGCCTTTATATGACGACTTAACTGAAGATGCACTAATTTCATATACACTCCACAATTACCTGAACGATCACGACTTTACCTGGCCATTATTGTTTCCGATGACCAAAAGTGCTATCCGGGGAATGGATGTGGTACAAAACTTTGCTAAAAAAGAATTAAAGAAAAAAGTAACCCATTTTGTTGTTTCGGGCGCCTCAAAACGTGGATGGACAACCTGGCTCACCGGAGCAAACGACAAACGCGTAAAAGCCATTTGTCCCATGGTGATTGATGTGCTGAATATGCCCGTAAATGTTGATTACCAGAAGCTGGTTTGGGGCGATTACAGCATTGAAATTGAAGATTATGTGAAATTGGGAATCGCGCAGCAACTGGGTACTGCCGGCGGGAATGACCTGACGAAAATGATTGATCCATATTCCTACCGGAAAACGCTAACCATGCCCAAAATGATTTTTATGGGCACCAATGACCCATACTGGCCTGTTGACGCAATTAAAAACTATATCGACAGTATTCCGGGCGACAATCACATTTGTTACACACCCAATGCCGCTCACGATTTAGGCGACAGAAAGAAAGCTTTCACGACTTTAAGCGCGTTCCTTGGAACAACGGTGACCAACAGCAATTATCCGGTTTGCAAGTATTCTATTTCTGAAGGAAACGGTACCATTACCTTAAAAGTAACAGCTACTCCCGAATTATTCGTTGATGCAACCATATGGAGCGCCGATTCAAAAGATCAGGACTTTAGGGACGAAACCTGGTCGAATACCTCCATAAATCCGACTGATAAAACTGAAATTATTGTGGAAATTAAAAAACCCGAATCCGGATTTAAAGCGTTCTATGTTGACCTGAAATACAAGGCTCCATTCGGCGACGACTATACGCAAAGTACCCGGATGTTTGTAACAACCGACCAAAAATTGCTGATCAAAAATCAATAATACGCGGTAAATACGAAACAGCCACCGGTTAAACGATGGCTGTTTCTTTTAATTGTTGTAATTTACCAACCAAAACACGTCCAAACCGACCAATTAACACCAGTATATTCATGAAGAAATTCGGCATTATTTCAGGAATTATTATCGGAATATTCGTACTGCTCTTTTACATTTTAACCGATCCGGTTGATCATACGCCCTATTTCGAAAGTGAATATTTCAAAAATACAAATTCGCGTATCGATAGCCTGTCGAGATCAATCGTAACTGTAAATGATTCACTTGAAGCCGGGTTTGCAAAGATGAGTATTACTCCCAGCCTAAAAAATCCTGAAGATCGTGCAGAAGATGGAAAATTCATTGAGGTTCCGCTAGCCGGTTTTGGCGCCCGAAAAGGGAAACCTGCTTCCGGCATTCACGATAGTATTTTTGTTAAAGCCGTTGCACTGAAAGTGGGAAGGCAAACCCTCGTTATGGTTGGCGCCGATTTACTTATTATGCCACCAAACATTATCGATTCGGTTACCAATGTTCTTTCCCGAAAAGGTATCCGTCGCGAACAGCTTGTTTTTTCGGCCACCCACACGCATTCCGGCATCGGGGCATGGGGCCCGGGATTTATTGGCGAACAGTTTGCCGGGAAAGAGAATCCGAATGTGGAAAAGTGGTTGGTTCAGCAAATATCAAAAGCGGTCATCGCTGCCATTGCCGACCTTCGTCCGGCACGACTGGGTTCTTCCGGTTTTAACGCCGGAACTTATACCCGCAACCGCCTGATTGGCGAGTTAGACATAAAAAACGACGAATTCAGTTTTATAGTCATTGAGCAAATCGGGTATAAAAAGGCAATTATCGGTTCATTTTCGGCACACTCCACCACCATGGGTTCGGGCAATATGGAAATCAGCGCCGATTATCCGGGTTACTGGCAACGAAAAATGGAAGCTTCGTCTTTCGATATGGCTTTATTTATGGCTGGTTCGGTCGGAAGTCAAAGTCCTGTTGGCGAAGGCCAGGGTTTCGATAAGCCCAGGCTTATTGGCGAAGCGTTGGCCGATAGCCTAAATAATCACCTGCACCAAGCCGTTTTAAACGAAAAAATAAACCTGTCAGTCGTTTCTTTACGGATGCAGTTGCCCGATTACAGGATGCGACTAACCACCAAAATTAACCTGACCACTGCCGTAAGCAAAAAACTAATGCCTTTTCCCGCAAATGTGTATCTGCAAGCTGTTCGGCTTGGAAATACCGTTTGGATTACCGCTCCGGCCGATTTTAGCGGCGAATATGCTGTCCAGATCAGGAATAACCTGGCTGCAAAAGGGTTCGGAGCCAATGTCTCGGGTTTTAACGGCAGCTATGTCGGCTACATCATTCCGGGTAAATACTTTTATTTAGACGAATACGAACCAAAAACAATGGGCTGGTTTGGCCCCAACATGGGTGAATATACGATGGATATGATCCGTCGGATCACTGAAATTGCCATAAAAGACTAAATCACAAACTAAATCAATTGCATTATGAAAATATCAATACTGGTAAGCTTTCTGCTTATTTCCTGGATAAACGCAAACGCACAAACATTTAAAGCAGGCGCTGCATTAAGAGTTATAACGCCTGAAAAATTAATCCCCATTTCCGGCGGGATGGGTGCCCCGGTAATACCAACCGGCAAAAAAGGCGATCTTTTTGTTCGCGCAGTGGTACTCGAAAAAGGTTCAGTGCGCATAGCCATCGTAAGCATCGACAACCTGGGCTGGCCGGCCTACCTGGGCGACCGCTCGCGCAAACTCATAAAAGGTATAGCTCCTGAAAACGTATTGATTGGGGTAACACATACCCACAGCGCGACCGACGCCTATGGCTTTCCGGATGAAAAAGGAAATACAGCGGCCGACCTGAAATACCTCGATTGGTGCGTTATCCAAATAGCCGATGCCGTAAACGAGGCGGTAATCAAACTGGAACCGGCCTCGCTCAAAACGGCGGTTGGTGAGGCCAAAGGGAAAATTGCCTATAACTATTATGCCGAAAAACTGTACGATCCCCGCATGGGCATCATTCAGGCCATTGCAACTTCTGGAAAACCGATTGTCACACTGATAAATTATGCCACCCATCCGGAAATCCTGGGAACAGGCAGAAAAACGATGAGCCCTGATTTGTGCGGCCCGCTTTACGACCGGATTGAATCGAAAGCTGGCGGAATGGCCATTTTTATGAACAGCGCACAGGGTGGAATGGTTACTGCCGATACCCGGCGCGAAAATGGCCAGGAAGCCAACGACTGGGACGAATGTATCCGAATTGGCAACCTGATGGCCGACGAAGCGTTACGGATTGTAGAACCAGCGCCCGTTCAGGAAAATCCTGATATTTACTGCACATCTAAAACAATCCGTTTTCCGGTCGATTCAGAAATTATGCGTTATGTATTTAAACATTCGCCGGTTGCAGCCCATGCCCAAACAACTGATTTTTCAACGGTTTCAACCCGCATAAACCTCCTGAATATCGGACAGGTACAAGTTTTAACCATTCCGGGCGAAGCATTGCCCAACATCGGGTTCTACATCAAGCGCAAAATGAAGACCAGCCAGCCCATGCTTTTCGGTCTGACCAACGATGCGTTTGGCTACATGCTCACGAAGGAAGATTTTGGTGGTTTCGAACGATACAATTACATCACCCGCACCTCGCTTGGCGAAATGACAGGCTCCATTTACGAGGAAGAAGCACTAAAGCTGATTCAGGAAAGTCCGGCGCCGAAGAAATAAGCCTCAGAAAATTTAATCTTCATTCGGAAACTAATGCGGTTTCCGGATGAAGATTATTGCCTAACGAAACACGATTAGTCCCAATTAATTGTCGTACACAATCGTCTTCAGTACCACATCCGATTTCGTCTGATCTTTCATCAGCAGATAAACATTCACCGTTTCAATGTATCCCCACTGGTAACCTTTAAATGAAAAGTTTGTACTTCGGTCGGCTGATTTTTTGAATGACTTATTATACTCCTGAAATGATTTGTGATTTCGCTGATAATTTACTTCCTGAATCTGATCGAGCATTTTGGGGTCTCCGTCCAGGTAATAAGTGTAAGCAATCGCATTTTCGCCCATTTTGTCGTTAAAATCTTTTTTTACGCGCAACGTAAGCAAATTTAAAATTTCGTTGGCGCTATATTCGGTCAACGCTTGCTGAACGACATTTAACTCATTGGGATTTTTCTCCTCAACAGGCAATTGCTGAACCATTTGCTGCACCGGTGCATTAGTTATCTCTTCCTGAGTTTGATCAGGTCTTGCAACCGGCTGGTTCGAGATATTGGGCATACCAGCATCCAAAACCGGATTCACTTCAGGTACATGAGTTACGCCACCAGTGGGAGCACCAGGCCCGGGGCTGACTACAGGCATGTTAAGTTTAATGCGATAAGTGGCGTACAACCAGTCGTTAAATTTTCTTTCAACGTTTTCAATTCGATCGCCTAAAGTCAGTTCAATCAAATCAACATCTGAAAGAAAAACAACGGAGGAATCTCCCGTAATTTCGTTGCGGTTTTTAATCGCCCTGAATAATTCGGTAAGCTTACCTTTTTCCTGTAACCAAAGCATAAAATGTTTTCCGTAGGCATAATCGATAGAAGCTTTGCACTGATCTTTTGTATCAAAACCATCAAATTGCTGCCAGTTGTATTCTATAAATTCACGCAGACCGGGTATTTTACTTTTCATTTCATAACTTGCCCCCAGCAAAACATCTGCCCGCCAGTTGTGTACATCGCCTACCAGGTTATTACCAACCCACCGGCTGGTTTCATAAATGCAGGCAATACCTTCGTCCATCCACGGCGGAACATCGCCCACATCGGTGCGCACCATCAGGTGAAACAACTCATGGGTAAGTGTTCCAATCCGGCTCACATCACTCACTCCAACCAAACTCAGGTCGCTTACGTTGGAATAACCAATGTTGGCATCCGGAACTTTCAGTCCATGTACCAGTTTGGCCGTTTGCCGAAAGATATTTTTATCGGGTAATAAATAAACGGCAAGTAATTTATCAGGTGGCCTCAGGCCATAGTGCGAAATGAAAAAGTTATATGCCTGTTCGAGCCGGGCACTTGTTTTAGCCTGTTGCTCCTTATTTAAAACCGTTGTTCCGTATGTAATCAACAGGAAGCGCCCTGATACGCCAACGTGATAATTGCTGTTGAGGATGGATTTGTATTTACTGACAGCAGATTCAGCCTGATTAATATTAAACAAGCGTGATTCCAGTTCTTCCATGCTTACGTTGCGCACATAGGTCATTTCCTGAGGCGGCATTTTACAGTTCGAAATCATGCCCATTTTGCCCCGAACAGCTGCTTCCGGCAAGGTCATGGCCATAATGTTGCTAAAATCGCGCATATTCAGGTTTAGGCCGCGGCGTGAAGCAGGATCAGCGCTGACAGTACAACCATCCCTTTCGCTGCTGATAAAAACCCGGTTTTCGTCGCTAAGCTTATAATTCTTCAGGATAGTTGAAAATTTGAGGGTAGCTTCCTTGTTGTATCCATCGCCGCACAAAGCTTTCGCGATGAAATAATCAATCATCAGGCATTTCCCGTATTCCTTTTTCCGGATTTCACTGGCCTCGCGAAAAACATCGCCATAACGGCCTTCCGAAAGCAAATCAACAAAATGTTGTTTGTCAATCTTAATCTGCGCCTGACCCACAAAACCAAACAACAACAGAAATAAAACCAATTTCGTCTTCATTCGAAAATATTTAAGTTATTAATTTGATTATCGGTACGTTATTCAGAATTCATCGAGCCAGAAATTTCAGGATTCGAACCATTTTGTTGCTTCAGTGGGTGTCATCAGCTTCGAGTCCTTCAATATCTTTCAGGTCAATCTGGTGTTTTTTAGGTTCCGCTGCCGAGTCTGCATCCAACGTTTGGCCGCTGTTTAAAAGCACATTGGCCGGATTTAAAAATAAAGGCTGATCTTTAACCGATATTTCGGCATGTTGCAAGATGGTAGAAAGCATAAGCACGGTGCCCAACACTCCGAAAATAATACCGGGCGACGACGATACAATTTTGAGCTTCATCTGCTCACCTATGGCACCTTCAATGTCTGATGAACTCTCCTGCAATTTACCAATGATAAAAACGGCACCTACAATGGCAAGTATCATTCCGGTAAAAAAACCAAGGTATTTGGTGAAAATACGCGATACCAGCAACAAACCACCCTGACTGTACCGGCGATCCAGACTTTTTTCTTCCAGTCGGGCAAGTGTAATCCAACGAATGTAATCCAGATCACCTTTGAGCTTCGCGTTCAGCGCAGAATCGGCTTTAGTAGGTATCAGTTTTTCAATAACTGATTCTTCTTTGGCGTCAATTACGGCATTAAATCGCTGCATTTGACTGGTTGCCAAATAAATAAACAAAAGAATGAGTATGGTGGGCATAATTACCAGCCAGGGGAGTAACCTGTTCTGCCATGTGGCCAGTTGAATAATTTGTTTGGTAGTTTTTTCAGGTTTGCCGGAGGTTTTGCCAGCCTGAATAAGGTTCGGTTCTTCCATAGATAATCCTGTTTTTAGGTGTAGTTAAATCAGCGCTGCAATTTTTATTTAACGCAGTGATTAACTAATTGTTCATCCGTAATTTACGAAGATGAAAACACCCCATGCAAACAGTTATATCGAAGTGGATTTATTTCAGGTGTTCTTCAAAAAAATCATTCATTTTTTGTTTGGAAAAATCATTAACCCGTTGAGCCAGGTCCATGGTGTGCGGCCAACCCGGAAGGCGACAATATACATTGGGGATTCCAAGTTTGTCAAGATGTACTTTCAAAGTATCCGACTGGCTGACCGGAACCAGATTATCAGCCGTTCCATGCAAAATCAGGGTCGGTGGATCATTTTTATCCAGGTATTTCATGGGTGATGCCTCCAGATACAGCTCGGGCTTTTCTTCGTATGAATGACCGATCAATCGGGTTACCAGCCTGTGGGTCCGGCTGTAAGGTGTAGTCAAATCGTAAGGTCCGTAAATATCAACAACCGCTTTTATTTGGTGTTGCGGCCTAACAACCGAATCCTGGTTTTCTTGTGCAGGATGCCAGCCATAAGCGCCCAAAAGCGACAAATGGCCGCCAGCCGAACCGCCAATAAGTGCAATCCTGTCGGGATCGTAATCGTATGTTTCGCCGTGGCTGAAAAACCATTGAACGGCATCACGAATGTCTTCAGCACAAGCCGGATAAATAGTCAGGCTGTCTTGTACCAGGCGATACGAAACAGTTGCTGTAATGTAACCTTTTTGGGCAAACGGAATCAGGTAGGTCAGATAATCCGACCGCTTTCCGTGCGCCCATGCCCCACCGTGGATAAATACAAGCAAAGGGGCAGGCTTCACCATGTTTTTCGGTACATACATATCAATTTGCAATGACTTGCCATATATGTTTTTGTACTCAATATTTTTAATTTCCTGAATGTCAGCCGGAACGGCAGGCTCCCGGTCGATCATTTTTTCGAGCCCGGCGTACAACGCCAGATACGTTGGCGCTTCGAAATAATAGCCCAGCGGTGGACGGTCAGGATTTAAAGCTGACCATAAACGCGGTGTTGCCAGCAAAAGGCCACCCAAAACCAAAAGAATCAACAATCCTTTTAAACCCTTTTTAAGCACCTTCATAACCGTTCTATTTAGTTTTTATTCAGTTCTTCCAGCATTTCACGGATATTCCGGTGAAGTATGGATGCCGTTTCCACACCCAGCGAATTTTCCTCGCCATACGGCGAATCCTTTCGATTGTAGGTATAAGGCGCTTTTACATCCCACTGACTTTTCGGGATAATATACCCGATTTCATCGTTGGCCAATCCCAATACAAATTTATATTTGCCTGGCATCAGGTCTCTTACCGCAGGCACTTCTAGGGGTTCGACATCAAAATCACGCCCTTCAGGAGCTTCAATTCCTCCGTTTATTAATTCAGGATAAGCTTCACCGGGAATGGTCACCATTGAAATGGGGCCGATTTTAAGCACCGAAAGCTCGGAACGCATATTCATCCACCCGGTAGTTCCCCGATCTAAAACCCCCAGGGCTGTTGCCAACTTAAACAGGTTGTTATCAATAGGCAGCAAAAGCGTTCGGGCAACCAGAGAAATTCCGGCGGAATCAATCACTTCTGTAGGTTGATCCATTGCATTTAGCGCCAGCATTGCCAAATGTTTCCCCTGGGCTTCGGCTTTCGCAAACGAAGGTTCCTGATACTCTTGCCCAGTAAACGGATCTTTCACGGCCAGGCTCGGATGGGTACACATTAACCCGCCCAAGGCTCCATTCACAAAAACAGCAACACCGCCAATCCCGGGTTTCACCAGGCTGTCACCATGAAACACACCTTTTTCAATTCCCTCGCGCACAAAGTGCGGATAATCAGACGAAATCAGCAGGTTTTTACTCCATAACGTTTCCGGATGATCAGCCCAGGCAATCAACGATCCGAGCGTTGCGCCATTTTCTTTGTCAATGGCTTTTATTATTCTCAAACCCGAATCAAATACTTCAGGAGCACGGGTGTCTTTTACCAGTGGAATGGCTCCGGTCAGGTCTTCGGATACAGCTAAACTTGCCGGGCGCAGATTCTTCACGGCCGCAATTACCGAATTCACAATCTGATTTTTAACGTACTCCATATACGCCTTGTTGATTCCGCTTTTAAAGGGAGTTTCGCCCCACAGCCCTAACAAATCAGGGCCCTCATGGGTATGGGTTGAGCAGACCATCGTATAAGTTACGCCCGCATCGGCAGGAATCCGGTTTCTGACATCGATCACATCATCGTTCATAAACCCCACGGCATCAATTGCCACCACTGCCAAACGGGTTTTGCCATCGTCAACCACCATGGTCCTGGCCCACAAATCGTCGTGAATGCCATTTGCAGGTTTGTTGTTGCTAAATCCTGCTATCCACACCGGATCAAAAACACCGTTCCCGTTTCCGTCGGTAAAAGTATCGCCGTCTTTGGGGTTGTATTTGGCATCCTCGTTTTTATCCGTCCAACGGTCATGCACTTCCGGAGTAATAGCAATAGCTGCAAACCCAGCTTTTATTACCGAAGCATTTTCATTGATTATTTTTACATCCACTTTATAGCCGGGATTACGGTCTTTGAGGTTTGAATTTACCCAAACAAAAACACCGATGAGCAATACCAACAGCACTATTCCGAATATTTTAAAAAACTTTTTCATGAACTGATATTTTTTAATCCATCGTATTTAAAAGCTCCTATTTATTCTTGTAAAGTGCCTTGCGCTGTGTTTCTTCATTGTCGTATTCGTTTCGGTACAGCACCTTGCGCTCCACTTCCTCATTATCCAATTCCGGGCCTTGTTCTATTTTGCGCCAGTCAATGGTTTTGTTATACTTTTTCATAGCCTTTTCAGCATCAAACACACGGCTGTCGTGCATCTCCAGGGTGTAAGGCTTATAATCGGGCACGGGAGTTAAAAAATCCTGAAGTAATGAGGCTGTTACATCAAACTGATTCACATACGGCACATTCAGTATGTTGTAAATGGTTTTCAGGATAGAACCAAAATTGGCATGATTGTGAGAAACATACCCTCTTTTCACGTAAGGGCCTGCCATCATCAGTACCGAACGGTGCCCGTCAACATGGTCAACCCCACCTTGCGGATCATCTTCGGTAATAATAACCAGCATATCTTTCCAGTATTTGGTCCGCGAGAGAAAATGCAAAATCCGACCGACAGCCAAATCGTTATCCACCATAAACGAATGTGGATACGGATAACCATCTTCGGGACGAATACCGGCGCCATGATCGTTGGGAACCTGCATGGTAATCAGGGCAGGCAACTTCTCTTTTCCACTGATCCATTTAGCTGTAAACTCCCGTTCGAACTGATCCATCCGGTACTGATCAGGAATATTCATGTTAAAACCGGCATAATCATGACTGGTCCTCTTGAACAGTGCGCTTTGCATAGGAACCATAACACCATGAGCCGCACCGGTATTGGTATCGAACCATTCTTCGCGCACGTGGGCCGTTTCGTTTGCCTCGCCAAAGTTGTAAAACGATACTTTCCTGCGTTCTAGTGCTTCCCAAAGGCCTCCTATTTCCGCATAATCTTCCGGATCGATACTCCCTGTAGAGCCTGGATGCCTTCGCCCCGGGGCCTTTGAGAAGATCCGCGCCGACTTGGTCACGCTCGAATTGGCTTCCACCCATTCGTTAGGTATTACGCCCACCATCCAATGGTGCCCATGAATAGAGGCATCGCTGTCGCAGTAATAATTATCGGAAAACGAAAATTGCTTAGCTGCCTTAATGTGGTTGGGGCTTATCCGAAGATTTGGAAATTTATTTTGCAGCGAATCTGGTAATGTATAGGTATTGTTTACACCATACCGGGCAAGTGTACTGTCGCCCCTGGCATTCTTCATCTGTCCAAAAATTTCGTCGTAAGTTCGGTTTTCCTTGGTAATATACACAATGTGCTTAATGGGAGATTTTCGTAAACCCGGCAAGGCCGGCAAAGGATTCGTTCCATCATCAACCACACTTATACTTTTAAACGTATTTTCAATAGCTTGTTTGGTATAAGCGGCCAATTGTGCCGCATTGGGCATGGTCACTTTCTGGAAACTCCCCAACTGAATGTCGCCGACATAATATCCCTGCTCGGGCGAAATAAAATCTTTACCTCCATTGGGTCCTGCGCCCAAACCCCTGCAAGTAATGATGTACATTTCTTTTTCATCATTCGACAACCGAACCCGGGTTGGCCCCCAGCCTGACGGAATTAAGCCTTTCGTAGTTTTGGAATCCACATCGATAATGGCTACCGCATTAAAACCGAGCAAGGCCACATAAAGCGTTTTTTCATCTTTACTTAAAGTCAGGCCAAAAGGCAACAGGCCACGATATTTATCAATTCGTTGATCGACCTGGATTGGGATATGCCCCAGAAGCCGGTGATTCCTGTAATCGATAATTGAAATATTGTCGTTAGTAGCGTTGGATACATAAGCAAACTGTTTCCCTACAACAATTGAGTTCGGACTGGCGCCGCCCACCACTTCGGCATCTTCAATCATTTGTCCGATCTGATGACCAGTCTTGAATTTATCAATTACCTTATTCGATTGTAAATCAATAGTAAATACACTCATGGCATCCGGATGATGCGGACTTCCAACCCCCGGAATTTTACGTCCTTCCACCATCGTTCCTTTAATCGACTCCCGGGTATTGTTTCCATACGGATGCCGCGAAATCAGAAGCGAATCGTAATTTTCAGGAGTTGCCCCGGTTATCAACGGATATTCGTACATACCAACATTGGCAACAAACGCAGTTTTTTGGTCGGGACTCAGGGACAAGCCGAATGGTTGTCGGCCTACTTTAATGGAAGCCGTGATTTTTCTGCTGGCCAGATCAATGCGGACCATGCGAAAGTTTCCACGATCCAACACCAAAAGTTCATTGGTTGATTCGTTAAGGACAAGGTCTGAGGTAAAACTGTCGCCATATTCAGTGCCATTAATGTTGCCATTCAACGAAATGGAATCGAGCCGCGCAAAGTTTTCAATGTCATAAACAATCACTGCGCCATTGTCGCCCCCGCTTAAATAAACGGTTTTTGAATCGGGAGAAAAAGCTACACCCAGATAAGATCCCCTGGATAACGGCGATTTAATTTTATTGTCGTAACTCGGAACCCGTATTGGCTTTAAAGCCTGAAGATCAACCACGGTGAAAACCCCGTCGTGAAGTGTTACTGCCTTTTTTCCATCTGGTGAAACGGCCAATCCGAACGGATCGTCGGTAATCCGGATAAAATCACCTGCCGGAGTCAAAAAACGTCCGCTGGGCAAAATTGTAGTTCCCGAAGGATTAATTTTAGCAAATTCGTTCCCGGCAGGAACAACCAGAATATCAACATTGTGTTGTGCCAAAACAACATTCATTCCGAATGCAAGCAAGGCAATTATTGCACATTTACGAATCAAATTCATAGATTTATTTTTCATGTGTTTATTTTTTCAATATTGACCGTATTTAACAACAAGAATTTTAGTGAGAATGTTTCTGCAATATCCCCTTTTCCTTCTATTTATCGCCTTGATATCCATTAATTAATCATTACAAAACCAGATATAACACATTCTTAAAAGAGAAGCCAAAACTATTTCAGGCTTATACAGAAGATTTGTTTTTTACCCTCATTGCTGCCTTCTGCCTGAACCGTACGGTTAAACGCAATGGTTTTTCCGTCGTTAGACCAAACGATATTCGAAGGGGTGTCCTCCGTCCGGGCTGTCAGTCTCCGGAATCGTTTTTCAAACGGGCGTTCCGAAACTTCACAAATCATAATGCTATTATCACAGATATAAATAACCGACTGATTATCCGGACTCCAGCGCACACCAGTTTGCACATCCGAAGTATGTTCGGTTAGCTGAACCGGATTTTCCCCAAGCGGAGAAATCAGGAATAACTGCTGAATACCGTTCCTGTCTTTTGCCAGATAAGCAATCCGGTTTCCGTCAAACGAGGAGCGCACAACACCTGCACATCCTGGGAAATTAGTTTCAGCGGTAAAAGTTAATCGCCGTTGAACCGCTCCCAGAGGTGGCATTGGAAACGAATTCAATGTCCCTTCCAGCGGCCCGTGTTCGCCGGGAACATGAATTGAATCTGGAATATCAACCACAAAAAGCTCTTCCACAGGTTTACCATTCTTACTGATTACTTTTCCTAAAAAAGCCCGGGCAACCTGCAGGCTTCCATCCGGTTTTTTATACCCGCCTGAACCAATCCAACTGTCGAATGCCGCATTGCAGATTTCATCGCTTCCCGGCTCCGGATGGGGAACCACCCGAACAACAACGGCACTGAACCAATCGCCCTGCACATTTTCCCGAGCTTCATCCTGATCAACTTGAACCCGAGGATTGGGGAAGGAAACGGCAATTGTCCGCAGATTCCATTTCACACCGGTCGAATCTTCCAGTTTTTTCATGATGGCATCATTGTAGGTATAACCCACCCATTTTCCGTCCCGGCTCCACTCGTGACGATGTGTTCCACCGCGTAAAGCTCCGGCAGTAAACGGGAAAGTAATATCGCGTGAATCCATCAGGATAGGAACATCAGGATGCCCGACATTGACGATTACGCCCGTTCGGCGCCATTGCTGGTAGGGATTTTCAGCGGTGCAAACAGGTAATCCGTGAATAAAAATCACCTTATTTTCAGTCGGATGATAACTGGCAGCCCCTGCGCCAGGGCCATAATCCTGATTATCCGGAATACGAAACAACACCTCGGTTTTACCAGTTTCAATATTTACGTGCTCTATCGACGGGTTTCCGCCAATGCCACCAGCTGCGGTTCGGGTGTCGTAAACCAACCATTTTCCGTCGGGCGAAAAATTGTCGTTATTGTCCAGATCATGATTTTTAGTGGTGTCGTGAGTGACCTGAATTTCTTTCAGGTAGGTTTCGGATGAAGTGCACGACCCCAAAACCAGCAGTCCCAATATCCATTTGCGATTCACCGTCATTTAGTTCAGTTTAAACTTTAGTGTCCGTTTGGTAATTGCGGGCCGGATAAAAAGTTTCATCTTATCCGGATACCCGAGTTCAAAAGGGGTAGGCCCAACCCATTCCGATTTTTTACCTGCTATTTTTATCCAACCTTTGGTCGAAATTTCAATCGTGGTAAACAGCGGATCTTTGAAAGGGGCCGTATATTTAATCCATTTGAAATTTTTATCCACTTCAGCGCTATACCTAATTTTGGTATAGGCATCGCCCAGCCAGTTGTACGACATCGAATTGATGTGAATGTACCAGACATCCTTAATTTTTTCGACATAATCCCAATGCGTATGCCCATTAAAACAGGCAATTACCTTTTTATCGGGATGACCGGAATTGTGGTTGTCTATTATTTCGCGAACCTGAGTTGCATTTTCAATTCCATAGTCTTCGTCAACCCCATGATATACCACAAGTCCCTGATGCGAAAAAATAACGACAGGGAATTCGGTTCCGGATAAATCCGCTTTGAACCATTCCATCTGCGGCGCCCCAATAAATTGTTTGTATCCTTTGGCGTTCGGATCTTTCTTATCATTCCCGTCCAAAACAATGAAATGGAAACCGTTTTTATCAAAAGAATAGTACGAACTACTCATGTTTCGGTAGGCAACGGCCTGTTCCCTGGAATGTCCGCCGTCCATTTCATGGTTTCCAATCACATGATACTTATCTCCGGGGAAAGAATTCCAGAGTTTGTAATAATTGTCAAACTTTTCGGAGGCTTCAGCATAATCGCCCAACTCGATAATAAAATCAGGTTTTTCAACCTTCATCTGATTCAGAAAAGTGGTAATCCGGAACTCTGCGTCGTGCATGGTTGGAAGGTGAACATCTGAGCACATGCCGATTTTTACGTGGCTGTATTTTTTCTGCGAATAACCCGGAATCAGCAGGATAATCAGGAGAAGGAATAGTAAACTTGGAATTTTCATTTTAAACGGTCTATTTATCTTAAGTTCAGGGCTTTCAGCACGGCATCATTCCCTTGTAAGGCATTTGCAGGCATCGGATATTCTTTTGTAAAGACGCCTAAGTCTTCCTCCGGAAGAAAGGTGATAAAACTCTCATCAAAGCCATTTTTATAAGGAAGTTTATTGATTTGAAGTTTCAGATGGTGCGCTAAAAAAGTGTAGGCAGCAGCGCGTTTATTCACCCCATAATCGTGAACTTCTGCTGGAAAATGTACATTTTCAACTTTATGCTCAGCGTTGTACAGCGCATACACTTTTTGCAAATACGGATATTCTATTCTTGGCGTGTTTCTCGTCCAGTCAGATCCATCAGAAATCAGCAACATCGGCCTGGGGGCACAAAGCGCAGCAATCTCCACATTGTTGGTCTGATGGTTTTCACTGCGGTGGATCGGCATTCCGCTTTCGCAGACACAGCCTCCGAAAAAATGCGCTGAAACCTGCACTACCGGAACTGAAACTTTAATCCGTTTATCAATGGCCGTTAAAATAAAGGTTTGCGTTCCCCCACCCGATTCGCCGGTAATTCCGATCCGTTCGGGATCGACATCCGGGCGCGAAAGCAAATAATCGAGTGCCCGTTTGCTGTTCCAGGTCTGAAGCAGCAAGGCAATGGGAATGTCGTGAGTAACCTGTTTCGAATCGGTATAACCAACCATATCATACACCAATACGATGGCTCCCATCCGGGCTAAGGCAGCACATCGGGCCTGAACCTCGGCCGTCAACCGGCGGTTAGCCCAATGTCCGTGCGGACTTAAAATAGCTGCACATTTTTTATCCGGATTGACCGGACGATAAATGTTGCCGGTTACATAAAATCCGGGAAAACTTTCAAAAGCAACATTTTCAACAACATATCCATCTCCCTGGTGGGTTTTGGTAACAATCAGTTTAATATCGCCGGTAACCTTCGGCATCTGGTCCAGTTTCATGCCTGTGATTATTCCCTTGCGGATAACATCGGCCCTTTTTTCCCATGAATCAAGACTATTCCATTCCGAAGCAAACTTTTTCATCATCAGATTTCCCTGATCTTCTGTCCAGTATTTACCCTGGCACAGGAAATTTTCCTGACTGAATCCAGCTATTTCAATGACTGACAACACCAATAACAGGACTAATTTTATGATTTTCGATTGTTTCATAGGACGTATATGATCTGTTTATATACCATTTTTACTGGCACATAAATATACAATTACCTGATCAGGTTTCCAGCTAAAAGTATAACTGACTGATGCCAAATACTTCGGTTATTTTGAATAAAGCACGTTAAAAATTAACCCTTCCGGAAATTGAACCCAGATTGGGTGTTCGGCTTAACGACTGAAATAGGCATCAATGCGCTGCTTTACATTTTCCCTGATATTCATCCAGAAAAGATTGTAATCCCAAACATGATAATTTTTAAGCCTGCCCTTTTTCTCGTCCAGCACAACTGGAGTATCAATCCACAAAATCTTCGATGAGGGTTCAATTCCTGCCCCAACAGTGTGCGGGACAATCGATTCAAAACCAGCCATAATCCCCTGATGGAGTTCGGGCGAAGACCATTCTTCAGAAGCCGTCCAGGTAAGCGGATTGATGCAAACCGAGTTTCCGTTTTCGGCCGCAATACCTTTCGCGATTTCCCCTTTGGCATAGGCGCGCCACCCAACCCAACAGCCCGTTTGATCAGGCCGTACTCCTACCGGTAGTTTCTTAAACGCATCTTTTTTGACTTGATAACCGACCACATAAGCACAAACCAATCGTTTTTGCAACGGTTTTCCATCGAAGAACTCCTGCAACAACCGAATGGCATGAAGGCTTCCCTGGCTATGTGAAGCAATAATAACCGGACGGTTTTTGTTCTCGTGTTTCAGAAAATATAGAAAAGCAGCTTTCACGTCGTTGTAAGCCAGATCAAATGCCGCTTTGGCTTCAGGCGTATCGAAAACATAAAAAGCTTCCATATTTCCCTGACGGTAGCGGGGTGCAAAAACCCGGCAACTGCCATTAAATACGGTCGCCTGCATCAATATCGACAAGTTATCGGTGGTGCTGTTAACAGTGGTATCACGCAGATCGGCGTTCCACGGCGAAGTTTTTTCCTCCCCAAAATAGGATGTTGGATGAATAAAAAATACATCAGCGCGGGCATCTCTGGTTTTGTCTTTCAAAAAATCAGGAATTTTATCACTGGTATCATCCTTAAACGGAGATGCCGCCCAATAATTTAAATCGCTGTAATCGGGTGCGGGAGCTGTTTCGCTATCCAATCGCTGTTTAATCCCTTTCCGGAGTATGTTTTCGTTTTGCGCCTGGGCTAAAACGGCCAAAGCAACAAGTACGATCAACATCAAATTAAATTTCGTCATGTGCGCTTTTTAAAGTCAGTATAAGTTGGTTCGATCAAAGCTACTCCACCTTTTTTTTGAAAACACTGAAATACCAAACGACTCCCGAGAAAATCAGTAGTGCGAAGCCGGAAAGGCACAAGATTCGTCCATAAACCAGGTACATTTCAGTAAAATCCGCCAACTGTTGGTTCCTGAAAAAATAAATGAATCCGAGACTGATCAGAAATATAGCGGCCACCATTCCGGCTAACGGCAAAACGCGCCAGCAAGTCATTTTTCGGGTAAGTTCAGGGGTTGAAGTTATCCGGATATAAACGAATGCAATCAGGAAAATCCAGCAAACCCACGAAATAACCTGTAAAAAATTCAGTGTCCTGAAGTAATTGAAACTGGTTACAACCGGGCTAAAAAGCAGGTTTTCCTTGTCGTAATAAGGCCGGTCGTTCAGCAAAAGTATTTTCAGTTTATTTTGGTCGCGGGTTCTGATGCTATTCAGAATAGCTTCCTCTTTAGCCTGATCATCCAGGTTCTTCCAGCCCGGGATTTCAAAAGCATTCCACAGGGTACAGGCGCTTCCGTAACCATGAAAATCGAGGCCCCCATTCAGGATCAGCCCGTTATTTTCGCAAAAGGTTTTAATCCGCCGATAAACCTCGCGGTTGTATCGTTTATCGCTTGCGGTGTTTTCAATTTCGAAACCATCAACGCCAAGGTCGCGGTAATATTCAAGTGTTTTTCGTTCGCCATCGAACCAGTGATTAACGAGAACAACAGCACCTTCGGAACGGGCTTTGGCTACCACCACCGAATCGGGCAACCCTTTGGTGCCGAAATCGGTTTTTAATCCCAGCAAACTCAAATGATTACTCCCCGAAAACTCCTCGCCGCAAAAAACTACCGGTTCGCCCGGCAAATTTCGGTTCAGGCGCGAATTTACAAACTCCAGGGTGCGGTTGTGGTTGTTGTGTTCGGTAATAAAAAATGCGTCGAACCCATTTCGCTGATGCCATTTAAGCAACCCTTCCTGAGAAATCAGTCCATCGTGGCTAAATTCGGTATGCGCATGAGTTGTTACCAGCACCCAATTGGTGGTTTTATTTACAATCCGGTCGTTGGGCAGTGGAATAAAAATGATAAGCACAAAAACCGCAAACCACAAGCCAACCAGGGTGATGAGGCTAATCAGTCGGCCTGCAAAAAACGGTTTCAACTGCTTTTTATCTTTCAGGCTGAAACCCTGAACAAACGCAAAAACCACAAAAAGGCCAACTAACCAGTAAAGTAAAACGATGAATTCCTCAATCGCATAAAAAGCCCGGTTGAAATACAGCAAAACACCCAGAAATGGCTCAAAAAACGTACGCCAGCCAGAAACGTGAACATCAAAGCCGGGTTCAGGTTGCATGGTCAGTGCATTCTGGATATGCACGGGATAATGAAAAAGAACTGCGGTCAGTGCAATAAAAACCGACAGTGCCAAAGCAACAAACCAAGTCTTTTTATTCATCTTTTCCGGTTTACCAAGTTAATGCTTCCGCTTTTCCAGGAATGAAATCAGTTTCTCAGGTTGGTCGGTTTGTATGCCATCGGTTTTCCATTCCATGATCCGGGCCCATTCCCCTTCCGTCCCCTCCTTTTCATCAACAAAAACCATGACGTTGTGCTGGTGCGCTTTTTCGACAAAACTACTGGTTAATTCATCCATATCGGTGGCAATTGCTGATGTTTTAACCTGACTTAAAACAACATCCACATTCTTCTCCGAACCGGGATCTGGCATCAGAATACATTCCGGACAAATATCGGTAAGCTGTTTGATTACAGCTATGTAAGATGCCGGAATGTACCAGATAATATCGCGTTCCATCTCATACTTCCGGATGAGCCCGACCAAGGCAGGGACAGGTGCATCTTTCAGGTCGAGATAAATGCCTATTTTCCCTTTGCACAAGTGCAGTATTTCTTCGAAAGTCGGAACCTGTGTCCCCTTCCACTGTTCGCCCACCCGACTACCAACGTCAAGCGACCGGATTTCGGCCAGAGTCATTTCGTTGACTTTACCAGTTTTGCCATCGACATAACTATCGATTGTTGAATTGTGCATGCTTACGAACTGACCATCTTTGGTCGTACGGACATCAATCTCTACAAAATCGCAACCCAGATCGATGGCCTTCTGGTAGGCGGCAAGTGTATTTTCGGGGATGCCGTTGTGAGCGCCCCGATGAGCCAGCACATAAACGCCATGCCGGGCTTTTCTGAAATCCGGTTCCTGATTTTCTTTTTGAGCTAAACCGAGAAAAGGATTACTGAAAATCAGGAATACTAAGCATAAAACAAATCCAAATCCTGATTTTTTCATGTGTTGTAACTTAGTTTGATTCATTCATTTTTTTGATCGAAACCCAGGAAATATACCAGGCTGACAAAGCAAACACGATATGAACAAAGAACTTACCTACGATTAGTTTTGTAACTGATAATCCTGAAATAGCTGAAGCCTTTTCAAAAAATCCGAGCCGCAAAAAGGCAACGACCATACACGACCAAACCAGCAGCAAAAACATATGCCGAAGCATCTGGCGATGACGTTGGAAATAAGCTGTTAAAAGCCCAACGATCCAAACCATCAGGAAAATCAGTAAGAAATAGCTTGTGAAAGGTGAATTGGCAGGAACTTCAGGGTAAAATTCCTGCATAAAATCAATGGAGGCATAACAAAAAGTAAGTGTGATACCCACCTGCCAGGCCAGGTTTGGGAAACGGATGACGGCCAAAATCAGGATAAAACCATAAAAAGCAAAGTTGCTAAGCATTTTAGCCAGATCAATTCCATTGAGCATGACAAAACTGCCTTGCGTGTATCCTTCATCAACAATCTGATCCAAATATTCAGGCATAACCCAAAAGATTAGCAATGCCAGCAAAAGCGTTAGTACAGCTTCTTTCCAGATCTGTCCTGAAGTAAAAGATGGCTCAGCAGAAGGACTGGCTCCTTGTAAATCCATTTCCTTCCGGCTGAGCCATACAGCTAAACCCAAACTTGCCCCAAACAGCATTCCGAAGGTAAATTCCATAGCTTTCCAACTGTCAAAAGTCACATCTTTTGGCAAATAACTACCCATTACCATCCAGAAGCCGCCGAGCCCAAAACCTAATCCACCTCCTATAAGCCCCCATAAAGCTATACGGGCAATAATCTTAAAATCAACTGATTCAAGTTTATATTTCAAATAAGCCAACATGGCTAGAGCCCCAATAAGCAAAGCGCCCCACGATTCGGGCCGGGGTTTTGCCGGGTCCGAAAAATAAACCAACATGGGCTGGTTGATCAGCTTGAAACCGGCCAGCATCCCGGCCAGCATTAGTAAATAAGCAACAATTACGGTCTTTTTCGGCAGTTTTTTATAAATTAATCCTAACGCCAAAACAGTTCCGCCGAGTAATCCCCAAACAGCACCTTTTACCGTAGTTCCTAAAGTCCCCCACCACATGGTTTCCTGATTACGAAGAAAACCAAGCGTTTGTCCGTAAGTCATTTCACCACCGAGGCCAATTCCAACAGCGGCAAAAACGACCAGAACCGAAGTCATTTCTACTGAAAGTTTAAGTAACATAGCCAAACTCAGGGCAACCATAGCCCCGGGAATCATAGCGCCAAAAGGGCCGCCACCAATGTAACCCCGAAGGCCCCAGCCCAGCAACATGGTTATCGCTGGGAAAAGGATAAATAGCCAAAGTGGATATTGTTTTTGGTTAGTCATATTGATTTTTTGGGTTAAAGGTGTTAAAAGTTAATTATTACAGATTCACAACTTCGCCGGTTTCCGATGACTTGTAAGCCGCATCAACAATCCGGAGTATGATTAAACCTTCTGTCATTCCGGGAGCTGGTTCCTTACGGGTTTTAACCGAATGGATGTAATGCTCCATTTGACGGGTGTACATGCCTTGTTCGCAATGTTCAGTTCGAACCGGTAATTTGGCATCGAAACGTCCGGGGGCATCGCCCACTTTCATCTTCAGGAAAGTTGGGAAAACACTTCCATAGCCTTTCGTTCCGTAAAATCCGGTTCCAGCTTCTGGGCCATCCATGTGAGGTTGCCACCAGCCACTTTCAACGATTGATTCAGCCCCATTGTCCCAGGAAATCATCACGATACCAGAATCATCCACGTCGTAATTTCCGTAGTATGTACCAATTTTTGCGTAAACTTTTGTGGGCTTGGGATCACCCAAAACGTAACGGGCTGTGTCGATGGCATGAACGCCCATATCGGCCAAAGCGCCTCCTCCGGCCAGTTCTTTATTCGAGAACCAACCTGCCGGCCCCCAGTTTTCATGAATTCCGTAACCTTTGGTTTTTAAGATGCGGCCAAGTTGACCGGCATCAACAATTCCTTTGATGTAATTTACATCGGTATCGAACCGCCACATGTGTCCAACCATCACCACGCGGCCGTTGGACTCAGCATTTTCTTTCACCGTCAAACCTTCTTCGTAACTCATGGCCATGGGTTTTTCCAAAAAAACGTCCTTGCCGCTTTTCAGAAAATCAATGGCATACGGCGCATGAAATTTATTGGGCGTGGCAATAACCACTGCGTCAATATCCGAGCGTTCCACAACCGGGTCAATGCTGTCGAAAGCCCTGTCAATATTGTATTTGGCTGCAAAATCCTGAGCCGTCTGTAACGAACCGGCAACCACTGCAGCAAGCTCTACCCCGGGAATAGATTGAAGCCCGCGGGCATGGTAATTGGCTATATAACCGGCTCCTACAAGAGCTACTTTTATCTTTTCCATACGATTCAAAATTTCAGGCTAGAGTAGCTCTGCATTATCGTAAACTTTTCGGATGGCGGCAGCAATTAAATCCATATCAGCTTTGGTTCCCATCAGTATTTTATGGTGGATACAGGCCGAACTTTCGAAATGAATTTTGTCGCAAACGGGTAAATCAAACCTCGCCGGATCGATAGCTGCCCAGTATTCGTCGCTGAGTTTGTGGCGCGCCGGTTTAGTCAGAGGCACATACAACGAACATTTATTGAGCGGGATATAACTTGCGGCAACGTCGATGCCCAACTCTGCCGTTAATGCAGTACGGAATTTTTGCACCGGAAGGCCTTTAAATTCAGCCTGATTGTACCGGAATGAAAAATTGAAATAAGCTTCCTTCGTTTCGCGGGCATCGCGTTTCATCGGCATTACCCCGGGGATACCAGTCAATAAAGAGTTCAGGTAAATACCATTTTCATCGCGGACTTTATTCTGCTCCGGCAACCGCTTCAACGCTTCAATCAGGATAGCAGCCTGGAATTCGGTTATCCGATAGTTTCCCGATTGCAGAAAATTTCCGGCATCAAAATATTGGCCTTCGCCCTTGTCGGCACCCGAAGCATTTTGAGGTTCGGGGCGGCGGCCACAATTGCGAAGCGCATCCAGCCGTTCAAACAACTCGAAGCTGTTTGTGGTCAAACTTCCACCTTCGCCAGCAGTCAGGTGCTTCGATAACTGATGGCTGAAACTGCCGATATCGCCAATGCTACCAGCTTTCTGGCCATTCCATTCGCCACCATGTTTGTGGGCGCAATCTTCAATCACATACAGGTTGTGCTTTCTGGCAACGCGCATCACCTCATCCATATCGGCAAAACAGCCATACAAATGAACCACCACAATGGCTTTTGTCCGCGGTGTAATGGCTTTCTCCATTTCTTTCGGATCAATACACCAGGTATCCTCACAAACATCAACCAGGATTGGGGTTGCATTCACATCCAAAATGGTTGCTGCCGTAGCCTGCCAGGTAAGTCCGGGCAAAATCACTTCGTCGCCAATACCCACGCCACAGGCCTCCAACGCCATTTGTAAGGTTACGGTTCCATTGGCGGCAGAAAGTGCATACCTGGTGCCGGTATATTCAGCAAAGTTTTTATTGAATTCGGTTTCTTTTGGTCCGTTGTACGACCACACGCCGCTATTTAGTACCTCTAATAAAGCTTTTTCTTCTTTTTCGTCCCATACCGGCCACTTGGGCCACGGATGGGTTTTCGTGTCACGGGCCGGACTTCCGCCCAAGATTGCTAATGTTGTCATAATTTATTAAGGTTAAGTTGTTTACGCCAGCGTATTTGTTTATCCGAATACCATCACGATTTATTTTCAGCTTTAAGGCTGATCGTTTTGTTATTAATCAGCGGACGCGCCCAAAAGCCAATACTGAAAATGTATAAAAGAGTAAGAAAGACGAAAGACATACCAATACGAAGACCAAAAGCATCGCCTATTAGCCCAACGATGAGCGGCACCACCGCGCCACCAAGAATCCCCGAACAGAGTATTCCGGAAAAAGCACCATGATTATTTTTCAGCGAGTTGAGGGCCAGAGAGAAAATGACCGACCACATCACTGACGCAAAGAATCCTACCCCGATAAAACCGTAGTAGGCAACCATTCCATTGCTGGTAATCAATGCCGTAGCAAGCGAAATCATAGCTCCTAGAGAAAAGATGCGTAAAACCAGTTTACTGTCCATCAGTTTCAGTAAGCCAAGCCCTAAGATGCAACCCAGCGTAAGTAACAGCCAAAACTGCGAAATAGCCTTTGCGCCCTCAACTTCCGGGTTCATGCCGTGGTAATCAGACAAAAATTGCGAAATCCAACTGGCAACTCCCTGCTCGGTTCCCACATAAGCCATAATCCCAAAGAAAAAAAGCACCACATGTCTGTTCTTAAAAAGCTCGACAATGGTGCTAAAATTACCGACTTTCTCCTCTTCATTCAGATCGACTTTGGGAAGCCGGACAAGTGAAACCACCACAACCATAGCAATAGCGATGATGGCAAAAATCCAATAAATGGACACCCATTTCAGATTTTCGGGAACCAGCCCGTTCATGGTCGAAAGCAATATATTCGACGTATTACCGGCATTCAGGTTTGTGATCAGGTAGGAATACAGAAGCGGACTCAGAAAAGATGCCCCACCAAAGAACAACTGTGCCAGCACCGAAGTAAACGCAAAATTTTCCTCACCTCCGGAAACCCGGAGCAATGGATTTATGGCCACCTGAAGAATGGACATTCCCATCCCAATCAGGAACAACGAAATAAGGTAAACCGGAAAGCTTGGAAAAAAGGAAAATAGGAACGCCCCGATTGTTGCCAGAATAAATGCCAGAGTTAAAACCTTTTTTTCCTTGTATTTTTCGGTCAGCATCCCTGCCGGGATCGACATGACACCGTAAGCAATAAAAAATGAAAAATTGAGCAATCCGGCCATTCCCTTACTCACGCTAAATCCTTTGATAACTTCGGGAACCAAAGGCCCGATAATATTGGTAAGAAAGGAGATCACGAAAAAAATAAACATGATCAACAGTACAATTCCATAGTTTCTCTTCATAGCAAAACCGATTTAGCAATGTTTGAAATTTTTAGCAATTTTTAAATATGAGCGATGCTGCGCCCAGACACCCTGCCTGATTTCCCAAAGTGGCGCCAACCACATCGGTATTGGCAGCACAATCGGGCATGGCATAACTCATTGCCGATTTTTTAATCATATCCATATAAAATTGGCCCGATTCTGAAATACCGCCACCAATAACCACCTTCTGTGGGGCAAACGTATTGATGAATCCTGCGATTCCATGCCCCAGATAATCGGTATGTTCTTCCATACATTTTACGGCAGCCTCCTCTCCTTCCTTAAATTTCTGAACCAGGTAAAATCCATCGAGTTCGCTTTCATTTTTTCCGGAAACTTCGGCATACCGACGAAGCAAAGCCGCGGTTGAAGCATAAGCTTCCAGACATCCTCTTCCGCCGCAGTTGCAAGCTATCCCTTTGTGATCGATGGTAACATGGCCCATTTCGGTGCCACGGTTTTTGTAACCACCGTAGAGTTTTCCGTCGGCCACAATGGCGCCGCCAATTCCGGTACCCACAGTCAGGAAAATCACATCCGAACAATCTTTGGCGGCCCCGTAAACAGCCTCGCCCAATCCCATCACATTGGCATCGTTATCAATAAGGACAGGCAACTTAAATTCGGCTGAAAATATTTCTGACAGATGAACGTCCACCCAACCATTCAGGTTGTCGGCGCCGCCAACGACAATCCCTTCGCAGCAAACTCCGGGCGAACCGATCCCAATTCCGGAAACGGAAATCCCGTTTTGAGTGGCATTTGCAATCGTCAATTCAATGGCTTTGCGAATCGTCGCTAAAATATCGTCGCGGGTGGCCGAAGCGCCAATTGAAAGCTTACTGGTAAAACTAATTTCCCCTGTCTCGGCAACCAGGGCGAACTTGATGAACGTTCCGCCCAGGTCAATCCCTACTGCATATCTGCTGTTCTCCATATTCAGATTAGTTAACGGTTGTTTTATCCACATTCCAGCCCCGAATTTCCAGCATAGGTTTTTCGCCCTTAAAGTCGGAAAGGAAAAATTTGGCTTCGTAAGTGCGGCTTTCTCCCGGCAACAAAGTCACATAATTGTCGTCCCAATAAATGGGCAAAATGGGAGATTGAGTTTGCGGATCAATCACATCCATGAAGTTAAAAAACGCAATCGCTTCGGATGGATTTTTTACTGCCAGTTTAATTTTACCGAACTGGTCATCTTTCGTGTAATCATATTGGTATTCCATCTTCACTTTGGGCAGACGGTCCAGCGCCGTATAATCAGCAAACTGGCTGGTTGGCGTGTAGAATGGCCATTCCAGTTTTTTGGAAGCTTCATAATCCAGCACATCTTTCTTTTGCGACAACCAGTAAATGCTGTTATCCAACTCTTTATTTTCCTGATTGAAAATCCGTAAATCGAGGAAATAAACCGCGGTCAGGTTTTTAATTTCAGGAAGTTTATAAATGAACTTCGAAATGTTGGAAGGAATTTCACCCTGCCACTGATCGGCAAAAATTTCTTTCGAATTAATATCGAATATGCGGATTTTAACTGTCAGGTTTTTGACAGTCTGTAAATCTTCGTTAGCCAGATAAATATCGTCGAACCCGTAGCGGTAGATGGCATGGAGCGGGTTACAGGCTTTTTTTACGCCGTAGAATGAACCGTTCGGTTGCAAATATGTATCGTACAATTGCCAGATTAGTTTGGGCCAGGCCGAGTTCAGTTGCCATTGCACCAAACCGGTACTTTTAGGTTTGTGGGCAATAAAAGCCTCGAACTGCGGACGCATAATTTCGTAATTATTGACCTGCGCTTTGTAAGCAAATTCTTCAACATCAGATGATTTTCCGTAACGGGCATTGATGGCATTGATATCGCGGTCGAGCGAAGTAAACTGGTTACGCCCGGTGTGGTATTCCCAATATTTTCTGTCGATGGGCCAAAGGGCTTCTTCGGGCATCATTTTCTTCAGCGACGCTAACGGCGCAATGCTTGCTCCCGGACAGGTTTCGGTGTTGAAGCCATAAGCTCCCCCCAGATTGGTATCGGTGAACCAGTAATGAGGCGGGGTCCAGGCGTAGGGTCCTAACATTTTCATACCGGTTGGCCCGCTGATATCGCTGACCAGCGGAACCTCGGCAACAATGTTGTTGTTTTCGGTACCGGCACCACCGGCAGAAGTAATGTAGGTACGCGATGGATCATATTTGGCAAATAAATCGATGTATTTTCGCTCCAGGTCAGGGTGCGGGAGCTTGTCGCTGCCCAGCATCCACACATAAATACTCGGATGGTTCCTCAGCCACAGCATCTGGTCTTTCCATGATGCTGCAAGCAAATCAATGTCTTCAGGAGTAACGGCGCCGCCGTATTTTTCATGGGTTGGTTTTAGCAGGTATTCCTCCCATTCCCAATGGCAATTCCAGCCAATCATCACCAAAACGCCGTATTCATCACACAATTCATACAGGTTTTCATCTTTCCCCCAGAAGCCTTCGCAACGAATACTGTTCAGTTTCATGTGTTGAATGTACCGCATCTGCGATTCAACCGATTTACGTGTATCGCGTAAGAATATATCATCAGCCCAACCACCGCCTTTTAGCAACACAAATTTGCCATTGATTTCAAACGTGCGATTTTTATCGGCATTCAGATAACTTCGTATTTCGCGGATTCCATATTTTTTCTCCACCCGATCCATTGTTTTATTTCCGGCAATAAACTCGGTTTTGAGCTGATACAATTTCGCCTTACCCATCCCGTTGGGCCACCAGAGTTCTACATTTTTTACTGAAAGCTGACTAAAATCTTCTGGATTAAACACGCAGTGCAACGTGTCGTTGGCCGGAACAGTAACCTTTTTTTCAACCTGACCAACCTCAAAATCAACACGCACAATCCCGTCGATTGGTTGATCGGAACTGTTCACAATTTCAGTTTGAATGAACAGGTCGGCGGCACTTTTACTTACAGTATCAACCTTTGAATAAACAAACGGATTACGGATTTTTATGCCATCGTTGATTTCAAGAAAAACTTCGCGGTAAATACCCAGATTCCGGTCAAGTGGCAGAGGGTTCCAGTCAACAAAGCCAATAGAATATTCACCGTCAGCATGTTGCAGCATTTTCAAGGCCACCGTATTTTCGCCTTCCTGAATGTAGGAATTGATGTTAAACGAAAACATCCGGTAAGTTCCGGCAAAGGTATCCATGCCGACCACTTTTTTCCCGTTCACCCATAAATCAGCGCGGTAGTTGATCCCGTTAAAGCGAAGCGAAACATCTTTTTTCAGCTCGTCGGCAGTAAGTTTGAAGGTCGTGCTGAACCACCAGGGTTGTTTGAACTGTGCGACGTCAACCTTCTGCATGTTGATACCAAAAGTGGCATCCTCAATTAGCTTATTGGTTGACAGGGCGCCCATCACTGTTCCGGGCACCATGGCATCGTACCACGATTGGGTGTCGAACCCGTTTTCGGCAATTAACTTTTCGTCCATCCCCGTCAGCTTGTCGGCGGGTTGCATTTTCCAGTCCGATGATAAAACCTTTTCGGTTGAGGTAAGCTGCCTCTCCGATTTTTTGCAGGCACCTGTAAATAAAAAAGGAACGATAAAAATGCAAATGGCAATAGTGGAATAAAATTGTCGTATCATTAGCTATTGGTTTGGTTTAAAAATTCAAGCAGTGCACCATCCTCAATTTTCAACAAATCGGGAGTACTCCTGTGGAAGCCTGTTACGCAGTTATTCCCATATGGATTCCTGAACGAACAAACTCCGACTGCTATGAACAAAGGAAAAAAAACAGGGTAGGAATAACTTCCGGTATTTTATTCTTTTTGCATTTTATTTTAACCCGAATGCTCGAAATCGACATCCAATAGGACAAAAGAGGTTAAAATTCTTAGACCTCTTGTAACTAAACACCACAAAATTACCTGATTTGCTTACCGCCTGTTTTTGATTTTTTTTTACCCGCCAGGATGCACAAGGACCATGATCCTTTGGGGTTTTAAACCAATCGTCAGTCTTTATGCCTAAACACAAATAACTAATTCTGCTGCAATATTTTCCGAATATTCTTCCGGCACGATTCAGCCAGAAACGGTTCTTCAAGCGCTTTATTCATTAACTCAACATTTGTTCGGTTGGCTCTAAAAATGGAGAAAATCTGGCTAAGGGAAAGGCTTTCTTCGTTCCGCTCAAGTAAACGCAGCGTATCGCCTTTGTTCACTTGACCTGCCTGAATAACACGAACATAAACACCGGGGAACGGAGCGTTCCAAAAATCATCAACTACCGTCTGGTCGCCAAACCGGACACCCAATTTAAAACAAGGCTGCCGTGGCTGGGTAACCTGAACAACAGCTTCACCAATCTGAAAACGATCACCAATCCTGATTTCAGCCTCATTCAATCCGCTGACGGTTAAATTCTCACCAAACATTCCCCATCTCCATTCCAAATCGGGGTATTTCTCTTTCCAGAACGGATAATGATCGGCAGAATACAAGTAGCAAGCTTTATCGGCCCCGCCATGGTACCGGCGATCGAGCACATGATCGTTTTCAACATCTTCCGGACCCAGAAAGATTGGTGTTTCAACAGCATATTTATAAATGCCGGTCTCAACCTCCTCACCAAGCCACTGAATGATAGCAGGTTTTGCAATATTTGTCGAAATAACTTCCATAAAATCCAATCGTACAGGTAATTTTAGTCCCTGATTTATATGGTTTGAATGCTATTCTTCATCCAGAATTTCCTGAACCCGGCCAACTTCACCGGTTTCGAGCCTGACTTTTATTCCATGAGGGTGATTCGGAGAATTGGTCAACAGTGTTTTCACTATCCCTTCTGTTAATTCTCCTGTGCGCTGGTGGTGCTTCTGCACAATATTCACCAGCAAGCCCGGTTTTACATCCGATCGTTTTCTTCCGTCCATCTTCAATTCGTTTTAGAAAGGGCAAATGAACAAAAAATTCCGGCTTGCCCTATTGGTAAAAAAGAAAAAGCCAATCCGGGGAAAGGCTTTTGTTGTCTAAACGTATGTCTGTTTCACAATGAATGGTCTGTTCAAATAAACCTAAACACTCAACGATAAATATTTCAGAAACTCCTCTTTGCGGCGCGGATCTTTAAAAACGCCACCATATTCAGCGGTTATCGTTGAACTTCCTTCATCTTTAATTCCCCTGGAGGAAACGCACAAATGGCGGGCATCTATCACCACTGCTACATCCTCCGTTTTCAGGATTCGCTTTAATTCGTTGGCAATTTGTACAGTCAATCGCTCCTGTACCTGCGGGCGACGTGCAAAATAATCGACTACCCTGTTTATTTTCGACAAGCCAACAACCTGTCCGCTCGACACATATGCCACATGCGCTTTCCCGATAATCGGCAAAAAGTGATGTTCGCAGGTCGAATTCAGGTTAATATTTTTTTCAACCAGCATTTCGCCATACTTAAATTTATTATCGAATACCGAAATTTTTGGCTTATTTTCAGGATTAAGACCCGAGAAAATCTCTTTCACAAACATTTTAGCAACCCGGTGAGGCGTTCCGTTCAGGCTGTCGTCGGTTAAATCGAGACCTAAAACGTTCATGATATCGCGAAACCGGTCTTCAATCAAAACCATTTTCTGCTCATCGCTAAGTAAAAAAGCATCATCACGCATCGGAGTTTCCAGCGAAGTAGCAACATGGTTATCACCAATCAATTCGTGTCCGTTGTAATCATTATTTAAAGGCAAATGTGTACCATTCAATCTTGGTTTCGCCGTTTCTGTTTTCAAAAATCCGTTAACTTTCATGTCTAACCCTCCTTAATTAAAACTTTAATGTAGAAACAAGGAAAATATCTTTTTGTTTAAGCATATATCAAAATAGATAAACAAAAATTAAAATGATTACCTGTTTCTTCTTTATAAACAGGATAAAACCAGATTGGTTCAGTAATAGGAATAAGCTTTAACGGTCGTGTACTCCAAAATTTCACATCAGTTATTGAACAAACTTGCCTTGGTCAATTCTCAACAACTGCTTATTCCGCCTGTTCCATCCGCCTGATATTTCGGTTGAGTGGCCGTTCAATGGAAATAGGTACTTTTTCTTCAATCACACAACTGCTGTCAAGTCCAAGAGCTTTTACATCGTTAATGCTGATCCAGCGGGTAAATTCGTGCAGTCCCATAATAATGGTTTCCCAGGGCGACAGTTCATAATCCTGGGTCATGATACGATCCAGATTTACGAACAGGAAATCCCCGGGATAAAAATGTTTCTTCAGCGATTCATAAGAACTGGTCAGTTTAATTTCGCCGTTGGCGACCATATCTTTTAAAACTTCTTTGAAATAAAGGTTTATTCGCGGCTCAATCTTAAATCCCAGATGGAAATCAACGCGGATTAAAGTACCGGTAATTATTTGGGTAACCTCGTAGCTAAAAGTTTCCGGTTCGTTGGTGTTGTCAACATGCAGCAACCAATACGTCTGGGCACGTTTGGGCTGCTTGCTGAAAATAGAATACATGATTTTCGACTCAATCTGATAGGTATGGTTCGCTTTGATAATATAAACCAGGTTGGTAGCCATTGGCGGAATTGAATTGTCTTTACTGAGGTCTTCGAATAAATGCAGGTATTTGTTGAGGTTTGAAAAACTGATGTGCCTGTTTTTAATTTTGCGGCCGAAAAACCATCCAACCATAATCAGGGAAAATACGAATGCGAGCATCAGGGAAAACCAGCCTCCATGAGAAAATTTATTCAGGTTGGCCAACAGGAAAGAACCTTCTATTGTTCCAAACAACATAAACAGCGGAATAAGTAATACTAATCTGACTTTTCGCTGATGCAAATAATGCAGCAAAAGCATGGAGGTCATAATCATCGTAATGGTGATGGAAAGGCCGTATGCCGCTTCCATACTCGATGATTCCTGAAAAAACAGGACCACAAAACAACAGGAAACCCACAGCAACCAGTTAATAAATGGAATATAAACCTGGCCTTTAATTTCGGTTGGATGTAATACCTTGATTTTTGGCCAGAAATTGAGTGACACCGCCTCGCTGATTAACGTATATGAGCCTGTAATTAAGGCCTGGCTGGCAATTACTGCGGCTGCAGTTGAAATTAAAATACCGGGAATAAGAAACCATGTTGGCATCATGGAATAAAATGGATTCAAGTCTTCCACCGGAATGGGGTGGTTCATTAGCCAGGCTCCCTGCCCGAAATAGTTCAGGAGCAGCGAAATTTTTACGAAAATCCACGAAATGCGTATGTTTTTTATCCCGCAATGACCCAAATCAGAATAGAGTGCTTCGGCCCCGGTCGTACACAGGAATACTGCACCCAGAAGAATAAAACCCTTGGGGTAATTGGTCAGGAAGTCAAAAGCATAATAAGGATTAATGGCTTTCAACGCTTCCGGATAGTTTATAATTTGGGTAAAGCCAAGCGTTGCCAGCATCAAAAACCAGATTACCATCATTGGGCCAAACGATTTCCCGATGAATTTGGTGCCAAATTGCTGAATGAAAAACAGGGCGGTCAGAATAGAAAGAACTACCGGAATAACCTGTATTTCAGGATTTATCAGCCGCAATCCTTCGATGGACGAAGTTACTGTAATTGAGGGAGTAATTACCCCATCGGCCAAAAGTGCGCAACCTCCAATCAGGGTGATTATAGCTGCCCAGGTCGTCTTTTTCTTCATCAGCGCATACAGCGCAAAAATCCCACCTTCGCCATGATTATCAGCACGAAGCGTAATCAGAATATACTTCAGGGTCGTTTGCAGGGTAAGTGTCCAGAAAACCAGGGATAAACCTCCGTAAACCAGAAGTTTATCAAACATTTCGGCTCCGGAAGTAATGGCTTTAACCACATACAAAGGGCTGGTGCCAATATCACCGTAAACGATTCCAAGTGTTATTATTAATCCGGCAAAGGTTACCTTGTTTAAGCTTGAATGAGAAGAAGATTCTGGCATATTGATTAAATTTTCATTGATCTTTTGCTATTTTAAAGTCAATTTCTACTATTCTATTTTGTTTAAATCCTGAATAATGGTAATCGTATTTTTCCTTAATTTCCAAACCGGTACCCAATTCCCGATTCGGTAATCAGCAATTTGGGTTTCGCCGGATTGTCTTCAATTTTTTTCCGCAACTGGGCTACAAAAACTCTCAGGTATTGGGTTTGATCGATATACCCCATTCCCCAGACCTCTTTCAAAATGTAATGATGGGTCAACACCCGTCCTTCATTCCTGGCAAATAAGGACAGCAGCGAAAATTCAGTCGAAGTCAGTTTCAGAATTTCATTGTTTTTCCGAACCAGATGACTCGACAGATCAATTTCCAGCGAGCCGAAACTGAATCGTGGATTTTCGCCATTCCCCTGATTCTGGCGAATAGCCACCCGAATGCGGGCCAGTAATTCGCCCGTTCGGAAAGGTTTGGTGAGATAATCGTTCGCCCCGGTATCGAGCGCCTTGATAATGTCGTCTTCCGAACTCCTGACAGAAAGAATAATGATGGGTTTCTGGTACCATTCTCGGAGTTTTTTCAGGACGACAAAACCATCGGTATCCGGAAGCCCCAAGTCCAGAATGATCAAAACAGGCGCGTGGGATGCGGCCTGCGAAATTCCTTCATGGCCATTGGCAGCCGACAGGATTTTGTAACCATTGGATGAAAGTGTAATTTCCAGCAACCGCCGGATTTGAACCTCATCGTCTATAATTAAAATTGCTTCTTTATCTGCCATACTAAATTTTATTTTCGGGTTGCAGGTTCGTCAGGTCAGACGTATTTGTTGGAATTTTAATTGTAAACAGAGCGCCGCCGTTGGCCCGGTTTTCAGCAGTGATTGTTCCTTTGTGTGCCTCAACAATACCTTTTACAATGGATAATCCCAGTCCTGTACCTCCGGCAACGGCCAGTTCGCCCCGGTAAAATTTATTGAAAACCATCGGCAAATCGGAAACCGAAAATCCGGGGCCCCGATCCATCACCTGGATAAAAAGGAAACCGTTATCGTAAAAGAACTTGACACGCAGGCTGCTGCCTTTCGGGGCAAGCTGGGTTGCATTGAGCAACAGGTTGTGAATGACTTGTTCCATTAATCCAAAATCGAACTGAACCAACGGCATGTCGTCGGGCAAAACCACATCAACATTGAAATCATTTAATTCGGTCGATAAACTTTGAATGACTTCATTGATCAGATCGTGTAAGTCGCACCAGTCAATTCGAGGAGTCAACCGGCCAGAATCGAGCCGCGACATGTTCAGTAGATTTTCAATCAGCCGGTTCAACCGTATCGCGGCCTGATTGATTTCTTCGTGCAGCATTTTCCTCGATTCAGGCGAATAATCCTGGGCAATCAACGTATCCGATCCACCGAGGATGGTAGCAACCGGAATCCGCAACTCGTGCGAAATTGAGTTAAAGAGTGTTTTGTAAAGTTTATCCGATTCATTCAGGATATAAGCGGTACGGGCAGTCATCCGTAAAAATTCACGTTCGATTTTTCCGGAGATTTGAGGTAAAAAACCTTCCCAGAATTGTTCCTCGCCCTGGGTAAATACCCGCAGATGCTGAACTGCGATAACACCCATATTATCGTTATTGCCTCTCAACGGGTAAAAAGTATAATTGCTCGACGGTAACGTATCGCTAAACTTTCCGGCTTTGGCCGAATGCCTGAATGTCCATTGGGCAATGCTGATGTCGTTTTCGGTTAAGTTTAGTGCTGATGGATGTCGTGGTTGCCTTTCCAGACGATCACTTTCATCTTTCAGAAAAACAGCACTTTCAAGCCCGAAATATTTTTGGATATCTCTGAATGCCAAATCCAAAACCTCATTAATTCCTGAAACGGTTGACAGCTCTTTGGCCAACTGGTAAAGGGCATGGGTCCTCTCTTCCCTGATCCTGATTTTCTTTTCCTGTCTGCGAATCCGCGATGTTAATACGCCATTTAACAGTGCGATGATAAAAAACATGATCAGCATGAGCATGTCCTCTGTCTTTTCAACATGAAGCGTATAAAAAGGAGGAATGAAGAAATAGTTCCAGATGAGTGCGCTTAAAGTAGATGCCAACAGGATTGGCCCCGTTCCCAGAAAGAATGCAAGAATCGAAACGGCAAACAAAAGGACAAACGAAACCACCTGGTAACCAACCAGACTTTTAATCAGGTAACAAACTAATGCAGTAAAAGCAACAATTGCGGTCGAGATCAGGTACTGACTTATACTTGACGTAAATGAAGGTCGCGCGGCTTTTCGTTTGTACTTGTCATCAACGGTGTTGTCTGATCCTAAAATATACACATCGATGTTTCCGCTATACCTGATGAGGCGATTCACAAAATTACCCAAACGAAATAAGGCGATCAGATTCCGTTCGCGTGGTTTACCAATGATGATGTGTGTGATATTTTCCTTTTGTGCAAAATCGACAATCGCCTTTACCAGATCATAATTGGTCACAATCCGCAATGAAATGCCCAACTGCTTGGCCAGGTTGATGTTTTTGTCCAGGGCTTCGCTTTCTTTGGGAGTAAGTTCGTGCGAAGTTTCCACATAAATAGCCTGTAAACTTCCGCCCATCATATCGGCCAGATTCTTTGCCCAACGCAACAATTTGGTCGATTGCTCGGTGTAGGTAACAGCCACCAGCAAATGTACGCCCGATTTCCAAGGCCCTTTTATTCGTTTGAGCTGCATATAATCGTGCAACTGACGATCGACCCGGTCGGCCACAATACGCAGGGCCATTTCGCGCAAAGCGGTAATATTCCCTTTCCTGAAAAAATTCTGAACGGCTTCTTTCGAGCGCTCTGTGGCATAAACCTTTCCTTCCGAAAGCCTTTGCAACAGTTCATCGGGAGTTAAATCAACCAGTTCAACATCGTCGGCACGTTCAAACACATCATCCGGAATCGTTTCCCGAACAATTATTCCGGTAATCTGCGCGACTATTTCCGACCTGCTTTCGAGGTGCTGAACATTTACAGTGGTATAAACATGAATGCCATGATCCAGAATTTCCTGTACATCCTGAAACCGTTTTAGGTGGCGGCTTCCGTGAACATTGGTGTGTGCCAGTTCGTCAACCAGCACAATCTGCGGTTTCCGGGCAATAATGGCATCCAGGTCCATTTCTTCCAGCGAGGTTGATTTGTACGTATAGGATTTCCTTGCAACCAGCTCAAAACCTTTCACCAGCTCATTGGTTTCTTTCCGGTTGTGAGTTTCCACATACCCGATCACAATGTCGGCACCTTTCTTTTTTTCGATGTGTGCAGCTTCCAGCATCGAATAAGTTTTACCCACACCGGCACACATACCAAAAAAGATCTTCAGTTTACCCCGTTTGCCTTTTTCTTCATCCACCTTCAATGAAGCAAGTAAATCATCTGGATTTGGGCGGTTGTCATCAAAATTATTCATCGTGATTTTTGATTTTATCCAACTTCATATTCAGGTTTAGTACGTTTATCCGTTCCTCGCCAAATAACCCAAACTGGGGTGCTTCCGTTAATTCCGTAATCAAATTCAGAAGTTGTTGTTTTTGGCTGCTATCCATTTGCCTGGCCCTTACAATTCGTTCCACCTGCATTAAAGCGGCTTTTGGCGATATATGCGGATCCAATCCACTGGCAGAGCTCAAAAGCATTTCGGAAGGCACCTCTTCAGAATCTGGTAATTGATTAAACTCAACGAATTGTGCTTGGCGTTCTGCCACCAGTTGCCGGAGCTTTGAGCTTGTTGGTCCAAGATTAGAACCTCCCGAAGGCATTGGGCTGTAATCGGTTGCTGAGGGACGTGATGAAAAATACACCACGCTATCGAACTTTTGGCCAATCCATTCGCTGCCAACTACTTTATTTTCCTGAACGATTAAACTTCCATTGGCTTTTTCCGGAAATGCGAGTTGAGCTATTCCTGTTATCACCAGTGGATAAGCTACACCGAGCAGGATGGTAAGCAGCGAAAATATCTTTATTGCAATCAGTATCTGTGTTTTCATTGTTACTAGTTTTTAGTTTTTGAATTGTATTTGAGCATTTCTTCCAAATCACGGATCAAATATTCCAGCTCCATTACTTTTCCTGCTGAAATCAGGAGCAAATCGTGTAAGTTTTCGTTCTTGTATTTCTCAACTAAATCTATTTCCTTGACCTTCCGTGCCGAAAGCCGCACGATCAGATCTTTAATCAGGTATTCCATAATCAGGCAAATAAATTGATAAGCAGATCAATAAGTTTGATTCCCACAAACGGTGCAAGAATACCGCCAAACCCATAAATAACCAGATTACGGATTAGCGCAGTATTTGCTGATACCGGACGATACGGAACGCCTTTTAAGGCAAGTGGAACCAACAGGATAATGATGAGTGCATTAAAAATCACCGCACTCAAAATGGCGCTTTCAGGAGAACCCAAATGCATCACATTTAATGCCGACAAAGGGCCAATCCCATTTTTCCCTGCATAAAGCGAAACAGCTATGGCCGGAATAATGGCAAAATATTTAGCCACATCGTTGGCAATACTGAACGTGGTCAAGGCACCCCTGGTCATCAGCAATTGTTTCCCAACCTCAACCACTTCAATCAGTTTAGTTGGGTTGCTGTCGAGGTCAACCATGTTTCCGGCTTCGCGGGCCGCCTGAGTGCCAGAGTTCATGGCAATACCAATATCAGCCTGGGCCAGTGCGGGTGCGTCGTTGGTTCCATCGCCAATCATTCCGACCAAATGGCCATTGGCCTGTTCTGCACGGATACGGCGGAGTTTATCTTCAGGGGTCGCTTCGGCCATAAAATCATCGACCCCGGCTTCTGCGGCAATGGCTGCCGCGGTAAGGGCATTGTCTCCGGTAATCATCACGGTGCGGATTCCCATCGTTCGCAACTGTGCAAACCGCTGTTTAATCCCACCTTTCACAATGTCTTTGAGCTGAATGATCCCTAACACTTTATTGTTTTCGGCAACGACTAGCGGTGTAGCACCCATCCGGGCTAATTCTGCCACTTTTTCTTCCATCTTTTTTGGGAAAAAACCGTTGCCATTATGGACAAACGAACGAATAGCCTCTGACGAGCCTTTACGAATCTGATGTATAACTCCGTTCGCATCAGTCAGATCGACCCCGCTCATTTTCGATTGAGCGGTAAACGGAATAAAAACAGCGTTTTTCTGATGGACATCACGCCCCCTGAAATCGAATTTTTCTTTGGCCAGAATCACTATCGAACGTCCCTCCGGGGTTTCATCCGACAGGGAAGAAAGTTGCGCGGCATGTGCCAAATCGGTCTCAGTTACGCCATCGGCTGGAAAAAAATTGGTGGCCATCCGGTTTCCCAGAGTGATGGTTCCGGTTTTATCCAATAAAAGTACATCAACATCACCGGCAGCCTCAATGGCTTTTCCACTGGTAGCGATAATGTTTCGTTGCAAAAGCCGGTCCATCCCGCTGATGCCAATGGCGCTCAGCAAACCGCCAATGGTGGTCGGAATAAGGCAAACCAGTAAGGCAATCAGTACCGGAATAGTCAGGTTTTGCGACATTGGCAATCCTGAAGCCGTCAAACTATATCCGAAGAAAGCCGGAAGGGTTACCACTGCAAGCAAAAAGATGATAGACAAGCCTGCCAGTAAAATTGACAGTGCAATTTCGTTGGGTGTTTTCTGCCGTTTGGCGCCTTCAACCAGGGCAATCATGCGGTCGATAAAGTTATCGCCCGGTTCCGAAGTAATCTTAACCAGAATTCGGTCGCTGATCACTTTGGTTCCCCCGGTAACCGCCGAACGGTCGCCTCCACTTTCGCGGATTTCCGGGGCCGATTATACGGTTATTGCCGATTCGTCAACACAGGCAATACCTTCAAGCACATCAACCACCCAGGGGTTGACATCGCCGGC